>NZ_JBAVHX010000026.1:0-68591 GCF_049686335.1 Buttiauxella sp. | reverse complement strand
TATGCGCCCCGTTAACCGATTCCTCTGTAGTTCAGTCGGTAGAACGGCGGACTGTTAATCCGTATGTCACTGGTTCGAGTCCAGTCAGAGGAGCCAAATTCGAGAGCCCGCTTAAGGAAACTTAAGCGGGCTTTTTTGTTTTTGTCGATTACCAGCAAGTTAAGCGTTATTTATAGTCCGGCTACTTATCACGAATAAGAGAAGTCGCCACTGTCGTCAGGACGTCTATAATGGGCATAGTTCCCGCACCAGCTAAAAAGTTATGATTATCTATTTGCTGTTGCTTGCGGATATCCGCAAAACGGGTCAGCGCATGTGTTTCGTCAGTGGCGATGACTTCTTCGAATTGTTTTTCATAACCCATTGCAGTCAGTTCAGAGACGCCTTCCACGTCTGATTTTTTCAGGACAACGGTTTGCTTACCCTTTTTAAAAAAACAGTATTCCGGCATTTGGTGCTCCATATGGAGTGGGACGAGATAAAACAATATCTCCGGCATGCTTAAATTCCATACACATCTGCAAATTTCCGCGTTTTACTTGATCTGAATTCGCTAATTAGTTAGTCGGCTACAGACTGATGGCTGGCGCAATTGTTGCGTGTGGTGGTAAGCAGGAGCTGTGCGCTATGGTCTACACTCTCTACATTAAAAAGTAGGTATGCACTCCAGTATTTCCGAAGTTTTTCGGCTGAAAGTTACCGTTATCACGGATGTTAAAACTACTTCTGAGTATGGGCTTACAGCGTCCTGATATGTCGGCGGCTCATCCCTATTCAGATAATCATTTTATCTTTCCGTGGAACTGCCTTCAGGAGGTCAAGCCATGCGTTATCGCATCTTTGGAAATACAGGTCTTAGAGTCTCAACACTCGCCCTTGGTACGGGTAATTTCGGCAACGGTTGGGGTTATGGTGCGGATAAGGAAGAAGCACTTAATATCTACACACGCTACCGGGAAGCGGGTGGTAACTTTATTGATACCGCAGATCAGTACCAGTTCGGGCAATCAGAATCCATGCTCAGCGACTTCATCGCATCCGAACGCGATGACATCGTGCTTGCCACCAAATTTTCTCTGGGCGACTCGCCTGAAGCAGGCCTTCAGCGCACCGGTAATAGCCGCAAATCATTGATTAACTCCCTTGAGGCGAGTCTGAAACGCTTGAAAACCGATCATATCGACTTACTTTGGGTGCATATGCCTGATGGGGTAACACCGGTTGATCAAATTGCGAAAGCCCTCGATGACCTTATCCGTTCCGGGAAGATTCTCTACGCAGGGCTGTCGGACTTCCCGGCATGGCGTGTGGCGACTGCCGCCACCCTGGCTGAACTTCGTGGCTGGTCTTCTGTATCCGCCGTGCAACTGGAATACAGTCTGGTGGAACGATCGGCAGAACGCGAGTTACTGCCTATGGCGGCGGGTTTTAACCTGGGCGTGGTGAGCTGGTCACCTTTAGGCGGCGGTTTGCTGACAGGGAAATATCGCAAAGGGGAATCGGGACGGGCACAAGGGCTGGGCGCGGTGATACATGATGAAAGCAATCAAATAAAAACCGCAACGGTTGATACCGTGCTGGCTATTGCTGACGAAACGGGACATTCGCCAGGGCAAATCGCCATCGCATGGGTACTCGCGAAGGGAACACTGCCAATTATAGGCCCACGTACCGCAGAACAACTTGCGGATAATCTGGCGTCGGTAGACGTTCAGCTGACGAGTAACAACTCTCACGCCTTGATGCCGCCAGCGCTATCACGCTTGGCTTCCCGCATGACATTGTCGCGGCCTCCGCTGCCTCTCTGGGGGGCGGCAAGCATGAGCTGATTGATACATCAATTCGGGCGCTTCGTTGATATACGATTCGGCTTTGTCGTAGCTCGCACGAGGAGTCTCAACTGAGCTCAGCTTAAGATTGTTCATCCACTTTCTTAAGCTGACTCTTTCTTCTTCACACATCCAGCATGAATCGGGAACATCCGACAAAACCGCACAAGCGAAAATCGGACAACCATTTTTTACAGGCATTAACTGCAAACCGATTTGAGATCGTCGTTTTCAAAATCACATTGTCAGATTGAAGAAGTGTTTTAACGCCTTTTTTCCGCGGTGTGTGAAGACAACTTCTCTGTAACCGTTAACTCGGGTAATCCACTGATTTTGCTCGAAGGTCGTCAGCAACGCCGCACCCGCACTCCCTCCAAGATGATATCTGCGCTCACTCCAGTCCAGACAACCGCATGCACACTTGCGCCTGGTTTGAGGAATGAAATTTATACCAAGCTCCTGAAACTTATTTATGCCGACGGATGACAACTCATCCCGATCAAGCAGTATCCACTCCTGCTTGAGCATAAAATCATATATCCCTACCGCGATTTCACCCGCCAGATGATCGTAACAAGTTCGCGCTTTGCGCAAATGCACCGGAGTTCTGGTATTCATCTTCGGCGCTGATTTCATCGAAACCCCCATCAAGGTTTCAAGTAATGCAGCAATGTCTTGTCCGGAGAGTCGGTAATAACGATGGCGCCCCTGAGACAAACAACTTACCAGCTTGTTTTGCAGGAGTTTTGCCAGGTGAGCACTTGCGGTAGAGGGAGCAATGTTAGCAACCGCGCTTAACTCCGTTGCCGTCCAGGCTCTGCCATCCATCAGGGCGCAAAGGATACTGACCCTGGAAGGGTCAGCAATCGCGGTCGCAATATTGGACATAGACTGTTCGAGGCAGTCTGTGTCATCGGAAGGCGAGGTTGCCTTAAGAAGCTTCACTGTGTGGAAACATCCCATTGATGTGTGACCTGAGCGGCCAGTTCATCATTGTCAGTTAAAAGAATCAATTGATTACTATGGTCGCTGTATTGCACCACAATATTGATATTATGACGGGCGAGCGCATCGGCTATCTCGCCTAACTCACCTGGCCGTTCTTGCTTGAGCTTCCTGATGATTGGCTTCGTGACCTTTTCAACCTGTAGACCAACCTTAGTCAGCGCCATAAAAGCGCCCTCTCCATCTTCAACCAGAAAATGAGCATGACTTTGTTGGCCTGTGGCAAAGACTCCACCACCTTCAAGCCCAATCCCATGATGACCAAGCGTAGAACCCAGTAACGCAAGGCCGCCCGGCACGTTATTAAAGACCACATGAATATCATACATTTGAGTCATTCCTTTTTTCTGATGAATACTCGCGCAGGACATTCGCGACTCTGATTCTGTAATGGGCAAAGAGGGTTTGCTGCCCTTCTTTTTGCGCCGCCTGATGCCGCAGGTTTTTTTTCCATTCGAGTACGGCCTCTTCGCTTTCCCACCACGAAAGAGAGAGGATTTTTCCCTGGGTACTCAGGCTCTGAAATCGCTCAATTGAAATGAAACCTTTTACGTTATCGAGCTCAGGCCGGAGTTCACCCGCAAGTTGTAGATACCTTGCCTGATGTTCCGCAACCGCATCTGCTTCAAAAAGTACTGCAATCATGACTATCTCCTCATAGTGGACGCCCCCACTATAGTGAGAGAAATAATGGATGCTTCGTTGCTGAACGAAATGTTGAAGAATGTTGACGAACCATTATTTCTGATTTTATTTATCCGGGCGCAAGAAAAAAGCCATCGTCTCCCGTAAAAGACTGGATAAATATTAACTAAAGTTGAAAGCAAGTAATAAGCAATGGAATAAAAGGAATATAACCTCCAAACCAGGCGGCAAGAAAAACATAACTATCATCGCGAAAATAAAAGTCAAAATCACATAGCGACATGAAGATTATTATTGGTTGATTATCAACAGTAATTTAATTTATGGCGGTGCAAATAGCTATAAAACAGGTGGTTTTGTGGTTTTTTATCATAAACACGACTACATTTAAAGTACGCGAGTGACATTCTGATCACCCCGCCAAATCTCATATACACCATCGTCATTGGTTTAAATACCAATAATCTATAATGGGGAATGAAAATGACGGATTATCAAACATCCCATCGCGACCACGATGATTTCGATGTAAATAAATCGGCAAGAAATATCATCCGGATTAGCGTCATCAGTTGGGGCGCTGTTTTTGCTGGGGTTATTCTCTCAATGCTGGTTTATTTGATGTTGATTATTCTTGGAACAGCGATAGGCCTCAGTACTATAGATCCATTAAAAGAACAGAATCCACTTGATGGCATTGGTATGGGTGCCGCCATCTGGACAGGTTTAAGTATGTTAATTGCCATTGCCGCAGGAGGATTTATTAGCGGTTGGCTTGCACGTCGCGAAGGTTGGCTGCATGGATTGTTAATGTTTGGCGTTAATACATTAATTTGCGTCTGGTTTATGTTTGTTATTGCGAATGGTGCAATGACAGGTGCACTGAGTGTTTTAGGTTCGGGCATTCAGGCAGCCGGCAGCGGTATATCTGCTGCGGCACCTGGAATAACTGAGCAGGTAAAAGGGAAATTAGACGAAAACAATATTAATCTGGATGGTTTACAGAGTGAAATTGAAACAGCGTTAACACAACCGGTTAATCCTGACGCATCCACAAATGGGCAGCAAAATACCGGCGCGGTAAATAATAATGGGGCAAATGATATTGCCGGGTTTATTAAAGGTCTTTCTGAAAGGAATGATGCCACCTTTCAACCATCAGACCGCGAAGCTTTAAAAAATATCATTATTAAACGTACCGGTAAAACGGATGCGGAGGCCGATCAAATAGTCGCCCAAACGGAAAAAAACTATCAGGAAGCCCGGGTGAAATATGAAGAAATGAAAAAACAGGCGGAACAAAAAGCACGTGAAGCGGGTGAGAAAGCAGCAAAAGCAACGGCCAGGGCAAGTTGGTTTGCCTTCTTTATGTTAATTGTCGAAGCGGTACTGGCGGGTGCCATGGGCAAAATGGGTAGCCATACCAAATGGCATGCTGTACGTGAAGAATATTACCGTTAAATTAAATTACTTCATATTTTTCACATTCACAGGGGGCCTTATAGGCCCCCTGATTCATTTTTGTAGACGATCAACATTCATCACCAGTGGCTGAGCTTTTTTATCAAGCGTACCGTTAATACTAATCATTTGATCGGGTTTAACTTCTCTTCCATCAAAAACAGATTTGGGTATGTTAGTTTCAATCTCGTCAGTGCCGTCACGGAAGATGTAACGATCGCCCCCCTTATGATGAATCAGGTTTCCACGCAGAGAAAGTGTTGCGCCATCATGCATTGTTTTAGCAAATTTCACGGTCATTACCCGTGCATCTTCTGTGCCACGATAGCCATCTTCAATTTTATCTGGTGAAGGCGGAGCGACAACTTCTTTTAAACCGCCCTGTTCCTCTGCATAACTCGCTGGAATAACCAGCAAGAATAAAAAAACTCTTAGGATTAATTTCATTTTTACTCCAGTTATGTAGGGGTATTATTTTAATTCTAGCCAGTAAACCCGCGCTCATCCAAATTATTGACTGGAAATTGGTTTCGACTTATCTAGTCTGAGCGCGCGACATCTTATTTAATAGCGAGGGGCGACAAAATGAATAGTGAGCATTTGCGCCTGGCACGACCCGGTGGAGTGAAATCGAAAGTGAATAGTTCACATTACAAGGTCACTTCGGTTTCAAGTGCAGTACGGATTGCGGCTTCCATTTTCTCCGGGGTGGAGATGGGTGCAAAACGCTTAAGCGGTTTCCCGTCGCGTCCGATCAGGAACTTAGTGAAGTTCCACATGATTCGCCCGCCCAGCACGCCGGGCAATTCCTCTTTCAGGTAACGAAACACCGGGTGCGTTGTGGCACCGTTGACCTCCACTTTCTCGAACATCGGGAAGCTTACACCGTAGTTGATGTGACAGGTCTGCGAGATGTCGTCGGCGCTCCCGGGTTCCTGTTTGCCGAACTGGTTACAGGGGAAACCAAGCACTACCAGACCCTGGGCGGCGTATTTCTTGTAGAGCATTTCAAGGCCTGCATATTGTGGCGTAAAGCCACAGAGGCTTGCGGTATTCACCACCAGAACCAGTTTGCCTGCGTAGTCGGCCATCGGGATAAGCTGACCACGCAGGCTGGTTGCAGTAAGTTGATGAAAGGTGGTCATGGTGTCGTTCCTCTGCTGTTTATGGTCAATGAGGGGCGCGGTATTGCCTTTCTGCCTGACTGCCAGGTAAAGGATCCGCTACTCTCAAAATGCGTTCTCTATCAAACAGTTTGCGCCCTGCATGTTTGCTTAATTCATAAAAAAATTTAGACTAGCATCTGATATATAATTTACAATCAAAGGTTAAAAAATGAAAAAAACAACTCTGGAATATACACCTGTTGACTTATCTCGTTGGGCAAGAAAGGAGCACTTTGAGGTATTCCAGTCATTTGCTCAAAGTACTATTAACCAAACTGTCCTGATAGATATTACCGCGCTGCTAAAACATATAAGGGAAGTTGGCTGGAAATTTTACCCTACTATTATTTTCCTTCTTTCTAAAGTCGTAAACCGTCATGCGGAGTTTCGTATGGCCATGAAGAACAATGAGCTTGTCATATGGAATGAAATTCATCCAAGCTATACCATTTTTCATAATGAAACAGAGACCTTTTCATCATTATGGAGTCACTACGATGGCAATATTCATCACTTCCAGGACGTTTATTCAGAAGACATTGCACGCTATGGTAATAACCTTTCTTATTGGCCAAAGGAAGAGTCTCGGGAAAATATATTTTTCGTATCGGGTATTCCCTGGGTAAGTTTCACCAGTTTTAATATCAACCTTGCTAACATGCAGAACTTTTTTGCCCCCATGTTCACGCTTGGAAAATACTACAATCAGGATGGAAAAGTATTGTTGCCTCTCGCCGTTCAGGTACATCATTCCGTGTGCGATGGTTTCCATGTGGCAAGACTTGTCAATGAGTTACAACAGTTAAGTGATGACATACAGCACCTTTCAGAGGAGCTCAATGCTTGATGTGCCAGAGGTCTTAAAGACCTCCTTTATATAGAGTGGGCAAGAAGAACATTTTCCATTTAACCGTTTCTGATTTTACCCTCTATATATGGCTGAGGTTTACCAAACAGATAGCCTTGTGTGAAATCACACCCCAGCACCTGGAGGCTTTCCAGTTGCTCCTGTGTTTCAACACCTTCAGCAACGACCTTCATATTAAGGGATTTCGCCATGCCGGTGATGAGCCTGATGATATTAAGGGCGTCTTCCTGTGTCGATATCGAATGCACAAAGGACTTGTCTATTTTAATTTTATCGAAGGCAAGTCTGCTGAGGCGTGAAAGAGAAGAATAACCAGTACCAAAATCATCGATGGAGATTTTCACCCCCAGAGCCCGCAGCCTGTTAAGCGTATTCATCGGCGTATTGCTCTCAGCAAAGAGAGAAGATTCAGTCACTTCCAGTTCAAGACGCTCAGCGGGAAGTCCCGTTTCGTTCAGAATAGACAGCACTATTGCGGCAAAGGCTTTGTTGCTTAGCTGGACAGGAGAGACATTGACTGAAATTTTAGCCGGAATTACCCAGGTAGCGGCTTCCCGGCAGGCCATTTCAAGCACCGATTTCCCCATCTCGTTAATCATTCCTGTTTTTTCAGCTACAGGAATAAAGCTGTCCGGTGACAGGATCCCCTTTAAAGGATGTATCCAACGAATAAGGGCTTCATAGCTGTAAATTTCCCGGCTGAAAGAATCGACAATAGGCTGATAGTAAACCACGAATTCTTTATTCACTAACGCCAGTGCCATATCATGCTCAAGAGTTCGGCTTTCTTGCAGCTTGTCCAGCATCCATTGCCGGAAGACTTTTATCTTACCAGCGCCCTCTTTTTTGGCTTCGTAAAGGGCCAAATCTGCAAATTTATAAAGATAGTCGGAGCGGCGTTCAGTGTCTGAGATAACAATGCCGACACTGGTGGTTATATTGATAATCGTATTATAAATAGTGTAGGGCTGGTTAATAGCATCGCATATATTTTGGGCTCGTGAAATGGCACTGCTCTCCGTCAGGCCACTCGACAGAAATGCAAATTCATCCCCGCCTAAACGATAAAGCGTATCGGGATTCAGGCCCATAGAAATCAGACGGTGTGATATCTGGCGTAATAACATATCACCGACATCATGACCATACGTATCATTGACCTCCTTGAATCGATCTAAATCAAACAACATCACATTCACAGAAGTATTATGTTTTACTGCGATCTCGATGGTTTCATTTAAATTCCCCCAGAAAAAATGGCGGTTATTCATCTCTGTCAGAGAGTCATGGTAGACGTCATATTCCAGCTTTGCATTCTGGATTTGCAGTTTTTCTTTTGATTCCTGTAGTGCTTCAGCAAGACTCTTTACCTGGAGATGCGCCTTCAGAATATTTCTGTTTTGATAAAAAATCAGCACACCAAGGATCGCACTCATTATTATCAGTAATACAGACGTCGCTGAGTAAATATAGTACAGGGTTTTAATTTTGAGGTTGGCGTCATTAATTGAGTTGATATCTTTGTCTAAAGCGCCGGATGACAGACGACCCAGTTGAGCATCAAGCGTCTGCATTCTTTTCAGGTATGCCTGGAGTTCTGAACGGTTCATTTTCTCAAGATGAAGATCCAGATACTCAAGTGTCTTTTCCAGCTGTAGAGCCAGTGCATGATGGGCTTTATTACTTTCTATGTAATTCCTCAAATCACCTTCTTTCATTAAATCACTCTGGCTGAGCATAATCTCGAGACGCATGCGCACTTGATCCAGCGTCATCGTCTCATCGATAGTGTAAAGACCAAGCAACGATTCGAACCGGTAATATTCTGACACCATCTGTGCAGCAGACCACGAAGCGGCGTAGTGAGTCAGTTTCTGTAACTCTTGTTGCCTTTCATGCACAAGGAAAGAGATATACGCGGTAGATATAAAAAGGAAAAAAATGATGCCAGCCAGAATTCTGTTCATGTTGGTCTTCTGACCCCTTACTCAATATTCATTCTGCTGACCTGCCAGGCTGATCTTGAATAATAAATCTGATTATTCAGCTCAGGTAAGCTGTCATAGGGGTACACAACAAACAACGGGCCTTTATCACGGATACGCATATATTCCCCGTTGATTTTTAAAGCAAGGATAACGTTGTATTTCTTAAAATCACTGAGGGGGATTTCGGTGGTGTAGTCATTAAGCGCAGTGACCTTAACAACAGAACCTTTCGCTCCGACATAATCCATGAGCTTTTGCAGTGGAATACCCGTAAAGGTAGTGCGGCCATCATACCAGGGAGAAGTGGACTGAAAGCTGACCATACCGAGTTTCTCAAGGCTTGCGAGATCAAAAACGGCTTTTCCACCTTCATTGGTATTTTTGATATTACCAGACAGCGTTAAAAGGATTTTACCGGAAGGCATGGAAAGTTCGCCCGCCCAGACCTGTGTGGAGAGCGCAAAGCTTAACAGCATGACAATGAACCGCATTCTGACCTCGTATATCAACCGGATGTTAAAGAATTATAATTTAGTTACTGTGCTATTAATATATGCTCCAGTGTTATTGTTGACGCAATCATCTCACCAATATTTTAATTCATTAAAATCAATTGGTTATAAAAAATTTTCTTTTTATATCGATAAATAAAGGGCAGTGCTGTTATTTGATATACACAAAACAGTGTTGCGCCTGTGCAAAAAAAAACCACCTGTTTACTCAGCGAAAATAAACACACAGCAATATAAAGGTTAATTTGTTTGTTATCTGGCAGGGATTTCACGCAAGCAATGTCCGCACCTGACACGCAGCGGTCAGAGTGGGTGATCGTCAAGTCTGTACTGAGCGAGGAGCAGACCTAATATTTTATTGAGCAGACAATAAACTCAAACAACATATCAAATAAAGCCTGGCGCATTAAAAATTTTCTGATAGATATGGCGTACCACTTTACTTTTATTTTCGTGATATTTTTGAATATCACAGCTGCAACCATCCTTTCAGGACTTCTTATAAGGATGGATGCTAAAAAGCCAGACAAGCCACATTACGCAAATCGTGGGAACAGAGTAAGTGCATTATTGCGCATATAATCGGCGCGTAGCACATCCGTCAGCTGGGAACTATCGTCAAGTTGTGTAGCAAGCGTGGTGACCAGCGCCTCCGGTGTATAAGGGTAATCACTGCCGTACAAGATATGTTTCGGATCGGCTATTTCCAGCAAGGCATTAAGCTGTCGCGGAAGCGGCAATGTGGCAGACATACCAAAACAACGGGTTTGTCCTGCGCGACTTTGGCCCCTTCTTCATTCACATTACGCGCCAGGTCGCGGGCAGCCTTGCTGTCGCCAAAATGAACACCAGGTGCAGAGACAGAGAGGATAGCGCTGCCAATCTGGTTGCGGTCCAACATTTCAAGGTGTTCATTAACATTCCATTCAGGAATAGCAGGCATCCCTGATGGCTTCGAATGACCCGCGGCAGCAAGGGCTGCACGGTAGCATTCTGGCAGAAAGCGTGAATGCACATCGATTCTCTGGACCATCTTTTACCTCCGTTTTTCAGTAAGAATGAAAGAGTCTGGATCAGGCAGCCAACCAGCGTTTAGCTTCTACCTTCATTTTCGCTTCCAGACTGCTGCCGCGAGTCGCAAATACTCGCCCAAGAGGGAACCCGCTCAGCTCCAGTAAATAGGCCAGTGAGGCATATTCACGCGGATACTTCGCAACAATCGCCTGGTCAATTTCCACCGGGCCTAACGGGAAGGTGAAGGTACCCATATCGTAAACACTCTGACGATGGAACAACTTCCACACGCCGTCGCGTTTTTCTGCCATGTCGACAAAACGGTTGTGGCACTCACAACCAATATTCAGTTTGACGTTCTCAGCAATGATGATTGCGTTGGTTTGCAGGATTGCTTTATTTCCGGCTGCATTGAACGTCACCTCAGGAGAAGCAATAAGGTGCTTAGTGCGCAGATCAGAACTACCCATACGCATTGAACCATCAACAAAGTCGCTTCCCAGCCCTTCAAACCAGGTAATTTCAATCGTGCCGTCAGGGTGGAACAGTTCGCGCAGCTGATCCCATTCGCCCAGGTCACGGTGCATCCAGCCATTGATCAGGTCATTAAGTTGTTGGCGGTCTTGTAGTTGGTTTTGCATGTTCTGAGTTCCTGTTTAGTTGACTGGATTCAGTCTGGACGCAAAGTAAGATAAGCTCAAATATATAGACTTTACTGATTAATCATTTTTACTGATTAATGGAGCGTTATATGGATTTACGTCACCTGAAGTATTTTTTAGCTGTCGCAGAAGAAAGGCATTTTGGCCGTGCAGCAGAACGGCTCCACATTGTTCAACCCGCATTGAGCATGCAGATCAAAGCTCTTGAAGCGGAGTTGGGTGGGCCATTGTTAATTCGTACCAGCCGACGTGTTGAACTGACCGAAGCCGGTAAGCTTTTGCAGGCCGAAGCGACGCGCACGCTGGCACAAGTCGAACATACCCGTCTTGCTGTGGAACGTTCCATTCGCGGTGAAACAGGCCGGGTGCGAATTGGTTTTGCCGGTAATGCCGTATTCAGTGGAAGACTGATGCAGGATATTCGCTCTTTTCATAATGACTATCCGGATGCCGAGCTGATTTGCCAGGAGCTGGCGCCGCAACTGCAACAGGAAGCTATCCAGAACGGTACGCTGGATGTGGGTTATATGCCTGATTACGATCCGGATCATGACTCAACCCTTGTCTACGAATCAGTGGGGGAATGGGGACGGGCCGTGGTGATGTCCAGCGAGCACAGATTCGCCGATAAAGAGATCCTGACGGTAGATATGCTGGCTCATGAGCCTCTGATTATGTACGCAATCAATGACGCAGATTCTCAACTGGACAGGCAACTCCAGAAATTGCTTGGAGACTCTTTGCATATTGCCTATCGGATATCCAGTTCACTCAGCGTCCTCGCCATGGCCGGAGCCGGGTTGGGTATTGCCCTGGTTCCAGCTCCACTAGCACAGGTGGCGATCCCGGGAGTAATTTATCGGGTTCTTGATTCGAAAGAGCTGGCAGCTAACCTGATGATGGTCAGTCGTAAAGAAGAACCGAGTGCCGCCGTGATTGCCTACCTCAACCACACCCGGAAACACGGTCTCTTTACAGGTTGAACAACGTCTCGGGTGTTATTTCCTCAGTGAAACCAGGATTTGATGCAATTCCTCGGCAAACAGTGCCGGGTCGGTGGCATAGCCCAGATGATGCCCGCTGACTTCAATACATGGGCAGGGTAATTTTCGTGCCAGTTCACGCGCGGTCAGAGCATAAAACGCGTCACCACTAGTGCGCCCCCGGGCGGTCACCATCGGTACACCGCCGTTGCGCAGTGCTGCCAGGTCAGGGACGAACCTGTTGATAGTGTTGAATTCATGTGAAAGGAAACGGTCATACGCACTCCCCTGATCACCCGGAGCACTGGCGTTTAAGTCCAGGCCGACGAATACCGTGTTGAACAACTTCATCGCCTCGGCACCGCCGTCTGCTTTATATGTGTCGTACACGCGGTTAAAAAACAGTCGCCAGGATGCAGCTTCAGGCTCTGGCAGAAAGTCAGTAATGGGAGGTTCATGATCGACCAGGCCCCTGACCAGTTGCGGGTGATCCTGTGTCAGTTTCAAAGCAATGCTCGCCCCGGCACTGTTGCCGAACACAAACGCCTTTTCAGTGCCCAGCGCACGGATAACAGCAGCGGCATCGCGACCCTGTTGCGCCATGTCCAGTTCAGCCTGGGTATCGCCAGTACTGCGGAAATTAGCGCGCCGGTCGTAACGCACTACGGTATAGCGGTCAGCGAGTTGTGCAGATAAAGCGGTAAAGCGGCGGCTGTCACCATTACCTCCGACAACCAGTAACAGTAACGGCCCCTCGCCTTCGACGTCATAAGCAATTTCAGCCCCTTCGTTATGAACAGTAGCGGAATAGCGTTGCATGATGTTTTCTCCAGAAGAAAATGGGTGTTCAGTTTCACTTTGCTAGTTGATTAATACAAATAGATAAAACTTACTCATCAATCAATATTAATGATTTTCTTGAAACCCTTGAATCTGGTGAAGTGTAGGACATCCCTCAGCGCGGGCAATCAATCCCACCAACAATACCGTATATATAACAGCAGCCGTAGCAACCCAGGGCTTATGCCCACACCTTGTTCTGGATAACCACCCTATATCCGTCGAGGTCAACAAATGTCCTTCCGTTCACATCCCAGTAAGGGTTGAATGACTTTGTCATTCTGAAACCAGCATCAGTCATTCTTTCGCAGGCATGCATCCATTCATTTTCATCCGGGTAATAAAGAACGAGTAAATCCTCCTCAGTATGCAACGGTTGAACGGGATGGTAATGGCAAAAGGTGAATTCTATGTGCCAACCCAAATCTTCTCGCCCTAACATTATTCCATTGAAACCGTCATGATCGTTGAATTCAGCAATTTTATGCAGACCCAGTCCCTGGCTGTACATCAGAAAAGATTTTTCAAGATTGGTGACGGGTTTGGCAATACGCATATGAGTAAACATCCGGGTTCTCCTGGAGAGGATACTGCTTGAAGGTTGAGATCCCGCTTGAGTTTACACGCTAGCCTGATTTTAATTTGTCTATGAGAGCCTGCGAGATATCCCGCCTTGTTAATGTCCGCTTTTGGCACGGAGCTGCCTCTAGAAAATCCTGGGCAGCTATGAGCTATGAACGGACATAGCGACATTCGAATTTATAAGCTGGCATTGACGATGAAATGTTGCGAACCTGCTTTCCCTAACTATAAAAACAATTATATAACTAACCTAATGAACTCATTATTTAGGAAATTGTTTTGCAACTACAACTCACCAGACTGCATCTTCGCCCCGTAACTACATCTGACTTGAATGACCTTTTCAGAATTTATGGCGACCCGGCTACGAATACCTTTAACCCCGCAGGAGCATATCCTGACATACAGCATGCTCGAAATGTTTTAACTCGCTGGATCAATCACTGGGAAACTCACAGTTTTGGAAACTGGGCAATCTCTTTGCAGGATAGTCCTGAAAGAATCATTGGTTTTGGAGGTCTGAGCATCAGCAGTTATGCAGATATCTTAATTAATAACTTAGGATATCGTTTCGCCACAGAGGCTTGGGGAAAAGGTCTGGCGACAGAGTTTTCGAAAAACTCAGTCAGATATGGATTTGGTGAGTTAAAGCTGAATGAAATATCTGCCGTAGTAAGAGGAGACCACCTGGCTTCGCAGAAAGTTCTTCAAAAAGCTGGGTTGCAATACATAAAAGAGATTTATGATGTGAAAGACGCGCCGCCTAGCCTGCTTTTTTCTCTCACACAGAGTGAATGGCTGAGACAATCAATATGAGCGTATTTACTCTAAATCAAGAATACCTAACTGAAGCTAAAGAAGCGCCCTACGGCGCTTTTGAAAATTAGTTGTTCTGGTATAAGTCCCAGCGATTTCCGTAGAGATCTTCAAATACAACCACCGTCCCGTACTCTTCCTCACGTGGCTCCTCGCAGAATTGAACGCCTGCGGCCTTCATAGCATTGTAGTCCCGCCAGAAGTCATCGGTCTGAAGGAAAAGGAATACCCTGCCGCCACACTGATTACCAATAAAGCCCTCCTGCTTTTCGTTTGAGGCTCGAGCCAGAAGTATATTACAGTCGCTTTCCGGGTTAGGTGTAACCACGACCCAGCGTTTTCCCGGCTGCGGTGTATCCTCAACGAGGGTAAAGCCCAGCTTCTCCGTGTAATATTCAATTGCCCGATCATAGTCATCAACAACTATGGCCACATACCCCATACATCGCTTCTGAGTTCTCATTTTCGACTCCTTCAGGTTTCAGGCATCACTACACAGATACTCCTTTTATCATAAACGAACCGCATTCACCGTCTGGATTGACACAAAGCATCAACGTCCGCCTTTGGCACTAAGCCGACCGTAGGACAGGCACATTCCACTTAGAGCAAGGAGCGGTAGATAGAGCTGAAAAATACACCGGGTCATATGTTACAGAATCGAACACGGAGGCTTAGTCATTCCAGGCTCGGTGAGATTTTTATTTCAATGATAATCAAAACCTGGACAACGTTGTCGTAAAGGTGCAATACGGGCAGTGTGGATGCTATTTGCAACAATAATAAATAAGGGACTTTAATGCCCCGTCAATCGACTCTGATGACTTTACCTCTACTGATGACGTCGGTATTCCTGCTGACTGGATACCCAAAAACATAACGCTTACCCTTCTCGAGCCTGGGGCTGCGCCTGACTAAAGCGTGGTCGCTTTTATCCGTGACGTGAAGAATGTCAGGATGGCAGCGCTAAGCAGTAACACGCCACTCATTGCAAAAACACTCTGCCAGCCAAGGTGGTCAAACACAACGCCACCAGCCGTTGAACCCAGTGCAATAGAGAGCTGAATCACGGCGACCATCAGCCCGCCCCCCGCTTCCGCATCTTCGGGAAGCGTACGCGCAATCCATGTCCACCATCCCGTTGGTGCAGCAGTTGCAAGCATGCCCCAGAGCCCTAACAGGAGTGCTACAACCAGGACGCTTTGCCCTGTCAGAATTAAGATTATGGCGATGGCAGCCATCAACATAGGGATAGTCATCAACGTTGGGTAAAATCTCGCATCAAGCAATGTGGAGACAATCAGCGTACCAACAAAACCCGCCGCACCCATGGCGAGTAGGATCAGGGATAAGCCGGAGGTATTTACCCGCGTTACCGTCTCCAGAAACGGGCGCACGTAGGTAAATAACGCAAACTGCCCCATGAAGAACAGGCCGCAGGCCAGCATACCCATGGAGATAACAGGACGGCTGAACAAGCGGAATACGGATCCGCGTGACGATGGTTTTTTATTGCCGTCCATGCCGGGCAGACTAAAGCACTGCCAGATAAAGGCCACTACCGCGACGGGGACCAGGCACCAGAAGGATCCGCGCCATCCGATGGTTGCCCCCAGGTAACTACCCAGCGGTGCGGCCACTACTGTCGCCAGAGCATTACCCCCGTTAAAAATAGCCAGCGCACGGGAGACCTGATGCTGTGGCACAAGGCGAATAGCCGTTGCAGCGGACAATGACCAGAATCCACCGATCGCTATGCCAATCAGGGCTCTGCCTGCCATATAAACCTGATAACTGGAGGACATTGCGATAATGATCCCCGATATTGCCATCAGTGCCGTCATGCCCAGCAGGAGGTATTTCCGATTCATATTTCCGGCA
Source organism: Buttiauxella sp. (assembly GCF_049686335.1). Taxonomy (NCBI): domain Bacteria; kingdom Pseudomonadati; phylum Pseudomonadota; class Gammaproteobacteria; order Enterobacterales; family Enterobacteriaceae; genus Buttiauxella; species Buttiauxella sp. The sequence continues at coordinate 52,339 of NZ_JBAVHX010000026.1, read as the reverse complement.
AGAGTAGAAATGGTCAGGCTAGTCAAGACTGCCAGCGCGCCGGAAATGGCAATCCCCTGACCTGCCAGCCCCTCGGTAATGCCCAAATCGCGGGCAACAGGCGTTAGCAGACTGACGGGCATAAATTCTGATGCGATCAAAACAAAGACGCACAGGGTCATGGCAAAAATGCCGCCCCAGTAAGCGGGCTCTATTTCGCGCGGTGCTGTTTGGTTCAGTGTGTTCATTAGGAGTATCTCTGAATATCTCCCCGGTCCTGTTCAGGCATCGCCGGGCGGAGTCGAGCATAAAAACCACCTGCCAGAAGCAGGTGGCCTTTAACACGTTTCGACTCAGGTTATGACTTTAAGCTTTTTTTGAAAAACGCTTTAAACTGCGCGAAAGGTATTTTGCCGGCGACATTGTCATACAAGTCAACATGGTTTGCGCCGGGGACAACGATCAGCTCTTTCTCTTTACTGCCGACGGCTTTAAAAGCATCTTCGGCAAAATAGCGTGAGTGCGCCTTCTCCCCCGTCACGATTAGCGTCGGGATAGTGATTTCATTCGCATAGCTAAGCAGCGGCATATTCATGAAAGACAGCGGCATAGTCGCAGTCCATGCACCGGTCGAGTTAACGGAACGCTCATGGAAACCGCGAGGCATGCGGTAGTAATCAAAGAACTCTTTCAGTATCGGATGAGGATCTGCTGGTAACGTTTCTGGCAGAATACGCTCGCCCGCGCTGACCTTGCCGTTGCTGTCGACGTTAATATCATGGCCGCCGTATGCGAACGTTCCGCTTTCCGCATCTTTCCAGCGCTGTTCATTTAGATATTGCAGTACGGCACGGCGATCGGCGGTTGAATAACGATCTTTGCCATCGCCCACGCCATGACCCATCGCCCGGCTCATGTCATACATCACGCTAGTCGCGACCGCTTTAACACGGGTATCCATTGACGCCGCATTCAGCGCCATACCACCCCAACCGCAGATGCCGAGTATGCCAATACGGTCGCGGTCCACCTCTTTTTGTAATCCAAGGAAATCAACTGCTGCACTAAAATCTTCTGTATTGATATCCGGTGATGCGACGTTACGTGGATAACCCCCGCTTTCCCCCGTGTAGGAAGGATCGAAGGCTAGCGTAACAAACCCCTGCTCAGCCATGGTCTGCGCATACAGACCACTGGATTGCTCCTTAACCGCACCAAAAGGCCCACTTACCGCAATAGCAGCAAGCTTGCGATTGCCCTGATCTTTTGGAATATAAAGATCACCTACTAATGTGATCCCATATCGGTTCTGAAATGATACCTTCCGGTGATCGACTTTATTGCTCTCTGCGAAGGTCTTATCCCATTTATTGATCATTGAAACGGGAGCATTCGGATTGGTTAAATCAGCATAACTCATTGTCGTCACTCCACTTAATGAGGCGAATAGCAGCATGGCAGGCATAGCGCTTCTCAGTTTTCTGGTAAGAATAGTCATGAAAAATCCCCATGAAAAACAAGTCAGAGACACAGGTTTAATACGGACAACGCTGCGGTACTTTGTTTCGTAAAGCCCATTGTAGTTAGCAAAATTAATGCTGATTAGTGGGTAATAATTGCTAGGATTAATACCGTATTGTTATAAATAAATGTTCAGGTTGGAGTAACAAGGAGAATTAATCGATGGCGAAAAGGGAAAACTATAATGAGCTTTACCTGTTCATGCAGGTGGTACGGGAGGGCAGTTTTACCGCTGCAGCTCAACGGCTTGGGCTTGCTCAATCGGGGATCAGTCGTTCTGTTCGTGAGCTTGAAGAAAGATTGGGTGTCCAGCTTTTGGTACGCACCACGCGTAAGCTTTCAATGACACAAGCGGGGGAACAACTCTACCGGACGACAGAGTCTGGGTTTGATGCATTAGATCTTGGGCTTGCCACACTGGCACATTATCGTCAGACCCCTTCCGGCACGGTTCGCATCAATGCCAGCCAGCACGCTATTGATAAATGCCTTTTGCCAAAGCTCGCGATATTTAAACAGCACTATCCTGATATCAGGCTTGAGCTGATGAATGAGAGCCGGTTCGTCGATATTATCGAGGAGAGATTCGATGCGGGTGTCCGCCTGGGACCTGAAGTGGGTAACGGGATGGTCGCGGTACGAATTACACCTGATATGGAAATGGCCATTGTCGCTACCCCAGAGCATTTTCGTCGTTACGGTTTTCCGCAAACCCCAGCTGATTTAGCGATTCATCCCTGTATTGCCTATCAGTTTGCCGACGGAAATCTGTACCAGTGGGAACTCAATGAGGACGATAAAAAAGTCATTCACCGACCTCAGGGACAATGGGTCTTATCTGACAGCTATATGGAAGCAGAAGCTGCCCGGCTGGGTCTGGGGCTGGCATATATTCCTGTTGAGCTGGTTGCTGATGATTTAGCACGTGGTGCGCTTATCAGGGTTTTGCAGCGTTACAGCCTGAGAATGGAGGGGTTGTTCCTCTATTATCCTCATCGAAACGTCTCACCTGCCCTGCGAGTGGTCATTGATACATTAAAAATATAATGGCAGCTAAGTTAAAACCTTTTTTTAGACGTTGTTATCCTGTTGAATTCAGCTTCTGTCACGAAATGTCAGCAAACGCGCTTTCGGTCTGCTTTGAGCTGTGAGGTCATTTGTTTGATGCAACGCTAACCTTAACAAGGAGGGCGTTACCTTGATTAAGCGCAGCCAAACCGATAAGGCATCGGGGGCTCATCTTGGGAATTTATCACGGTTAGTTTTATTAATGATTTGCTGGGAGAACTTACAATTCAAAGGAGGGAGTAATCTTAAAAGCCCTGACCATTGCAGCCAGGGCTTTTAAGGTACTTCAGACTTCAGATTTAACATTAATGGACTTAATAAAATGATACTGCTATTTATACTGCTTTCAAATGTACCCGTTTACTACAGATAATATTGGGCATTAATACTAAAAAGCCTCCCTCTATTTATCTCGTCATACACCTGCCTGCGCTTTCAGAACCTAAGCGTGGCAACCTAAACAAGCACATCCCCCATCGCGACATATACTCTTTGATGCGTTGCCCGTTACTGATACGGTTACCATAAACAAACGAAACCGTCAGCATCAACTAAAAAAACAAGGCCTTACATCGTCGCGCTAACACTACCATTTTGCGAACCAGCACAATCACTACAAGGCCTGAAAACAAACTACATCCCAAACAACAAACTTCGTGGCCTGTATAGCAAAATGGTTTCCCCAAACTTCTTTCTATTCACTAACTTACTAACCACTTTCATTGTGCTGCTGAGTACTAATTTACTCATTTGAGATTTAAGGTCAATACTGTTTTTTAAAACATGTTTTTATTTACAGCGATAGTGACTGTGCTATATCCCGCTACTCATTTTGCCAACCTACCAGCAACATCCGCTCCTCGCACAAAGTCGACCTTCAGAGCCAATACCCAGACATGTTCAACTCAGAAAAATACGCCCTTTAAGCCATCCGCAGTTATAAAAGCCAAATGCGAGTTGTTTTCCAAAGGTAATTACTTTGTTGCACAGTGACATACCCGTCTCGATGTGCTCGTCATGCAGTCAATAATATCCCTGTTTTCTGTAAAGAATTGCATATCCTTTTGACCCTCCCCTTACGGTAAGGTTTAGAGTCTGCGGCAGCCAACTTTATCTTTCACAAAGGGTTTATCAATGAAACGCAATATGCTTTTCGCTTTGCTGGCACTGGGTATCAGTAGCAGTGCAATCGCCGCACAGTCGGATGCAGACTTTCTCGCCGCACATGGTTTAGCGGGCAAAACTACCGAGCAAATGGTGGAAGCCATCGACAGTTCACCAGCGGCGCGTCCTTTGGCGTATAACGCCGGGGTAACCAGTACTGAGTTGAAATTGTCTGATGGTAAACAGCAGTTTAGCTATCCTCTGGGCGACAAGTTCTATCTGTCGTTCGCCCCTTATCTGACCCAAACTCATCCTTGTCAGAATCACAGCCTGTCAGGTTGCCGGGGGGAGTTAGCCAATACGCCATTTGATGTGAAAGTGACTGATAATAGTGGCAACGTGCTGGTGCATAAAAGTATGACCAGCCATGCGAATGGTTTTGTCGGCATCTGGTTACCGCGCAATATTGAAGGCAAGATTGAAGTGAGTTATCAGGGTAAAAAAGCCAGTGCGCCAATTGCCACGCATGAAAACAGTCAGACCTGTTTAACCACGTTGCCTTTGCAGAGCTAAGTATCACAGGGTGGATGCCTCCACCCTTTTCACCCCTTTACCGTGTAGACCAGAATGCCTGCTGCATCGCACGCGTCTCTTCAATAATTTCCGGCACCGGGCCAATTAACTCCACTGGCTTCTGGCAATGTTCAAAAACATATTTCGACGAAACGCTCATGGTCGGGTTTTCTTCATGGCTACCGGTCGCCTCCAGTAACTGACTCTCATACATGCCGAACACCACGCGCCCAATATTTGCCCAGTACGCGGTCCCGGCGCACATACAGCAGGGTTCGACGGCGGTATACAACGTACATTGCCAGAGATAATCGGCCGTATAATTCGTCGCAGCAATCCGTGCCAGAGTCGATTCCGCGTGGTTTACGGTGTCGATATTACACTGCTCAAGCAAGACGGTTTCGTTATCCGGCGCCACTAACACTGCACCGAATGGGTGATGCCCAAGCGCAATGGCTCGCTGCGCCACTGCATTGGAACGGCGCAAGTGACGTAAAATCTGCTCTTTACTCGGCCCTGGCCCACGTTTAATTGACATATTTTCTCCATATTTCTGAAGCTGTGTTGTCGGATGACGCTGCGCTTATCCGACCTGCGCATCATTTTGCGTCGATACTCCACGGGAACAGCCGTTGTTGCAGCCAACTCACCAGCCCATACAGCGTCAGACTGCACACCACCAGCAAGAACAGGCTGGCGAAAGCCAATGGGATTTTGAACGATGAGGTGCTGAATAAAATCAGGTATCCCAGCCCTTGATCCGCGGCGACAAATTCCGCCACTACCGCGCCAATAATTGACAGCGTAATAGCCACTTTCAGGGCACTAAAGATATACGGCACCGCGTAAGGCATGCGGATTTGCCAGTATTCGCGGTTGCGCGGCGCACGCAGGGTTTTCGACAGTTCAAGCAATTCAGCTGGCACAGAATTCATCCCTGTGGCCGTGGAAATCACCAGCGGGAAGAAGGATATCAGCGTGGTGATAACCACCCGTGGCAGCATGCCGGAACCTAACGTGACGACAATAATGGGCGCAATCGCCACTACGGGTGTCGACTGAATAACAATCAGCCACGGCAGCACCAGACGGGCGAGCAATTTTGAGCTGACAATGGCAATCGCCAGCGGCAGCGCAATCACAATCGCCAGCAGGAAGCCACTCAGCGCCACACTCAGTGTTGCCAGGATATGTGTCAGCCAGCGTCCTGCATCCAGCGTACTGACCGAGTTAAAAATCGCTGACGGCGACGGCAGAATAAACACCGGAATGGCAAACAGGCGACACGCCCCTTCCCACACGGCAACCGCCACAACCAGCGCCAGCAGTGCGATGTATCGTTCCAGAAACGCTTTCATGCAGGCTCCTTGCGGCGGCTAAAGACTTTATTGCGGATCTGGGTCGTCAACTCATGGAACAGCGGATGATTAAGCGTTTCTTCATCTCGCGGGCGCACTAACGGCACATCAATAATTTCACTCACCCGGCCCGGGCGTGCACTCATCACCACAATGCGATCCGATAGCAGCAGCGCTTCCTGGATCGAGTGGGTAACGAACAGCACCGTTTTCGGACGTTCGTTCCAGATGCGCATCAATTCAAAGCTCATTTCATCGCGAGTCAGAGAATCGAGTGCGGAAAACGGCTCGTCCATCAGCAAAATATCCGGGTCATGCAGCAATGAACGGGCGATGGAAACACGCTGCTGCATCCCACCCGATAACTCCGCCGGACGTTTACCAGCAAACTGAGTCAGGCCCGTCATCTCCAGCAGCTCATGTCCGCGGGCAATGTCTTTCGCATCCACGCGGCCATATTTGTGTTTCATCGGAAAAGTGATGTTATCCAATACTGTCAGCCACGGCAGCAAGGTCGGTTTCTGGAACACAAATCCCATTTCATCACGCGGTTCGGTCACCGGTTTGCCATACACCGAAATCGTCCCGCTGCTCGGTTTCAGCAGCCCGGCAATCAAACGCAAAATGGTCGATTTCCCGCAGCCTGACGGGCCAATAAACGAGACAAACTCATGGCGGCGGAGGGTCAGATTCACTTCATCCAGAGCCGTAACCTGGGTACCATCTGCGGATATAAATGTCTGATTTACATGACTCAACTCGATTACAGGCTGCATGGCATTCCCTTATTTGGCGAAATAACTATTTAGCAAGATAAGTGCGGTCGACCAGTGTTTCCGGATCCACTTTATCAAGCGGATATTTCATCGATTTCGCCACCCATTCCCAGGTGTGTTTAAGAAGCGTGGGGTCGAACTGCCCGAGCCCGTCACGCTGGCTGATTTCGTTGGTGATAAGCGGTTTTGTGACGTTGAATTCAGCTTCCAACAGCGCGACATCAGCTTCCGGGACCATCGCTTTCTGGTCGGCAGCGGCTTTGTCCGGATGCGCCAGGCTAAATTCGATAGACTTTTTCGCCGCCCGCAGGAAGCGCGCCACGACTTCTGGCTTCTCTTTAATCAACTTATCGGAGGCAAAGAACGACAAGCCATAGCCATCAAGACCGTAATCCGTCCACGCAAGCTCAAGTGGTTTTTTGCCAACCTGCGTCAGCGTGGCTTCAACACCTGGACGGTTTGTCGACCACACCACCACGCCATCCACCCGCCCTTGCGCCAGCATCGGTACCAGCGTGCCAGGGTCAGCTTTGATCTGTTTTACGCTGTCGGGATCCACGCCGTTGTTTTGCAGCATGATGGGCAATAGCGCGTTAGACGCAGAAAAGGTTGGAATGCCGAGCGTTTTCCCTTTCAGGCTTTTCATGTCGGTGACGCCACTTCCCTGCCAGGTGTAAATCGCGTCCGGTTGTTTTGAGTAGATACTCATGATGGCTTTCACCGGAATGCCACCTTCCGCCTGCGCCATCATTAAAGAAGCGATGCCACCGGTGCCAATATCCGCCGCACCAGAGGCAATTTTGGTCAACGTATCGCTACTGCCACGGCCAGGAAGAATAGTGACATCCAGGCCTTCTTCGGCATAAAACCCTTCCTGTACGCCGACAAAAACGAAGGCTTTGTCGCCGCCATTTGGCATCCAGTCGAGTTGCAGTTTGAGTTTATCCACGGCGCTCGCATGCGCACTTGCCAGAACCAGGGCTACAGCGGTTGTTAGTCGAATGACACGCATGCTTATCTCCTCAAAGGTGGTCAGATTTGCCCGGCGGGCAGTTGTGAAACTTTTGTCACAACAGTTAGAAACTTTTGTTTCAAACATACGAGGAGCAGGGTCAAAAGTTAAAATAGGAAAATCTTATAGACCTATAAAAAAGCAGGTAATTTCGCAGGATTGGCTCGGTGTTCTTTATTCTCACCGGCTTCGGGTATACCGTGTTGAGCATTAGAAACATCTCAACCGAAACACTCGGTTCAAAGAATGAGGATTTACTATGAAAGCAGTCGTACTTGAACAAGTTGATGGCCAGACTCAGGCAGAAATCAAGCAAATCGCCGTGCCCGCCGAAGACCTGGGAAATGTACTTGTCGATGTTGAGTGGTCAAGCCTGAACTATAAAGATGCGCTGGCCATTACCGGCAAAGGCAAAATCATCCGCAACTTCCCGATGGTGCCAGGTATTGATTTCGCCGGCCGCGTTAACACCAGCAGCGATGCCGCATTTAGCGCAGGCCAGCAAGTGGTGTTGACCGGCTGGGGTGTGGGCGAAAACCATTGGGGTGGCCTTGCCGAGCAGGCACGGGTGAAAGCCGATTGGTTGGTGCCATTACCGGCAGGTTTAACGGCGCGCAAAGCGATGATTGTCGGCACCGCGGGCTTTACCGCGATGTTATGTGTGATGGCTCTCGAAGATGCGGGTGTGACGCCTGAAAGTGGTGAGGTGGTGGTGACTGGCGCCAGCGGTGGCGTAGGCAGCACCGCCATCGCCCTGCTCCACGCTCTGGGCTACCAGGTTGTGGCGGTGTCTGGCCGCGAGTCCAGGCACGACTATTTGCGTCAGTTGGGTGCCAGCCGCATTCTGCCACGCAGCGAGTTTGCCGAAACACGCCCACTGGAAAAACAGGTCTGGGCCGGTGCGGTCGATACCGTGGGTGGCAATGTGCTGGCTAAACTGCTGGCACAGATGAATTACTCCGGTTGTGTCGCCGCCTGCGGCCTGGCGGGTAGTTTCTCTCTGCCAACCACGGTGATGCCATTTATTCTGCGTAACGTGCGTCTGCAAGGCGTGGATTCGGTGAGCGCACCGCTGGAGCGCCGTATCGCTGCGTGGAAACGTCTGGCTGATTTGCTGCCAGAGAGTTTCTATGAGATGGCGACGACGGAGATCGGGCTTGAGCAAGCGCCGCAAGTTGCTGATGACATTATGAATAATGCCATTCAGGGGCGGACGTTGGTTAAGGTTCGCTGATCCAGGCTGGAGCAGCCGTTCTCGTAGAGAATTTTGCGAACTGGCAATGGTTCCGTTCACTGAGCGTTCAGTGAACGGAACCATCGCGGACTTATAAAACTCATCCCATGAATGCACCCGTCATCATGACGGCAACACAATATTACTCTCCGCCAACGAGCCCATATTATTGTGCATCGCACAGGCCGCATCCACCAGGTGCATCGCCAGCGCCGCACCACTCCCCTCGCCAAGGCGCATTCCCATTTGCAGATACGGCTCAAGCCCCAGTTTATTCATCGCAATCACCGCGCCTTTTTCAGCAGACAAATGCGACGGAATTAAGTAATCACGCACACCTGGCTCAATCTGGCAGGCCGCGAGGGCCGAGGCATACGACAGGAAACCATCCAGCACCACCGGAAGACCTGCGGCAGCGGCACCGAGCATCACGCCGGTCATCCCCACCAGGTCAAAACCACCCACTTTTGCCAACACATCGATGCCGTCTTTGGCATCCGGCTGATTGGTTTCAATCGCTTTACACACCACGGCAATTTTGTGGCTCATCTGCTCTGCTGGGAAGTTCGCCCCCATCCCGACCACATCAACAGGCGCGCTATCGGTCAACACGCTGACCATCGCTGCCGCAGGGGTAGTGTTCGCCATACCCAATTCGCCAACGCCAAATAGCGTCACGCCTTCAGCAGCTTTTTCCATGGTGAGTTTCATGGTCGCCAGCAGTAAGTTCTCAGCTTGTTCGCGGCTCATCGCCGGGCCCTGTGCAATGTTGCCACTGCCACGCGCCACCTTCATATCCAGCACGCCTGGTAATGCATCGCTATCAATGCCGACATCAACCACATGAATGTCTGCACCGACGGTTGCGCCTAACACGCATACGCCAGTGTTGTGACGGGTCATATTCATCGCCTGAATAGCCGTTACAATTTGCGGGGAAATCGCCACGCCTTCGGCATACACGCCGTGATCCGCGCACATCACAAGGATCGCTTTACGTTGGGTGTTCAGGCCATTTTTCATCCCCGGCATGCCCGCCAGTTGCACCGCTAACGATTCCAGCCGCCCAAGGCTGCCGAACGGTTTTAGCAGCCCATCAATGTGTTGCTGCGCGCGCGCCATAGCTTCGCTATCCAGCGGGGAAATCATTGCCAAAAGGGAGTTCAGTGTTTGCATTTTTTTCTCTTTAGAGCCTTATCAAAATCTGGACAAAATGGTGGATGACGCTGCGCTTTTCCACCCTACGAAATACCGGACAAAATGGTGGATGACGCTGCGCTTATCCATCCTACGAAATACAAACCGTAGGTCGGATAAGCGCCAGCGTCATCCGACAAATCAACGTAACAGCGCCAACAAAAACACCAGCTCGCCTAATTCAATCGCCGCACCCAGCGTGTCACCCGTTTGCCCGCCGAGGGTACGGCGCAGCATCTCGCCCAGACCAAATATCGCCAGCACGGTGATTACCAGTGCGATAAGCCCGCTGGCTGGCAGTAAAATGGTACACAACGCCGCCCCGCCGAGCAGCGTCAGGAAGGTTTGCGTGCCCGTCACTTTGCCAATAAACAGGTTTCCCAGCCCCTTATCGCGGGCATATTGGTGGCGATACATCATCAATACACAAGCGGTGCGACCGGCTACGGAAGCGGCGGCTAATACCGCCAGCATGCTGCCCCCACGTATTGCCAGCTCGCTCACCACCAGCACTTTCATCACAATCACAAAGATAAGCGCCAGCCCGCCGTGCGTACCGAGACGGCTGTCACGCATGATTTCCAGCATCCGGTCGCGCGTGCGAGCGGAGAAAATTCCGTCGCAAGTATCGGCCAGGCCATCAAGATGGAAACCACCGGTCAGCAGCGCAAGGGCGAGTACGTAACCGAGTGCCGCCAGCGGCAATCCTGCCCATGGCTGCAACAGCGTAAATACCACACCGGCTAACGCCCCCAGCAGCAGGCCGACAAACGGAAAAGTGACAATGCCGCGCACATACTGATGAGTTTCAATCCCTTCAGCCCAACGAACCGGCACCGGAATGCGGCTCATAAACTGCAACGTGGCGAAGAACAAACGAATAATCATTTAATTTTTACTCCTATCCCTGAGACCACCAGCCAGACTTCATCGGCACTTTGTGCCAGACGCTGATTGACGCGTCCGGCAATATCGCGGAAATGCCGTGCCAGGCGATTTTCCGGCACAATGCCCATTCCCACTTCGTTAGTGACCAAAATCACTTCCGCCGGACTTGCCGCGCAGGCCGCGAGCAAAATGTCGATTTGCTGATTCACCACCTGCTCCATCACAGCAAAATCCCACTCGTCTTCGGGTTTTTCCCCGGCCGCGTCGTACATCACGTTGGTTACCAGGGTGGTAATACACTCCAGCAGTACGGTTTCCTGCGCGTCGTTTTGCGGCGTAATCACGGTGTTTAAATCACGATATTGTTCGACGGTACGCCAGTGCGTCGGGCGGCTGTCGCGGTGATGCTGGATCCGCTGCGCCATTTCGCTATCGAAGATTTTCGAGGTGGCGATATACAGCACGCGCTCGTGACTTGCCGCCAACTGTTCTGCGTGGCGGCTTTTCCCGCTACGGGCGCCACCCGTGACTAATTTCATGCCGATGGCTCCTGATGCTCGCGCATAATCTGGTATATCCGCGTCATATCGATGTGCTCGCGCATCGCGTCCGCCAGGATATTGAACTGCTGTTCTTTATGTTGTTGATAGTTGAAACGCTCACCTTCCCACGCGTTCAGCCCTTTGCGCAGACGCAAACTGTCCAGCAGGCTGCGGGTAAATTCACCGCTATCAAACAGGCCATGCAGATAGGTACCCAGCACGCGTCCATCAGCGCTGACTGCACCGTCAAGATTCTGATAAGGCTGAGTATTACACTCGGTGAACGTCGCAAAAGGCGCGGTATTTTCTCCGCGCTGCGTCTCGCCCATATGGATTTCATAACCCTGAAGCGCTGTGCCTGAACTTGCGGAAAACACGCCTGGCAGCGGTGTTTGCACGTGTCCTGCCACGCGGGTGGTGGTTTTTTCGCTGGCAAAACGCGTGACAACATCCAGCAGCCCGATGCCCGGCATTTCGCCCAGCCCGGATTCTACTTCATCGTAAATATGTTGCCCGAGCATCTGATAACCGCCGCAAATCCCCAGCACTGCACCCTCGCGGCGATGGTGCGTAAGTAGCGCCTGCTCAATGCCGTTTTCTCGCAGCCAGCGCAAATCGCCAAGAGTATTTTTACTCCCCGGTACAATCACCAGGTCACTGTTTTCCAGCTCATCGGGTCTGGTGACATAACGCAGGCGGACATCCGGTTGTGCCGCCAGCGCATTAAAATCGGTGAAGTTCGACATATACGGCAGTTGCAGCACCGCAATATCCAGCGCTTTGGGCGTCACTGAATCGTATTTGCCGCGCTCCAGCACCACGCTGTCTTCATCTTCCAGATCAACATTCAGCCACGGCATGACCCCTAAAACCGGCACACCGGTTAACGCCTCGATTTGTTCGATACCGGAATAAAGCAGCGCGACATCACCACGAAACTTATTGATGATGACCCCTTTTACGCGCCATTTTTCATGTTCAAGCAGCAACGCAATGGTGCCGTAAATCGCCGCAAAAACGCCGCCGCGATCGATGTCCGCCACCAGAACTACCGGACATTCAGCGAGTTCCGCCATCCCCATATTGACGATATCCCGGTCGCGCAGATTGATCTCCGCCGGGCTGCCAGCGCCTTCCAGCACCATCACGTCGTGCTCTGCCGCAAGGCTTTGGTAAACCTCGCGAATTTGTGTTTTCAGCTGCGGTTTATAATTGTGATAAGTGACCGCATCCATATTTGTCGCAACTTTGCCCATCAGCACCACCTGCGCTTTGCAGTCGCTGGTTGGTTTGAGCAACACTGGATTCATGCGCACATCGGGGGCAATCCCCGCCGCTTCAGCCTGGAAAATCTGCGCCCTGCCCATCTCTTTGCCATCCGGCGTAATACCAGAATTCAGCGCCATATTCTGAGATTTAAACGGGGCGGTGCGCAGTCCATCCTGGGCAAAAATCCGGCACAGCCCTGCCACCAGCATGCTTTTGCCCACATCTGACGCGGTACCCTGGATCATGATTGCAAGGCTCATAAAGCTTCCTTCGAAACGCGTAAGGCGTTGAATAATTGAGTTTCGGTTTTGCACAGCGGGAATCCCAGTTCACTGTGCAATTTGACTAACCACGGCTGCACCAGCCCGGCATCGTGCAGCATTTCGGCCTGGCTAAAGACGTCGCCTGGCTCGCCCGAGGCCATAATTTTGCCGTCTTTTAGAACATACACGCCATCGCAAACTTCATAAATTAAATCAATATCATGGCTTGAGATCACCACATGCTTACCTTGCGCCGCAATGCGGGCGATGATCCCGACCATTTGCTGGCGTCCGGCAGGATCAAGCCCCGCTGTCGGCTCGTCTAACAGCAGGTAGTCGGCTTCCATCACCAGCGCACCGGCAATCGCCACGCGTTTCTTTTGCCCGTGACTTAAATACTGAATCGGCTGATGGCGAAAAGCCTGCGCATCGACCAGTTGAATCGCCTGTTCTACACGGCGGGCAATCTCGGCTTCGTTGACGCCAAGGTTTCGCAAGCTAAACGCAATATCGCTGTCAATATCGGTATAAAAGATTTGCTGCTCCGGGTCCTGGAAGACGGTGGTGACGCGCTGGCGGTGCTCAATCAACCCACTTTTGCTGTAGTTCAGGGGTTTACCCTGCCATAACACCGCGCCGCTTTTGGGGCGTAACACGCCGTTGAGATTCATAAACAGCGTGGATTTCCCGCAGCCGTTTTTGCCAACAATGCCCGTCACCGGAGTCGCACCAAAATCGAAGGTTAAGTCATGCAGAACGGGTTCATCCTGATAGCCAAAAGATAAATTTTGCGTGGTAAGCATCGGTGCGGTTCTCACAGGTGGAAATCCCCCTGGTAAAGTTTGATATCCAGGGTGGTGACCATTTGTTGATAACGCAGCAGCACGCGTGAAAAAAGCATGCTGACTAGCATCGCCAGCGAGCGGTATCCACAAGGCAACGTACGATAACCGAAACGTAGTGACTGAGCACGGTGAATGGCCTGCGCTTCGTCCAACAGGATAAAAATAAAACGCCAGGTGAGCAGGATTTGCTCAGTTAACAAACGCGGCACCCGACAGCGCTGCAACAGGATGATTAATTGCGGAAAAGGTAGATTCAGCACCAGCCAGTAGGTCGCGGCCAGTGCGGCGAGGCTGCGCCAGAAGGTTTGATTTGCCATCACCAGCCCTTGTGCATCAATGCCCAGATAAATTGAGCCGAGCGGGACGCTCCACAATAAGGATTGCGCCTGATGCGCAGCGCTAAAGATGATGGTTACCACGCCTGCCAGCAAAAAACCCAGCGGCACCGCCAGCCAGCGCAAATATCGCAACGGGCCGACGCACAGCAGCCAGCAGGTAAAAACCGCAATCACCAGCAATAATGCAGCCTGCCCAACAGGCGGCAGAGCAAACGCCAGCGCCATCATCACCAGATAGAGCGCGAATTTACGCAGCGGTGATACACGGCACCAGCGGCTCTGGTAGCTGAGTTTATCAATCCCCAGCATGGTCTTCGCGTCGGCCCCGATAGAACCCCAGAATATAGAAGATCACCGCCGTACCGATTGAACCTTGCAAGGTGAACAGCAGGCTTTCAATTTCGCTGCTCGCCGGTTCATAAAGCGGCTGGAACCACGGTTTATAGTGCGGGGCGACCACCAGAATCTGGCTTTCCGCCTGGTCGTCAGAGCCACCGTATTCGCCACCGTGTGGAATAAAGAATGGCACCAGCATCAGTCCCACCACCAGGGCGAGCAAAATCAGTGTTTTTTTCATGTTATTGACTCCGGGCGGGAAGCAGTTGTCGCTTCGTGAGTTGGTCGTAAATCATCACGGTGAGTAAACCTTCGGCAATGGCAATCGGGATCTGCGTCAGGCAGAAGATGCCCATGAATTTCATGCTCGAGCCGGTGACGCCAAAGTGCGGGTCGGGGAATGCCACGCCGAGCTGTATCGAGGTGACAAAATAGGTGGTTAAATCGGCAATCATCGCGCACAAGAAGACGCCAATGTCGCGGCGCACGCCCGCTTTGCAGGCAAGCGTCCAGACCAGATAACCCACCACCGGCCCAATCACCGCCATCGACATACCGTTTGCACCGAGCGTCGTAAGGCCGCCGTGGGCGAGTAACAGTGCCTGGAACAGCAGCACGATGGCGCCTAAAACCGCCACCACACCCGGTCCAAATAGAATGACCGCCAGACCCACGCCGGTCGGGTGCGAACAGCTTCCGGTTACCGAGGGGATTTTGAGCGCCGAGAGGACAAAAATAAACGCGCCACACAGTGCCAGCAGCACCTTCTGGTTGCTGTCGTGCTGCACGATTTGGCGCAAACGCACCAGGCCAACGTACAAACACGGCAAGAACAGGATCCACCACGCCAGCGCCCACATGGGCGGCAAGAACCCTTCCATGATGTGCATGGCGAACGCTTCTTGCGGCACGATGAGTAGCAACATCCCCATACCAAGGCCGCTTAGTGAGAGTTTTTTTAGTAACGATTCCATCATTTTCCTTTGCGTATTCATGTCGGATGACGCTGCGCTTATCCGACCTACAGGATTCATGTCGGATGACGCTTCGCTTATCCGAACTACGGGGTTCATGTCGGATGACGATGCGCTTATCCGACCTACGGGATTTATGTCGGATGACGCTGCGCTTATCCGACCTACGCGATTAATGTCGGATGACGCTTCGCTTATCCGACCTACAAATGCTACGCGGTTCGGTTTTGTAGGGTGGATAAGCGTTAGCGTCATCCACCAGAATGTTCATCTACGCCACTGCTTATTAACCAGAATGGTTGAAAAATACGGCAGCTTCTGGTCATCCGGCACCTCGTCCAGATTGCGGAAACATTGCTCGCCCGGGAGGGTTGCTTCACTCATTAATACGGCGTGGTCGATAAGCCCAAGGTGTTGCAACAGCGCCTTGATTTGCGCGAAACGTCCGTACACCTTCATCAGCACCACACTGTCATGCGCGCGTAAAGCTTGGCTAAGTGCCTGATGTGACGCAGTACATGACATCACTGCCAGCGACTGTTGCTCCATTGCCAGCGGCAACTGCGCGCGGGATGCAATAGCGGCAAAAGAGGTGACGCCTGGGACGATTTCCAGCCATTCCGGATTGCCGATGCGCGCCAGCAAAAACACCCAGGTGCTGAATAACATCGAGTCACCCAGCGTGATAAAGCCCACTTGTTTACCCTGCCCGACTTCATGAATCAGCGCGGCGGCGGTTTCATCCCACACCAGCGCCTTTTCGTCGTTATCCGCGCTCATCGGGAAGTGACAAGTGCGCACTTCGGTCGTTTCGCTAAGGTATTCACGCACAATGGAAAGCGCCAGGCTGTCGCCACCTTTGCGACCAGCCGGGGCGAACAACACATCCAGCTTGCCGATAATGCGAGCCGCGCGGACGGTTATCAGGTCACTGGCACCAGGACCGGTGCCAAGGGCATATAAACGGCCACTCATGCTGCGACCTCGTTTGCTGATTTCTCCAGCGCACGCTGCAAATGGTTAACGAACATCGCGCGGATTTGCGGGTTTTCTCCCAGACCTTGCAACCAGGGTTGGGCTTCGATTCCCGCTTCCTGCAACTGCGTTTTCCAGGAATCTTCTTCGTCAGACGCCATGTCGTTAATCGCGTGGTCCCCTGCCACCAGCATCAAGGGCATCAGGTGAACTTTACGAACCTGGTCTTGTTGCAAACCACGCACGATAAGGTCGATTTCCGGATAGCTTTCTACCGCGCCAACTCGTGCCGGAATACGGCGAGCTGCCATTAAATGATCCAGACAGGCATAAGCGGAAAACGCGTGATGGCTGGCACCGTGGCCCATAAACACGACGCGTTCGTCGGCTTCCAGCGGTGGCATCTGGCTTTGCAACGCGCTCAGTAATAGCTCGTAGTCGTTGAAATCACTCAACAATGCGTTACCCAGAGCCAGGCGCTGGAACAGGTGGCTATGGGCTTGCACTTCACGGGAGATTTTTTCGTACTCATCGCCATTAATCACGTGCAGCGACTGGACGGCAACGTCCTGATAACCCAACCCGGCCAGGCGGCGTAACGCCTGCGCGGGGGAGTCGATATCCAGATTATCGCGCTGTTTCAGTTTGCGAATAATCATGCCGGAAGTGAACGCGCGGAACAGGTCGCGGTCAGCGAAAGTGCTGGCGAGTTGTTCTTCACACGCGACAATGTTTTTGGCACAGGTGTCGTGGTAGCTGGTGCCAAAACTGATAACCAATAGGGCTTTTTTCATGCTTTCCTCTCTTGCAGCCAGCGTGCAACACGGCGGCTCACATCTTCACGGCTAACTAATAATTCAGGGCCACTTACCCGTGGCTGTGGGCGCGTCACCACAATGCAGGGGATCCCTCGCATTAACGCCGGAGACACCTTATCCAGATAACCCCCTTCCGCGCCGGACTCTTTAGTGATAACCACATCAGGCGAGCAAAAGGCATAGATCGCTGCGTTAAACTCAGCGCTAAACGGGCCACGTAACGCGATGATATTGTCGACGCCCAACCCCAACGCTTCGCACTCGGCGATCGCTTCGCGGGTCGGCAACACGCGTGCCAGTAGCGTTTTACCCGGCAATCCTTGTTGATACGCCGCAAGCTCCTTGCTGCCGGTAGTCAGCAGCACGCGCGGGCCAAATTGTTGCGCCACCGCGCAGGCGGCTTGCAGGTTTGCTACCTTGTGCAGCAACGGATGTTCCAGGTCATTGAGTTCGCTGCGGCGCTGGTAACGGCTTAATGTCACGCCCACGCTTTGGCAGGCGTTGCCAATATTGGCACTGAGCAGTTCCGCGTACGGATGCGAGGCGTCAATCACCCAGCGCACCCCGTGCCTGACCAGCCAGTCTGCGATTTCACTGGCATCAATGCGGCCAACACGAATCTGCCCCCCGATGTTTCCCGCAAGTGACTCCCCGACTGCGGTTGCCACCGACAGGGTGTACGCAATGCGATGTTCATCGAGGATCTGGCAAATAAACCGCGCATCGCTGGTGCCGCCGAATACCAGTACCGCCCCAGAGGACATCATGTCGGATGACGCTTCGTTTATCCGACCTGGGGTATTCACAGTTCATAACCTCGCGGAGTAATCATCAGGCCGTTACGAACGAAAGTGGTTTTGTTGCCAACAATCACCAGGCTGGTCATATCAACCGGCTCAAAGTCCATCTCACCAAACGTGGTGATCCATTTTTGCTCTTTCTTGCGACCCGCCGCTTTCACCACGCCAACCGGCGTTTGCGGGGCGGTGAACTCACTCATCAACTCAAATGCACGTGCCAGATGCCCTTCGCGGCCACGGCTGCGCGGGTTGTAGAAGCAGATAACAAAATCAGCCGAAGCGGCGGCAATAATGCGTTTTTCGATAACCGGCCACGGCGTCAGTAAGTCGCTGAGGCTAATATGGCAAAAGTCGTGCATCAATGGCGCGCCGAGCAGTGATGCGGCGGCAATGCTGGCGGTGATGCCGGCTACCAGGCGCACTTCAATATCCAGTTGCTGTGAGGTCACCAGCTCCAGCACCAGACCCGCCATACCGTAAATCCCGGCATCGCCACTGCTGATTAACGCCACGTTGTGCCCGGCCTGCGCCAGTTCGATGGCGGTCTGGCAGCGTTCAATCTCTTTGCACATCCCGGTTTTGATAACCTGTTTGTCGCCCGTTAGCGGTTTCACCAGGTGGGTGTAGGTTTTGTAACCGACAACAATTTCGGCTTCTTGCAGGGCAGCAATCGCTTCCTGAGTCATCATGGCTTCACTGCCGGGGCCAATCCCAATTACCGTTAACATCTGTCTGAAACTCCTAAAGTGATAGTGACGCCCTGTTCGCGCAGGGTGTCGCCAACCAGCTTGCCGTTGCTCATCAGCCACGCCGCGGGTTGTGACACGCTGCCTACGCCAACGGTCAGGCGCACAAATTCCGATGCCGGAAAGCGCTGCTCGTGCCCGGCAATTTGGTCAACGCTAAAAATGTGGAAGGGGATTTGGCAGCGTTGTGCCAGCTCCAGTAATGCAGGTTCATCTTGTTTGAGAGACACGCTGCCAATGGCGCACAACGCCAGCGAATCAAAGTGATTCGCAGCCAGTTGCTGATTGAGCAGTGTTGCCACGGTGTGCGGCGGAGTATCACGGCGACAACCGATCCCCGCCACCACACGTTTTGGCACCAGTTTATACAGCGGAATGGCTTGCGGCGGCAGCGCATCACGCAGCGTGACGCACACCAGGGCATCAAGTGATGGCAGCGCATCAAGGCTGTCGACCGCAATAAAACCCCGCGTGTCGAACTGTTCAGCGTCAGGTGCAAAATCACGGTCCCACCACAGACCCACGCGCTTTTGACTCACCAGCATTTGGTTGACGGTTTTCACGGTCTGGCGGAAATCGTGGGTGGTGGCGTCAAGCTTCGCCGCCAGCGTATCCAGCGCGGCCATCTGGTTAACATCGGTGGCGGTGGTGATCACCGCAGTTGCCCGCAGAATGGCGGCTAAACGGCGAGTCAGATCGTTCGCCCCACCCAGATGACCGGAAAGCAGGCTTATCACGTGTTCACCACGTTCATCCATCACCACCACTGCCGGATCGTGCAATTTGTCGTTTAACAGCGGTGCAATCACCCGCACCACAATGCCCGTAGCGGCGATAAACACCAGCGCGGAATACTCGCTAAACGCCTGTTCTACCGTTTTCGCAAAACTGTCACCGAATGGCACAAACCCCGGTTGCAGCAGCTTTTCACTGGTAAAACAGGTCAGCGGCAGTGCGTCACTCAAGCGTTGGGCTAACGCCACACCGCCGGGCGTCAGGCAGAACAGCGCTATCGACTCAGGCTTTGCGGTATTCATGGCTAAACCCTGCGTCGTAAAGTTTGGAGTAGTGATACTCCTCGCCAAGAAAGGCACCCACCATGATCAGTGCGGTTTTGCGGATGCCGGCCTCGCGCACTTTTTCAGCGATATCCGTCAACGTGCCACGCAGTTCCTGGCAGTCTGGCCAGGTCGCTTTATACACCACGGCAACGGGGGTATCGGCTGGGTATCCCCCTTCAATCAGGCGCTCAGTGACGCGATTGATGCGCTGGACCGAGAGGAAAATAGCCATCGACGTTTGATGCCTGGCGAATGATTCCAGCTGTTCGAGTGGCGGCATCGGTGTGCGCCCTTCAATCCGCGTGATGATCAGGCTTTGCGAGACTTCCGGTACGGTGTACTCGACGCCAAGTTGCGCGGCGGCTCCCAAAAATGCACTGACTCCCGGCACCGAAACGTAGCCAATGCCCCTTTCAGTCAGCATTTCGCCCTGCTCGCGAATCGAGCCGTAAAGCGAAAGATCGCCGGTTTGTAAGCGCACCACCAGCTTGCCTGCGTTCACCCCCTCTTCCATCAGCGCGATAATTTGTTCAAGGTTGAGCGCGGCGCTGTCATGGCATTGCGCCCCCGCCTGGCAGTAATCCAGCAGTTCCGGATTGATGAGTGAACCGGCGTAAATCACCACCTCCGCTTGTTGCAGCACGCGGTAACCTTTGAGGGTGATCAGTTCTTTGTCGCCAGGGCCGGCACCGACGAACCAGACTTTACGGGTATCAAATAGTGCAGTCATGGCTTCCCTCCTTGAGGCAAGAAATCAAAAATGTAGGATTGTTCGGTTTGAAATAGTGACCGCTGCCTAACGTAGTGAGTTGTGCGACCTGCAATTGCAGGCAGTCAAAATCACCTACGTTACACTGCTCGAGGTGAGTGAGTGCGCAGGTTAGGTTTTCCAGCAAAATAAACGTCATCACCAGACGCCCGCCTGGGTGCAAATGCGCCAGCGACCAGTCGATAAGCTCAGTTAGCTGCCCGCCGCTGCCGCCGATAAACACCGCGTCGGCCATCACGTCGAGCTTAATTGGGGCGTAGCCGTTGATAATCTCAACGTTCGGGCAGGCAAAAAGCTCACGGTTTTCCGCCATCAATTCCAGGGCGGCGGGGTTGCGTTCAATGGCTGTTACCCGCAAATGGGGAAAACGCAGTGCAGCCTCGAGAGACACGCTGCCGGTGCCCGCGCCGATGTCGATAAACCGTTGCGCGTTCTGCAACTGCAACCGCTCCAGCGCCTGAGTGCGCACCACTTCTTTGGTCATTGGCACGCGTGCGCCACGTAAGAAAAGTTCATCTTTCATTGAGGATCACCACCACATTCATTGCGTAGGTTTTCGCGACATCGCAGGCGGCCAGACGATGGATGCGTTCATCTGCTGACGTTAAATTCTCGCCAATAATGAGCGTGGGATTCAGGCCACGAGCCAGTAACGCCTGGGCGATGGCATACGGCCCGATGATGTTGTCCGTCACCATTGCCACTTTCTGGTGCGCGGCAATCGCCGCGAAATCCGGCTCGCGCCCGTGGCTGCTGGTTATCCATAAGTCGTTCATATCGACCGCAGCTTTAGCGCACAGATATTGAATCGAGCTGATCCCAGGGATAATGCGCAGCTGTTCCGGCGGGAAACAGGCCGCCAGACGTTTGCCGATGCCGTAAATCAACGGGTCGCCGGAGGCCAGCACCACCACACGTTGATGAAGATGCTCACTTAGCCAGAGGATTAAGCCGTCGAGGTCGGAATCGAGCAGACGAGTTTTGCCGCGACAGTGAGCAAACAGCGCCAGCTGGCGTGCGCCGCCGACTAATATGTCCGCTTCCTGGATAGCGTTGTGTCCCTGCAAAGTAAGGAATTGCGCGGCACCCGGGCCAATTCCGACGACGGTTAGCATCGCAAGGCTCCGGCAATGTCAGCGACCGGACGGTTGCTGCCTAAAATCTGGTTATCAAACGAGAAGAGAATGGCATCGCATTGCGGTGGTGACTGGGTAAAGCGCAGCATCTCTTCCACGCGTTCACAGATGCGGGTCGCCAGGCGTTCAAACACCCCTTGCCAGCCCTGTTCGCTGATGATTTCCAGGGCGGCTTCGGTGGTGTCGCACTGGCTGACGGCGTCGAGCAAAGCAAACGGCGCGCCCATTAATGCCAGATTTGCGACCAGCGTTTCCATGCGTCCGTCGGCAATGTGGCTGTGGGTGTGGAATATCCCGGCGGCCACTTTCACCAGTTTGCCGGGGTGACCAATCAGCACAATGTGGCGATACTCCAGACGGACGGCTTCCTGAATCATGTAGCCAACGAAATTGCTCATCGTCACCACACATTCGGGGTCCAACTGCAGTTGTTCACGCACAAAGCGCTCGCCATGATTACCCGGAACCAGAATCACTTTATCCAGCCCGGCGGCACGTTTCATTTCAAGCTCCAGCGCCAGTGAACGCTTCCAGCTCTCTTCCGACATTGGCATCACGATGCCGGTGGTGCCAATTATGGAAATGCCGCCCAGAATACCGAGGCGGTGGTTGTAGGTTTTTTTCGCCCGCTCGACGCCTTCCGGAGCGAAGATTTCAATCTCCGCGCCGCGTTGCGCACCGATGACTTCGCGAACGCCTGCTTCAATAGTCTGGCGTGGGGTGCGGTTAATCGCCGCCTCACCGATTGGCAAACCCATCCCTTTACGTGTGACCACACCAATCCCGGTGCCGCCACGCAGGGTGATAATTCCGCTGTCGTTAAGCTGCACGCGGGCGAAAATCAGCATGCCGTGGGTGGCATCCACGTCGTCACCGCCATCTTTGCGGATGGCTGCCGTCGCCTGTTGGCCTTCGATAACCGGCATTTCGACATTGAGATGCAGCGTGACGCCAGAAGGCGTGACGATAGAAACCTGGTCGATGACGTGCTGGCGCAAAACCATCAACGCCGCGACGCGTGCCGCAGCGGTGGCGCAGGATCCCGTGGTGTATCCTTTGCGGTAGGCCTTGCCTTTATGCCAGACGCAATCGGCTTGCTGCTCGCTCACTGAGCCTCCCGCAAGCGGTAAAGCAGCGCGTTGACAATTGCCGCCGCGACATTACTCCCGCCTTTGCGCCCCCGGGCTGCAATCGCCGGTAAGCCGCTTTCCACCAGCGCTTCTTTGGACTCTTCAGCCCCGACAAACCCGACCGGCACCCCGATAACCGCCGCGGGCTGCGCACCTTTCTCGAGCAGCCGGAATAGCGCGGTAGGTGCGTTACCAAAGACGAAGATCTTCTCGCCCTCTTCCTGCAAGGCGAGATCGACCGCTGCCATCGAACGGGTAATGCTCTGTTCTTTAGCGTGAGCAACCACGCGCGGGTCGCTGATAAAACAACGGCAACGACAGCCGAATTGCGCCAGCAGAGTTTTATTTATGCCGGATAACGCCATGGTGGTGTCGGTGTACAGGGTGCAGCCACGCTGCAAACTACGGCTAAGTTGTTCGATGACATCCGGCGAGAACCACAAAATATCCAGCCACTCAAAATCGGCGGTGGTATGGATGACGCGCTTGATCATCGCCTCCTGAATGGCATCGTGAAAACGATACTCCGGGCGCTGCTCCGCGATGATTTCACTGATAATTTCAAAACTATGTTGCTCAATAAGCTGCGGTTGTTGCAGGTAATTCATCGCGAGTCCTTAAGCTATGCCAAGTGTGAGTGCGCGCATTGCGGCAAACAGCAGCAAAGCCAGCAGGGAAGCCAACATCATGAGTTGAATGGTGCGAGTAATGTCGTCGATGGCAACGCCGCGCTGCTCATCGCCCATCCACGGTTTTTCTACCCGTTCGCCAAAATAGGTGTTCGGGCCGCCGAGTCTGATCCCCAGCGCTCCTGCGACCGTGGCTTCAGGCCAGGCGCAGTTGGGGCTGCTGTGCTGGTAGCGATCGCGCCAGCCGATGCGCAAGGCCTGACGTGGATTGGCACGTAAGCAACAGGCCGCGATGGTCAGCAACAGCCAGCTCAGGCGAGCCGGAACATAGTTGGCGAGATCGTCGAGACGGGCGCTGACATAGCCAATCGCGCGGTACTTTTCAGTTTTGTACCCCACCATCGAGTCCAGCGTGTTGACCGCTTTATAGGCCATCGCCAGCGGTGCACCGCCTAGCATCAGGAAAAACAGCGGTGCAATGACGCCATCGACGCTGTTTTCCGCCACGGTTTCTACCACCGCACGGGTGATTTGCGGGCGTTCCAGTTGCGAGGTATCGCGCCCCACTATCCATGACAATTTTTCCCGGCTTTCGCTTAAGCTTCCCTCTTTCAGGGCACGATAGACCTCGAGTGCGGCATCGCTCAGGCAACGGGCGGCAAGTACGGTATAAATCATCCACACTTCCACTAGCCAGCCGAGCCACGGATGCACCAGACTGGCGAGGTGTAACACTCCCCAACTCGCGCCCCAGGTGACGCCTACCACCACCAGCCAAAGCACGCCGCCACCGATTTTCAGTGCACGATCGCTTTTGCAAACCTGCCGTATCTGGCGCTGCATGAAGTTAATCAGATTACCGATCCAGCGCACCGGATGCGGCCAGTGCGGGGGATCGCCCAGCCAGTAATCCAGTAACCAGGCCACACCCCAGGCAAGCAATGTCATAGAGAGTTCCTCGCAGAAGATAACCACTGGTTGAGCAAACCAGGTCGTTGGGCAAAATGCACGTGCAGATAACTGGCAAAGGTAGCCTGATGTTGAACGCCCCCCTGCCAGCGTGAAAGGGCGACGCCATCACGCCATTTACAGCAGTCGAGTGCGGCAGGTAACGGGCCGTGAAAATCGGAGTAATGGAACTCGTGGCCGCGCAAGGTTTCGCCTTTTTTGGCCAGCAACGTGTCTTGTCGCGCGGTGGCTTCGCAGTAGCCAAAACGCGTCAGGCGTTTCCCCATCTGGCTATGACCTGGAAGCACGCCACACATGGCGTGAGTTTCCCCGTCGCCATCGGTAAGAGACTCCCCCAGATACATCAAGCCGCCGCATTCAGCGTACAGCGGGATGCGGCGCTGATGGGCGTCTTGCAGGGACTGGCGCATGGGAAGGTTCGCGGCGAGTCTGGATGCATGAACTTCGGGGTATCCGCCGCCAAGATAAATCATCTGGCAGTCAGGGATCTTTGTGTCATGCAAGGGGCTGAAGCGCTGAATAGTGACTCCGGCCTGCTCGAGCATGTCGAGATTATCCGGATAGTAAAAGTTGAAGGCTTCGTCTTCGGCAAGCGCCAGTGTCAGCCCTTCGCCTGAAGCCCCGTCGCCCATGCCAGAGGTGTCGCCATCTGGCAATCTGTTCAGGCGAGTTAACGCCAGCAGATGGTCGATATTGATCGTTTCTTCAATTTGCTTCGCCAGTGTCTGCCAGCGGTCATCATGCTGGACATTTTCTTGCGCGGGGACCAGTCCCAGATGGCGTGACGGCAAAGCCACATCGGCCATTACCGGCACGCGCCCTAATACGGGCAACCCGCAATAACGGGTAATGGCCCCGGCAAGCAGTTGATAATGGCTGTCGCTGTTGACGCGATTAAGGATAACGCCCGCGATGTTAAGCGTGGGGTCAAAACGCTGGAACCCCATCACCGTGGCGGCAATGGAGGTGGAAACGGCCTTGCCGTCCACCAGCAGGATCACCGGACAACCCAGTTGCTTTGCCATTGCCGCACTGCTGCAATAATTTGGGTCGGTTCCGTAGCCGTCATATAACCCCATCACGCCTTCGATGACCGCGACATCCGCCTGTTGCATCTGTCTGGCAAACAGACCGTTTAAGGTAGTTGTTGGGACCATGAAAGCATCAAGATTGCGCGAGGCAATGCCGGTGACGGCGCTGTGCCAGCCGCTGTCGAGATAATCGGGGCCGATTTTGAAAGGTTGAACGCGAAGGTGGCGTTGCATCAGGGCGCGCAGCAGCCCAAGCGTAACGGTGGTTTTCCCACAGCCGCTGCTGGTGCCTGCAATGACGAATGCGTGTTTTGCTGCCGCTGCCATAGTTGCCTTATTACATTTCGGCAAAGCGCGGATGTCAGCACGTGCGCGCAGCCGAAGGCCGCACGCATCTGATGACAACTGACTTCCCACCGAAGGAGTTGTTTAAATTAAATGATTCGTCGGTCTTCTGGCTTAGCGTCACTCTCGCCCGCCCTTCCCAATCGTGAGATCAGTGGTTTCGCGGGTTCGTCGGCATCACAGCAGCGGGGGCTGCGGGGGATTTTCACCCCCTTCCCAGCCACGGATTTATTTGGGTAAATCGCGTGGCATAAACGAGTCAGTTGTCGATACAATCTTGCGCCGGATACATTTACCGGCCTGGTGCATGATGACTAACAAATCACGCACATGAATACATAAAAGCGGACACAGTGTAAAAGCTAATAGATGTTGAGTGTTGCGCTATAACAATTTTTAATGATTTTTTAAGGCTTGTGGCGAAGAAAACAAAATGAGATCCAGGATGAAAGAGAGTTGCCACCGTTATGGCTGAAGCACGTTGCCCGGCATCCTGCGGCGAATTTATTCAGGGTTGGATTGGCGGTAGTGAAAAGCTGGTTTCATGCCCTATCGACTGGTTTAGCACCGTTGAAGTCCGTGAAGGCGTGCCGTCTGGCGAAGAGCGCCCACGCATGCGCCAGATGCTGGAACAGGTTGTGGCCCATTTTGGCTACTCCGTTACGGTCGCCAATAGCCTGAGTATTGCGCTGGACTCCACCATCCCTGTAGGCAAAGGGCTTGCCAGCAGTACCGCCGATATTGCCGCCACCGCCGTGGCGACCGCCCGGCATTTGGGGGAAACGCTCAGCGAATCCATCCTTGCAGCTTTATGTGTAAACATTGAACCGACCGACAGCACGATTTTTGTTTTGCCGACGCTGTTCTCCCATCTGAATGCGCGAACGCAGTTTAGCTGCCAGGCTGCGCCAGCAGTGGATATCCTGTTACTCGAAAGTGATACCACGATTTTGACTGAGGACTATCGTCGTCATCAGCGCGAGTCTGCGTTATTCAGCCATGCCGCAGCGCTTGATGAGGCGTGGCATCGATTGCAACAAAGTTGCAGGATGCAAGATCCTCGCTTACTGGGAGAAGCCGCCACGCAAAGCGCAGTCGCCAGCCAAACGTTACTGGCAAAACCGTTGTTTTCACAGCTGTTAGCGCTGGTCGAAGAGTTTGATTTGTACGGCCTGAACGTGGCGCATAGCGGCAGCGTAGTGGGATTAATGCTCGACGTTCGCAAACATGATGCTGAGAAATTACTCTGGCAGATTAATCGCCTGGACGGTGATTCACACTACCCGCGCCAGCATTTGGTAAAGATGGTCGCAGGCGGCGTGCGTTGAGTTGAAGCGAAAAAAAACCGCCGAAATGGCGGTTTATACTAAAAATTCTGTAGGGTGGAGAAGCGATAGCGTCATCCACCATTTTCATCCGTAGTGACAGCCAGTTGGCGTCGGTTGGCGCTACGCTTAACCGACCTACGAAGAAACTATAACTACTCAGGCTTAATTTCGCCCATCACTTTCAGTTTTTTGGAAATTTCACGACGTTCTTTAGACAGCTCAGCGTTTTTGATGATGTAGTCATCAACACGGTCTTCATAGTCAGTTTTCATGCTGGCGATGATGCCCTGAATAGCTTCGATGCTCATCCCTGGCTTGATGTAGTCGCTCAGGTTATCAAGCAGCAGAACGCGTTTTGAGTTATCACGGATTTTTTTCTGAACGTCCTGGATTTCACGCTGCAGTTTGTTTTTACGACGGAACAGACGCACGAACTCAAGCACGTCCTGGAAAGATGGTTTAATTGGTTCCATTTTTATACCCCTGCTAATTTCATACTCGGATTCGTTAAGACAGCCGCCATAAGATTACTTTAATGGTAGCGGCGGCCGCTGACAATTCTTTTGCCCCATCATACTTTGGGGCGCTCCGTTCTACTTCAAGCTGCGTGATACGAGGCGACAACCCGAACAGTACAGGCGATTGGTCTATTTCGCTATCTTAACCTCAAAAGCTGCTGAATCGAAACCAGCAATTCACATCAGATTAAGCAATTATTTGCGTAACGCGCGACAGATCAACTGTGACAGCAATTCTAGTTGACGAGCTAGCTCCAGACTCAACCAAACGTAACCATGAATTGGCGTTTCCTGAAAGTTCCCATTTTGGCCATTCTGCATCAGCTCGCGCAGTTCGCTGACGATTTCAGTCAGCTTTTCATTGTTTGCCGAAATAGGTGACGGATTGCCATCGTGCAAAGCAAGAGCGATTGCGGCAAGCGTCCCTTGCGTCATTTGTTGCGTTTCACGCAACGTGTGCGCATTGATCATCAGGAAGTGACTTTCGCGGGAAGCCCAGTAAGCATTGACCTGCAATTCCAGTGTGCACACCATATTGCGGCTGACGGTTTGGATGGCCTCGAATATCGATTTTTGAATGTGGGTTTCTTTACTGCTCGGGCCAATAAGCGCGCGCATTCTCACCACATCGCCCAGCACTTTCTGCAAGTGTTTTTCCAGACGCGGACGCTCTAATAAGTTAGGTGAAAAACCGGCGTTGTAAACCCGACCAAAGGCGGTGACGAAGTTCGCCATTTGTATACGCCAGTGGATAAAGGCGCGTTGCGGATAAACACTGGTAAAAAGCATCGCCAACAGTGAACCAAAGATAACATCCCCGCTACGCCAGAGAGCGATCTCCATGTCACCCGCGGGAGCACCCACCACCACGGCAAGGGTGATGCCAATCAGCAAAGCCTGATACGGACGTTTCCCTAATGCCAGATAGCCGCAGATAAACATGGCGATGGCGCACCACACCAACATCAGTGGTAGGGAAAACAGTTCAAGTTTCAGCGCCACAAGGCCCATGACTGCACCGCAAATCGTCCCCCCGATACGCTCAAAGGCGCGTGGCACGACGTTGCCCCAAAACGAGATCGGCCCCATCACTACCACGAGTGTGATAAGCGGCCATGTCCCTTCTGGCACTTTCAGAAGATGGACAATCAGGAATGTGAGAACAAATGCCAGCGCGATGCGGATACCATGCACTGTGCGGTAATTGCGATAAATACGGATCTCAAATGGGCTTAGTGATTTGTCAGGACGCACACTCAGCTCCCCAGAAAATAAAAAACGGGATTGTACCTGTTTTTTTTGTACGGGCATCACAAAGTTAGGGGGCATACGCCCCCTTTAGCTTCAGACTTGATCTGCCACCGGAATATACATGTCTATTTCCCATACTCCACTTTCTGATCCGTCGTTCAGATAGTGTTCGAAGCACGGTTTTCCGGTTATCACGTAGCTATTGCTATCGAGGACGCTGTCGAAAAAGAGATTCCATGGTTTGGCAAAATCGCCGTCGTCAACGCGGGCACGGGCCACCGCGTACTGCCCGCCTTCGATGCTGGTGACGATGACGCCTTCGCTGTTATCCGGCACGGTAAAGTCTTCCGACACCGAGACTACGGTATCGCAGCGTAATTTTTCTGCGGGCACTAAATCGGGATTGTCGTAGTAAACCGCCAGCCACTGTTCGCCGACTATCTTGTGGGTTTTCACCCACAAGGCAAGTTGTTCAAAGCCCTGGTGAACCGTTTGCTCCCACGGCCCAACCATATGAAAACCAGCGACTCTACGCTCATGAACTTGTTGTACGTTAAATTCCATATCACCTCCTGACCTGATTAAAAAACACTGTATGTTTATACACCACTCTAGTGCAGGCAAACAATCCTTTGTCAGGGTGATGTGGTTGCTTTGCGAGCAGGATCGCTTTTTGCAAAACGTCGTTGTAGAGCATAGTACAGCCAATAAAAACGGGCCGACATTACTGCCGACCCGTTGTGTACCCGCTGGATGAATTACAGTTTGTGGCTGATATAGTCACCCAATCGTGACCACGCACTGCCTTTTTTGACATCAGACAACGTCACTAACGGCCAGTGTGCAATCAGCTTGTCGCGATCAAAGAGCTCGATTTCGCCCACATGCTGATTGGCGGCAATGGGCGCTTCAATATCTTGTTTATCGAGAACATATTTGGCTTTAATGTTCGGCACTTCAGACTTTGGCAGAGCCAAAAATACATCCTGAGTGGTTCCCACTTCGACCTGCTTTTTATCGCCATACCAGATGGCCTCCGTGCCAATTTTTTTGCCTTTATGCAGAACCTGGACGGTGTCGAAGTTATCCTGGCCCCAGTGCAGCAATTTACGCGCCTGGTCTTCGCGCCCTTTCGGACTTTCCGCACCCATCACCACGGCAATCAAACGGCGCTCGCCGACCACGCTTGAAGCAATAAGGTTAAAGCCTGCACTCGCGGTATGGCCCGTTTTCAAACCATCCACATTCAGCCCTTTGTCCCATAACAAGCCATTGCGGTTTTGCTGTGTGATGCCATTCCAGGTGAGGCTGCGCTCGCTGTACATATGGTAAAAATCTGGCTCGCCGTGAATGATGGCGCGAGAAAGGATCGCAAGATCATAGGCTGAACTGTGCTGACCTGGCGCATCCAGGCCATGAACTGTTTCAAAATGGGTATCGCGCAGGTGCAGTTGCTGTACGTATTTATTCATCATCGCCACAAATTGTGGCTGCCCACCGGCTACGTAATCGGCCAGTGCGACACACGCATCGTTACCGGAATCAATAATCAGTCCGCGGCTCAGGTCGTGCACTGTCAGCCGGTCCCCCGCTTTCAGGAACATGAGCGACGAACCGTCAAAGACCGGATTGCCTTTTGCCCAGGCATCTTTACCGACGGTCACGATGTCGTTCGCCGAGATTCGGCCGCTATCAATCGCGCGGTCGACCACGTAGCCGGTCATCAGTTTGGTCAGACTCGCAGGGTTGCGTCGAACATGCTCATTTTCTGCAGCCAGAATTTGCCCGGTGGTGTAATCCATCAATACCCATGAGCCAGCCTGAATTTGTGGAGGAGGAGGTGCGTTAACAAAGGTGTCGTCGGCAAATGCGGAGTGAGCAGAAAATGACAGCAGGGAAATGACAGCAAACAGACGGATCTTCAACGATATACCCTCGGTAACAATAAATTCAGCCGCCTCTTTTACTGCAGTTTGTCACTTTTTTCGCAATTAAATTGCAAAAAGATATGAATGAGACCGCTCACATACAGTTGAGGAATATACTATTCGGCCATAGAGCAGACTTCTTACAGGCCGGTTAATGGTTTACCATTGGCGGTTGCAGCACCCGATGGCAATGATTGATACATGGAGAGGGTTTTAGTGGTATTTCAGTTTAATAACAGTACGTTAAACAACACTCAAGGGCGGAAGTAAATCGTGGATAATACAACGCAACAACCGACCTTCCTTTTTCATGATTATGAGACTTTTGGTAAAAGCCCGTCACTTGACCGCCCGGCGCAATTCGCGGCCATCCGTACTGACTCCGAATTTAATATTATTGGTGAACCGGAAGTCTTTTACTGCAAACCGGCGGATGACTATTTGCCTCAGCCAGAAGCAGTGATGATTACCGGTATTACTCCGCAACAAGCGCTGGCGCGTGGGGTGAACGAAGCGGATTTTGCGAAGCGCATCCATTCTATTTTCACCCAGCCGAAAACCTGCGTCGTCGGCTACAACAATGTGCGTTTCGATGATGAAGTGACGCGCAATATTTTCTATCGTAACTTTTATGATCCGTATGGCTGGAGCTGGCAAAACGATAACTCGCGCTGGGATTTGCTCGATGTGATGCGCGCCTGTTATGCCCTGCGCCCGGAAGGTATTGTCTGGCCAGAGAACGATGAAGGGCTGCCGAGTTTTCGCCTCGAACATTTGACCAAAGCCAACGGGATTGAACATGCGAATGCGCATGATGCAATGTCGGATGTGTATGCCACCATCGCGATGGCGCAACTGGTCAAAACTCGCCAGCCGCGCCTGTTTGATTATCTCTACAGCCATCGCTCGAAGCACAAACTCACGACGCTGATTGATATTCCGCAGATGAAGCCGCTGGTTCATGTTTCGGGAATGTTTGGCGCGTGGCGCGGTAACACCAGCTGGATTGCCCCGCTTGCCTGGCGTCCGGACAACCGCAATGCGGTGATTATGGTCGACCTGGCGGGTGATATTTCTCCGCTGCTTGAGCTGGATGCAGATGCGTTGCGCGAGCGGTTATACACGCCGAAAGCCGCACTGGGTGATACTGCGGCCGTACCAATCAAGCTGGTACATCTGAATAAATGCCCGGTTCTGGCGGTGGCTAACACGCTCAGGCCAGAAGATGCGGAACGGTTGGGTATCGATCGCAAACGTTGCCTGGACAACCTGAAATTGCTGCGTGAGCACCCTTCAGTACGCGAAAAAGCCGTGGCTATTTTTGCTGAAGCAGAACCTTTTGTGCCGTCCGATAATGTTGATGCGCAACTGTATAACGGCTTTTTCAGCGATGCCGACCGCGCAGCCATGCGCATTGTGTTGGAAACCGATCCGCAGAATCTGCCCGCGCTGGATATCACTTTTGCCGATAAGCGTATTGAGAAATTGCTGTTTAATTATCGGGCACGTAACTTCCCCGGCACGCTGGATGAAGCCGAGCAGCAACGCTGGTTACAGCATCGTCGTGAGGTGTTGTCTCAGGAGGCGTTGCAAGCCTACGCGCAAGAACTTGAGGCGCTATATAACCTGCATGAAGATGATAAAGAGAAGACCGCGTTGCTTAAGGCATTGTTTGAGTACGCGCAGTTTTTGGTGGGTTAGTTTTTTAAGCACGTTGTCGGATGACCCTGCGCTTATCCGACTTACAAATGATACAAAACGGTATAAAACAAAAAGGCCGCTTTCGCGGCCTTTTTCATACTCAGCGATTACGCCAGGTCTTCGTTGAATTGTGGGACCGGGTTACGGAAGCGACGAGTCACGAAGGCCAGATAGGTCAGGCCGATAGCCGCCCAAATCAGACCCAGAATCATCGAGCTTTCTTCCAGGTTAATCCACAGCGCACCCACTGTCAGCGCGCCACAAGTTGGCAGCACCAGATAGTTGATGTGATCTTTGATGGACTTGTTACGGCCTTCGCGGATCCAGAACTGGGAAATCACCGACAGGTTCACGAAGGTGAACGCCACCAGCGCACCAAAGTTAATCAGGGCTGTTGCGGTGACCAGGTCAAACTTCACGGCGAACAGCGCAATGATACCTACCAGAACCACGTTCAATGCAGGGGTACGCCATTTCGGATGAATGTAGCCGAAGAAACGCTCCGGGAACACACCATCACGACCCATTACATACATCAGGCGAGAAACGCCCGCATGTGCCGCCATACCAGAAGCCAGAACGGTAACACAGGAGAAAATCAGGATACCGAACTGGAAGGCTTTGCCTGCCACGAACAGCATGATTTCTGGCTGTGAAGCGTCCGGATCATGGAAGCGAGAGATATCCGGGAAGTACAGTTGCAGGAAGTAAGACACCACAACGAAGATCACGCCGCCAATCAGGGCAGTCAGGAAAATCGCTTTCGGGATGACACGGCCTGCATCTTTGGTTTCTTCGGACAGCGAGCTGATGCCGTCAAATCCGAGGAAAGAGAAGCAGAGTATGGTGGCACCCGTGATCATCGGCACGACGTTTGCGTGCTCAGACCAGAATGGACGCGTACTGGCTAACGTGCCGGCACCTTCGCCATTAGCAACGCCGTAAATCACCAGACCGGTAATCACCACCATCACCACCATCTGCAACACAACAATCAGGCTGTTGAAGTTTGCCACGGTTTTAATGCCGCGCAGGTTGGAGATAGTCATGAAGCCCACCAGAAGCACCACGAAAATCCACGACGGGATAGATGGCACTAAGGCTTCAAAGTAGATTTTTGCCAGCAGGATGTTGATCATCGGCATAAACAGATAATCAAGCAGTGCTGACCAACCCACCATAAAACCAACCACCGGGTGGATAGCTTTTTGAGCGTAGGTATAAGCGGAACCCGCAGACGGGAAGCGGCGTACTAGCTTTCCATAACTTAACGCGGTGAACAAAATTGCCACTAGGGCAAACGCGTAAGCCGTCGCGACATGTCCGTCGGTAAGGCCAGATACAATCCCAAATGTATCGAACAAGGTCATAGGCTGCATATAAGCAAGGCCCATCATAACTACCGGTATGAGCGTAAGGCTCTTACGGAGTTCAACACGAGATTTTGCACCTGCGGTGACGTTAAGCGACATGGTCATTCCCCCAAACGGCGAATACATGCGCAAAAGCAAAAAGCTGCCCCATCTGAATTTCCTCGGCGACACGACTGTCGTTTTTTAAAAGCTAGTATCTATCCGGTACGAAGCCCGGCCTCTTGGTTTTTTTGGCGGATGCCTGTTTGACTGCTTGAACTTAATGCAAAAAAATAACCGACGCGTTTAACGTCGGTTTTTTGTTCTCATTTAGTGAGGCGCGTATTTTGCACTAATTCGAGGCAAGAAGACAAGATGTTGAGGCCCTCATTAACAATTTCTTTTTCAGCTGTTAATGGGACAAGAAAACGAATCACATTCGCACGCACGCCACAGGACAATAAAACCAGCCCCTGCTTGCCTGCTTCTTTGACAAGTGCCTGAGTTAATTCTTTATTCGGACGATGGCTGTCACCCTCTTCGACCAGTTCCATCGCAATCATTGCGCCGTGCCCACGCACATCGCCGATACAGTCAAATTGCTCAGCCATCTCCTGAAGACGACGGGTGATCTGCTCACCGATTTCCTGGGCACGTTGGTTGAGATTTTCCTTCTCTATGATGTCAGTGACGGCCAGAGCCGCCGCGATCGCCACCGGCGACCCTGCATAAGTGCCGCCCAGCCCACCCGGCATCGCTTTATCAAACAGCGATTTTTTGCCGACAAGCGCAGACAACGGGAAGCCACCTGCCAGGCTTTTCGCCATGGTGACCAGGTCAGGCTCTACACCGCTGTGTTCTATGGCAAAGGTTTTACCAGTGCGGCAGAAACCACTTTGAATCTCATCGGCAATTAACACGATCCCGTGCTTATCGCAGATCGCACGCAGCTGTTTCATAAAGGAAGTTGAAGCGGCATAAAAGCCCCCTTCTCCCTGCACCGGTTCAATAATGATGGCGGCGACTTCGTCAGGCGACACATCAGCGGCAAAGATACCCGCCAGTGACGCCAGCGCCTGAGTATCACTCACGCCAAGATAAGCCGCAGGATATGGCGCGTGATAGATGCCCGCCGGGAATGGGCCATAGCCTTTTTTATACGGCTGAACTTTACCGGTTAACGCCATGCCCAGTAGCGTGCGTCCATGGAACGCGCCACGAAACGCAATAATGGCCGATCGCCCGGTTGCAATACGCGCCACTTTAATGGCATTTTCCACGGCTTCAGCGCCCGTTGTCAGGAACAAGGTCTGGCAAGGTTCGCTTATCGGCACCAAATTATTCAGCCGTTCAGCAAGCTCAATATAGTTACCGTATGGCGTGACCTGGAAACAAGGATGGGTAAATTGTTCGAGCTGTTGCCGCACTGCGTCAATGACTGCGGGATGGTTATGCCCGGTATTGAGCACCGCAATACCAGAAGCGAAATCAATATAGCGTTTGCCTTCAACGTCCCAAATTTCCGCATTTTTCGCTTTTTCAATATAGACCGGCAACGCATTGCCGACTCCATGCGGAACCGCTTGCTCACGCCGTGACTGCCATTGCTGATTGGTTTGCTTCATACAGACTCCTTGCGCACAAAAAGTATGATCTAAAGTTTAGGTCGTCAAAGGGAATAAAGTATATGGGTTGCTATTCAGAATTGAATGTTCACAAAACAATGGTGAATCAAGTTTTAAATATTAGACTAAAAGGATGCTTTATCAACTATCTGATAGTTTAAATTATCTAAAAAAAAACGGGCTAAAAACAATAACCCGTCGACATGTTATTTAAAAATACAAGCGAAATGCAAATGCGCCACCAACATCTTTACCATCTACATAAGCATTACCTTTAGGATACAAGCTTACTGCACCCGGCCCAAACCTCGTAAATAAAAAAACAGGAGGCTCATATTCCTTTTTCGCGGCCCACCAAGTAATAGTGTTAATATTAGTACACTCATCACACCTTAAACTTAAAATATATTTTCCATTTCGTATCAATGGTGTATGGTGAAAATCAAACCATGCGTATGCATTATCTCTGAGTGAATCTAGTCTGACTGTACTACGATAAATTACTTGTCCCGTTTGGTTAGATAAATCAAGTGCCAAAACCCCATGATTACGCCGTGCAAAGGTAGCCAGCATTAATTCAACGCCTCTAATAGAATTAGATTCAGCAATAATCACCTGTTCAAACTTCCGACCTTTAGTAAGATCGCCATAGTTAATGTTATACTGTGGCTGTTCTACAACCGTCAGCGCTTTCAGTGTGTGGAAATCAGAAAGCCTTATTAAGGCAGGATAAAGTGATGCAACCAATCCTGACATAATAATTACAAAAACAATTAATCTCGATACTTTAGAATTTATAGCAGTTATAACTTTTGCAATTACTAGTGAATATACAGGCAAAAACCCAAAGAAATACCTAGCCTGCATCGCACCCATATAACCAGTATCCACATGCAATTGTCTTATCGTATATAAATAGATAATAATAAAAAACACATACGCAACTACAAAAGAAAATAAGATTTTATAATGAATATCATTACATGACATTCTTTTTATTATAACAAAACAAGTCATTCCTGAGATTATTACCAGGATTAGTTTCAAGATTACAACTCTAATTTCTATATCAGCAATTGGAGCGTGCCCGTAAGGTACGGTAAGTGTAACAAAATTAGCTTGAAAGAATTTTACAACAAACTCTGAAAGATCAAATATTTTTGCACCTGGATTATCAATAGCAAACCATATTGCAGGGTTGCTTTGCGGTGCGGGATAAAATTTTCCATAAGCACCATATATATATGTAAAGTAGATAATAACAATTGCAAGTGATGAAAGTATAATCATCCATTGTATTAAAGTTACTTTTTTCACTATTTTAACTATTGTTAAAAAATTGAAAAATGCAACAGATGTTAACAAACACACTATAGCTAGTGATCCTGTAGCTTTACTTAGTGAAGCAATAACGCCACCGAAGCAAATTGAAATAATACTAGACGTCAAAATTTTATTTTCTTTATGGTCATCCATCAATTTAAGCAATCCATAGACAACCAGTGTACAACCAAAAACATTTATTTGATCGTTACTAACAGCGCTTCCAGACACAACAAACATTGGAATGGTAATTAAAAAAGCTCCACCAATAAATGTTGCCATGACAGATTGGGTGGTTGAAAAGAGCATTTTACAAGTTAATATAATTATAAAAATAGAAATTAGTATATTTAAATAACGCCCCACATCAGCATACATGTATTGAAAATGAAAGAAGCTTACTAACTTTCCAACAATGAGGTAATATAATGCTGGATGATTGAGATAATTTAACTTAAAACTTGAGAAGATTATTCCACTTGCATAGTCTGGAAAACCTTTATTCATGACATCAATTATGTATGCCATGTGAGCAAATTCATCAGGGAAGACCCCAGGGCTATACGATATAGTATAGCCTATAGCCATCACAAGAAAAAACAAAGAAAGAAAGATTGTGATAAGCACAATACCAAACTTTTGTTTATGCATAACTTGCGTCTTATCTTAATGAGAGAGAAAATAAGTAGAAAAAGCAATCACCAATAATGGTGACAACTCGACTTAGAACAACAGCCAAGATAATATCCATCTCAGCAAAAAATGGCTTTAACAATAATAGAAGTATAAATTCTCTGATACCTACCCCAGCTGGAGAGCCTGGTGTAACAAGTCCCGCAAGCCATGAGATGACATACGCCCCAATGAGCGGCAATATCAATGTAGGAGTTACAGTCCAATTATCTACTACTGAATACAATACACAGAAGAAAATCCCTCCTGATATAAACAAGAACAAAAAATACTTAGTCACAACGTTAATTAAACTTCGCCTTCCATGCAATTCAAGTCCTAAAGCAACCACCATTGTAGCAACTACAAATAGAGTGAAGCCATAAAAAAAATTGAACCACGGATATAATAGAGGTAGCATCCAAAAAATAAAAGTGGTACCAGTTACAATTAAAAGTAGTAATTCCAGAACAGTACTTTTGGCAACCGCTTTTCCAGAAAACCCATATGACATTGTAAGTAGCTGCCTACCTGCAAATTGAAAAATGTTACCAGGTACATATTTCGCCAGTTGAGTTAAACCATAAATTCTTGTCGCAACTCGATGACTTATGGACTGGTGCAACCCTAACATTAACATTCTCCATGCAGAAGCAAGAATAGTATTAGCTGTTCCATAAACACTAGCCAACACTAAAATTAATAACAATAAATTCAATGTAAAAGTGTCATCTGGTACCTGCTTCCAATACTCGGCAATTCTATGTAAAACAAATATCACGCTCAATAGCGCAATAATACTCCCTATATAATTAAGTATTTTCCGTAGAATACTTTTATTCATAAGGTACACATAGCAACATAGTCCATGGGAAAGGTGATGAAACCGCAATTACCTTGAAGTAACTCTGAGTGAATTTTATAAAGGATTTTTTTGACCAATGTTGTATATGCCCCGGAGTATTACCACATTTATTTATATACTTTCCTCGAGCCATATTAAGAGCGCACCATATCGGTTCACGAGGAACACTGATGATAAGATATTTATCGACCAGACTCTGCAATATCTTCATCGCTTTATCAGGCTCTTCTAGATGCTCCATAACTTCACAGCATACAATTAAGTCTGCACTATCAATTCCTGCCTTGAGATCATAGACACTCTTCACATTAAACACTTCAGGCATAAGATTAGCTGCTGTTGCATTCTCTCTTGCCATGGAAATAACATCACGTGAAAAATCGCTGCCCACAGCTTTAAGCCCTTGACTATTCCATTTATTTACCCAAAACCCTTCTCCACAACCAACTTCATGAATAGTTTTGGGATTTGCATGCGTCACAAAATGTTCAAGAGAGGAGTCAAAACCGTTCATCATCCATTTAACGATAGGATTTTTCGATCCGTATTTATCAAAAGCATTACCAAATACAATGCCATCTTCAGTTTTTCCACCGGAAACTTTGAAATTCATAGCTACCTCTTCGATTTAAGCTATTATTTATTGTGATTATCTTTATCAACCGAATCTACATTTAACTGTGCCACTTTAAAACGCAAATCTTCAAGAAGTTTTCTATTGGCTGAAAGCAAATCAGTAACGAATGCAATCAATATGGTTTGAAAACCCATCCCCATTAATACCGAGGCTAGAATTAAAGACTGTACATACCCATTGCCATCTCCTGTTAAGAACTTAAACAAGAAACGAACACCAATTAGGAAACCGGTGAAAAATAAAACAGCACCAATAGTGCCAAAAAAACGGAAAGGACGATATATGACAAATATTCGAATAATTGTTCCGATGCTGCGCTTGATATATGAAGTAATACTTTTAACTAATCGAGATGGTCGTAAATCATCATTAACACGAACGGGAACTGAAGTGATGGTAATATTTTTTTGCCCCGCCTGGATTATCGTTTCCAGCGTATAGGTATAATCATTGAAAACCATTAATTTTTGTGCCGTGGCACGAGACATCGCTCTAAAACCGCTAGGTGCATCTGGTATGTTAGTTTGGCTGGCGACTCTTACAACCCAACTACCTAATTTTTGGAGACATTTCTTCACCGGCGAAAAATGTTCAATTGCAGCAATTGGACGTTCACCAATGAC
The DNA here is from genome assembly GCF_049686335.1 of Buttiauxella sp. Taxonomy (NCBI): domain Bacteria; kingdom Pseudomonadati; phylum Pseudomonadota; class Gammaproteobacteria; order Enterobacterales; family Enterobacteriaceae; genus Buttiauxella; species Buttiauxella sp. Next base: position 12,830 of record NZ_JBAVHX010000026.1, on the reverse strand, counting down.
CATCTCGGCACGATGTTCGAGAATCGGCTTTACAAGAGCGGGAATATCCTCCGCACAATATTGATTGTCTGCATCCGTATTTACGATAACGTCGGCACCTAGCTGTAAACAAGCATCCAATCCGGACATAAATGCTCTAGCTAACCCTTTGTTGCCCGTATGTTTAATGACATGGTCAACGCCATTTTTCCTGGCCACATTGATGGTTTCATCTTCACTACCATCGTCAATAATTAACCACTCGACCTTGTCAAATCCGGTTACCTGCCTTGGTAAAGCATTCAGTGCAATTGCCAGTGTATCTGCTTCATTAAAGCAGGGAATTTGTATGATCAGCTTCACTTCCCGACACCCTTATCCGCCATAATTTTTTGTTCACGCATTCTATAGTATCCATTAAGCAATCGCCCTGAAAAATTAGCAGAAATAATTACTAATGAGTAAATTTCGATCAACACTATTTTATCCAGTTTCGCTGCCTAAATAGATACGCGATATCGCCGCATTGGAGGTGATTTGCTCCCGCCACCACTCGCTGGCAAGGCCTGCGGTTTGCTCGTTCCAGCCAATCCAGACCGGGACAAAAGGCACATGGGAAATGACTTGTTTTTCGACCAGCACCCCGCTTTCGATAAAACGTTGGGCCATGTAACGCGGAACATAGCCGCAGCCAATGCCACTGATCTGCAATTCAAGTTTAGTTTTGAAATCAAAGACGGTGATTGCGTCCTGATCTTCGAGTAAATGCATCGATCGCGAGGGTTCAAGGCGGGAGGTATCCCCCACGATGACGGCGCGGCTGCGTTTTATCACGCGGCGATTTAACGGCTCTTCAGCGGCAGCCAGCGGATGATGCGGCGCGACGACAAACACGCTCTCAAGTTGGCCAAGTAAAGTAAAACCGAAGCCGCTGATTGATGGCGGGTCGCTCATGGCACCCACAATAATATCGGCCCGCCCTTCGGTAAGCGCTTCCCATGAACCGCCTAAGACGCCGTTGATGAATTTCAGCCGTGTCACGCTGTAACTTTTGTAGAACGCTTCGATAAGAGGGGTCAGTAACGAAAAAGGAAACGAATCGTCCACACCGATAACCAGTTCGTTTTCCCATCCCTGATGAAGCTTGATGGCTTGCTGTTCAAGTTCACGCACGGTATGCAGCACTTCGCGACCTTTTTCCAGCAGAAGCTGGCCCGTTCGCGTAAAACGCGCCCGGTGGCCTGAGCGATCAAGGATCTGAATATTGAGATCGTTTTCGAGTTTTTGGACGGTGTAACTGAGCGCGGAAGGCGTTTTGAAGAGCTTTGTTGCCGCCGCAGCAAAGCTCCCTTCTTTATCGAGGGTATCGAGAATTATCAACACATCCAGCAGTGGTTTCATACTCGTTCCCTTCGGTCACGAGCAATGCCCCACAGCGGTTACTGCATGGGCATTACCAGCGGGTTTGGATACTGATATTCAAACCCAAGTTCATTACAAATACGGTTGCCATCCACCAGCTTACCGTGGCCATTTTGTCCTTCCGTTCTGAACGCTGGCACATCAAGGTTCATCTGTCGTGCCATTAGAGTGTAGAACTCAGCGCGCGAAGGGTGATCTGGCGCACATAAATTATAGATGTGACCGCCCTTCGGAGCCTGTAACAACAGCGTAATGGCTGATATGACATCTTCCAGATGCACCAGGTTGACGCCATGGGCGCCATTTGCCACATCGGTTTTACCGGCTAAGAAGCGTCCTGGATGGCGTTCCGGCCCAACCAAACCCGCCAGACGCAGAATATCGACTGACGTTCCTGGTAAATCATGCAACCAGGTTTCCAGCTCTTTCAGTACGCGGCCGCTGGCGGTTACCGGCTCCAGTGGCGACGTTTCTTTCACAACTCCTTCTCTTTCACCATATACCGAGGTGGAGCTGGTAAAGATAATACGTGGAATATCGTGAGCTAACGCGCTATCGACAATTTCCTGCACCGCTTGCAGATAGAAATCGTCGCCTTCACCCGTACGGCGCGCGGGTAGCGTAATCACCAGCGCATCAACATCCAGCAGCGCATCGAGATCGTCACTATCGCAGATCAGTTCAGGCGTCAGCTGCAATTGATAGCTGTCGATCCCACTCATTCGCGCAGCTTCTACACCGTCGAGTGTGGTTTTACTGCCTGTCACTTGCCAGCCACGCGCTGATAAAGACATCGCAAGCGGCATTCCCAGCCACCCTAACCCGACAATCGCAACCTTTTTCATGCCTTCTCTCCTGGATTGCAGCATATCTCTCTGCTGCACTTTTTAGCCCTGTAATAAGGCTACGCCACGTTAGGTCAACTGACAATCAGTGGCGCTAAACAGAATATTAATTGAGAGGCAAAAAAGCCCTTGCGCTGAAAGGCGAATTTGGTTTACGTTAAAAGCACATCATGAATAAACATTCATACGAGAATTTTATGACACGCGTTCAATTTACTAACCACCATCATCACCATCATCCTGACTAGTCTTTCAGGCGATGTGTGCTGGGAGACGAAAAGATCTTCCAGTGGTGCATGAACGAGTCAATAAGCCCCCGGAAGATTTCTTCCGGGGGCTTTTTTTTGGACGTCAGACAAGAATTAATTAGGGGAAACCACCAATGTTAGACAACAACCGTTTACGCATAGCTATTCAGAAATCGGGCCGTTTAAGCGATGACTCACGCGAATTGCTCGCACGCTGTGGCATAAAAATTAATCTGCACACGCAGCGTCTGATTGCGCTTGCGGAAAATATGCCCATCGACATTTTGCGTGTTCGTGATGACGATATCCCTGGGCTGATTATGGACGGTGTGGTGGATCTGGGCATTATTGGCGAAAACGTGCTGGAAGAAGAGTTGCTGACGCGCCGCGCTCAGGGCGAAGACCCACGTTACTTCACGTTGCGTCGCCTTGATTTCGGTGGCTGTCGCTTCTCACTGGCCATTTCCGTTGATGATCCATGGGATGGCCCGGCGAGCCTCAACAATAAACGTATCGCCACCTCTTATCCGCACCTGTTAAAGCGCTACCTTGATGGTAAAGGTGTGCAATTTAAATCCTGCTTGTTAAACGGTTCAGTTGAAGTGGCACCACGTGCCGGTCTGGCCGATGCCATTTGTGACCTGGTTTCTACGGGTGCAACGCTTGAAGCCAACGGCCTGCGTGAAGTTGAAGTGATTTACCGCTCTAAAGCCTGCCTGATTCAGCGCGACGGTGAAATGCCTGCTGGCAAACAGCAGCTTATCGACAAACTGATGACCCGTATTCAGGGCGTGATTCAGGCTCGAGAATCAAAATACATCATGCTGCATGCACCGAGTGAGCGCCTGGACGAGATTATTGCCCTGCTGCCGGGTGCTGAACGCCCAACCATTCTGCCGCTGGCTGGCGACCAACAACGTGTCGCGATGCATATGGTCAGTAGCGAAACCCTGTTCTGGGAAACCATGGAAAAACTAAAAGCGTTGGGTGCCAGTTCCATTCTGGTGTTACCAATTGAGAAGATGATGGAGTAACACCATGGCAAACTTCAATACGTTGATTAACTGGAATGAGTGCGACGCGGCGGCACAAAACGCATTGCTGACGCGCCCGGCGATTTCGGCGTCGGAAAGCATTACCCGCACAGTCGCCGACATTCTGAATAATGTGAAAACCAACGGCGATGCGGCATTGCGCGAATACAGCGCAAAATTCGATAAAACCATCGTGGCACACCTCAAAGTTAGCGACAGCGAAATTGACGCCGCCGTAGCCCGTTTGGGTGGCGAGATTAAAGACGCCATGGCGGTCGCGGTGGCGAACATCGAAAAATTCCACGTCGCGCAGCAATTGGCGACGGTGGATATCGAAACGATGCCTGGCGTGCGCTGCCAGCAGGTGACTCGCCCGGTTGCGTCTGTCGGCCTGTATATTCCTGGCGGTTCAGCGCCGCTGTTTTCAACCGTATTGATGCTTGCCACGCCCGCTCGTATTGCAGGCTGCAAAAAAGTGGTGTTGTGTTCTCCGCCACCGATTGCTGATGAGATCCTGTATGCCGCCAAACTTTGTGGTGTGCAGGAAGTGTTCCAGGTGGGCGGCGCACAGGCGATTGCCGCGCTGGCACTGGGCACCGAAAGCATTCCGAAAGTGGATAAAATCTTTGGACCAGGCAACGCTTTTGTCACCGAAGCAAAACGCCAGGTCAGCCAGCGTCTTGATGGCGCGGCCATCGACATGCCAGCCGGTCCGTCAGAAGTGTTAGTGATTGCCGACAGTGGTGCCACGCCAGATTTCGTCGCCTCCGACCTGCTGTCACAAGCAGAACACGGCCCGGATTCACAAGTCATTTTGCTGACGCCAGACGCGCAAATGGCGCAAGCCGTAGCCGAAGCCGTAGAACGTCAGTTAGCTGCACTGCCACGAGCTGAAACGGCGCGTAAAGCTCTGGAAAGCAGCCGTCTGATTATTGCTCGCGACCTTGAGCAGTGTATTGAAATCTCTAACCAGTACGGCCCGGAGCACCTGATTATTCAGACGCGTAAAGCCCGCGATCTCGTCGATTCCATTACCAGTGCCGGTTCAGTATTTCTCGGTGACTGGTCACCGGAATCCGCAGGTGACTACGCTTCTGGTACCAACCATGTTCTACCGACCTACGGTTACACATCGACCTTTTCAAGCCTTGGGCTGGCGGATTTCCAGAAGCGCATGACGGTTCAGGAACTGTCGCCACAAGGTTTCTCAAGCCTTGCTAAAACCATTGAAACGCTGGCTGCTGCTGAGTTGCTGGATGCCCACAAAAACGCTGTTACCCTGCGCGTTGCTGCGCTGAAGGAGATGCAATGAGCATTGAAGAGTTAGCCCGCGAAAACGTCCGTGCCCTGACCCCTTACCAGTCGGCTCGCCGTCTGGGTGGTAATGGCGATGTGTGGTTGAATGCCAATGAATACCCGACTGCGGTTGAATTTGAACTGACGCAACAGACGCTGAACCGTTATCCGGAATGCCAGCCAAAACGGGTGATTCAGCGCTACGCAGAATATGCAGGCGTGAAACCTGAGCAGGTGTTAGTCAGCCGTGGCGCAGATGAAGGTATCGAACTACTGATTCGCGCCTTCTGTGAACCAGGCAAAGATGCCGTGCTTTACTGCCCGCCGACTTACGGCATGTACAGCGTGAGCGCCGAAACCATTGGTGTGGAATGCCGCACCGTGCAGGCTCTGGAAAACTGGCAGCTCGATTTACCCGCCATCGCAGAAAATCTTGATGGCGTAAAAGTGATTTATGTCTGCAGCCCAAACAACCCGACTGGCCAGTTAATTAATCCTCAGGATTTACGTGTCCTGTTGGAAATGGCACGTGGCAAAGCGCTGGTGGTGGCGGATGAAGCCTATATCGAGTTTTGCCCGCAGGCATCACTGGCTGGCTGGTTAAGCGAATATCCGCACCTTGTGGTTCTGCGCACGCTTTCAAAAGCCTTTGCTCTGGCCGGTCTGCGTTGCGGCTTTACGCTGGCAAATGAAGAAGTGATTAACTTGCTGATGAAAGTCATCGCGCCTTACCCGCTTTCCACGCCGGTTGCCGATATTGCCGCCCAGGCATTAAGCCCGCAGGGAATAAATGCGATGCGCGAGCGCGTGGCGGAAATACTTGTTAATCGACAGTATCTGGTCGCTGCGTTGCAAGACGTTGACTGTGTTGAGCAGGTTTTCGACTCTGAAACCAACTACGTTCTGGCTCGTTTCACCGCTTCAAGTGCGGTATTTAAATCTTTGTGGGATCAGGGCATTATCCTGCGTGATCAAAATAAACAACCATCATTAAGCGGCTGCCTGCGTATCAGCGTCGGCACCCGTTCCGAGTGCGAGCGCACCATAGCTGCGTTACGTGAACAACCCGGCCTTGCGGCCACGGAGGGCGTGTGAGCCAGAAAACTCTTTTTATCGACCGTGACGGCACCTTAATTTCCGAGCCACCTTCAGATTTCCAGGTGGATCGTATGGATAAACTGGCCTTTGAGCCTGCGGTGATCCCTGCCCTGCTGCAACTGCAAAAAGCGGGCTACAAACTGGTGATGATCACCAATCAGGACGGTTTGGGGACTGACAGTTTCCCGCAGGCAGAATTCGACGGCCCGCACAACCTGATGATGCAGGTGTTTAGCTCGCAGGGCGTGAATTTTGACGATGTGCTGATTTGTCCGCATTTACCGGCAGATAACTGTGATTGCCGTAAACCTAAAATTGCGCTGGTGAAGGGTTACCTGGAAGAAGGTGTGCTGGATAAGCCGAATAGCTACGTGATTGGCGACCGTGCAACCGACATCGAACTGGCAGAAAACATGGGCATTCAGGGTTTACGCTACCACGGTGAAACACTGAACTGGCCGATGATCAGTGACCAACTGACCAAACGTGACCGTTACGCGCACGTTGAGCGTGCCACCAAAGAGACGCAAATTGATGTGCAAGTGTGGCTCGACCGTGAAGGTGGCAGCAAAATTAACACCGGCGTCGGTTTCTTTGACCACATGCTGGATCAGATTGCCACCCACGGTGGTTTCCGTATGGATATCAGCGTGAAAGGCGACCTGTACATCGATGATCACCACACTGTAGAAGACACCGGCCTTGCGCTAGGCGAAGCGCTGAAAATCGCGCTGGGTGACAAACGCGGCATTACCCGCTTTGGCTTTACCCTGCCGATGGACGAATGCCTGGCTCGCTGTGCGCTGGATATCTCTGGCCGCCCGCACCTTGAATATAAAGCGGAGTACAACTTCCAGCGTGTGGGCGATTTGAGCACCGAGATGGTCGAACACTTTTTCCGTTCGCTCTCGTACACCATGGGCGTGACTCTGCACCTGAAAACCAAAGGTAAAAACGATCATCACCGTGTCGAGAGTCTGTTTAAAGTCTTTGGCCGCACACTACGCCAGGCGATTCGGGTTGAAGGTGACACACTGCCCTCCTCAAAAGGAGTGTTGTAATGGACGTCGTGATCCTTGATACCGGTTGCGCCAACCTGCATTCGGTAAAATCGGCCATTCAGCGCCACGGCTATGAGCCCGTGGTGAGCCGTGACCCGGACGTGGTACTACGCGCCGATAAACTCTTTTTACCCGGTGTTGGCACCGCTCAGGCAGCGATGAACCAAATCCGCGAGCGTGATCTGGTCGAGCTGATTAAGGCCTGTACCCAACCGGTGCTGGGAATTTGTCTCGGAATGCAGTTGTTAGGCTCGCGTAGCGACGAAAGCAACGGCGTGGAAATGCTCGGCATTATTGAAGAGCCGGTGCTGAAAATGGTCGACTACGGTTTGCCTTTGCCGCACATGGGCTGGAACCGCGTGTATCCCAAAGCAGGTGACCGCCTGTTCCGTGGCATTGACGATGGCGACTATTTTTACTTTGTGCACAGCTATGCGATGCCGGTGTGTGCCAATACCATCGCGCAGGCCAGCTACGGCGAAGCGTTCACCGCTGCAGTGCAAAAAGATAACTTCTTTGGCGTGCAGTTCCACCCGGAACGTTCGGGTGCCGCAGGCGCAAAATTACTGAAAAACTTCCTGGAGATGTAAGCACCATGATTATTCCCGCTCTCGATTTAATAGACGGCACAGTGGTGCGCCTCCATCAGGGGGATTACGATCAACAGCGCGATTACGGCAACGACCCGTTACCCCGTTTGCAAGATTATGCCGCACAAGGTGCGAAGGTATTACATCTGGTGGATTTAACCGGGGCAAAAGACCCGGCAAAACGACAAATCCCCCTGATTCAAACACTGGTTGCCGGCGTTAACGTGCCGGTGCAGGTTGGCGGTGGCGTACGTACTGAAGAAGATGTTGCGGCCTTGCTGGAAGCGGGTGTGGCACGCGTCGTTATCGGCTCAACCGCGGTTAAATCGCCAGAAGTGGTGAAAGGCTGGTTTACCCGCTTTGGCGCAGATGCACTGGTGTTAGCGCTGGACGTACGCATCGACGAACAAGGCAATAAACAGGTCGCGGTGAGCGGCTGGCAAGAGAACTCCGGCGTCACGCTCGAAGAGCTGGTAGAAACCTATCTCCCGGTTGGACTCAAGCACGTACTGTGTACCGATATTTCACGTGACGGCACGCTTGCGGGTTCGAATGTGTCGCTGTATGAAGAAATTTGTGCACGTTTCCCGCAAGTGGCGTTCCAGTCATCCGGCGGCATTGGCGACATTGACGATATTGCCGCATTGCGCGGTACTGGCGTACAGGGTGTGATTGTTGGTCGAGCACTGCTGGAAGGAAAATTCAACGTAACGGAGGCGATCTCATGCTGGCAAAACGGATAATCCCTTGCCTGGATGTGCGTGACGGGCAAGTCGTGAAAGGTGTGCAGTTCCGCAATCATGAAATCATTGGCGATATCGTGCCACTGGCACAACGTTATGCCGCTGAAGGCGCCGACGAACTGGTGTTCTACGATATCACTGCGTCAAGCGATGGCCGCGTGGTGGATAAAAGTTGGGTGTCACGCGTTGCCGAAGTTATCGACATTCCTTTCTGCGTGGCGGGTGGCATCAAGTCAATTGAAGATGCTGCGCAAATTCTCTCTTTTGGCGCAGATAAAATTTCTATCAACTCCCCTGCTCTGGCCGACCCGGAGCTGATTACTCGTCTGGCTGATCGTTTTGGTGTGCAGTGTATTGTGGTTGGGATCGATACCTGGTTTGATAGCGAAACCGGGAAATATCACGTCAATCAATATACCGGCGATGAAAGCCGTACGCGTGTCACGACGTGGGAAACGGTTGCCTGGGTGCAGGAAGTGCAAACGCGTGGTGCCGGGGAAATCGTACTCAATATGATGAACCAGGACGGCGTACGCAACGGCTATGACCTGGAGCAGTTAAAGAAAGTGCGTGAAGTTTGCCATGTCCCGCTAATTGCCTCGGGCGGTGCGGGAACCATGGAACACTTCCTCGAAGCATTCCGGGATGTGGATGTCGACGGCGCGCTGGCGGCATCGGTATTCCATAAGCAGATTATCAATATTGGTGAGCTGAAACTTTTTCTGGCTCAACAAGGTGTGGAGATAAGAGTGTGTTAACACAAGAACAAAGAGCAAAGCTGGACTGGGAAAAAACCGATGGACTGATGCCGGTCATCGTCCAGCATGCCGTTTCAGGTGAAGTGCTGATGCTTGGTTACATGAACCCTGAAGCACTGGCGCAGACTGAACAAAGCGGTAAAGTGACATTTTATTCGCGCACTAAACAACGTTTGTGGACCAAGGGTGAAAGCTCCGGTAATTTCCTCAACGTCGCCAGTATCGCGCCAGATTGCGATAACGACACGCTGCTGATTCTGGCCAACCCAATTGGGCCAACCTGCCATCTCGGCACCTCAAGCTGCTTCGGTGAAACCCACCACGACTGGCACTTCTTGTATCAACTTGAGCAACTGCTGGCCTCGCGAAAAAGTGCCGATCCTGAGAGTTCCTATACCGCGAAGTTGTATGCAAGTGGAACCAAGCGCATTGCTCAGAAAGTGGGTGAAGAAGGCGTAGAAACCGCACTGGCGGCGACAGTGAATAACCGGTTCGAGCTGAAGAACGAAGCGTCGGATTTGGTTTATCACTTGCTGGTGCTGTTGCAGGATCAGAAGCTGGATTTAAGCGCGGTGATTGAGAATTTGCGGGAAAGACATAAGTAGATTTCGGGGAAGTTCAGATGTGAAAAAGGCCGCAAAAGCGGCCTTTTTTATAACTATCGTAATGAGTACTTATACTACAGGCTTGTAGTTACGCAATGCGTTACGACCAAGCACAACACCAGAGCCCAGAATCAGACCCACCAACGCACCCAGCACCAGTGTCAGACCCTTTTTCGGGCTATCACGGTGAATAGGTAAGCTTGGTTTCATCACGTAGCGGAAGGCGTAAGTGGTGTCAGGCTTAGATTTCAAAGCATTGATCGCTAACAAGGTTGAACGAGCATTAAAATATGAGTCATCAAGAGGTAATGGACGCGTTGCTTCATTCTTGATGATTGATGAAAGCGCATCGCTACCCAATACGAACAAGGTATCTTCAGACAACGTTTCAGCCTGCTGAACCAGGGTGTTTTTGATGTTGGATTGCTGCGCAACAATCAATGCCTGATTCAGGATTTCCAGACGTTTGTCTTTCTTTTCCTGAGCAATTTTCTCTTTGGTTGCCAAATCGACTTTCAGATCTTCAACTTTTGAGGTGATGCTGGTTTGCAAGTCATCATCAAGTTCAGTGACAACACGTTTATTGATCTGTTGAATATAAGTAGTGAGTGTTTTTTGCGCTTCTGCAGCACTTGTCGCTACATAGCTAACTTTTAATGGCACCGGTTGATCTTTAACAGATGGTTCAATTGTCAGTTTCTCAGGCTTCTCCTGATTATCTAATTGTTCAGAGAGAGCTGATAATGCTGAGTTAAAACGCCCGAAGAAACGCTGTTGAATCTCTACTACTGAAGGTGCGCTGGATGGATTCTGGCTGTAAAGTACATTCATAGCATTATTATAATTAGCAATTTGACCAGAGTCAGGCAACGTAATAATTGCTTCTGAAGACCATTTTTCTTTAGCAACGAAGAGATAGATAACTGTGAGGATAACCGCTGCAACAGCAAAAGCGATGATTGTGCCTTTTCCTTTCCACAATTGCATTACAATTTCTAATAAATTAATGGATTCAGTTGAATCATTGTAGTTCTTACCCACCACTATATTGTTATCCTGGTTCATGATTACCCTAAAAATTTGTTCGTCTTTCATCAATGGTTAGTCGACGAAAGTGTAGTTGGTAACAAAAGAAAATACCTGATTTAAAGGAAGCACTTTTCTTGAATAAGAGTAAGAATTATTAGCAAAAATTGCAGCCAATCAATTTCCCAACACCCACTATATATTTTTTCTACAAAATAAAACCACCAGGTAAATCTCAAAAAGACCCTCTAGTGGGGGTCTTTTTTTATTTTACCAATAAAGACAATCTCTATAAATTAATCTAACCACTCCGTATGGAATACACCTTCTTTATCAGTGCGCTTATAAGTATGCGCGCCAAAATAGTCACGTTGTGCCTGAATCAAGTTTGCAGGTAACACAGCGGCACGGTAGCTATCGTAGTAAGAAATGGCTGCGGAGAAGGTCGGTGTTGGGATACCGTTTTGTACTGCGTAAGAAACCACATCACGAAGTGCTTGCTGATACTCATCGGCAATCTTCTTGAAGTAAGGTGCTAACAGCAGGTTTGCAATCGCTGCATTCTCTGCATACGCATCGGTAATTTTCTGCAGGAACTGTGCACGAATGATACAGCCAGCACGGAAAATCTTCGCAATCTCACCGTAGTTGAGATCCCAGTTATTCTCTTCAGATGCCGCACGTAGCTGTGAGAAGCCCTGAGCATAAGAAACGATTTTACCCAGGTACAAAGCACGGCGTACTTTCTCAGCGAACTCAGTTTTATCACCAGCAAACGGCTTAGCCTGTGGGCCACTCAGTACTTTAGATGCTGCAACGCGCTGTTCTTTCAGAGAAGAGATATAACGTGCGAAAACAGATTCGGTGATCAGAGACAGCGGTTCGCCGAGGTCAAGCGAGCTCTGGCTTGTCCATTTTCCGGTACCTTTGTTAGCGGCCTCATCCAGAATCACATCAACCAGATAGTTACCATCTTCATCTTTCTTAGTGAAGATATCTTTGGTGATGTCAATAAGGTAGCTATTCAGCTCACCCTTGTTCCACTCTGTAAAGGTTTCTGCCAGTTCTTCATTGGTCAGATTCAGGCCGCCTTTCAGCAATGAGTAGGCTTCAGCGATTAACTGCATATCACCATATTCGATACCGTTGTGAACCATCTTCACATAGTGGCCAGCGCCATCAGCGCCGATATAAGTCACACATGGTTCGCCGTCTTCTGCAACAGCAGCGATCTGCTTCAGAATTGGGGCAACCAATTCGTACGCTTCTTTCTGACCGCCAGGCATGATAGATGGGCCTTTCAGCGCGCCCTCTTCACCACCGGATACACCAGTACCGATGAAGTTGAATCCTTCAGCAGACAGTTCACGGTTACGACGAATGGTATCGTGGAAGAAGGTGTTACCACCATCAATCAAGATATCGCCTTTCTCAAGATAAGGCTTCAGGGAGTCGATGGTTTTGTCCGTGGCCTCACCAGCCTTAACCATCAATAAGATACGACGCGGAGTTTCAAGGGATTCAACAAACTCTTGCACGGTATAGTAAGGAACCAGCTTCTTGCCCGGGTTCTCAGCGATCACTTCTTCTGTTTTATCGCCTGAACGGTTGAACACGGAAACGGTATAGCCACGGCTTTCAATATTCAGCGCAAGGTTGCGCCCCATTACTGCCATACCTACGACACCGATTTGCTGTTTGGACATTACAAACTCCTGTCTAATGAAAGTTACTACGACTTCAACGCCGTACTAATGTTGTCTTGATGTTAACTCAGGTTTGTAGGGTGTGGGTAGAGTTTGATCTGCTCTAATGGCCTGCTGACGAACTATTATTCAGAGTCTACAAAATTACTGAAGTAGCAATTTCATAATTTCAGCCGTTTTCTGTTCCATCAATTTAGTGTCCCCGCGCGATTCCACGTTCAGACGCACCACCGGCTCGGTGTTGGAGCTGCGCAGGTTAAAGCGCCAGTCGGCGAACGCCATGCTCACGCCATCGGTGTGATCCACTTCCTGCGCGTGCGGGGCAAAATGCTGCTGCACTCGGGCGATGGCGACTTTCGGATCCTGCAGCTTGCTGTTGATTTCACCGCTCGCCGGCCAGGCCGCCATACGGTCGCGCA
>NZ_JBAVHX010000025.1:0-115769 GCF_049686335.1 Buttiauxella sp. | reverse complement strand
TCAAGTGAAAAGCCCTGTACTGACGTACAGGGATTTTTGCTGTCTGTGACAAAATTGTCTGGAACAATTTGAACGCCGTTTACGGCGGCCCCTCCGGGGCGAGTATCCGGATGATACGAGTAATTTATAAAAAAAAAGCCCGCTACAACGCAGGCAAGACTCATTTACTAATCCAATCAGCAATAAAATCAGCAGTCTGGATGGGTAAATTAATATCCAGAACGGGAATTGTTGCATTCGGGATCGGGACATCACTCGAAATGGCAATAACATTGCTGTCGATTTCCAGCTCATCAATGCTATGCGAGAGTCCTGAACGATAAAGCAGGATTTTAGGTATCGCTTCATGCTTAAAACCTTCAACCAATATTAAATCGATTGAGGTTGTGTCCATTCGGCTGGCAAGCCAGTGTAAATCCAGTTTTTCTTGCTCAGGCGTTTCAGTCATTAATGCCCAACGCTTATTGTTGGCCACAATCGTTTGTGCCGCCCCGGCTTTTCGCAATTCGTAGCTATCCTTGCCAGGTTTATCGACATCCACATCATGATGAGTATGTTTGATTAGCCCAGGACGGATCCCTCGTTGAATGAGTAAAGGGATCAGTTGCTTAAGAAGCGTTGTCTTACCGGTACCACTCCAGGCGGCAATAGCGATTAAAGGTATCATCTATTTTCCTTCCCATTGGGCGAGATCATCAGGTGAATTCACGTTGATGAAGTTTTGCATCTGGTTCGGGAATAGAACGGCACGACCGCCAGACTGTCGTAAAAAATACATTACCCGCCGCTCGCCCGAAGCCAGATAATTCTCCAGCGATGCTGCAAGCTTCTTATGCATAAGAGCGAGGGTAGGATGATCTCGTTCACCATCATTAACCCATACGGCACAAGACCCCCCTTTCTGCTCCCAAAGTTTTTCTACCAGATGGTCCGGGATATTGGGCGTATCACAAGGGCAAAATAAAAACCACTCGCCGTCGAGTTTCTGCATGGCTGACAGCATTCCAGCTAACGGGCCGGGAAAATCAGGCAAAGTGTCACTCAAAACGGGTAACCCAAGAGACTGATATGCATCAATATTTCTATTAGCGCTGATCACCACATTATTGACTTGAGAAGCGAGTTTTCTGATGACATGCTCAACCAATGGCCGGCCATTCAAGCATATCAGCCCTTTATCCCTGCCCCCCATTCTCGTGGCTCTTCCTCCAGCCAGAACCACACCAGTCACTTCCGTTAAACATCTCACTAATATCGCCTCTTTTAATGTGGGTTTGAGCCTGCTAACGTGTGTCATCTCTCATGTGAAAGGAGCACAATCATGAAATGTAAACGTCTTAACGAACTGCTCGAGCTACTTCAGCCCGCATGGCAGAAAGAGCCGGATCTCAACTTGATTCAATTTTTGCAGAAACTCAGCAAAGAGTCAGGCTATACCGGTGAATTAACTGATCTCACTGATGACGTGCTTATTTATCATCTGAAAATGCGTGATTCTGCGAAAGATGCTGTTATTCCTGGAATTCAGAAAGACTTTGAAGAAGATTTTAAGACTGCATTATTACGCGCACGCGGCGTAATTAAAGAGTAAAAGCTTGTAAGCCGGCCCACTTTAACGGCGATGAAATGTTATCCTAATCTATTCGTATTTACAGTTGGTTGGTTGGCTGGATGACAGACAGCGCTTTCAATTTTCAAACACTACATCCGGATACCATCATGGATGCCCTGTTCGAACAGGGTATACGGGTGGATTCCGGCTTGACCCCATTAAACAGTTTTGAAAACCGCGTCTATCAGTTTCAGGACGAGGATCGTAAACGTTATGTGGTTAAGTTTTATCGCCCTCATCGCTGGTCACCTGAGCAGATAGAAGAAGAGCATCAGTTTGCACTAGAGTTGCTGGCTGATGAGGTTCCGGTCGCCGCTCCCCTGCATTTCAACGGCAACACGCTATTACGCCATAACGGGTTTATGTACGCCGTGTTCCCGAGCCTGGGGGGAAGACAGTACGAAACGGATAACCTTGATCAGATGGAGTGGGTGGGCCGCTATCTTGGCCGTATCCATCAAACCGGTCGGCGTAAGCCATTTTCGGCGCGTCCTGAGATGGGTTTAAATGAATACTTATTTGAGCCGCGCGAACTCTTTGAGCATACACTTCTGATTCCATCTGCCCTCAAGAAGAGTTTTCTTAGCGCAACAGATGCATTAATAGCAGAAGTTAAACTTCGTTGGCATACCGATTTTCAGCCATTAAGACTGCATGGCGATTGCCACCCAGGGAACATCCTCTGGCGTGATGGCCCATTGTTTGTCGATCTGGATGATGCCCGAAATGGCCCGGCAATTCAGGATATCTGGATGCTTCTCAATGGTGACAAAGCCGAGCAGAGAATGCAGCTGGAAATGATTGTCGAAGCATATGAAGAATTTGCCCCATTTGATTCAGACGAAATTGCACTCATAGAACCTTTACGTGCAATGCGGATGGTCTATTATCTCGCGTGGATAATTCGACGCTGGGATGATCCCGCTTTCCCCAGAAATTTTCCGTGGCTTACAGACGAAGATTACTGGCGAAGACAAACTGCGACTTTTACAGAGCAGGTACGGGTTCTGCGTGAACCACCACTAACATTAACGCCAATGTATTAATCAGTATTTATTCAGGAGAGATTTAATGATGAAAAAGATTTGGCTGGCGCTGGCGGGGATGATCCTGGCATTCAGCGTGTCTGCCGCGCAATTTAAAGATGGAAAAGAGTTTATTACTTTAGAAAAACCGGTCGCAGGTGAGCCGCAAGTTTTAGAGTTCTTCTCCTTCTACTGCCCACATTGTTATCAATTTGAAGAAGTTCTTCATGTCTCTGATACTGTGAAGAAAAAGCTGCCAGAAGGCACCAAAATGACTAAATACCATGTTGAGTTCCTCGGCCCATTGGGCAAGGATTTAACTCAGGCATGGGCTGTTGCGATGGCATTGGGCGTGGAAGACAAAATTACCGCTCCAATGTTTGAAGCGGTGCAGAAAACTCAGAAGGTTCAAAACGTTGCTGATATCCGTCAGGTGTTCATCGATGCTGGTATTAAACCTGAAGAGTACGATGCTGCCTGGAACAGTTTTGTTGTGAAATCACTGGTTGCTCAACAAGAAAAAGCTGCAGCAGATCTGCAATTGCAGGGCGTTCCAGCGATGTTCGTAAACGGCAAATATCAGTTGAATCCACAGGGCATGGACACCAGCAATATGGACGTGTTCATTCAGCAATATGCTGCTGTAGCCAAATTCCTGGTAGAACAGAAATAGTAAAAAAGCCGGTCATTGACCGGCTTTCTTCTCTTGCTTGATGTCCGTCAGCAGCTCGTCTTTTTCATGCCACAACCCATTCAACCATTGTTGGAAGCGACGCTTAAAAGCTTTGTCATTCACATAATCGCCATGCAGATCCTCTGCAATCGGCACCAGTGACACCCTCACCACAATTCGCGTCATTTTCCCGGTCAGCATGTCATAAAAGGGTTTTTGTGCATTTTCAGGATAACAAAGCGTCACATTCAGCAGCTTATCGAACTGTTCCCCTAACACATTGAGAGCCATAGCGATCCCTGCTGCTTTTGGTGGAAGCAGGTTTTTAAACGCTGAACGAGTCTGTATGCGCTTATCTTTAGTGAATCTAGAGCCTTCGACAAAATTCACAATGGTCGTTGGATGGGAGCGGAATTTTTCACAAGAACGGCGAGTGGTTTCGACGTCTTTACCACGCTGTTCCGGATGACGTAATAAATAGCCGCGCGAGTACCGTTTCATAAAAGGCATATCTAATGCCCAACAAGCCAGGCCCATAAATGGCACCCAGGCGAGCTGTTGTTTTAAAAAGTACTTATTCATTGGGATATGTTTGCGGAACAGCACGCACAAAATGACGATATCCGCCCAGCTTCGGTGATTACAAATCAGTAGATACCAGTTTTTCTTGCTGAGTTCGTTGAGACCCTCAACATCCCATTTCAGATGTGGGTTCAGCCTGAGCAAAAAGGCTAATCCTTCGCACCAGCAATACATCATGAAATCAGCAAATACCGAGATTGAGCGCCATATGACAGGTATTGGGAGAAGCAGTTTGATGATGCCGGCAATAATAATAGGTACTGAGCAGGCGACAGTGACCACGATAGTAAGAGCGACACTCAGAATCAAAGTTATCGCGGCGAATAATCTCGACATAAATAAAATTTTCAGATGGTTAAAGGGGGGCGGGCGCTGGGAATAGGATAATAGGGCCGAATTTTATCAGAATTTTATCACCAGCGATGAGGCTAAAACTGCTAATAAAAAATCCACATACCAAAGACTTTGAATAATATCGGTCTAAAACATAATTTATTTTTATATCCACATTTGTCGATCATGAGCAATATGTCTTCTAAGTGGATAGACAAATTGTAATTCATTGAAAAACATTGATATTTATGGGGCTGATGATTTCCTTCTGAACGAGCAATCAATTGCTTAAAGAATTATGCACAAACTTATCCACAATATTGATCTTGAGGCCGATCTCGAAGATCAACAAAACTTTTCACCTTATCTTCCTCAAAAGTTCATGTTTTCAGCCAGGCTATGGCATCCTTTACCGATAAACTAAAACCAGTCACGGAACGGAACATTATGGTTCAGATCGCGCAAAACCCACTTATCCTCGTTGATGGCTCCTCTTATCTCTATCGTGCCTATCACGCCTTTCCACCGCTGACCAATAGCAAAGGTGAACCGACAGGGGCAATGTACGGCGTACTGAACATGCTGCGTAGCTTACTGTTGCAGTACCAGCCGACTCACGCCGCTGTGGTGTTTGATGCTAAAGGTAAAACCTTCCGTGACGAGTTGTTTGAGGATTACAAATCACACCGCCCACCCATGCCTGACGATCTTCGTGCGCAAATAGAGCCTCTCCATGCGATGGTGAAAGCCATGGGTTTGCCTCTGCTAGCGGTTTCAGGTGTCGAGGCCGACGATGTTATCGGCACGCTGGCGCTTGAGGCGGAACGTGTTGGACGTCCGGTACTGATTAGTACCGGTGATAAAGACATGGCGCAGCTGGTGACTCCAGGCGTTACGCTTATCAACACTATGACGAACACAATCCTTGGCCCGGAAGAAGTTCGCACTAAGTATGGCGTGCCTCCAGAGCTGATTATCGATTTCCTGGCTTTAATGGGCGACTCATCCGATAACATTCCTGGTGTCCCGGGCGTGGGTGAAAAGACCGCACAGGCGCTACTGCAAGGTTTAGGTGGACTGGACGCGCTGTATGCCAATCCAGAAAAAATCGCAGAGTTAACGTTTCGTGGCGCGAAAACCATGGCGGCGAAACTTGAGCAGAGCAAAGACCTTGCCTACCTCTCCTATAAACTGGCTACCATCAAAACGGATGTTGAGCTCGAGCTAGGTTGCGAGCAATTAGAAGTGCAGCAGCCGGCCGATGAAGAGTTGCTCAGCTTGTTCAAACAGTACGAATTTAAACGCTGGATTACGGACGTTGAAGCGGGCAAGTGGATGCAGGCTAAGGGCGCGAAACCGGCAGCCCAATCACCTAAAACCATTGTTATTGAAGCTGAAGTTGAACCGGAAGAGCCAGCCAACGCACTTTCTTATGACAACTACGTCACCATTCTTGATGAAAGCGTGCTGGAAGAATGGATCACCCGGCTGAAGAAAGCGCCTGTCATTGCTTTTGATACGGAAACCGACAGCCTGGATAACATCAGTGCGAACCTGGTGGGGCTTTCATTTGCTATCGAGCCGGGTGTTGCGTGCTATATCCCTGTCGCACATGACTATTTAGATGCTCCGGTGCAAATTACTCGCGAGCGTGCCCTGGAGCTTTTGAAGCCATTGCTTGAGGATGAAAGCCTCCTTAAAGTCGGGCAGAACCTGAAGTATGACCGCGGCATCATGCAGAACTACGATATTGAGCTGCGTGGAATTGCGTTCGATACCATGCTCGAGTCCTACATTCTTGATAGCGTGGCTGGTCGCCATGATATGGACAGCCTGGCGTCTCGCTGGTTGAAGCACACCACCATCACCTTCGAAGAGATTGCCGGTAAAGGTAAAAAGCAGCTGACCTTTAACCAGATCGATCTTGAGCAAGCTGGACGTTATGCCGCAGAAGATGCAGATGTGACCTTGCAGTTACACCTTAAAATGTGGCCAAAGCTTGAGAAGCGTGAAGGACCATTAAGCATCTTTAAAAATGTCGAAATGCCGCTTGTGCCGGTGCTGTCACGCATTGAACGCAATGGTGTCAAAATCGATCCTGCTATTTTGCATACTCATTCTGAACAACTGACAAAACGCCTGGCGGAGCTGGAAATCCTGGCTCACGACATTGCAGGCGAGCCGTTTAACCTCTCTTCTCCGAAACAACTCCAGACTATTTTGTTTGAAAAGCAGGGCATTAAGCCGCTGAAGAAAACTCCTGGTGGCGCGCCGTCAACTTCTGAAGAAGTGCTGGAAGAGCTGGCTCTGGATTACCCGCTGCCTAAAGTGATTCTTGAACACCGTGGTTTAGCAAAGCTGAAATCGACTTATACCGATAAGCTACCGCTAATGATTAACCCAAAAACCGGACGCGTACACACTTCGTATCATCAGGCTGTGGCTGCGACCGGGCGTTTGTCTTCTACTGAACCGAACCTGCAAAACATTCCGGTGCGTAATGAAGAAGGGCGTCGTATTCGCCAGGCCTTCATTGCTCCGAAAGATTATTTGATCGTTTCTGCCGACTACTCGCAAATCGAACTACGCATCATGGCGCATTTATCTCGTGATAAAGGCCTGCTGACTGCATTTGCCGAAGGCAAAGATATTCACCGCGCTACCGCTTCTGAAGTTTTCGGTACTCCGTTGGAGAGCGTTTCTGGTGAGCAACGCCGCAGCGCTAAAGCCATTAACTTTGGTCTGATTTACGGCATGAGTGCATTTGGCTTGTCACGCCAGCTCAATATTCCGCGTAAAGAGTCGCAGAAGTACATGGATCTTTATTTTGAGCGCTACCCAGGCGTGCTGGAATACATGGAGCGCACCCGTAAGCAGGCGAAAGAGCAGGGGTATGTCGAAACGCTGGACGGGCGTCGTTTGTATTTACCGGACATCAATTCTAGCAATGCGGCACGTCGTGCTGGTGCTGAACGTGCGGCTATCAACGCCCCTATGCAGGGAACGGCGGCGGACATCATCAAACGCGCGATGATAGCGGTTGATGCCTGGCTTGAGAAAGATAAACCACGCGTAAAAATGATCATGCAGGTACACGATGAATTGGTATTTGAAGTTCATCAGGATGATCTGGATGCCGTATCGAAGAAAATCCACGAACTGATGGAAGGCAGCATGAAACTGGATGTGCCGTTGCTGGTGGAAGTTGGGAGTGGTGCAAATTGGGATGAAGCGCACTAATTTGAAGTGAGTTCTGTAACTAAAGAACATAAGTCATAGCTTTTTGTGATGATGCTTCAAGATTGGTGTGTAAAGGGTGAAAAAAAACTACAAAAAGTACTTTTTCATCCGAATAAAAAGGAGTAGAGTTATTTGCGTAGGGTACAGAGGTAAGATGTTCTATCTTTCAGACCTTTTACTTCACGTAATCGGATTTGGCTGAATATTTTAGCCGCCCCAGTCAGTAATGACTGGGGCGTTTTTTATTGGGCGCGAGTCAGAAAAAAGCACGGATGAACCGTGCCTGTTCCAGGTTTATTCCCCAGAGGTTTCGTCGTCGTCTTCTTCTACACTGTCTTCTTCGGTTGCTGGTGGGATATCGTTGTACCAGCCATCAAGCTTATGACGCAGCACATCAACACCGATTTTCTTCAGTGAAGAAAACGCCTCAACCTGAATGTCACCGTTAAAGTCCACCACTGCGGCGCGCACCATATTTAACTGTGCTTTACGAGCGCCGGAAGCCAGCTTGTCAGCCTTGGTTAATAGCAACATCACGGGAATGTTGCTGGCAACAGCCCAGTGAATCATCTGCTGATCAAGGTCTTTAAGCGGGTGACGGATATCCATCAACACGACTAAGCCTTTCAGACTATTACGCTTTTGCAGATACTCGCCGAGCGCACGCTGCCATTTCAGTTTTACTTCTTCCGGTACTTCGGCGTAGCCGTAACCCGGTAAATCCACCACTCGTTTGCCTTCAGCGACTTCAAACAAGTTGATGAGCTGAGTACGGCCTGGTGTTTTACTGGTTCGCGCCAGTGCCTTCTGATTGGTCAGCGTATTTAATGCGCTAGATTTCCCTGCGTTAGAGCGGCCTGCGAAAGCAACCTCAATACCGGTATCAGAAGGTAAATGGCGAATGTCCGGTGCGCTAAGCACGAAGTGGGTCAGTTGATAATTCCAGTTTGTCAAAACGGTTGTCTCCCTCAGGATGAGCATTGTGGGGGATTATACCTGAACATGGGGAAAACGCCGTGTTTCTCGGCAATGCTTACAGGATTACAGAAATCCGCCCGAGGTTTGTAGGACATTGACCATTCAATCTGACAGACAACGCAGTATTGATTGATGCAGACATAATTAAAAGATTAAACATAACAGTTGGTTATGCTTGTTTTGCAGGATTATACAAATGCCTTAACACAAATAGTCATCTTGTAGAATTAATGGGTAAGAGTAAAGTTAGCGGCACAGGCAAAGGAGAGCCACAAAGGATAGCAACTCAGGATGAGGGTTCAGGATCGTCAGGAAGGCGAAGAACCAGGAAATTGCCAGGAGGCAACGTCAGGAGACGTTTAATAAGGACAAGGATTTACACGGAAGTTGTTTGCAAAGGAAAGACAGGGCGTCGAGCGCAAACAGGGATTGTGTGACCAGATAAAGGTCCAGAGACAAGAAAAAGGCGACAGGTTAACCTGCCGCCTTTTTTCTTTGCTTGCTTTCTGCTAGATTCCGCCGCAATTCTATACTGAATAAAAACGGCTCAAGACAAATTATTATGAAGCAACAAAACTCAGCAGTACCTGGTTCTAAACCTTCAAAAGCACGCCGCAAAACGCGTGAAGAGCTTGATCGTGAAGCTCGCGATCGCAAACGTGACAAAAAGCACAGTGGCCACGCTGCGGGTAGTCGCGCAACGGGCGGTACACAAGCGAAAAGTGGAAGTGGCAGCAGTCAGGCTAAAGATCCGCGCATTGGCAGTAAAAAACCAGTCGCCCTGGGCGTAACTGAAGTCCAGGTCAAAAAACCTAAACAGCAGAAACCTAAAAGCGAGAAACCTATGCTAACACCGCAGGCTGAGCTGGATTTGCTGGAGAATGATGAACGCCTGGATGCGTTACTGGAACGTCTTGAAGAAGGTGAAACCCTCAATGCAGAAGAGCAGGCCTGGGTGAACGCTAAGCTTGATCGCATCGATGCACTGATGGCAGAACTCGGTATCGCTTACGATGATGACGAAGAAGAAAAAGAGAAGGGTGATGATCTGATGCGCTTGCTCAAGGGCACGGACTAACGGTCTACCTCAATGGGATTACCTGTTCTTTTCGTGGTTATTCCGCTGGTGTGTTATCTGCTATGGTTATTCGTTAAACTACGGCGGTTGTCGCGATTACAAAAATCGTTGCGCCGTCAACGAATGCGGCATCACCGGAGGGAGTGAGTATGTCTGAGCAGTTAATCGATTGGGATCTGGCCCTGATCCAGAAATATAATTATTCAGGGCCGCGTTATACCTCTTACCCCACCGCGCTGGAGTTCTCAGAAGACTTCGGCGAGGCGGCGTTTCTACAAGCAGTGGCTCGTTACCCTGAGCGCCCGCTGTCGCTGTATGTTCATATCCCGTTCTGCCACAAACTGTGCTACTTCTGCGGCTGCAATAAAATCGTCACTCGCCAGACCCATAAGGCTGATCAATACCTTGATGCGCTTGAGCAAGAGATTGCCCATCGTGCACCGCTCTTTAAGAGCCGTCACGTCAGTCAACTGCATTGGGGTGGTGGGACACCCACTTATCTCAGTAAAACCCAGATAAGCCGTTTGATGGGGCTTCTACGTGGTCATTTTAATTTCAATGAAGACGCCGAGCTGTCTATTGAGATCGATCCGCGTGAAATCGAGCTTGATGTGCTGGACCACCTGCGTCAGGAAGGTTTTACCCGCCTGAGTATGGGAGTGCAGGATTTCAACAAAGAAGTTCAGCGTCTGGTAAACCGTGAGCAAGATGAAGAGTTTATCTTCGCCTTGATTCAACGCGCGCGCGAACTGGGCTTCACATCGACCAATATCGATTTGATTTATGGTCTGCCAAAACAGACACCAGAAAGTTTTGCTTTCACGCTCAAGCGTGTTGCTGAGTTAAGCCCACATCGCCTCAGCGTATTTAACTATGCGCATTTGCCGACGTTGTTTGCGGCGCAGCGCAAAATTAAAGATGCCGACTTACCGAGCGCCCAGCAGAAACTCGATATTCTGCAAGAGACCATCAACTCCCTCACTGCCACTGGCTACCAGTTTATTGGTATGGACCATTTCGCACGTCCAGATGATGAACTGGCGATTGCCCAGCGCGAAGGGAAGTTGCACCGCAATTTCCAGGGTTACACCACGCAGGGCGATACGGATCTGTTGGGGATGGGCGTTTCCGCCATCAGCATGATTGGCGACTGCTACGCGCAGAACCAGAAAGAGCTGAAAACATATTACCAACAGATTGATCAGCAAGGCGATGCGCTATGGCGCGGCCTGGCATTAACCCGCGATGACTGTATTCGCCGTGACGTTATCAAAGCTCTGATTTGCAACTTCCAGCTTAACCTTGCAGAAATTGAAGAGCTTTGGGATCTGAATGCAGAAGAGTATTTCGCAGAAGATTTGAAATTGCTGGCGCCGCTCGCGAAGGACGGGCTGGTGGATATAGACGGCAAACACATTCAGGTTACGGCAAAAGGTCGCCTGCTAATCCGAAATATCTGCATGTGTTTTGATAGTTACTTGCGCCAGAAAGCGCGACTGCAGCAATTCTCCCGCGTTATTTGATTTGGTCGGATGACGCTGGTTTATCCGACCTACAGGTGAGTTACGTTTGATCTTGTAGGGTGGATAAACGCAGTGTCATCCACCAAAATGCTGGATGACATTGGCTTATCCCCTGCAATTTCTACTCCATTCCCAACTCTTTGAGCTTACGCGTCAGGGTATTACGTCCCCAACCCAGCAGCCTTGCAGCTTCCTGCTTATGCCCTTGCGTGTGGCGTAACGCAGTTGTCAGCAGTGTGCGCTCCATTTCTGGCTGAGCCTCAGAGAGTAAGTTCTGATGACCGGAACGTAACGCCCGATCTGCCCATTGCGCCAGTAATGTTGCCCAACTATCGGACTGAGAATGCGCCGGGCTATCGGGAATCGTGGTCTCGAATAGCTCTGCAGGTAAGTCCTGAATCAACACTTCCTGGCCCGCCGCCATGACCGTCAACCAGCGACAGGTATTTTCCAGTTGACGAACGTTTCCAGGCCACGCCAGACGCGTTAACGCTGTTTCTGTTTCGGGATGGAGCAGCTTTGCTTCCACACCTAACTCCTGCGCCGCATCCTGCAAAAAATGGCGAGCCAGACGTGGAATATCTTCACGGCGTTCACGCAGCGGAGGCAAATGCACGCGAATGACGTTCAGGCGATGGAATAAGTCCTCACGGAATTTCCCTTCCTGCACGCGCAACTCCAGATTCTGGTGAGTCGCAGCAATAATCCGCACATCAACTTTGACAGGCGCATAGCCGCCAACACGATAAAACTGACCATCCGCTAACACGCGCAGTAAACGCGTTTGCACATCAAGTGGCATATCACCAATTTCATCGAGGAACAGCGTGCCGCCGTCGGCTTGCTCAAATCGGCCCTGGCGAATTTGATTAGCCCCGGTAAACGCCCCTTTCTCATGGCCAAACAGCTCGGACTCAATCAAATCCTTGGGGATTGCGGCCATATTCAGCGCGATAAAAGGTGATTTCACCCGTGGGCTATGGCGATGTAAAGCATGTGCAACCAGCTCTTTACCAGTACCGGATTCGCCGTTAATCAGCACACTTATTGATGACCGGGACAAGCGGCCAATAATACGAAACACATCCTGCATGGCAGGGGCTTCACCGATGATATCGGTCGTCGGCCCAAAAACCTGCACATTACGCGGTTGCTGTTGTTCCTGATAATGGCTGATGGCGCGCTCAACGAGTGCCACGGCTTCATCAATATCAAAAGGTTTTGGCAGGTAATCAAATGCCCCTTGTTGATAGGCGCTCACCGCTGCTTCAAGGTCTGAATGAGCCGTCATTATGATGACTGGCAACATCGGGTGGCGTTGTTTAATCTGCTTTAGCAGCGCCAGACCATCCATGCCGGGCATGCGAATATCAGATAACAAAACGTCCGGGGTTTTGGTTGCAAGAGCATTCAGGACTTCATTGCCACTTTCAAATGTGGTGCAGCTTAAACCAGCCCCTGTCAGAGCGCGTTCCAGCACCCAACGGATGGAGCTATCGTCATCAACGATCCAAACTATCCCTCGTTGCATAAAGACCTCTACTTACGAATAGGCAGGTAAACCGAAAACTCGGTATGACCTGGCCAACTGTTAAATTCGATTTTTCCCGAATGCTGATCGATCAAGTTGCGTGCAATAGAAAGACCTAACCCCGTCCCTCCTTCACGTCCGCTCACCATTGGGTAGAATAGTGTGTCCTGCAGATGGGCCGGAATACCCGGACCGTTGTCTTCAACATCAATGCGTGCAGCCAGGCGATAACGAGTGCCGTGCAGCGTAATTTGAAATGCGGTACGCGTGCGTAACACAATCTCACCACCGTCACTGCCCAACGCCTGAAGCGCGTTACGCACAATATTCAGTAAAATCTGTTCAATTTGGTCGGGGTCATGCGCCAGCTCAGGCAAACTTGGGTCGTAATCTCTCACCAGAGTCACATTCGCTGGCAACTCCATCGACACCAGTTTCATCACACGCTCTGTGACTTTATGAATGCTTTCAGTGACGTGCATTCCTGGTTGCTGCGGGCCTAACAGCCTGTCCACCAGATTACGTAGGCGGTCAGCTTGCTCAATAATCACCTTGGTGTATTCAGTGAGCGAAGGGTCAGGTAAGGCTTTTGCCAGTAATTGCGCCGCGCCGCGTAATCCACCCAGTGGATTTTTAATCTCATGCGCCAGCCCACGAACTAAGTCACGAGCGGCAATTTGCTGCGCTTGCTGTAACTGTTCCTGACTTAAACGTCGTTGATTATCCATCGGCGCCATTTCCATCAGGATGAAACCTTCAGGTAAACGTTGTGCAGTCAGAGAAAGAATATGGGAGCGGCTATCGATAACCAGCGTGACTTCGTTATCGGTAAAACCCTGGCCTGCAGTCAGACTTTCCTGCATCAAGCCAACATTGAGTGAAAAGTAACTCAACAGGTCTGGTAGTGGTGTGCCGTACAGCTTGCGCGAACTTTGCGCCAAAAGTTGCTGTGCAGCCGGGTTGGCGTAATGCACCGCCAGCTCGTCATCGACCAGTAAAATGCTGTTGATTAAAGAATTCAGGATCTGCCCAGCATCAGGCAGCGTGCCGGTTGCCATACAGCAGTCTCCGATAATTTGCACAATGATGGTGCATTATAGTTTCCTGCGTGCAAAAGATATTGTTGCAGCAGGTTATTTGTGGAGAAAAAAGCCCATCAGAGATGGGCTAAAAGTTTCCACGGCAACAATCATCAGCGACTTTCACGTCGCAGCTGCGACATAAAATTCGCTGAGCTTTAGATCTTAAACGCTGTAGTACAGTTCGAACTCGACTGGGTGTGGAGTCATACGCACACGGTCGTTTTCTTCAAGACGCAGCGCGATGTATGCATCAATTGCGTCATCAGTGAACACGCCACCCGCAGTCAGGAACTCACGGTCTTCGTTCAGGCAGTTCAGTGCTTCTTCCAGAGAGCCAGCAACTTGTGGGATCTCTTTTGCTTCTTCTGGAGGCAGGTCATACAGGTTTTTGTCCATCGCTTCGCCCGGATGGATTTTGTTCTTGATACCATCAAGACCAGCCATCAGCAGCGCTGCGAAGCACAGGTACGGGTTAGCCGCTGGGTCTGGGAAGCGCACTTCGATACGACGTGCTTTCGGAGACGCAACCACTGGGATACGGATAGAAGCAGAACGGTTAGCCGCTGAGTAAGCCAACATAACTGGAGCTTCGTAACCCGGGACCAAACGCTTGTAGGAGTTGGTGGTTGGGTTAGCCAGGGCGTTGATTGCTTTAGCGTGCTTGATAACACCGCCGATGTAGTACAGCGCTTGCTCAGACAGGCCAGCATATTTGTCGCCAGCGAACAGGTTTACACCGTTCTTAGACAGAGACATGTGGCAGTGCATACCGGAACCGTTATCACCAAACATTGGTTTTGGCATGAAGGTCGCAGTTTTGCCGTATGCGTGAGCAACGTTGTGCACGACATATTTGTAAATCTGAATTTCATCTGCTTTTTTGGTCATGGTGTTGAAGCGGGTAGCCACTTCGTTCTGACCAGCAGTTGCCACTTCGTGGTGGTGAGCTTCAACAACCAGGCCCATTTGCTCCATGGTCAGACACATTGCAGAACGCAGGTCCTGAGCTGAGTCAACGGGTGGAACCGGGAAGTAACCGCCTTTAACAGCAGGACGGTGACCTTTGTTGCCGCCTTCGTATTTAGTACCAGTGTTCCATGCAGCTTCGATATCATCGATAGCAACGTGGGAACCAGAAATTGAGCTACCAAAACGAACGTCATCGAACAGGAAGAACTCTGGTTCTGGCCCGAAGAGAACGGTATCCGCAAGACCGGTTGAACGCAGGTAGTCTTCTGCACGCTTAGAAATGGAGCGTGGGTCGCGGTCGTAGCCTTGCATGGTGCCCGGCTCAAGAATGTCGCAACGGATGATCAGAGTTGAATCAGCGAAGAACGGGTCAATGACAGCGGTAGATGCGTCTGGCATCAGAACCATGTCAGATTCGTTGATACCTTTCCAGCCACCAATCGAGGAGCCATCAAACATTTTGCCTTCTTCGAAGAAGTCAGCGTTCACCTGGTGAGCAGGGATAGTGACGTGCTGTTCTTTGCCTTTGGTATCAGTGAAGCGCAGATCGACAAACTTCACTTCATGTTCATTCAGCATCGTCAATACGTGTTCAGCGGACATACTTAAATCTCCCGGATTGGTCATTGTCGTCGTGGTAACGAGGTGTTCAAAACTTTCTTCGTTTGGCTATTCGCCCTGAAATGATTAAAGCGAAATCTGTGCCAACTTTTAAATTACCCTAAAAAGGCGCTATCATGCGCACTATAGTGCAAAAGGGATGCACCATGATGGATAGTTTGCACCAATGTAGTGCTTCAATCTGAGATTTGAGCACCATATTGGTGCAATTTTCGTTATGGCTCCCTTTTTTGCTCCGTGAAAGCGATCACAAACCCTTACTTTCAACATTGTTTGTAAAGGTTCTTTGTGATCCTGTTCTGTCCTTCGATTAATACGTGTACAATAACGCGCTATTTCTAAATGCCTGAGGCAAAGTTGTGATCGAAAATCTGCGTAATATCGCCATCATCGCGCACGTTGACCATGGTAAAACTACCCTGGTTGATAAGCTGCTGCAGCAATCTGGTACTTTCAGTAACGAACGTGCTGAAGCTACTGAACGCGTGATGGACTCCAACGATTTGGAGAAAGAGCGTGGGATTACCATCCTCGCTAAAAACACCGCTATCAAATGGAATGACTACCGTATCAACATCGTTGATACCCCTGGGCACGCCGACTTCGGTGGTGAAGTTGAACGTGTAATGTCCATGGTAGACTCCGTTCTGCTGGTCGTTGATGCAATGGATGGCCCAATGCCGCAGACGCGCTTCGTAACCAAAAAGGCATTTGCCCATGGTTTGAAGCCGATTGTTGTAATTAACAAAGTTGACCGTCCTGGTGCGCGTCCTGACTGGGTTGTTGATCAGGTGTTCGACCTGTTCGTAAACCTGGAAGCTACCGACGAGCAACTCGATTTCCCAATCATCTATGCATCTGCATTGATGGGTATCGCGGGTAACGATCACGCGGATATGGCGGAAGACATGACCCCGCTGTACCAGGCGATTGTTGACCACGTTAAAGCACCAAGCGTTGACCTTGATGGTCCGTTCCAGATGCAAATCTCCCAGCTCGACTACAACAACTACGTTGGCGTAATCGGTATCGGTCGCATCAAACGCGGTAAAGTGAAGCCTAACCAGCAAATCACTATCATCGACAGCGAAGGTAAAACTCGTAACGGTAAAGTTGGCAAAGTGCTGACTCACCTCGGTCTGGAGCGTATTGAATCCACCGAAGCCGAAGCAGGCGATATCATCGCGATCACCGGTCTGGGCGAACTGAACATCTCCGACACCCTTTGCGATACGCAAAATGTTGAAGCGCTGCCTGCACTGTCTGTTGATGAACCAACTGTTTCCATGTTCTTCAACGTCAACACCTCTCCGTTCTGTGGCAAAGAAGGTAAATTCGTTACCTCCCGTCAGATCCTTGACCGCCTGAACAAAGAGCTGGTGCACAACGTTGCACTGCGTGTTGAAGAAACCGAAGATGCGGATGCATTCCGTGTATCCGGTCGTGGCGAACTGCACCTGTCTGTTCTTATCGAAAACATGCGTCGTGAAGGTTTCGAACTGGCTGTGTCCCGTCCGAAAGTTATCTTCCGTGAAATCGATGGCCGTAAGCAGGAACCGTTCGAAAACGTGACTCTTGATATCGAAGAGCAACACCAGGGTTCTGTAATGCAGGCACTTGGTGAGCGTAAAGGCGACCTGAAAAACATGAATCCAGACGGCAAAGGCCGCGTACGTCTTGACTACGTGATCCCAAGCCGTGGTCTGATCGGTTTCCGTAACGAATTCATGACCATGACTTCTGGTACTGGCCTGCTGTACTCCACCTTCAGCCATTACGACGATATTCGTCAGGGCGAAGTTGGCCAGCGTCAGAACGGCGTGCTGATCTCAAACGGCCAGGGTAAAGCGGTTGCGTTTGCTCTGTACGGTCTGCAGGATCGCGGTAAGCTGTTCCTGGGTCACGGTGCTGAAGTTTACGAAGGCCAGATCATCGGTATTCACAGTCGTTCTAACGACCTGACTGTTAACTGCCTGACCGGTAAGAAACTGACCAACATGCGTGCGTCCGGTACTGACGAAGCGACTACACTGGTTCCAGCTCAGAAAATGACTCTTGAGCAGGCTCTGGAGTTCATCGATGACGACGAACTGGTAGAAGTTACTCCACTGTCCGTACGTATTCGTAAACGTCACCTGACAGAAAACGACCGCAAACGCGCGGGTCGTGGTAGCAAAGAAGCGTAAGTTTCTTTCCTGCAAAGCATTGAAGCCCTGCCTGCAAAGGTGGGGCTTTTTTTTGCTCTGTTGCTCGCAGTATCGTAGGGTGGATAAGCGCCAGCGTCATCTACCAACCCTTCAACTAATCAATGATTTGCATAAAACGATGTTCATTTAACTTATAAAAAAGTCCCATGTGGTGTCTGAGTCGGTGGCTAAGGAATAGCACGACTAGCACAGTAAGCGTCGCAAAGGATAATACCTGGCGATGTAACCGTGAAATATCAGGCATTGGCTTTTCATAGCGGTTATCTTGCGGTCACGTTTCACTGATTAACGATCAAGCTCGCATTCGTTGAGCTGCTGTTGTAACCCGCACTATCCACCTTCTCTGATAACCGCTACAGTTATTTGTCCATACGCAAAGGAGAGGCTCATGCTGTATATCTTTGATTTAGGCAACGTCATTGTTGATATCGACTTCAATCGCGTGATGGGGGTATGGAGCGATTACAGCCGTGTACCGCTAGCGAATTTGCAAAAAAGCTTTGTGATGGGGGATGCGTTCAAGCGTCACGAGCGTGGGCAAATCAGTGATGAAGAGTTTGCCGAAACGGTCTGTGAAGAGATGGGCATGGCTCTGAGCTTCGACCAATTTTCTGCTGGCTGGCAGGCTGTCTTTGTTGGGATACGCCCTGACGTCATTGCGGTGATGAACAAGCTTCGCGAACAAGGGCATCGCGTTGTTGTGCTCTCCAATACTAACCGTTTACACACCTATTTCTGGCCGGGGGAATATCCGCAAATTGCTGAGGCGGCAGATAAAATCTACCTGTCTCAGGAAATGGGTATGCGTAAACCGGATGTAGAGATTTATCAAAAACTCCTCGAAACAGAAGGTTTTTCTGCGAGTGAGGCAGTCTTTTTTGACGACAACGCCGATAATATTAAAGGAGCTCAACAGTTGGGTATCACCAGCATTTTGGTGACCGGAAAAGACACCGTACCTGGCTACTTCGCAAAAGGCCTATGATAAAAGACGTTAGTCGCAAAATGAGTCACAAACTCAGCCCCTGTATTGCCTGGGGAAAATTGCTCTGGCACCGTATCGACCAGGACAATATGACCACGCTTGCAGGGAACCTTGCCTACGTATCATTGCTCTCGCTGGTGCCTCTGGTTGCAGTGGTGTTTGCACTGTTTGCGGCATTCCCAATGTTTGCCGACGTCAGCGTTCAGTTACGGCATTTTGTATTCTCAAACTTTCTGCCCGCAACCGGCGATATCATCCAGCGTTACATCGAACAGTTTGTTGCTAACTCAAATAAGATGACGGCGGTGGGAGCTTGCGGGCTGATTGTCACCGCATTATTGCTGATGTATGCCGTCGATAGCGCACTTAATACCATCTGGCGCAGCACGCGCATCCGGCCAAAAATCTACTCTTTTGCTGTTTACTGGATGATTTTAACCCTTGGGCCTTTGCTGGCTGGGGCGAGTCTGGCGATTAGCTCGTATCTGCTGTCGTTGCGCTGGGCGACGGGTTTTAACAGCACGATTGATATCGTGTTGCGGGTTTTCCCATTGCTGCTTTCCTGGCTGTCATTTTGGATGCTCTATAGCATTGTCCCCACCACAAGGGTTCCGGTGCGTGATGCATTGATTGGCTCGCTGGTGGCCGCCCTTTTATTTGAGCTGGGCAAAAAGGGCTTTGCTCTGTACATCACTATGTTTCCCTCTTACCAATTGATTTACGGCGTATTAGCCGTGATCCCCATTTTATTCGTCTGGGTCTATTGGACCTGGTGTATCGTATTGCTCGGCGCCGAAATTACTGTCACTCTCGGCGATTACCGAAAACTTCGCATCGAATCACAGCAGGAAGAATTGGAAGAACCATGATTGCATTAATTCAGCGCGTCACCCACGCTCGCGTCACCGTGGCGGGTGAAGTGACGGGTGAAATTGGCCCAGGACTTTTAGTGTTATTGGGTGTCGAAAAAGAAGATAACGAACAGAAAGCGAATCGCCTTTGTGAACGGGTTTTGGGTTACCGTATTTTTGGCGATGAAAACGACAAAATGAACCTGAATGTACAGCAAGCGGGTGGCAGTGTGCTGGTGGTTTCGCAGTTTACCCTCGCAGCCGATACCGAACGCGGTATGCGTCCGAGTTTCTCGGGTGGTGCTGCACCACAACTTGCTGAAGAGTTGTATGAATACTTTGTTGAACGCTGTCGACAACAAGGCATCGTAGCCGAAACAGGACGCTTCGCCGCAGATATGCAGGTAAGCCTGACCAACGATGGTCCTGTGACGTTTTGGCT
Organism: Buttiauxella sp.; assembly: GCF_049686335.1. Classification (NCBI taxonomy): domain Bacteria; kingdom Pseudomonadati; phylum Pseudomonadota; class Gammaproteobacteria; order Enterobacterales; family Enterobacteriaceae; genus Buttiauxella; species Buttiauxella sp. The sequence goes on along the minus strand of NZ_JBAVHX010000025.1, from coordinate 96,037 downwards.
ACAGGTCTGAGTCCACAGCATTTACGGTCCCGCGTAACAAGAGAGAGTACATGTATGTATCACCTTCGCGTACCGCAAACCGAAGAAGAGCTTGAGCTCTATTACCAGTTTCGCTGGGAGATGCTGCGAAAGCCTCTGCATCAACCCAAAGGCTCCGAGCGTGACGCCTGGGATGCCATGGCTCATCACCAAATGGTGGTGGATGAAGAAGGGAATATTGTTGCCATTGGCCGCTTGTACATTAATGCCGATAACGAAGCGGCTATCCGCTTTATGGCGGTTCACCCGTCAGTACAAGATAAAGGGCTGGGCACGCTGGTCGCGATGACGCTTGAGTCTGTCGCACGCCAGGAAGGGGTCAAACGTGTGGTGTGTAGCGCACGTGAAGATGCCGTAGAATTTTTTGCCAAGCTGGGTTTTGAGAATCAGGGCGAAATCACCACGCCTTCAACGACGCCTATTCGCCATTATTTGATGATTAAACCGGTTGCCTCGCTGGATGACATTCTCCATCGGGCTGACTGGTGCGGGCAGCTTCAACAAGCCTGGTATCAGCATATTCCATTAAGTGAAAAAATGGGTGTGCGTATCCTGCAATACACCGGGCAGAAATTCATTACCACCATGCCGGAAGCAGGCAATCAAAATCCCCACCAGACGTTATTTGCGGGCAGCCTGTTTTCTCTGGCCACGCTGACGGGCTGGGGATTGATCTGGTTGATGCTCCGCGAACGTCATCTCGGCGGCACGATTATTCTCGCCGATGCGCACATCCGATATAGCAGCCCGATCACCGGAAGGCCGGGAGCGATTGCCGACCTGGGTTCATTAAGTGGCGATCTTGACCGTCTGGCGCGTGGCCGCAAAGCTCGCGTTGCGTTGCAAGTTGAGCTTTATGGCGATGATACTCAGGGCGCTGTTTTTGAAGGGGTCTATCTGGTGCTGCCAGCTAAACCTTTTGGCCCTCTCGAAGAGGGAGGGAATGAGGAAGAGTAATCCCCGCCGCTTAAGCGCCGGGAACTTCTCCATTCTGCATAGTTTGTTGCACTTGTTTGCCATCGTTTCCGGTGGCTTGCAATGTACCGTTCACCGTCGGTTTCAGAGGTGTTTGCGCTGCCAGGCTGCCAGTCACGGAAAGCTGTAAATTGCCATTACCTTGTATCGGCAATGCCGGCCATCCCCATTGTTGCAACACGTTTACTGGCACTGCACGCCCTCGAAGATTGACCGCAGCGTTACGCTGCGGAGCCTGCGAAATGGCGCCCGTCGCTTCCAGCATCCCTTCACCCGCGAAAGCACTCAGCTCAGTAATCGAAATCTGACTATCTGTGGCAGTCACCGAAATGGACGGACGACGCACATCTACACGATTGAAGGTAGCTGAGGCGGCATTCAGCGTGGCGTTACCGCTCCAGATCCCCCACTGACTGTTGCGTACCGCTTCAAGATTATTTGCCGTACCGTCCAACGCGGTGAACTGGAATGGGAAGGCCGGATCGATATCGATAACCAGATTTCGGTTCGCCGACAGCTTTTTAATTGTCACTGATTGCAGCCATTCCGGCAGCGGCTTCATCCAGCGAGTTTTCCAGTCTTCCGGCAGCGTGTATTCAATCCCGGCAAAAACCAACTCATCGAGTGCCAGTTTTTTCTCATTGCGTAACCAAACGCCTGAGGCGCGAACCATTCCTCTTTCCCAACGCGAAGTGAACTGGCGTAACGTGGCGGTTTGCGCGTTAAAATCGATATTCACAATGGGATCATTAAGATGCAAATCGCCATTGATAAAGTCGCTGGCATTCATCGACAGCCGCCCGTCATCACTTCGCCACCCCCCATCTGCCAGGGTCAGGTTGCGCAAACTCAGGTCTAAATCTGTGGCCGCCCAGTCTTTACCTTCCAGCCGCGCATCAGTCACTTCCAGGCTATCAATTTTCAGCGAAGGGACGGTGGAGAGCGGAGCCAGGAAGTCGGTAATAGATTTTTCCGTTTGCAGCCGAATGTCGTTCAAACGCAGGCTACCAATCTGCCAGGAACCGTCCGCAAGACGATTAGCGTTGCCCGTGAGCGAGCCGCGAGCCATATCCGCACCAATGGTCGAGAGCGTCACCTGTTCGTTATTAATCGCTCCCTGCAACAGGACGTTGGTGGCGGGAACGCCGTTGAGTGTCATTGAGCCCGCGCTAAATTGAATATCTGCGGTCTTCCCCAGAACTTTGCCTGGCTCTGGTTGCCATGGCATTACGCCACCGTTAACGCGTTGCGCGTGTAAATCCCATTCCGTATTGGGACTGTTAAGCGCCATATCGTTTAATTGCAGCATGTCCGCCTGGAATGGCAGCGGTGCGGCATTCGGGCTGATATTTAGGGTGCCGTTTTGTAGCAGGATCTTGTCGAAGTGCATGGGCTCTGAAATCTGCCGTGAGCTCAGGCCGATATCAATGTTTTGCGCAACCAGCGTGGCAGGCTGGCCTTTACGTCCAAAAGTGACATGGGTCAGATTGATGTGCATGGGTGATGCCCAGCGGTGATCCATCTCTTCGAAAGAGAAGGTGTAATCACTTTTTTCATTGACCCAACTGCTGACCTGGGTCGCTCCCCAGCGAGTTTGTAGCAAAAGGTACGAGGCGATTAACGCAACCAGTACAACAACCAATAACGCAACAATTAGCTTTCCGAGAAATTTCATTGTCTTCCATCCCATGAAGTTTCGGTAAGGGAGTTATGCCCCATTTACCGTTATAGCTCAAGGATCGGATTGTCAGGAGAGGGAACACGCGCTGGGGCTAACAAATCACCAGCGCGTGAAGTACATCAATTTTTCTCAGGCGGGAAAATCAGATTTAACACGATAGCGGTGATACCACCGGCAGCAATACCGGAAGAGAGCAAGGTTTTCAGCCACTCCGGCGCGAACTGCAAAATCAATGGCTGCTGAGACACGCCCATACCGACTGCCAGCGATAAGGCGATAATCATAATTGCGCGGCGGTTCAGCGGTTCGCGGGAGACAATACGCACACCCGATGCGGCGATGGTGCCGAACATCACGATGGTCGCGCCGCCTAATACCGGCTCAGGAATGTGTTGTACGAAACCGCTCACGGCCGGGAACAAGCCGAGAACAATAAGCATCAGTGCTACAACAAAACCGACATAACGGCTGGCAACACCGGTAAGTTGAATCACGCCGTTGTTTTGGCCAAAACAGGAGTTCGGGAAGGTATTGAACACGGCAGAAACACAGGAGTTCAGGCCGTTAGCCAGCACGCCGCCTTTCAGGCGTTTCATATATAGCGGGCCAGACACCGGCTGCTCAGAAACGTCAGACGTTGCCGTAATATCACCGATGGTTTCCAGTGACGTCACCATAAAGACCAGCATCAGCGGGATAAGCAGATTCCAGTCGATGCCCAGGCCGTAATACAGCGGTGTTGGGACCATAATCAGGTCGGTGTTTGCTGTGGGTGGAGCGTCAGGCAGCATGCCCATCGCCCAGGCGAGCGCATAACCCACAGCCATGGCGATAACCAGTGACGCCACTCGCAAGTAAGCGTTGCGCTGGCGGTTAAGCAGAATGATAACCAGCAGCACCGCACCGGCAAGCAGCAGGTTTTTCGGTGCGCCGAAGGTATGGTCGCTCATCGCGGCATAGCCGCCGCCGATGGACGTCAGGCCAACCTGAATCAGAGAAAGGCCGATGATCATGACAACAACCCCTGAAACCAGCGGGGTGATGATGCGGCGAGCCAGGTGCAGGAAGCGCGATAACAGCATTTCGGTACAGCTTGCGAGCATCAAGGTGCCAAACAGGGCCGCCATCATTGTCGGAACGTCGGCTCCGCCATTTTTCAGCGCCATACCGCCCATAATCAGCGGAGAAACAAAGTTAAAACTGGTGCCCTGAATAGACAGAAGCCCAGAACCTACCGGGCCCCAGGCTTTAATCTGAATAATCGATGCAACACCTGAGGCGAACAACGACATACTGATAATGTGTTGGGTATCTTCGGCTGGAAGTCCCAGGGCCTGGCAAATCAACATCGCAGGCGTGATCACCGCAACAAACATCGCTAACAAGTGCTGACCGGCAGCAAAAAGAGTTTGTGCGAGAGGAGGTCTGTCCTCGAGGCGGTAAATCAGTTCACTGGAACGAGCCTGAGCAATCGGTTGCGCATCTTCAGACTCAACAGCATTAACAGACATCAGAAATTATCCCTTGGTGAAAAAACGGTGATTTTAGCGGACTGAATGGTAAAAGCAAACGTTTGCTAACATACTTTCTTAAGATAAAAAGCATCTATAACCAGCTTTTTATATAACTTTTGACTCCTTTTTGGTTAAAATCCAGCTGCTGATTTTTCTAGAACCTGAAAATCCAGTGAAGGATAAATTAAAAGCGTCTGTGAGAAATATGCGCAAACAGGAGCAATTCTATGTTTTATCTCGATACTCTTTCTACCCTTGTTGCTGCGACTCTCGTGTTGTTACTGGGCCGAAAAATGGTCCACACCATACCGCTACTCAAAAAATACACTATTCCTGAACCCGTAGCGGGTGGTCTGTTAATCGCCCTTGCCTTGCTCGTGCTTAAAAAAAGTGTCGGTTGGGAATTTGAATTTGATATGAGTCTCAAAGACCCATTGATGCTCGCTTTCTTTGCCACTATCGGCCTGAATGCAAACCTTTCCAGCCTGCGTGCAGGTGGCAAAGTGGTCGGTGTTTTCCTGATTGTGGTGGTGGGTTTGCTGGTGATGCAAAACGCCATTGGTATTGGTATGGCGAGCCTGCTAGGCCTTGATCCAATAATGGGCTTACTGGCGGGTTCTATTACTCTGTCTGGCGGCCATGGTACGGGTGCTGCCTGGAGTAAATTGTTCAGTGAACGTTATGGCTTCCAGAATGCCACCGAAGTTGCCATGGCTTGCGCAACGTTCGGTTTGGTTTTGGGTGGTTTGATTGGTGGGCCAGTTGCACGTTACCTGGTCAAACACTCATCCACACCAGATGGCACGCCGGATGACAGTATTGATCCTACCGCTTTCGAAAAACCGGCAGTAGGGCGCATGATCACCTCGATGGTGTTAATTGAAACCATCGCGATGATTGCTATCTGTCTTACCGTGGGTAAGTTTGCGGCGCATCTCATTCAAGGCACCAGCTTTGAATTACCGACGTTCGTTTGCGTATTGTTTGTGGGGGTTATCCTCAGCAACACACTCTCGCTGCTCGGCTTTTATCGGGTATTTGAACGTGCGGTTTCGGTGCTGGGGAACGTCTGTTTATCTCTGTTCCTCGCCATGGCGCTGATGAGCCTGAAGCTTTGGGAGTTGGCCTCACTGGCGCTGCCAATGCTGGCGATCCTGACAGTGCAAACCATCTTTATGGCGCTGTATGCGATTTTCGTGACCTACCGATTGATGGGGAAAAACTACGATGCAGCGGTTCTCGCCGCAGGGCACTGTGGTTTTGGTCTGGGAGCAACACCAACAGCTATCGCCAATATGCAGGCAATTACCGAGCGTTTTGGCCCGTCGCACATGGCGTTCCTGGTGGTTCCGATGGTTGGCGCGTTCTTTATTGATATCGTCAACGCGCTGGTCATTAAGATGTACCTGATGTTGCCAATCTTTGGCTAAATTATCAGGCGTTTGAATAGCGTTCCGTTTCAGGCATCCAGCGCTCAATGAGCGCGGTTGCCTGTTCTGGATAGCGTTCATGGATATGGCGTGCAAGGCGCTGTACTTCAGGGATCATCCCTTGGTCGCGCAGTAAATCTGCCACTTTAAACTCGGCGTTGCCTGTCTGACGCGTACCGAGTAATTCCCCCGGCCCACGAATTTCCAAATCCTTTTGCGCAATCACAAAGCCATCGTTGCTATCACGTAACACCTGCAAACGCAGCTGCGCTGTTTTCGACAGAGGCGACTTGTAAAGCAGCACGCAATGAGACGCGACGGCACCACGACCGACACGGCCGCGCAGCTGGTGGAGTTGCGCAAGCCCCAGACGCTCTGGGTTTTCGATAATCATCAGGCTGGCATTTGGGACATCAACGCCCACTTCAATCACCGTGGTGGCGACCAGCAGATGAATCGACCCTTCTTTGAAAGCCTGCATCACTGATTGCTTTTCTTGCGGTTTCATCCGGCCATGTACCAGCCCGACATTCAGATTCGGCAGGGCGGCTTTCAGCTCATCCCAGGTCACTTCTGCGGCCTGTGCTTCAAGTAACTCCGACTCTTCAATCAGCGTACAAACCCAGTATGCCTGACGGCCTTCATCGCTACATGCGCCACGTACGCGGTCGATAATATCGTTGCGACGACTATCCGGGATGGCAACCGTGGTGACCGGGGTACGACCTGGGGGCAGCTCATCGATAGTCGACGTATCCAAATCCGCGTAGGCGGTCATCGCCAGCGTTCGAGGAATTGGCGTTGCGGTCATGATAAGTTGATGAGGGTGGAATCCTTGAATCTGGCCTTTTTCCCACAGCGCCAGGCGCTGATGAACGCCAAAGCGATGCTGTTCATCAATGATAACCAGTGCGAGCTGAGAGAACTGCACTTGTTCCTGGAAGATCGCGTGTGTTCCTATCACCATCGAGACCTGACCACTGGCGATGGCATCTTGTTGCGCGATACGCGCTTTGCCTTTTTGCTTACCCGCAAGCCAGCCAACCTCAATGCCTAATGGCGCAAACCACTGACGAAAATTGTTAGCATGCTGTTCGGCGAGTAATTCTGTTGGCGCCATCAAACCGACTTGTTTGCCGTGCGCAATCGCCCGCAATGCGGCAAGTGCCGCAACCAGCGTTTTACCCGAGCCCACATCGCCTTGCACCAGACGCATCATCGGTACATCCAGCGCCATATCATGTTCAATTTCTGCCACGACACGCTGTTGTGCACCCGTAGGTTTAAACGGCAGTGCGGCCAGCAGTTGGTTTTTTAATTCATCATGATTATGCAGGGGCAAAGCGTGATAACGCTGAGCACCCGCACGGAGCGCGAGCATACTGAGATTATGCGCCAGTAATTCTTCAAGGATTAAGCGCTGCTGAGCCGGGTGCTTCCCCGTTTCCAGGTCGGCTAACTGCATCGTCGGTGGCGGACGATGCAAAGTACGCAACGCTTCAGGCAGGCTCATCATTCCCGTGCTCAAATCCGCAGGGAGCAATTCAGTGATAGCGCAGGTATCCAGCAATTCCAGCGCCTGATCGGTCAGTTTGCGCAAAGTGGCCTGGCGAATCCCTTCAGTTGTCGGATAAACCGGTGTCAGGGTTTCCTGCAATTCTGGTGTACTTAGGTCACCCTGAATGCGGTATTCCGGATGAATCATCTCAGCGCCGTGCGTCCCACGCTTTGCTTCACCATAAGCAAGCACTCGTTTTCCGGTTGCGAGGCTGTTTTTCATTGCCGCATTGAAGTTGAAAAACCGCATGGTCAGGATCCCGGTGCCATCAGAAATTTGGCAGGTCATCATCCGGCGACGACCAAAACTGATATTACAGTTCAGCACTTCACCTTCTACCGTGGCGTGCGTGCCCGGCATGAGGTCGTTGATTGGATAGAGATGCGTGCGGTCTTCGTAGCGAAGCGGGAGGTGAAGCAGAAGATCCTGAATGGTGTGCAGGCCAATTTTGGCCAGTTTGCCGCTCTGGCTGGCACCCACTCCGGCAAGCGTACTCAACGGTATGGCGTCCAGCAAACGACCTTTCATCTGACTACTCCGCAGACTGCATTGTGGCCCACCATGCGGCATCAGCTTCTATTTCACCTTGCTGATTCACATGCGGGTAGGGCAAACCTTTCCGGCGGGAAACTCGCGCCAGTACAGGATAGCCGCCTTCAAACAGCAGACGCTGTTGTTCGGACTCTGGCAGGGTACTGTTTTCACGATGATACATTCCGGCGTTTTGACGCTGGCGCTGTGCTTCATAAAGAATAAGTGCGGAGGCCACGGAAACATTGAGCGATTGCACCATCCCGATCATCGGAATAATGATGTCCTGGTCTGCCAGCGCTAATGCTTCTTGAGTAATGCCGGTTTTTTCCTGCCCCATCAAAATACAGGTTGGGCGCGTGTAATCAATTTCACGGAAATCGACAGCTTTAGCAGAAAGGTTGGTCGCGAGGATTTGCATTCCGCTGCTTTTGAGAAGAGCAACGGCATCGCCGATATTACGATGGGTTTTGACTTCAACCCAGGAGTTGCTGCCTGCGGCTGAAGAGGCCATGGTGCGCATTCGGTTACCCGGCCAGACCGCGTGAACTTCATGAACACCAACGGCATCGGCAGTACGAATAATCGCCGAGACGTTATGAGGTTTATGGACTTGCTCCATACAGACAGTCAGATCAGGCTGACGCCTTGCGAGCATCTCGCAAATACGCGCATAACGTTGAGGATTCATAACACTAGTTTCGGTTGCGGGTAACTTTAATCACATCCGGCATCACGCGGATTTTACGCATGAGGTTCGCCAAATGGACACGGTCACGTGCAGTCAGGCGAATGAACGCACTGTAAACACGGCCATCTTTCTCTTCAGTATTCAGACTTTGAATATTGGAGCCTGCGTTATTGAGCGCAGCCGTCAGGTTTGCTAACGCACCCTGATGGTTAAACATATCCACCTTAATTTCGGTGGTGAACTCTTGCTCGGTCTCTTTATCCCATTCCACTGCCATGAACTTCTCTGGCTCTTTTTGGTAGCCACGGATGTTACGGCAAGACTCATGATGGATAACCAGCCCTTTGCCTGGACTGACGTGCGCAATAATCGGGTCGCCAGGGATTGGGCGGCAACACTTAGCAAAGGTAATCAGCACGCCATCTGCACCTTTAATCGGCAGATGACTATGAGTCGGTGAGTGGCCTTGCTGCACCACAGACGATTCACCTTGCAGGTTTTTCGCGACCACCACACTCATGGCATTACCGAGGCCGATTTCAGCCAGCAAATCATCAAGCGTGGCGAGCTTCATACGCTCCAACTCACGCTGAATATTTTCTGGCGGAACTTCAGCTAATTTACGGCTGCCACCTAAGGCATGGTTTAGCAGACGGCGACCGAGACTAACGGAGTCGTCACGCTTGAGATTTTTCAGCATCTGGCGGATTTTGGCGCGCGCTTTAGAGCTCACGACAAAATTCAGCCAGGCGGCGTTCGGGCGAGCGCCTGGAGCGGTAATGATTTCGATTGTCTGGCCGCTGCTGAGCGACTGAGACAGCGGATAGGGTTGTCTGTCGACTCGCGCACCGACACAGGCGTGGCCGATGTCAGTGTGAACTGCATAGGCGAAATCAACAGGTGTCGCGCCCGCAGGCAGTTCGACAATACGCCCTTCCGGGGTGAAAACGTAAATCTCATCCGGGAACAGATCGGATTTTACGCTCTCGATAAATTCAAATGAGCTGCCTGCACTTTGCTGTAATTCCAGCAGGCTTTGCATCCAGCGCTGGGCGCGGATTTGTGCCGTTGTGCCACTTTCACCTTGCTCTTTATAAGCCCAGTGCGCGGCAACCCCCATCTCAGCCATCTGATCCATATCTTCGGTACGGATTTGCACTTCAACCGGCACGCCATGTGGGCCAATCATTGAAGTGTGTAAAGACTGATATCCGTTCGCCTTCGGAATGGCAATATAGTCTTTCACCCGGCCAGGACGTGGCTTGTAGAGGCTATGCATTTGCCCAAGGACGCGATAACAGGTATCCATATCGTGGACAATTACGCGGAAGGCGTAGATATCCATAATCGAGTGGAAACGCTGTTCTTTGAGCGTCATTTTGCAATAGATGGAGTAGAGATGTTTTTCGCGGCCGCTCACGCGACAAGGAATGCCCGCTTCTTGCAAACGCCCGTCAATTTCAGAGAGGATTTTTTGAATCATCTCTTTGCGATTACCCCGTGCCGCTTTAACCACTTCTTTAATGACGCGGTAGCGGTTCGGATAAAGCGCTTCAAAGCCTAGCTCTTCCAGCTCAGTCTTGAGGTGATGAATACCAAGACGGTGTGCCAGAGGGCTATAGATTTCGAGGGTTTCGCGAGCAATGCGGCGACGCTTATCAGGGCGCAATGCCCCGAGAGTGCGCATGTTGTGCGTACGGTCGGCGAGTTTGATCAGAATGACGCGGATGTCTTGCACCATCGCCATGATCATTTTGCGGAAGTTTTCAGCCTGAGCTTCTTTCTTATCGCGGAATTTCAGTTTGTCTAGCTTAGATACCCCTTCCACCAGTTCGGCAACGCTTTTGCCAAACAGTTGTTCCATATCCTGGTAGGTGGCAGGGGTGTCTTCGATCACGTCATGCAGGAGTGCGGCCATCAGCGTTTCAAAGTCGAGTTTCATCTCGGCCAGAATGCAGGCAACAGCTACGGGATGGGTGATGTAGGGTTCACCGCTTGAACGTGCTTGTCCCTCGTGAGCATCACGCGCAACAAGGTATGCTTGCCGAAGTCGCTTTATTTGCTCCTCGGGCAAGTATTGTTGAATCAGTTGATTCAGGCTTTCAAACAGATACAAGGGCTACCCGCAGGCTAATTAACGACGACCTTCAGCAATAGCGGTAACAGCCTGCAGTTCTGCGGCTTCCTGCTCTTGCTGCTCCTGACGATCACGAACATCGAGAATCTGGTTGGTGATCAACCCTTCTTCGATTTCGCGTAGTGCGATTACAGTCGTTTTATCGTTTTCTTCAGGCACCAGTGGATCTTTACCACCAGTTTGCATCTGACGAGCGCGACGTGCGGCGACCAGAACCAGGTCAAAACGGTTACCAATTTTCTCAACAGCGTCCTGAACAGTTACGCGTGCCATAATTAAAATGCTCCACAGATGAAGAAATGACTGGGCATGATACTGAAACTGGGCTCAGTCTGCCAATAGTTTGCTGATTAAAGCGTCATGTCGCGCTTTTTGGCGACCCATTCGTAGACGCTCGGCACGAATGATAATTTTTAAATCTGACAGTGCGGTGTCAAAATCGTCGTTGACGATTAAGTAGTCATATTCAGCATAATGGCTCATTTCTGCAACAGCTTGCTCCATTCGCTTAGTGATAACTTCTTCACTGTCTTGCCCACGGCCACGAAGGCGGCGGTCCAACTCGTCTTTTGACGGCGGCAGTATAAAAATACTGCGGGCTTGCGGCATTTTCTGACGAATTTGCTGCGCACCTTGCCAGTCAATATCCAGGAACACATCCACACCTGTTGCCAGAACTTGTTCAATGGCATGGCGTGAAGTGCCGTAGAAATTGCCAAACACTTCGGCGTGCTCAAGGAATGCGTCTTCAGCAATCATCTGCTTAAACTCTTCCTTTTCTACAAAGAAATAGTGCTCGCCGTGGTTCTCTCCCGGGCGAATACCGCGGGTGGTATGGGAGATAGAAACCTGTGTGTCATAAAGCGGTTGTGTCTTTAACAAAGCCTGGATGAGGCTGGATTTTCCCGCGCCACTTGGGGCGGAAACGATATAAAGCGTGCCTTGAGCCATGAGTTCTAACTTATTCGGTAAGCATAAAAAGAAGTGCGTATACGGGCCTATTATACACGGCGTCTCCGTGTCACGGAGAATTTGTCGTGTTCCCCGGCAATATTTCTACCAATTTGCGTAATGTTTTCCAAAAAACACCGCTTGTTACTGCAACAAATTAAATACCTCTGAAAGCTCCTCGCATCATTTTTAATCGCCATTAGCACTGCATGTTTGCTGGCGTTATATCTCTTCTCGCTTCTACACGGAGGGACTTATGAAGTGGATAACAAAACTTATCGGGTTTATGGGACTGCTGAGCGCCATGGCGTCGGCAACGTGTCCGGCCTGGTCATCTGTGCAAGCGCAGCAGGAGATGGCGAAATTGAATGAAAAGCTCGAGAAGTGGGATCAAGCTTATTACCAACAAGGTGTGAGTGAAGTCAGCGATGCAACCTATGACGGTCTGCGCGGGCAATACAATGAATGGCAGCGATGCTTTCAACCCTCGGAAAAGCCACCACAGCCGCTTCTAGCCACACAGGGAAAAGCGTTACACCCGATTGCGCATACCGGTGTCAAAAAACTGCCAGACCGTATCGCCATTGCCCGGTGGGTAAATGGCAAAACCGATCTCTGGGTCCAACCTAAAGTCGATGGTGTGGCGGTGACTCTGATTTATCAGCATGGTCATCTGGCTAAACTGCTTAGCCGAGGGGATGGTGAGAAAGGGCAAGACTGGACAGAAAAGGCCAAAAAAATCCCCACTATCCCTAAGACTGTTTCAGGTCCACTGGCCAATAGCGTATTGCAAGGCGAGGTTTTCTGGAAAAGGGATAAGCACATACAGAAAACGATGGGGGGCATCAGTGCGCGAGCAAAAGTGGCCGGTGCCATGATGAGTCAAAGCGACCAGGACCTGCTTCAAGAGCTGGGGATTTTCATTTGGGCGTGGCCAGATGGTCCTGCGGATATGAATTCGAAGCTGGACACGCTCGCTCAGGCTGGTTTTCCGCTAACCAAAATTTGGTCCATACCTGTTAGCTCTGTAGAAAAAATAGCGATGTTGCGCGAGGACTGGTTTACGACCCCCCTTCCTTTTGTGACCGACGGTATCGTGGTTCGTGAGGCAACAGAGCCGGCGGGGAGATATTGGCTTCCAGGTAAAGCAACGTGGGTGATTGCATGGAAATTCCCGCCTGCTCAGCAAATTGCCGAAGTTAAGGACATTCAATTTACGGTAGGGCGCACAGGAAAGGTGGCCGTGGTGCTCAGACTGAACCCCTTACAGATCGATGATAAACAGGTTAAACGGGTGAATGTAGGTTCAGTCAAACGTTGGCAAACTCTGGATATTGCCGTGGGCGATCAAGTGATGGTGAGTCTTGCAGGGCAAGGGATCCCGCGCGTTGATGAAGTGGTATGGCGTGTGAGCCAACGCAACAAACCGCAGCCACCCACAGATAAAATGGTTACACCCCTAAGCTGTCTCTTTTTTGAAGTCTGGTGCCGCGAGCAATTTATTGCGCGCCTGGCCTGGATGAGTTCTCCAGCGGTTCTGAACATCAATTGGGTAAGCGTGCGTTCCTGGCAGCAGATCCAACAGAACCTGAGTCTTAAGCATATTTTTGCCTGGCTCACTGTCACCCAGGAAGAACTTTTGCAGATAAATGGAGTTTCACCAGCTAAAGCGGCTCATCTTTGGCAGCAATTCTCGCAAGTTCGCCAGCGGCCTTTCAGGCAGTGGCTGCTCGCATTTGGTTTACCCCTACCCCGCGCTGTGTTTGCCACGCTGCCCGATTCACAGTGGTCGCAGTTAGTTGCGCGTGATGAGCTGAGTTGGCAAAAACTACCGGGTATTGGTGCTGTGAGGGCCAAAAAGTTGGTGGAGTTTGTAAATCATTCCCAAATTGCTGCGCTAGTGGTTTTTCTTGCGCAGCAGGGAATTCGGGGATTTGCCGACTAGTGGTCCGCGTGTTTGTAATGAAACACCGGCAAACCAAGGCGCAGGCGTAACGCGAGCAAGCGTGTGGTGAAACCGAAAATGAGGGTGGAGATAATTACAACGTCCTGGTTCGAAACGTAGTGCTCCAGAACGATGTAAAGCACCGCGGAGGCAAAAGCGATTCCGGCATAAAGCTCTTTCTGGAAAACCAGAGGGATACGCTTACAAAACATGTCGCGCAAAACACCTCCAAATACGCCCGTAACAACGGCTGCAATGATGGCGATGATCGGGCCTTCGCCCATATCCAATGCTATTTGCGCACCGATAATGGAAAACACCACAAGTCCAAGAGCATCGAGTACCAGGAAAAGGCGACGAAGATGGGGCATTACCGGGGCAAATACAGTGGTCAGTACGGCTGCGATGGCGACGATCACCACATACTCTGGATGTTTCACCCAACCTAATGGGTAGTGGCCGAGAAGAATATCGCGTACCGAACCACCTCCAAGTGCCGTGGCTGTCGCAATGATTATCACGCCGAAAGTATCCATGCGGCGGCGGCCAGCAGCTAACGCGCCGGTCATTGCTTCGGCAGTAATACCGACCAAATAAAGAATATGTAGCAGCACTGATACCTCCTGTAGAAACGCGTAGAGGGTAGCGTTTTGTGAATAAAGTCACGATTGAGTTTTTCTAAAGCGTTGGGTTTTGGATTATATTTTCTAATGACTGGATTTTGTTTTTATCAGAAAATAAGGGTTTCTCGATGAGTTTTAATTTTTTGGTGGATTAATTTTATTGAGGTTAAAGTGATGGGGGATATCAATTCACATTAAAAAGCCCGCAATATGCGGGCTAAGAAAGTCCAAGCAGAAAATTACTCGATGTTCTGAATCTGTTCACGCATCTGTTCAATCAGCACTTTCAGTTCGATGGCTGAATTGGTGACATCTGAATTGATGGATTTTGATGCCAGGGTGTTCGACTCGCGGTTGAACTCCTGCATCATAAAGTCGAGACGACGGCCAACGGCTTCTTTTTTCTTCAGGATGTTGTAGGTTTCTTTGACGTGCGCTTCGAGTCTGTCCAGCTCTTCAGCAACATCGACACGCTGCGCCATCAACACCAGCTCTTGCTCCAGACGGTTGTTTTCCAACTGAACTTGAGCATCTTCGAGTTTCGCCACCAGGCGTTCGCGCTGCCATTTCAGGACTTCTGGCATTTGAGCACGAACATTGACAACTTCAGCGCTCACGCCTTCCAGACGTTGCTCAATCATTGCTTTCAGAGCTTCACCTTCAGTTTCGCGGGCAACAATAAAGTCGTCCAGCGCGCCATCAAGCGCTGCCAGAATTTCAGCAGTAATGGCATCAAGATCTTGTTCCTGAGCGGACATAACACCCGGCCAGCGCAGAATATCGACCGGATTAATTTCGCCTTCGTCGCTTTGCATTTTTACCCAATTCGCTGCTTCAACCAGCTGCTTAGCCAGTTTTTCATTAAGCAGCAAAGAGCTTTGTGCGCGAGTATCGGGCTCGAAACGCAGGTTACATTCGATTTTTCCGCGAGTTAAGCGGGTGCGAATACGCTCGCGAGCCACAGGTTCGAGGCTACGGAACTGTTCCGGCATACGGATGTAAGTTTCAAGATAACGCTGGTTTACCGAACGTAACTCCCAGGTGGCGCTGCCCCATTCGCCTTTTACTTCACGTCGGGCATAAGCGGTCATACTGCGGATCATATTTCGTAGCCGTATTCTGTAATAGATGTGGGGATTATAGCCATGCCAGGACTTGCAGGATAGGAATAAGCGAGCGAAGTCCGTATAATGCGCAGCCACATTCGTTTTAGCCGGAGATAACCCCATGCGTCCATCAGGTCGTAGCGCCGAACAAGTGCGCCCAGTCACCCTGACCCGTAATTACACCAAACACGCAGAAGGCTCCGTGCTGGTCGAGTTCGGCGATACTAAAGTACTTTGTACCGCCACCGTTGAAGAAGGTGTACCGCGCTTTCTGAAAGGCCAGGGCCAGGGTTGGATCACTGCTGAATACGGCATGTTGCCACGTGCGACTCACAGCCGTAATGCTCGCGAAGCGGCAAAAGGTAAGCAGGGCGGCCGTACTCTTGAGATCCAGCGCCTGATTGCGCGTTCTCTTCGTGCAGCAGTGGATTTGAAAGTCCTTGGCGAATACACCATTACGCTGGACTGCGATGTGCTGCAGGCAGATGGCGGCACCCGTACTGCATCTATTACAGGTGCATGTGTTGCACTGGCTGATGCTCTTAAGAAGCTGGTCGCCGCAGGCAAACTGAAAACTAACCCAATGAAAGGGATGGTTGCAGCCGTTTCCGTCGGTATCGTAAACGGCGCCGCTTTGTGTGATCTCGAATATGTTGAAGATTCTGCTGCAGAAACTGACATGAACGTCGTGATGATGGAAGATGGCCGCATGATCGAAGTTCAGGGCACCGCTGAAGGCGAGCCGTTCTCCCATGAAGAGTTGTTGTCGCTACTGGCGCTGGCGCGAGGGGGAATCGAAACTATCGTAATGTCGCAGAAGGCGGCATTAGAAAATTAATTTTCAAGGCGACTTTAATAGTCGCCTTTTTTATATCTATATGACATGCATAGGAGCAAATCCATGAAACCGTATCAGCGCCAGTTTATTGAATTTGCGCTTAACAAGCAGGTACTGAAGTTTGGCGAATTTACGTTGAAATCCGGGCGTACCAGCCCTTATTTCTTTAACGCTGGACTATTTAATACCGGGCGTGATCTGGCACTGTTGGGCCGTTTTTATGCCGCCGCGTTAGTGGATTCTGGTATTGATTTTGATTTGCTGTTTGGGCCGGCTTACAAAGGTATCCCTATCGCGACGACGACTGCCGTTGCATTGGCAGAACATCATGAGCGTGATATCCCTTATTGCTTCAACCGCAAAGAAGCCAAGGATCACGGTGAAGGTGGCAGCCTGGTCGGCAGTGCCCTGCAAGGGCGCGTGATGCTGGTGGATGACGTGATCACTGCCGGTACTGCAATCCGTGAATCAATGGAAATTATTGCAGCCAATAACGCCTCGTTGGCGGGTGTTCTTATCTCACTGGATCGTCAGGAACGTGGTCGTGGAGAAATCTCTGCGATTCAGGAAGTGGAGCGCGATTATCAGTGCCAGGTGATTTCTATCATCACTCTCAAAGACCTGATTGATTATCTGGAAGAAAAACCTGAGATGGCCGTGCATTTAGCCGCGGTGCGCGAATACCGTACCCAGTACGGCGTGTAAATAAAAAGGGCCTTTCAAAGGCCCTTACTTTTTAACGAAGTTGTGCGGCAATCAGCGGCCAGCGGGTATCAAAATCACTTGTCGGTAAATAGCGGAACTCGCTACGTACAAAACGCGATAACGTTCCTTCACAAAATGCCAGCAGTAAGCTCGCAAGTAGCGATTCATCCGTGCTGTAACCTTCACCTTCACGCATCTTTCTTTCACGCATGACCTGGCGCAATTGCACTTCGATACGTTCAAAGAGCTGATTGATACGGCCTTGCAGGCGGTCTTGTTCAAACATCAGCGCATGCCCGGTGAGAATGCGCGTCAGTCCAGGATTACGTTCACCGAATCCCAGAATCAAGAGAACAATTAAGCGCAGACGTGCGTGGGTATCTTTCTCATCTTTCAGAATGAGGTTGATACGGGTAATCAGACTGTCTTCAATAAATTCGATAAGGCTATCGAACATTTTCGTTTTGCTGGGAAAATGTCGATAAAGTGCAGCTTCGGAAACACCTACAGTCGCTGCGAGCTTGGCAGTCGTAATTCGTTGGCTACCATCGCTGGATTCAAGCATTTGGGCCAGAGACTGAAGTATTTCTTCGCGACGATTCCGTTTCGCAATTTGCTTTTCTGCCATGTTCTAAAATACCCCTGAAATAACGCACTTGTCAGGCAGGTAGCCACACAGCGCTCGCAAACTTAAAGTTTGCGGTTTTTTCACATATTTTACGCTGTGGGGTTACGTTCTTAAATGAAGTTACTGGCGTCCTGAATGGCCGAAACCACCTTCGCCACGGTCGCTAGAATCGAAATCTTCAACCAGGTTGAATTCGGCCTGAACGACAGGCACAAATACCATTTGAGCAATTCGCTCACCGGGTTCGATAGTGAAGTGATCCTGGCCGCGGTTCCAGACGGAAACCATTAACTGCCCCTGGTAGTCTGAGTCTATCAGCCCAACAAGGTTGCCTAAAACAACGCCATGCTTATGACCAAGACCTGAACGAGGCAAAATGACTGCCGCAAGAGTTGGATCGGCGATATGGATAGCCAGCCCGGTTGGAATCAGTTTGGTTACACCAGGAGCAAGCTCTACGGCGTCATCCAGACATGCGCGTAGGTCAAGACCCGCAGAGCCGGAAGTAGCATAAGTCGGCAGTGGGAATTGTTGGCCAACGCGTGGGTCCAGAATTTTAACGTCGATTTTTTTCATCATAACGGGTAACTATCTCGTTCAGTAAAAGATGGCCAAGGAGTTCTTTACGCTCAAGCGGTAAGACTTTGTCTCCATCCTGCCAGAAAAGGTGTAATGCATTGTTTTCGCTGTTAAATCCTTGTCCTGCCTGTGATACGTCGTTGGCACAAATCAGATCAAGGTTTTTACTAACGCGTTTTTGCTGGGCGTATTCTTCCACATTATTTGTTTCGGCGGCAAACCCAACAACATAAGGACGATGAGTTAAAAGTGCTGCGACACCGGCGACAATATCCGGGTTTTTGATCATTTTTATTGTGATTTCATCGCCTTGCTTTTTGATTTTTTCATCAGCAACAGTTGCGGCACGATAGTCTGCAACCGCGGCACAGCCAACGAAAATTTGTTGCTCCTGCACGTGCTGTTGGACTGCGGCTTCCATTTCCAGGGCTGTGATGACATCAACTCGTTTAACCCATGGTGGCGTTGGCAAAGAAACCGGGCCTGAAATTAACGTCACATTTGCACCGCGTGCAGCAGCAGCAGCTGCGATGGCATAACCCATTTTCCCGGAACTATCGTTGGTGATGTAGCGCACGGGATCCAGGCGTTCGCGGGTCGGGCCGGCGGTAATCATGACATTGAGATGTTGCAGATCTTTGATCACAGCAAAATGTTGAGCGGCCATATCTACAATCGTTAATGGGTCTGGCATCCGGCCAGGGCCGATATCGCCACAGGCCTGGCTGCCGCTATCTGGACCCCAAAGCAACAAACCGCGTGAGGAGAGAACATCAAGGTTATGTTGAGTCGCTGCGGCCCGGTACATCTGTTGATTCATTGCAGGGACAACAGCAACAGGGGCAGGTGTCGCGAGACAAATCGTGCTCACCAGGTCATTTGCCATACCTGCAGTAATGCGGGCAATTAAATCAGCCGTCGCGGGTGCAAGGATAACTAAATCAGCCCATTTACCTAATTCTATATGACCCATTGCTGCTTCGGCGGCGGGATCTAACAAGCTGTCTGACACCGGATAACCTGACACGGCTTGTAAACTCAGTGGCGTAATAAAGGCTTTTGCCGCCTCTGTCATGACCACTCTTACCTCAGCCCCGCGTTCACGCAGACGGCGTACCAGTTCCGGGGTTTTATAAGCCGCAATACCGCCGCTCACACCCAGAACAATTTTTTTGCCAGAAAGCCCCATCATGATTTTTCCACCAGAAGTCACAGTCATTTGGCTATTTTACCACACTCACTGAGTAACGACTTTTTTGCAGTTTGCGAGATATCCCGCATGTGGAAGATCTGCATATCGTGTGGGCTTATCAAGTTGTGCACAATGAGCTGCATAAAGGGCAAGGAGGTTCTGATGAGTGAGATAATCGAGCAGGAAAGAGCATGTCTGCCGCGAGAGAAGCTGCTGGAATTTGGCGCCGCCTCATTAACCGATGTCGAGTTACTGGCGCTATTTTTACGAACAGGCAGTCAAAACATGAATGTGCTGGCGTTTGCGCAGAGCTTGTTACATCAATTTGGCTCAATTAGCCGGCTGTTGTCGGCTGATTACTCGCAATTTAAAGACGTGAAGGGCATTGGTCATGCGAAATACACCCAGCTTAACGCTATCGCTGAGCTGGCAAGGCGTTACTACTATTCGCGGGGCGTTGAAGAGCTTTCTTTAAAAGGGCCAGATTCAGTCAGGGAGTTTATTCAAAGCCAACTGACGACCGCAGAACGCGAGATCTTCATGGTTATTTTCCTCGATAACCAAAACCGGGTGATTAAACATAGTCCAATGTTTGCTGGAACATTGAACCATGTAGAGGTCCATCCGAGAGAAATTGTACGTGAAGCGATGAAATCAAATGCAGCGGCGCTAATACTCGCGCATAATCACCCGTCTGGTCGAGCAGAACCGAGTAAAGCTGATCGTGTTATCACCGAACGCATCGTAAAAGCTTGCCTGTTTATGGATATTCGAGTGCTCGACCATCTTGTTATTGGCCGTGGAGAGTACGTTTCTTTTGCAGAACGTGGGTGGATTTAGGCCGAATTTCGCGATCCTTGGGGATCTTTGTCTGTTCGGGACTTGAGCACATGCGTTAGGCAGCGTATACTACGCCACCTTTGAGAATCTCGGGTTTTGGCATTATGCGCCTGGCACTGTGGTTCACATTGAACCGCCAGGGACCAGGCTTGCGGCCTGACGAGGCGCCATAACCCTATACGAAGCTCGAGCTAATTTGATTTTTGGAGAATAGACATGTCCCGAGTCTGCCAAGTTACTGGCAAGCGTCCGGTGACCGGTAATAACCGTTCCCACGCAATGAACGCGACCAAACGCCGTTTCCTGCCGAACCTGCACTCTCACCGTTTTTGGGTTGAGAGCGAGAAGCGTTTTGTCACACTGCGTGTATCTGCTAAAGGTATGCGTGTAATTGATAAGAAGGGTATCGAAACGGTCTTGGCCGATATGCGTACCCGTGGCGAGAAGTACTAAGAGGAACTAAGTCATGGCTAAAGGTGTTCGCGAGAAGATCAAGCTGGTTTCTTCTGCTGGTACTGGTCACTTCTATACCACCACGAAGAACAAGCGTACTAAGCCGGAAAAACTGGAACTGAAAAAGTTCGATCCAGTTGTCCGTCAACACGTACTGTACAAAGAAGCTAAAATTAAATAATTTTAGAATCTTTGATGAAAACCTCGCTTCGGCGGGGTTTTTTTGTTTTGAGGCTTTGAGTTTGGAGGAGCGATGCCAGAATTACCTGAAGTAGAAACCAGTCGTCGTGGTATTGAACCCCATCTGGTGGGTGAAACTATCCTGCATGCCATCGTGCGTAACGGGCGTTTACGTTGGCCAGTCTCCGATGAAATCCATGCTCTAAGTGATAAACCCGTCTTAAGCGTGCAGCGTCGCGCTAAATATCTGCTTCTCGAACTGCCTGATGGCTGGATTATTATCCACCTTGGCATGTCGGGTAGCTTGCGCATTCTTCCTGAAGATTATCCTGCGCAAAAGCATGACCATGTCGATTTGGTGATGAGCAATGGCAAAGTCCTGCGGTATACCGATCCGCGCCGCTTTGGTGCCTGGTTATGGGCGAAAGAGCTAGAAGGGAGCAATGTGCTGGCGCATCTTGGACCCGAGCCGCTAAGCGAAGCGTTTTCGGTAGAGTATCTGCGTGAAAAGTCTGCGAAAAAGAAAATGGCGATAAAGCAGTGGATTATGGATAACAAGCTGGTGGTCGGTGTGGGTAACATTTATGCCAGTGAATCGCTGTTTGCAGCAGGCATCCATCCCGACCGCACCGCCCAGTCACTTTCCCTCACTGAGTGTGAAATTCTGGTCAAAACCATTAAATCGGTACTGTTACGTTCGATTGAGCAGGGTGGGACAACGCTAAAAGATTTTCTGCAGTCAGATGGTAAACCTGGCTATTTCGCTCAGGAGTTGCAGGTTTACGGACGGACAGGTGAACCCTGTCGGGTTTGTGGTGCGCCAATCGTTACCAGTAAACATGGGCAGCGCAGCACGTTTTATTGCCGCCACTGCCAGCACTAAATTTTAGTCTGCGGATTCCTGTTTGAGTTTGTCCAGCAGCGCTTTGCAGACAGCTTCAGGCAGGAAGTGCGCAACATCGCCCTGGTGACGCGCCACTTCTTTCACCAGCGATGACGAGACAAAAGACCACTCTTTTGACGGCATCAGGAACACGCTTTCAAGTTCAGGCATTAAATGGCGGTTCATGTGAGCCAGTTGCATCTCATACTCAAAATCTGCCGCTGTGCGTAACCCTCTGACCAGAACGTTAGCATTTTGCGTTTTAGCAAAATTCGCCATCAGATCGCTAAAGCCGACAACTTTAACGTTTGGCAGGTGTGCAATAACCCCTTGGGCCAGCTGAACTCTTTCTTCCAGTGTGAACATGGTTTTCTTGTGCGGGCTATTCGCGATAGCCAGAATCAAGTTATCAAACATCATCGAAGCACGTGTCACGATGTCCAGGTGACCGTTGGTAATGGGATCAAACGTACCAGGATAAATCGCCAGAGTGGTCATAGAGTTTTGTTTTCCGTGTAGCCTTGATTCAGTGCCCAGAGTTCAGCGTACTTGTTAAACGTATACTGTGCATTGACCACCGCAAGTAACCAGCCCTGCTTTCCATCAAGAAAGCCCGCCCGCAACAGCAGTGTTTTACAGAAAGCACCCAATGTGTGGCCGAAAATCCCTGCAATGGAGACTCGTTTACCGCGTTGGTGGCGCTCCTGTGCCCATGCTGTCGCATAATTTAACTGTTTACGTTGGAAGCTGGCGAAATCACGGCAGGTCAAATGGAGCAAATCCCCTTTGAGCGGGATAACTTTTGCGCCGGGTGCTTCGAGAGATTCATGCACCTGGTTATCATTATAACGGTAGCATGAACGGGCATAGAGGCGTGTCACGCGATCCGGATACCATCCACTGTGGCGCATAAAACGGCCAAGGAATAAGTTGCGGCGCGCAATACTGTATACTGCCTGTGGCTGAGGATTATCTAACACGGCTTTCAGCGCGCTGGCCAGTTCCGGCGTCACACGCTCATCGGTATCGATCATCAGAATATAGTCATGACTGGCGTAGTTTTGTGCCAGTTGACGCTGCTTACCAAAGCCTTGCCAGTTTTCGTTAATGAAAACTTTCGTACCCGCCTGAAGGGCTATCTCAACGGTAGAATCGGTACTTCCGGAATCCAGTAAAACCACTTCATCTGCCCACGCGACCGAAGCCAGGCATTCTGGCAGCACGTCTGCCGCGTTTTTAGCGATCATGACCACTGACAAACGATTGGGCATTAGTGGCTCCGTTGCGGCAGGTACGGTTGCAATAATTGTAGTAAGCGTTGCAGAGCGCCCTGATTCTGATGAAGGACTTCCACAGCATGACGGCCGTAGTAAAGACGGTAATCTTCATCGGTGAGCAGGGTAGTGATTTCACTCACCAGCGACGAGGCATCCGTGACGGTAATCAATCCATCCGCACGCTGCAATCTGGCGCAAATATCTTTGAAATTGAAGGTATGTGGACCCATTAAAACTGGGATGGCATGCGCTGAAGGCTCCAGTGGATTATGGCCTCCGCGTTCAACAAGGCTGCCGCCCACAAAGGCGAGGTCGGCAATTCCATACAACATCATCAGTTCGCCCATTGTGTCACCAATTACAACTTGCGTGCTGCTGGACGGTTTTTCGCCACTGCTGCGCATGATGTAACTGAAGCCTGCCTTCTGAGCCATATCCCGAGCATCTTTGAAGCGTTCCGGATGACGTGGCACCAGAATGAGCAGCAAATCAGGGAACCTGGCCAGCAGTTGACGGTGAGCATCCAGAATAATGCTCTCTTCACCATCATGGGTGCTGGTGGCAATCCATACTTTACGATGCGGAGCCCATTGGCGGCGAAGTGTAATCGCACGTGCAGCAAGCTCTGGGGTCACAGAAATATCAAATTTCAGGCTACCGGTAACGGTTAACTGAGAGCGTTTCAGACCAAGCTCGATGAAACGGCCGCCATCTTCTTCATTCTGTGCGGCGATGAGGGTAATTTTGCTCATCAGACGGCGCGTGAATTTGCCCAGTTTTTTATATCCCTTCGCCGAACGGGCAGAGAGACGAGCATTGGCAATGACCAGTGGGATTTTACGTTGGTGTAATTCGTTGATCATGTTGGGCCACAATTCAGTTTCCATCACGATCACTAATTTAGGGCGCACGGTATTGAAAAAGCGCTTCATTGCGCAAGGGAGATCGTAAGGCAAATAAACATGATGCACATTTTGCCCAAATGCCGACTGCGCACGTTCCGAACCTGTTGGAGTCATTGTCGTGACGGTAATGGGAATGGTCGGGTAGCGATGACGCAGGGCACGAACTAACGGAATTGCCGCCAGCGTCTCGCCTACGGAGACTGAATGCAGAAGAATACCATCGGGTTCCACTTTTCCACGGCAATAGCCGTAGCGTTCCGCCCAGCGTTTACGGTACGCGGGAGCTTTACGGCTACGGAGTAACAGTCGCAGCCAAACAAATGGCTGAATTAGGTAGAACAGGGCGGTATACAACGATTCCAAGCGAATTTTCCGTATTTTCATTATCGGCGGGCAAATTCTAAGCATTCGGGAAGCTTAAAGCTATTGTTTTGGTAACATCACGAAGGCATTGCTTAGTATTAAGATGAGTTAATGCTTGAATTGTAGAAGTAGCGGGCGGTATGCGACCACCCGCTTAAGAGCTGTTTATCAACCGGGTACGCGAGTCGCTTTCTTCAGTTTCAGATAACGACGGCCCAGGCGCCAGCGTAGTCGGAATCCGCGGGCATTTTTCCAAATCAGACGCCAGATACCGCGATCAAAAAACTCCTGAATGATCATCTTCTTTTTATGCGGATCTTTCATATTGTTGAAAGTGTGCAAGATCCCAAGACCTTCTTTGGCGATTTGCCAGTTACAGGCTGGAATATTCTTTACCGCTTCCGGATAACGCTGGTTAATGGTTTCCAACATTTCCAGTATTTTCATGTAATGACGAGCTGAACGAATCAGTGTGTCATCAGTATCGGGTTTATGGGAAACCGAGGCTGAATGGATGTAGTAATCGTAATATTGCTCGTCCGTGTATTGAACACGCTGCGCAGCAAGTAATACTTCTGTTGTCCACGGGATATCCTGATGGCGCAATCCGGGTTCAAAGATAAAGCCATGTTCACGAATAAAATCATGACGATACAGGTTCAGCCAGGTCACGTGCAGAAACTTGCGTGAATCCAACGCACGTTTAAGCCACTGAGGGCCACTCAGGACGTCGGTCGACTTAAGTTTGTCTCGTGGAAAGATGGGACGTGAAGGTTTTTTGTTGTTTTCGTAGACGTAATTCCCATTACATGTCACGACATCCAGGTTATTTTTTAGTGCTAAATCAAGTAAATGTCGATACATGCCGGGCTTAAAGTCATCATCGATATCCGGGAAAGAAAGGTACTCACCCGTTGCTACCGCAAGCCCGGTATTACGCGCAATCGAAACGCCCTGATTTTCCTGCTCAAGGATTTTCATGCCAGAAAACTTGCTGCGCCAGGCCTCAATAATCGCCATGGAGCCATCGGTTGAACCATCGTTCACCATAATGACTTCCATGCCGTCGATGTTCTGCGCCTCAAGACAGGCAAAGAATTTCGCCAAAAAAGATTCGCCGTTATAAACAGCAACGACAACGCTAAGGAGTGGACGTGGATTCTGTTGCATAAAATTACCTGGAAATATTGTTATCTTTCTTCCGTTGCCAGAGACAAGTACTGCTGGCAGATGGCACCAATGCTATATGACTCAATGGTCGTGGTATCAATAACGGGTGGGTTGTTATAAATATCCAGCATGGTGTCCGCAAATTCCTGAGCGCTCATACCTGAAAGGCCGCGAGCCAGTTCACCAGTAAGAATCTCTGCCGGCCCGCCCGGGCAACGTGTACTCACTGCAGGTGTCTGGCAAATCAGAGCTTCGACCAGTACGTTGCCAAACCCTTCACAATCGGAGCTAAGCAGCAGCATGCGCGCATTGGCAATCCACGGGTAAGGATTTGATACGAAAGGTTTTATCATCACACGATCGGCAACACCCGCTTTCGCGGCCATTGCTTTTATTTCGCCGATACGCTCGTCACTGCCGTTACCCATCAGGACAAGTGGCGCCTGAATTCCACTGAGTGAATAAGCACTGATCAGCCGGTCATGGCGTTTATGCTCATGGAAGCGGCCAACGTGGATTAAATAGTCCTGCCCAGTCATTTCGCAGGGCTCTTTAGCTTTTAAATATATGCCGTCGATATCGAATGGATTATGGATAACGGTGCCATTGGACAACGTAATATCGAATGCATTCGTAATATCTTGCAGCACCGCCTGAGATACGGCGACGACATTGCTGTTTTGGTAAACGCTTTGAATTTTCTTACGTTTTAGCCAGCGAGAGAACCCCTGTCGATGCTGAAGATATGAGTAAGAGAACATGCCATGAACACAGTACCAAAGCTTCTCACGCGGAATTGATTTGGTATGGGCAACAATGCGGTCGGTTTTATGCAAGTGAGAAAAGACGAGGTCAAAATTCCCTTTTTTCTGCGCTTGTTCTACCGCGCTATCCAGAAGCGCAGCTCGGCGTGACAATTCAGTCAGTTTGCGCCAGGGTTTTTTACAGGTATCCAGAACGACCTGATAATCAACGTCTTCCGGGATCTCATAATCACAGACGCGACGTAGCGAGAAAACGGAAACCTGATGGCCCATTCCGACTAAACCTTTGGATAGGGTCAGTACGGTCTTCTCAGCGCCGCCGCCAGGTAAACCATCAATAATCATTAGGATACGCATCGTCTAATCCAGTATGTTTTGATACAGCGAAATAAGTTGCTGTGAAAGTTTTTCCGGTGTCGCATCCCTGACGCGTTCGCGAGCATAACTCCCCATTTTCTCATCCACAAAGCGTGAAGAAATAGCCATTACCGCTTCTGAAAGTTGTGGGATATTGAGTGCATCACAAACGTATCCGTTTTGTCCGGTTGTTATAAATTCAGCCCCACCGCAAGTGGTGGAAGTAATAACCGGTAAGCCACATGCCATTGCTTCAAGAATCACATTGGGAAATGGATCATATAGTGTTGGCAGTAATAGTCCATCAGCGGCCTGATAGAAAGGCAGCGTATTTTTCTGCATTCCCATAAAGCGTATCCGATTCACGCAACCCAGAGATTGTGCCAGTTCTCGATAGCTTTTCTCGGCTTTATCTTGCCCGACCACAATCAGATAGCGATCGGTTTTTGCGATGGCCTTGATAGCACTGGCCAGTCCTTTACGCTCAAAACCTGAGCCGACAAAAACCAAAGTTACTGCGTTTTGCGGGATAGACATTTCATCACGCCACTTCATACGCTGTTCTTCATTTGCCGGAACGAAGCGGGAGGAGTCAATGGCATTATAGATGACATGTATCTTATTAGCAGGAATAGAGAAATCTTCGATAATTTCTCTTTTAACCATTTCAGCATTACAGATGACCGCTTTTAGCTCAGGAGCCTGATACATCGCCCGTTCAGCCTGCATCACATAACGATGGTAGCGGTCGAGAAATAGCCACTTTCCACGCCATGAGGGTAAAATTCTTGCGCGTTGCATTAACCACCGGCGGTGAACACCGTCACCCGCGCGATAAATATCACAGCCCGCGATACGTTCATGGCTTTGAACAATATCGAAATTCTCGCGTTGCCATAGCGTTCTTGCCGCGTCAGCAAAGCCTTTTTCACGGCTTATTCGACCGAGCTTCATCGGATCGCAAATATGGATATGCCAGTTATCCTGACGCTCACCTTGCCATTGCCGGGTGATAACGTTGAGCTCCATATCATGGGCGCTAAGCGCCTCAAGTGCGCGTGAAACGAAACGCTCAGCGCCACCATCGGGACGATATTTTTGGCGGACAATAGCCAGACGGCAGCGCTTCATAACAACTGTTTCCTTGCAGCAGCGACAACAATATCGACCGGGATGGCATCGAGATAACGTTCTTTCGTATTGGTATCAATTTTGTCAGGGTCTGGCAGTTCGCCAAAATCCCCTGCCCAAATAACTTCACCGACAACGTCCCACGGGCTCCAGAAGGTCAGTTTTGAAGGGCCGAATAGCGCGATGCATGGCGTTTTAAACGCGGCAGCCATATGCATGGGTACAGAATCAACACCAATGAACAGCTGGGCGTGATCGATCAGCGCCGCTAATTGACGAAGCGTTAACTCTCCTGCCAGGGAATGAATACGCTCTGAGGGACATAACGAACGAATTTTTTCAATCATCGCTTTTTCGTTTTTATCCGGCCCTGAGGTTAACACCAGGGTATGCCCGTCTTTTTGCAAAGCAGTGATTGTTTCAGCCATTTTCCCCTCATCCCAGCATTTGAAGAACCAGCGGGATGTGGGTTGCACCACAATATAAGCAGCTTCTACCCCATTGCTTTGCAGTTTCGTCTGCACAGAGTGCCAGTCGTCAGGCTGATAGCTCATTGTGACGTCCCTGACAGGCGCAATATTCAATGGGGTAAGAATGGATAGGTTTTGTTCCACAGTGTGCAGGGTCTGGTGACCGGACACTGAAGCGAGTTGAGTGTGGCAATGTTGCCAGAACCAGCCGCGGCGCTTATTGAAGTCGAAACCGATTCGCGAAGGAGCGCCGGTGAAGCGAGAAACAATGGCGCTACGCCACTGATCTGCAAGATTGATAACCAGGCTGTATTTTTGCTCGCGCAAGGTTTTGAGTAATTGCCATTCTTTGCATAAATGCTGACGCGTACCCAGTTTGCGCCATTTACGGTCAATTCCATAAATATGATGAATGCTTGGATGCGCCGCTAGCATGTCTCGCGTTTCTTCATAGAGCAGAACATCGATTTCTGCTTGTGGCCAGGCTTGATGTAATGCGTTGATCACTGGAGTCATGAGCAACATGTCACCATGATGGCGCAACTTTATCAGTAATATACGAGCAGGGGGCACGTTCGCGAGATCATTCAAAGCGTTATTCATTATCATCTTTAGGTGATTAACCAAAGAGTGATTCTAATAGACCTTGAGTATGGTTGCTACATTTGTGCTCAGGAGTGAGAAATTTGAACGTAAGCGGTTTGCCCTTATCTGGCAGGCTGCGTAACATGATGTGAACATCTTTATCTCAGAGACGGAAATGACCAAACCTGCATTCATCATCACCATTGATACCGAAGGCGATAATCTCTGGCAAAACCACCGACAAATCAAAACTGAGAATGCGCGCTTTTTGCCTCGCTTTCAGTCTTTATGTGAAAAGCATGGGTTTAAACCGGTTTGGCTGACGAACTATGAGATGGCTGTGGATCCTGTTTTTATCGAGTTTGCTAAAGATGTGATTGCGCGTGGCCAGGGTGAAGTTGGCATGCACTTACACGCATGGAATAGTCCGCCTGATCACGATTTAACCGGTGATGACTGGCGGTGGCAGCCTTATCTCATTGAGTACAGTGATGAGATCATGCGTGAGAAAGTGGTTTATATGACCACTTTGCTGGAAGAAACATTTGGCATAAAAATGCTAAGCCACCGTGCAGGACGTTGGGCATTTGATAGCCGCTACGCTAAATTGCTGGTGGAGTTGGGCTACAAAGTGGATTGCTCTGTCACACCAAGGGTGAACTGGCGAAATGCGAAAGGTTCCCCAGCAGGCACTGGTGGAACGGATTATCAACATTTCCCGAGTCAGGCTTATTTTTTGGATCTGGATAATATTCATCAGACAGGAAACTCAGCATTTCTCGAGGTACCGATGAGTATTCAGTATAAACACAGTGCTTTGATGAATAGCTTTAAACAAAGTTATGATCGGTTAAGAGGTAAATATCGCAGCCCTTCAGTTAACTGGCTGCGTCCGTCTGGCGGTAACGCTGAGCAAATGATAGCGGTGGCCGAAAAAACCTTATCTCAAGGTAATGATTACGTGGAGTTTATGCTTCATTCATCGGAATTTATGCCAGGCGGTAGTCCAACATTTAAAGATGAAGCGAGTATTGAGCTGCTTTATCAGGACCTTGAAAAATTATTTTCCTGGCTCGCAGAACGAACCAGGGGAATGACGTTGGCAGAGTACTATCTACAGAAAGAAAATTGCTCCGATAATCTGTAGTTGTAAT
Source organism: Buttiauxella sp. (assembly GCF_049686335.1). Classification (NCBI taxonomy): domain Bacteria; kingdom Pseudomonadati; phylum Pseudomonadota; class Gammaproteobacteria; order Enterobacterales; family Enterobacteriaceae; genus Buttiauxella; species Buttiauxella sp. Next base: position 66,382 of record NZ_JBAVHX010000025.1, on the reverse strand, counting down.
TAATGCCAGATACTCAAGAATTTAATTTTGAGTATCTGGGGCTAACAGTGAAATTATTATTGATATGAGTTTTCTTTTATCGGTATGCTTAGCACAATTGCTAATGGGAACCAGAATAAGAACCAAAATTCTTGAGGGTTTCCGATAATAAACATTCCTTGAGTCATATAGTAAATCAAAGCAAAGATAAAGATGGATGCTTCTGTTTTTTGTTGTGCACGTATGTGTTTGCGCAGTTGCAACAATCCATAGCCAATAACACTTGCAAGTAATATAAACCCAACGATGCCACCTTTTAAAAACGAAGACAGGTAAATAGAGTGGGTTGTGGAAATATTTTGGCCAATGCTGTTTACGAAGACCAGGCTCTTATCATAACCCCATCCAAAAATTGGCTTCTCCTTCGCTACTTCTAAAGTATTTTCCCATATACCGAAGCGAATGAAACTTTGTTGATATGTACTTTCTAAACGATCGATAAAGATATGATGAAAGTTGGTGAGAAATACCATCGCCATAATAGCAGCAATAATCACAACCCCATAAAGTATATGTTTGATCTTATAGCGTGGGTTAACTATGAATAACAACACAAATGCTGCTGTAAAGGCAATTAGCGGGCCTCGGCTCTGAGTCAAAAGAAGTGATGCAAGTAAAATAGGGAAAAGTAAATAGAGCCAATTTTTTCCTGTTTCCCGAATAAATATTATACCACATAATAATCCAATGGCCATATAGCCACCAAGGTCAATGACATTATTTGGTGCCCATGGGAAGCTATTCTCTAGTCGGTTTTGTAGGACGATTGTTTTGTCGACCATTATTAATGTTAGTACAGATAATAAACTCATACCAAGAAACACGGCACCCATCACATATCTTTTATAACCTAATCTTTCCGCTTGGCGGAAAAGACAAATGAATATTAATAAGTATAGCATTTGCTTTAAGGTTGAACTGACATTTACTGGATTTTGTGACCATAAGTTAGATAGAGAAAAATACAATAAAAATAGCAGCGGGAAAATTAAACCTTTCAAAAATGTCTTGTCTCGTAGGAATTTGTCTCGAGATTGTGGGGAGAATATAAGTGTAGAAAGAAAAAGGATTAGTGATATATGAAAAAGAAGATTTACTTTTGAAACATTACAGAATATAGCACTAAAAAACATAAATGCTACAAAAAAAAGAGAATATATCTTTTCAGTGCGCAGGGGACTAGTTAAAAGCATCACGGTAATCCATTTTTGGGAAAATACTCGAAGGGACTGCACTGTCTAATGATAAGTTGAACAACTCAACATTTTTATTATCCAGTGCATGCCTGGCAAGTTGGAATGCTGGGATAATGGTGTTGTGTAATTTATCATCAAGAAATGATGGTAAAATATCGTCTGGGCTTTCATAAAATCGCGGGCTGGAAAAATTATTCATATCTAAACCAGCAATATAAATTTTATCGAAGCCTAAATAGGTAAGGATTTGCAACGCCCAATAAACTACTGTTCCTGCATCAAATATTCCGGTTCTAATGTCATAATTGAATGCAATACTATTTGAGTTTTCGAGGAATATAATGTCTGTTTGAGAGTGAAATATTTGTTTAACATTATTTTCTGGGATTTTGTGCTCAAATATCCTATAGCATTTATCCTCAATAACAGCTAGTTTACACTTAATTTTTTTTAGTGAGAATTTATCAATGAGTTTAACGATACCATGCATTGTAGTGAATAGAGTCAAATTATCATTAGCAATAATTTGCTCCAGAATTTCTGGTCTATTATCAATGAAAGTCATATCAACTATGATGTAAATATTGAAGACCACTTCTTTGTGAAGATACCAGGCACCATTAACTCCAATAGTCGGTATTTCAGGAATAGATGAAAAATCTATTTCTTTTACCGAAGGTCCTGTTGCAGTCAATAGAACACGCCCGTTATAGCTTTCTTTGATAGTCGAAAGGTTCTGTAGTGGAATTTGACTGTTTTTATAGAATAATTCCGAGATAGCACCAAATTTATCTCGTTGTATTTTGACATAGGGCCATAAATTTTCATTATGACGCATGCTTCTCGGGTGCGTATATCGATATATTTGTTTCGTTAAGGTACTCATAAGACTCTCATCTTATCCTATTATCCATTATTCTGATGATTAGCAATAAATTGATAAATATCAGATAAATCATCATCACTCAATGCAAACATCTCTTCTCTTGTTCGGTCGAAATAATAAGGTGCTTCAAAGATATATGATTTCTCATATTCTTTTTTTCCAATCAGTAACACATTCCCCAACGGTCTTTGCTCTGCAATGCAGCATGGTCCGTAAATGAGAACAATTGGGACGCCTACTGCATCGGCTATGTAAACATTTCCAGAGTCTGATGCAATGTAGAAATCCATTTTGCTGATGGCAAAAGGCACATCTTCCAAAGGAAGTTCACCTACCAGGCTCACAATATCTTCCCGCGCACCGACTTCACGGTAGAGATCATCTAACCATACTTGTTCACTTTTGGGACCAAAAACGTAATAAGTGCAATTCACCCCCTCTAGCACATCAAAAATTCTCTTCCAGATTGCAGAAGGGATGGTTTTTGATTTGTTTCCTGCAGAAATACTCAGACCTATTTTGGTTGCGTTTTGTTTATCCAGTGAGGCTGGATAGGTCGAGGGCTTTCTTAATGGGAAAGTGGCATGCTTGGGCGCATCCTTCCAGGTGAGGTTTCTATCTGCAAGCTTAAGGTAATCGTCTACGGTTAATTGATCTTTTCTATGTTCCACAACGCCGGTCGCCGTCAGATAAAACAAAGCGTGGTACCAGCGGCGAGTGTAAGTCGAGAGGAATTGCTTGTTTGCGGCATTACAGACTGCAGCAAAAAAAAGGTTAGTGCTGTTAGGCTGTAATAAATAGATGTTTTCGTAGCGATTCAACAGCTTTAATGCCAGCCGAAACTTACGCCAAAGGCTCTTTTTATGTTCTTCGATAAGAAAAATAGTGTCGATAGTTCCATCATACTTAGCCAGCGGAAGAACGGTTTTGCTGATTAACACATCACTGTGCTTCAGATAGCCGAGCAAAGAGGTAACATTGACGAAGTCCCCTATTTTGGCCGTTTGAATCATCAAGTTTCGGCCTGTTTTTTTATAAAACAGTTTTCCGAACAACTTGAACGGGAGAAAAAGGATAAAGAGGAATAGATAGCTCATTAATCGTTATTCTGCTGCTATGTGACTGATTTTCTGGAGCGCGGTAAACGTATCTGCAGCGGTAATATTAGCCATGCTTTTCTCTGCGCCTCGTAGTTCATGCTGATTTTCGCCGTAACCACCAATCAGACCCGGATCGGTAGGGCCATATAATGTTATGTTTGGTCGGTTAAGTGCAGCGGTCAGGTGGCTCAGTCCAGTATCGACTGAAACAACAGCTCTGGCCCCTGCAAGCTGTTTGGCGACTTGTTCAAGCGACAAGCGCGGCAACACCTCAACATTATCAAATCCGTCGGCCAAACGGATTGCTCGTTTGTGCTCGTGTTCCGCACCCCACGGGAGTTTAATACGTAAGCCCATTTCATGCATTATTTGAATAAGATTTCGCCAGTGTGATTCCGGCCAGTGCTTTTCGTCGCGAGTTGTTGCATGCAGGAAAATGAAATATTCCTCGCTATCGGCGGGAGCTGTAGCCAGAAAATGCTGCGCGATTGCGTAATCGCCTTGATTTTCAGGCTTCTGATAACCCAGACTTTTGGCGAACAACTCTCGGGTGCGTTCAACGGCATGTTGTCGCTTCGCAATGGCGTGGCGACGATTGTAGAACAGACTCGCCAGGGGTTCGCGGGCACTGTTCCAGTCCATTCCGTGTTTAATCCCTCTGGCTTTTCTTGTCACCAGAGCGGCACTCTTTATCAGTCCCTGAGCATCAATGACGGCATCGTAATTTTCGGCGCTTAATGCGCTGTAGAAAGCGGTACGCTCGGCCTTTACAGGGGCTGAAAACCAGCTCTTACGCCAACGACGAATCGCGACAGGAAGGACTTTATCGACTGCAGGATGCCAGCTGGGGATTTGCGCAAAACCTTCTTCTACTACCCAGTCGAAGCGGATGCCAGGAATGGCTTGCATGGCATCTGACAGTGCAGGCAACGTGTGCAAGACATCACCCATTGACGATGTTTTGACAATCAATACCCGCATTACGCTTCCTTCTCCGCCAGTAGCAGGGCGGTTAGCTCATCCATCACACGCTCAGGTGTAATATCAATCAAGCTTTGATGATAGCCTTCCGCCGCATCGCCTTTACGAACTTTGTGATAGCCACTAATAAGGCGGATAACTCGCGCCTTATGCGAAAGCGGTGGTGTAAAGTCCGGGCTGCTCGGGCCGTATAAGGCAACCAGTGGGCGATTAAGAGCTGCGGCAACGTGCATCAGCCCTGAATCATTGGAAACAACAGCCTGGCATGCTGCAATTAAAATAACTGCTTGCTCGAGTGCGGTGTCACCAGCCAGATTGCGGCAATGAGCCTGTTGCTTCGTGGTCAATGCGCTAACAATATCGTTGCCTGCTTCTTTATCTTTTGCCGAACCAAACAACACAACCTGATAGCCATCATTAATGAGTTTGCCCGCAAGCGTAGCATAGTGATAATGCGGCCAGCGTTTAGCCGGTCCGAATTCAGCTCCTGGGCAAAAACCAATTATCGGCCGTTGGGCGTCGAGGCTAAAAGCCTGACAAGTTTGCATTTTTTCCCCGTCGTTAACCTGCAACTGAGGCCACAGCAACGGTTGGGGAAGATCTTTCGCGGATTGCATTTTGCCTTTGTCATAAGCCAAAGCAATATAACGCTCGACCATTAATGGCCAGGCTTGCTTGTCCAGAACGCGCGCATCATTGAGTAACCCGTAGCGCATTTCACCGCGCCAACCGGTGCGTTGCGGGATATTGGCAAAGAACGGAACCAGTGCAGACTTAAATGAATTGGGCAGCACATAGGCCTGATCGTAACGTTTAGCACGCAAGGCGTGTCCAAGACGACGACGTTCTCCAATTTCCAAAGCACCGTGCCCAAGTGGCATGGACAGCGCTTCGTTAACTTCCGGCATACGTGACAGTAATGGACGGCACCATGCCGGTGCCATCACATCAATGATTGCCTGGGGATAGCGCGCTTTGAGCGTGCGATAGAGACTTTGCGACATCATCATGTCGCCCACCCATGACGGGCCAATCACCAGTATTTTCATACACATCATCCTTCAAACTGTCTCTTTGTTGGCTGCCTTCGCTTACCCCAGTCACATAGTTTCCTATGTTGCAGGGGATTCACTCAGTTGCCGCCTCGATACTGCTTGAATGATTTTGTGTTTCAGCGCCACGGTTAAGCCAGGACATGTATTCTGTTACGCCTTCGGCAACAGTTTTAAATGGCTTGTCGTATCCAGCGGCACGCAGATTGGTTAAATCGGCCTGAGTAAATGCCTGATAACGGCCTTTGAGTTTTTCCGGGAACGGAATGTACTCAATGCTGCCTTTTTTATGGAACGCGAGTGCTGCATCCGCAATGGCCTGGAAGGATTCTGCACGACCTGTACCACAGTTATAAATACCGGATACGCCGTTTTGCCAGAACCACAGATTCACCGCGGCAACATCGCCCACATAGATGAAGTCGCGTTTAAAGCTGTCGCTACCTTCAAACAGTTTTGGATTCTCGCCATTGTTCAGCTGAGTGTTCAGATGGAACGCAACGCTTGCCATGCTGCCTTTATGACCTTCACGCGGCCCATAAACGTTGAAGTAACGGAAACCCGTAATCTGGGAGTTAGCTTCAGGCAGGATTTGACGTACGTATTCATCGAACAGGAATTTTGAATAACCGTAGACATTCAGTGGCTGCTCATATTCACGAGATTCTATAAAGTCGCTGTTACGGCCGCCATAGGTAGCTGCAGAAGAGGCATACAGGAACGGAATTTCACGCTCCAGGCAGTAATGCAGAACTTCTTTAGAGTACTGATAATTATTATCCATCATGTACTTACCATCCCACTCAGTGGTGGAAGAGCATGCACCTTCATGGAAGATGGCTTCAATTTCGCCAAACTCTTCGCCGGCCATAAGCTGGATTAAGAAGTCTTCTTTATCCATGTAATCAGCAATATTCAGATCGACGAGGTTGGCAAACTTAGTGCCATCTTTCAGATTGTCTACAACCAGGATATCCGTAAGACCGATATCATTCAGTGATTTAATGATGTTGCTGCCGATAAATCCAGCACCACCGGTGACAATGATCATAAGCGTAACCTTAAAAAAGTAGGGGGCAATGAGGCCCAATACCTCACGCGTTTATGACTCCTATCATACCATCACCCGAATTGTCTTTCCTAATAACCCGAAACTGGAAAGCACCTCGTGATTTATGCTGAAAATTCCAATTTCATTGAAGCGTCATCTCGTCTACTGGTATAGGTTTGGGTAATATGTTCTGAAATATGCCATGCCTGGAGAATCACAATGCGCGGAGATTTTTACCAACAGTTAACTTCCCAACTTGAAACCGCTCGTGCGGAAGGGTTGTTTAAAGAAGAACGTATTATTACTTCAGCTCAACAGGCTGATATCACTGTTGCTGATGGCAGCCATGTTATTAACTTCTGCGCCAATAACTATCTGGGGCTTGCTAACCACCCACAACTCATCGATGCCGCCAGGCAGGGCATGGATAAACACGGATTTGGGATGGCTTCTGTTCGTTTCATTTGTGGCACCCAGGACAGCCATAAAGAACTAGAGGGCAAACTTGCAGGCTTCCTGGGGATGGAAGATTCAATTCTTTATTCTTCGTGCTTTGACGCTAATGGTGGCTTGTTTGAAACGCTGCTCGGCCCGGAAGATGCGATTATTTCTGATGCGCTGAACCATGCTTCTATTATTGACGGTGTGCGCCTGTGTAAGGCTAAGCGTTATCGTTATGCCAACAATGACATGCAAGAACTTGAAGCTCGCCTGAAAGAAGCGCGTGCGGCAGGGGCTCGTCACATCATGATCGCCACTGATGGCGTCTTCTCAATGGACGGCGTTATTGCCAACCTGAATGGGGTTTGCGACCTGGCCGATCAATATGACGCACTGGTCATGGTTGATGATTCTCACGCGGTCGGTTTCGTGGGTGAGAACGGTCGTGGTACGCATGAATACTGCGATGTGATGGATCGCGTAGACATCATTACTGGCACCCTCGGCAAAGCACTGGGCGGCGCTTCTGGCGGCTACACTGCAGGTCGTAAAGAAGTGATTGAGTGGCTGCGTCAGCGTTCTCGTCCTTATCTTTTCTCCAACTCTTTGGCCCCAGCGATTGTTTCAGCTTCCATTAAAGTATTGGAAATGCTGGAAACGGGCGCGGAAATGCGCAATCGCTTATGGGCGAACGCTAGCCTGTTCCGCGAGAAAATGACCGCGGCAGGCTTTACTCTGGCAGGTGCCGATCACGCCATCATTCCTGTCATGTTAGGTGAAGCGGTTGTTGCACAGAATTTTGCTCGTGAACTGCAAAAAGAAGGCATTTATGTCACTGGGTTCTTCTACCCGGTAGTACCAAAAGGTCAGGCGCGTATCCGTACTCAAATGTCTGCGGCTCATACCACAGAACAAATTGAACGTGCGGTTGACGCATTTACGCGTATCGGTAAACAGTTGGGCGTTATCGCCTGAGGGAGCGGTCATGAAAGCATTAGCGAAACTGAAAGCAGAAGAAGGCATCTGGATGACGGATGCGCCCAAGCCAGAAATGGGACATAACGATCTGCTGATCAAAATCCGTAAAACCGCAATTTGCGGCACCGATGTGCATATCTATAACTGGGATGAATGGTCCCAGAAGACCATTCCGGTTCCGATGGTGGTTGGTCACGAATATGTAGGTGAAGTGGTCGGTATCGGCCAGGAAGTTAAAGGATTCAAAATCGGCGACCGTGTTTCTGGTGAAGGCCATATTACCTGTGGCCATTGCCGTAACTGCCGTGCGGGCCGTACCCACCTGTGCCGTAACACCACGGGTGTCGGTGTGAACCGTCCTGGTTGTTTTGCAGAATATTTGGTCCTGCCTGCTTTTAATGCTTTCAAAATTCCTGACAACATCTCTGATGACCTGGCTTCTATCTTTGACCCGTTTGGCAACGCTGTTCACACCGCGCTGTCGTTCGATCTGGTCGGCGAGGACGTGCTGGTGTCTGGTGCTGGCCCGATTGGCATTATGGCTGCGGCCGTTGCTAAGCACGTGGGTGCACGTAATGTCGTCATCACTGATGTGAACGAGTATCGTCTTGAACTGGCGCGCGAAATGGGTATCACCCGTGCGGTAAACGTCAGCAAAGAAAATCTGACCGACGTGATGAACGAGTTGGGCATGACTGAAGGCTTTGATGTGGGTCTGGAAATGTCTGGTGCACCACCTGCATTCCGTACCATGCTCGATACAATGAACCACGGTGGTCGTATTGCGATGCTGGGTATTCCTCCGTCAGATATGTCAATTGACTGGACGAAAGTCATCTTCAAAGGCTTGTTCATCAAGGGGATTTACGGACGCGAGATGTTCGAAACCTGGTACAAAATGGCGGCATTGATTCAGTCTGGTCTGGATCTGTCACCGATTATCACTCACCGTTTCGGTATTGATGATTTCCAGAAAGGGTTTGATGCGATGCGTTCCGGGCAATCTGGCAAAGTGATTCTCAGCTGGGATTAATCAATCTGTGATGATTAAAAAAGGCCGGGATACCGGCCTTTTTCATATTTATTATTCGCTGGCAGTCAGCTTTTCAGCATCCGTCAGATACCGCACTTTGCGGGTGTAATCTTGCCCTTTAAACAGCAATTCACTGTCGGGTGAGACAAGATATTTTTGCCATTCAGATAACGGGAAGCCGCCATGTGCACCGACAACCGGTTTTGGGATAACAGAGGGCACACCGCCAATTTTCTTGGACACTGGCCAGTTCATCCAGTCGCCCAGATTCACCGTTTTGATATCCAGCATATCCAGCAATGCAGCCAGAGGAAGTTGGTCAGTCGGCGGCTGGCTATCATCCATTAGCTCCCAGGTGTCCTGGAATAACGTTAGCCATAACGGGCAGATTCGACGCCAGGTTTTACGCGACGCTGCGAGAAAAGCCCCGTTAACGTGATCGACTATGTATGGACGAACGGTATCTTTGTAATACGCAGGGACTTTTTCGACCGGCGCTTTATCCACCTTGGAGATCATTTTCCCCTGACGGAAACTGGAGTAAATATGATGATCTTCGATTTTAAAACGTGGCATTTGCAGCAGGTTAAGATCGGAATCGATCATCAAAATACCGTCGGTGCGAGCTTGCAAAGGCGCATTCAGCTTGATTAAGCGACTGAGGTAGATTTGCTTGTAACGGTAGCCTTCTTCACGTTGTTCAAGCTCAAGCGTCACGACTCGTGTTTTTGGTGGAAGCTCACCGAACTCCAGGGCTGGGCGATCGGAAACAATTACGATCTCCTCAACATCAGGCGCGAATCGTGCCGCGAATGTTGCTGAAAGCAAACCTTCTTCGATGTAATCCGCACCCGCGCAAGGAATAACAATCGATGTTACCGGCACAGCCGCACTTCCCGCTGCAGGCTCCTGATAAGGGATATTATGACGCGCCGTAATATGGCGATATTTTGCATTCAGAAATTTAAACATTTTCATTCCGGGTTGGTTTTACTGCGCCAAGAACGGCTTCGACACCGGCAACATAGTGCTCGATCGCATAATTATCAATCACGCGCACGTAAGCCTGCTGAATTAGAGCTTCACGTAATTCGCTATCTTGCCACACTTGCTGAAGTTGCGAAGCGAGCTTAATGGTATCGCCATAGGGGTAGAGCAGACCGGTGCGACCTGAGTCGATTAACTCAGCAGTACCCGTCACATTTGAACCGATAACTACCGTTTTGAGCAGCATGGATTCGAGAACAACGCGCGGCAATCCCTCACTTTTCGAAGCAAGAATGAAGGCATCAAACGCGGCCAAATAATCTAACGGATTATTACGGAAGCCAGTAAAAATCACCCGATCGGCAAAGCCGTATTCTGCTGCCTGGCGTTTTAATTTTTCGCGATCTGCACCTTCACCTACCAGCACAAATTTCCATTTAGCTTCGGGATGCTGCAATTGAAAGCGATGCAATGCTTCGATAGTGTGATGGCAGGACTTTCTTGGAATTAATGAGCCAATACTGCCAAACAAAAATGTGCCGTCTTCAGCGTCTAACGACCGACGTATCGCCATACCTGAAGGGAGTGGCTGGTGGATATCAATGGCATTGGGAACCGTAATACACAGCGATTTTTTCACCCCATGATTGAGCAGCACGCTCTCAACACCATGAGAAACAGCAATGACGGCATCGCCGATACGGTTTACGATTCTGGTAATCGACTGGCTCATCACCGGCTCAATACGGCAGTGCTGAACGACTGCAACATCAAGAGGCTCTGCCGCGAGATAACCTTCCAGATTGGAACCCGGCTGGTTATTCATATACAGAATTTCGTACTTATCACGCTGGAGTAACTCGCGAATGCGTTTCGCATTAGGCTGTATTCGCCACTTTGCATCAATATACGCGGTGATCTTTTTGCGCCCAGCTTTGCTGAAAAACAAAAATGCGCGCGCCACTTCTTTACTGACTTTTGCCCAACCCGGCTGTTTGCGCTGCGGGATGAAAATGACAGGGATCTCAATGCTATTGAGCACTTTCTCAATGGTTTCGCCTTCTCCGCGCGCATAGTTGTAGTAAAAGCAGCACGTGATATCAAACCGCTGACGGTCAATACGTTTGAGCAATTCCAACATACTGTTGGTGCCGCCACCCCACTCTTTACCATTATCCAGCAGGAGAATTTTACGCCGTTGTTGCGCCATTGATGACCGGATCTCTGAAGTCAGTATTTGCCCGGCATTATAAATGCTCGGGCCACAGGTTTATATGAAATATCAGGACTGAGGAGTAACGGTGTTCCATCCCTGCCATTGATTCTGCATATATTTCACCAGCGTGCTTTGGCTGATGCTGTCGCTCAGGACCGTGAAGTAAGTGGTGGCATACACCGGTTCCAGCGGTTTATTAGGCTTGCAAAGTTTCACGCCGCTGAAAGGATTTCTGGGTTGTTCAGCCGGTTTAACGGGCTGCACAGGACGCGAGTTATTGGGTCTTGAGGTATCAACCTGCGGCTCATTAAGCAGACTGCTCGGGCGCACCAGAGTAATGTCCGAAGGTAAGTTGTACACCATCTGTTGCAACACGCGCACGGTCGACGGATGCGGATGGCCGATGGCAATCGCTGAACCATTTCGGCGCGCTAACTCAACGGCACGATTAAACTGGAAGCGAATATCGGCTTCGTTTTGCGTATCGTCGAGGAATACTTTACGTTTGATAACTTTGACGTTAGTCCCGGCAGCCGCCCGCATCGACTGGCTATTTCCTATCGTCATGCTGTCGAGGAAATAGAGATTGTATTGCCCGAGGGACTGCATCACTTTCTGCATTCCGAACAAGCTGGATGTCATGGCGCTACCCATGTGATTATTCAAACCCACGGCGTAAGGCACTTTATTGACCGCGTCACGAATGATTCTTTCGATCTCACCGCTGCTCATATCCGGGCGCAGGGTGTCTTTTTCCAGAGGTTGTTTGCTCAGCGGAGCCATCGGCAAGTGAATAAGCACTTCGTGCCCAGCATTATGTGCCTTGGTTGCCATTTCGCGTGCGTGAGGAGCATTGGGTAAAACGGCAACAGAAATATTAGAAGGGAGTGCGATAACCTGATTTTCTTGCGCAGGACGATAACCGAAGTCATCTATCACAATTGCCAGTTTTCCGGCGTAAACGGGGGTTGTCAGCATAAGTGTGCTGACGAGAGAGAAAAACACACGACGGATTTGAAGCAAAACTTATCTTCCCAACCACGGTTGTGGATTGACGGCCTGGCCCTGGCGACGAATTTCGAAATAAAGTGACGGGCGGCCCTGACCGCCACTGTTGCCTACCAGTGCAATCGCCTGGCCGGCGCGAACTTGTGTTCCAACATTAACCAGTGCGCTCTGGTTATAACCATACAAACTCATATCGCCTTTGCCGTGTTCAACAACCACTACGAGGCCATAGCCCTGTAGCCAATCGGCAAGGATCACGCGTCCATCAGCAATGGCTTTAACTTCAGTGCCTTCACCCGCGGAGATGACAATCCCCTTCCAACGTAGCTCACCCTGGAGCTGTTCGCCATAGCGATGCAAGATTGAGCCACGAACGGGCCAGAATGCTTGCCCACGAGGTGCCCCCAAACCGCCGGTGCGCGAGATCAGTGAACGCTCGCTCTCGGTGGGTTTGTAGGTGCTGCCTTTGCTGGTGGCTTCTTTTTGACGGTTGCGAACCTGTTCAGCTTCGCGCGCTTCTTTCTCGGCACGCGCCTTGGCTGCGGCTTCTGCACGGGCAAGTTGATCGCGCAGACGTGATTCGTTCTGACGCATTTCACTTAGCTTTTGCTGATCTTGCTGCAAAGAGGATTCGAGAGTAGAGAGTGTTTTTTTACGCTCGTTACGTGCGCTTTCAAGCTTAGTTTGCTGAGCTTGTTGTTCGTAGAGCAATGTCTGTTGCTCGGTTTGCTTCGATTCCAGGCTCGCTTTTTGCTCCGCCGCTTCCGCTTTAGTTTGCCTTAGCTGTTCGATGGTTTCCTGACGCGCGGCATTCAGATAGCCGAAGTAAGCCTGCAAGCGTTGTCCGCGTTGGCTTTCTTCACCGCTTAAAATCAGCTGGATACCCGTATGTTGGCCCTGGCGAAATGATGCATCGAGTTGAGCGGCCAGATTACGTTCCTGCGAGGCCTGCTGTTTTTGCAGTTTTGCGAGGGAAGCATTCATGGTGGCAATTTGGCGGTTGAGATCGGCAAGCGTATTTTCTGTGTCGCGCAGCTTGCGGCTGGCTTCAGCAATCGCTTTTTCTTGGGCCTGGAGTTGAGCAAGTAACGTGGAACGTTGTTGCTGTTGCTGGCGTACCGCGCGTTCTTTAGTCGCAATATCCTGCTGGATAGATTTCAACTGGGCGCGATCGTCGGCATGACTGGTAAAAGGGCATAACAATACGCCAGCGCTTAGAACGCTGGCGTAGATCATAGGCCTGACTGAAAACGTTTTCGATTTCACGGCCCATGTTATTGAAAAAATCGCCTTTCCCCTCATGGGGAGGGATTATTCCACGATGAACAGCGGCTTGCCAGTCATCTCTTGCGGGATTTCCATACCCATCAGGTTCAACATAGTAGGAGCGATGTCAGAAAGCTTGCCGCCTTCTACCGCTTTCACACTACGGGAACCCACATAAATCAACGGAACTGGCAGGCTGGTATGCGCGGTATGTGCCTGACCTGTTGCCGGGTCAGCCATCTGCTCTGCGTTACCGTGGTCAGCAGTAATCAGCAACTGGCCACCCACGCTTTCAACGGCGGTAACCACCTGAGCAATACAGTTATCCAGCGCTTCGATTGCTGCCACAGCCGCTTCGTAAACACCGGTATGCCCAACCATGTCACCATTTGGATAGTTACAAATGATGGTGTCGTATTTGCCGCTATTGATAGCTGCCAGCAGTTTTTCAGTCAGTTCTACAGAGCTCATCTCTGGTTGCAGATCGTAAGTCGCCACTTTCGGGGAGTTGATCAGAATACGGTCTTCGCCAGCAAACGGCTCTTCAACGCCACCGTTATAGAAGAAGGTGACGTGCGCATATTTTTCAGTTTCGGAAATACGCAGCTGAGTCTTGTCGTGCTTCGCCATCCATTCACCGAAGGTATTGGTCAGTGATGCTGGTGGGTAAGCACAGGCGGCTTTGATGTCCGCTGCATATTCAGTCAGCATCACGAAGTCACCAAAGTTAACCACTTTCTTACGCGCAAAACCGTCGAAGTCAGCGTTAACAAAAGTACGGGTGATTTGACGAGCACGGTCTGCGCGGAAGTTCATGAAGATCAATGCATCGCCGTCGTTCATCGCGGCATCAGCTTCGCCTTCTGCGCGGATAACGGTTGGTTTAACAAATTCGTCGTTTTCTTCACGAGCGTATGCCGCTTCCAGGCCTGCAATTGCGGTTTCTGCCTGGAATTCACCTTTTGCCTGAGTCAGCAAGTCATAAGCCAGTTCAACGCGGTCCCAACGGTTATCGCGGTCCATTGCGTAGTAACGGCCAATCAGCGAGGCAACACGGCCTTTGCCGAGAGAGGCAAATTTATCAGCAAATTTCTTCAGTGAAGACTCTGCGCTGCGTGGTGGGGTATCGCGACCATCGAGGAATGCGTGCAGGTAGATTTTTTCTGCGCCGCGCTCAGCTGCCAGCTCAATCATCGCCAGAATGTGTTCTTCGTGGCTGTGAACGCCACCGGCTGATGCCAGACCCATGATATGTACTGCTTTACCTGCGGCGACAGCTTTGTCTACTGCGGCGGTAAGCGTTGGGTTGGCGAAGAAAGTACGTTCTTTAATTTCAACGTCCAGACGAGTCAGATCCTGGTAAACAATGCGGCCAGCGCCAAGGTTTACGTGACCCACTTCGGAGTTACCCATTTGGCCGTCTGGCAGACCGACTTCCATACCTGATGCGTTGATCAAGGTATGAGGACGCTGCGCCCACAGGTTATCCATAACCGGGGTTTTAGCATTCAGAATAGCGTTATCCTGCTGCTCTTCGCGGTGACCATAACCATCCAGAATCACCAGAACCATAGGTTTTTTAGTAACTGACATTGCGATAACCTCTAAGTCAAAGACAAAATTTGCGTAATTTTACTACAGCCCACGGGGTAAATAGCCGCAGAAGATCAAAGAAAGGGGTTGGATTGTGATCGGTTTTACGTTGTTAAGGTAATTTTTTTCGTAACAGTCCGCAGAATCTACATAACCTAACGCAGACTGGCTGTATTTGGCACAACGCAAATGTATACTCCTCACCTGGTTTTTTCATATTACTTAGTCGGGAGCTACACCCCCCCATGCAAGAAATTATGCAATTCATCGGTCGTCATCCCATACTTAGTTTGGCGTGGGTTGGCTTGTTTGCCGCCGTACTTTTCATGACCTTTAAAGGTTTAACCTCCAAAGTTAAGGTCATCACCCGTGGTGAAGCGACACGCCTCATTAACAAAGAAGATGCCGTTGTCGTCGACGTGCGTTCACGCGATGATTACCGTAAAGGTCATATTGCTAACTCATTGAATGTGCTGCCAGCTGATATTAAAAGTGGCAACTTCGGTGAGCTGGAAAAACATAAAGCGCAGCCTGTGATCGTGGTTTGTGGCAATGGTATTTCTTCTCAAGAATCAGCCGCATTGCTAACCAAAGCCGGTTTCGAGAAAGTGACCTTGCTTAAAGAAGGTATTGCTGGCTGGAGCGGGGAAAACCTGCCATTAGTTCGCGGTAAATAAATCGAAAGGCACATTGGAGAAGACCATGGCGAATATTGAAATCTACACCAAAGCAACCTGTCCGTTTTGCCATCGCGCAAAAGACCTGCTGCAAAGCAAAGGGGTCACGTTTCAGGAGTTAGCGATTGACGGTGATGCCGTTAAGCGTGAAGAGATGATTAAACGCAGTGGGCGAACCACAGTGCCGCAGATATTTATTGACGCACAGCACATTGGCGGATGCGATGACTTGTATGCACTTGATGCTCGTGGTGGACTCGATCCCCTACTTCGCTAGTGCTACTCCTTTTGTCGCTTACTGCCGTTTAAGGACGTATTAATTTTTTAAGGGTTAACAATGTCAGAACAAAACAACACAGAAATGGCTTTCCAGATTCAGCGTGTCTACACCAAAGACATTTCTTTTGAAGCACCAAATGCCCCACACGTTTTCCAGAAAGACTGGCAGCCAGAAGTGAAACTGGATCTGGATACCGCTTCCAGCCAACTGGCAGACGACGTCTATGAAGTGGTGTTGCGTGTGACTGTTACCGCGACACTGGGCGAAGACACTGCGTTCCTGTGTGAAGTTCAGCAGGCTGGTATCTTCTCCATCGGTGGGATCGAAGGTCCGCAGATGGCACATTGCCTGGGTGCTTACTGCCCGAACATTCTGTTCCCTTATGCACGTGAAGCAATCACTAGCCTGGTTTCTCGTGGTACCTTCCCGCAGCTGAACCTTGCACCGGTTAACTTCGATGCGCTGTTCATGAGTTATCTGCAGCAGCAAAACGGCGAAGGTGCTGAAAACCATCAGGATGCCTGATGAAAAGCCTTAATGCCTCAATGACTGTGATCGGTGCCGGTTCGTACGGCACCGCTCTTGCCATCACTCTGGCGCGTAATGGCCACCACGTTGTTCTGTGGGGCCATGACCCTAAACACCTTGCTACTTTGCAGGCCGATCGCTGTAATGCGGCGTTTCTTCCTGATGTCCCTTTCCCTGACACTCTCCACCTTGAAAGCGATTTAGCGACAGCGCTGTCTGCCAGCCGCAATATTCTGGTTGTCGTGCCGAGCCACGTTTTCGGAGAAGTGTTGCGTCAAATCAAACCGTTAATGCGTCAAGACGCTCGTATCGTCTGGGCGACAAAAGGTTTGGAGGCGGAAACCGGACGCTTGTTGCAAGACGTTGCGCGTGAAGCTCTTGGCGACGAAATCCCGTTAGCGGTAATTTCCGGCCCGACGTTTGCCAAAGAGCTGGCTGCAGGATTGCCAACGGCAATCGCACTGGCGGCAACGGATGAAACCTTCGCTCAAGACCTCCAGCAATTGCTGCACTGCGGCAAAAGCTTCCGTGTTTACAGCAATCCAGACTTCATTGGTGTGCAGTTAGGTGGCGCGGTGAAGAACGTGATTGCGATTGGCGCGGGGATGTCAGATGGCATTGGCTTCGGGGCGAACGCACGTACGGCGTTGATTACCCGTGGTCTTGCTGAGATGACTCGTCTCGGAAGCGCCCTGGGTGCGGATCCTGAAACCTTCATGGGGATGGCAGGACTCGGCGATCTGGTCCTGACGTGTACGGATAACCAATCACGTAACCGTCGCTTCGGCATGGCGCTGGGGCAGGGTGCGGACGTTGATTCGGCACAGCAGAAAATCGGCCAGGTGGTAGAGGGTTACCGCAATACCAAAGAAGTGCGGGAGTTGGCAGCGCGTGTTGGCGTCGAAATGCCAATAACCGAGGAAATTTATCAGGTATTGTATTGCGGAAAAAACGCTCGCGAGGCAGCATTAACGTTGCTGGGTCGAACGCGCAAGGATGAACGGAACTCAGGCTAAAAAATAGCTACGACTTGATGGAACAACACAACCGCAATAACTGAAGCGTTCCGGTACTGAGTACCGGGCGCTGTTTTTCTGTCTGGAGAGAGCAATGTCGTCTGAAGAACTGGATCTGGTGTGGAACAATATTAAAGCCGAAGCACGAGCGCTTGCCGATTGTGAACCGATGTTGGCCAGTTTTTACCACGCAACTCTTCTCAAGCACGAAAATCTCGGTAGTGCGTTGAGCTATATGCTCGCCAATAAGTTAGCTTCCCCGATTATGCCGGCTATCGCCATTCGAGAAGTTGTCGAAGAAGCTTACGCAGCAGAACCACAAATGATTGCCTCAGCTGCATGTGATATTCAGGCGGTGCGCACCCGCGACCCTGCAGTCGATAAATATTCCACTCCGCTGTTATATCTGAAAGGCTTTCATGCTTTGCAGTCCTACCGTATCGGTCATTGGCTGTGGAAAGAGGGACGTCGGGCGTTAGCTATTTTCCTGCAAAATCAGGTATCAGTCTCATTCCAGGTGGATATTCATCCGGCAGCGCAAATTGGCTGTGGGATCATGCTCGATCACGCGACTGGCATAGTGATCGGAGAAACGGCAATTGTCGAAAACGATGTGTCGATTTTGCAGTCGGTAACCTTGGGCGGTACAGGTAAAACCAGCGGCGACCGCCATCCAAAAATTCGTGAAGGCGTGATGATTGGTGCCGGGGCTAAAATCCTTGGCAACATTGAAATAGGGCGCGGGGCGAAAATTGGCGCAGGTTCTGTGGTGTTACAACCGGTGCCGCCTCATACCACGGCGGCTGGCGTTCCGGCGCGAATTGTTGGCAAGCCTGAAAGCGATATGCCTGCCATCGATATGGATCAGCACTTTAACGGAGCCAACAACGGCTTCGAATACGGTGACGGAATCTAACTTCTCAGAACGGCGCCGGGATAACCCAACTGGCGCCAGGCTTCATACACCACTACCGAAACTGCGTTCGATAAATTCATGCTGCGGCTGTCCGGCATCATCGGGATACGGATTTTTTGCTCAGCAGGTAAAGCATTAAGTATCGTGGCTGGCAGACCTCGGGTTTCCGGTCCAAACACCAAATAATCCCCATCCTGATAGCTCACTGCGCTGTGTGCTGGCGTCCCTTTTGTGGTTAACGCAAACAGACGCTGCGGGTGTTCCGCTTCAAGAAACGCATCGTAATTCTGATGGCGATTTACAGCCGCGAACTCGTGATAATCAAGCCCGGCACGGCGCAGTCGCTTATCGTCCCAGCCAAAACCTGTGGGTTCGATGATGTGTAAGCGGAAACCGGTGTTGGCGCATAAGCGGATGATGTTCCCGGTATTCGGTGGGATTTCTGGTTCAAACAAAACGATATTTAGCATACTGCCCCCATAAGACTTGGGGCGCAGAATATCAATTTATCACCAGAAGGAAAACAGGCCCCGGAGGGCCTGTTCTATACGATGAAAATTTAGCGATGATACAGCGGCAGCCAAAGCACTAACCGCAATCCGCCCAACGGGCTGTCATCGGCTTTCACCCAACCACGATGTTGCTGCACCGCAGTTTCTACAATAGCTAACCCCAGCCCAGTCCCGCCAGATTCGCGATCGCGCGCTTCGTCTGTACGATAGAAAGGACGGAATATTTGTTCACGATCAGATGGACTAACGCCTGGACCATCATCATCAACGGTGATAGTAATTCCTTGATTATCAACGGAGAAGTTAACGGCAATTTTCGTGTGAGAATAGCGTAATGCGTTGCGGACAATGTTCTCCAGCGCGCTTTCCAGCGAGTTGGGGTTACCGTACATCAACCACGGGCCTGGTGGATAAGTCACTTCCAGCGATTTACCCATCTGCTCTGCTTCAAAGGCTGCGTTATCCAGCACTTCGGCCCAGATTTGATTGGCTTTCATTGTCTCGCTTGCCAGCGCATTTTTTTGCTGATTGCGGGACATCACCAACAGGTCGTTGATCATCCCATCGAGTCGCTGGGCTTCCGTTTCGATACGCTCAAGTTCCTTGCTTTCACCGGTTTTGCGGCGCAATAAAGCTGTGCCTAATTGCAAGCGCGTCAATGGGGTACGCAATTCGTGAGAGATATCGGACAACAGCCTTTGTTGCGTTGTCATCATCCTTTCCAGCGCGGTAATCATCTGGTTAAAACTGGCACCGGCGGCCAGAAATTCCTGGGGTCCAGATTCTAGTTCAGGATGTTGACGTAAATTACCCTGAGCTACCTCATCGGCGGCATTTTTCAACTTACGGGCAGGTTTTGCCAGACTCCACGCCAGCCACAATAGCAGGGGGGAACTGACCAGCATCGTGACAATAAGCAGCAATAAAGGTCTATCAAACAGCAGGTTAATAAAATCTGATTGGGAGTTACTTGCAGGGCGAATCAGGTAGAGTTGGTAGTTATCTTCACCATCACGTACCGAAAATGGCCCAACTAATTCAACGCGGCCATACTTTTTCTTTTGCGGATGATCGGAATTATCAGACTGACCGATAAAGTTACGAATGATCTGCATTTCATTGCGCTGGGCGCCAATAACTCGCCCTTCGCTGGTCACGAGTAATAAACGTTGTCCCGGTGGTGCCCATTTATCAATGGCCCGGAACAAACGACGCCACCACAT
The DNA here is from genome assembly GCF_049686335.1 of Buttiauxella sp. Taxonomy (NCBI): domain Bacteria; kingdom Pseudomonadati; phylum Pseudomonadota; class Gammaproteobacteria; order Enterobacterales; family Enterobacteriaceae; genus Buttiauxella; species Buttiauxella sp. The sequence goes on along the minus strand of NZ_JBAVHX010000025.1, from coordinate 46,403 downwards.
CAGGTCGTTCGGTGGATCGTTTTCAAGTTCCGCTTCGACATGCTGTTCAATCATGATGCCTTGACGTTGCTCATTCTCCATCAGTTCGGTCATTTGACGCGAATCCAGTTTAGGCAACATCAGCACTAACATCAGCACTAACGCTAACGTCAACCAGAAGATGGCAAAAATACGCGCGGTAAGGCTACTTATCATGAAGCAGACACCATCAGGTAGCCGCGGCCACGTAATGTTTTAAACCACGGATGACCATCTTTGCGGTCCGGTAACTTACGACGCAAGTTGGAAATATGCATGTCGATAGCACGGTCGAAAGGAGTCAGACGTTTACCCAGAACTTCCTGGCTTAAGTGTTCGCGTGAAACGACCTGTCCCAGATGCTGTGCCAGCAAATAGAGCAGAGTGAATTCGGTACCCGTCAAATCGAGCGCTTGTCCATCAAAGCTCGCTTCCTGTCGACCAGGATTCAGGCTTAAACCGTCAACTTCGACCGTTGGAGAACCGCTGTCGCTGTTTTGCTGCTGCTCACTCCAGTGTGAACGACGCAAAATAGCGCGTATACGGGCCACCAGTTCACGATCGTTGAATGGTTTAGGCAGATAGTCATCTGCACCCAGTTCAAGGCCGAGAACGCGATCTAGCTCACTTCCTCTTGCCGTAAGCATAATGACAGGAGTCTGGTGTGACTGGCGCAACTCTTTCAACGTATCAATGCCGTTTTTCTTTGGCATCATCACGTCGAGCAATAAAAGGTCAATGGTGTCATCAAGAAGCTCCAACGCTTGTTCGCCGTCGTGGGCAACAATTACGTTAAAACCTTCCATGTCGAGCAGTTCCTTTAACAGGGAAGTAAGCTCTCGGTCATCATCAACTAGCAGAATTTTATTCATTGTTAAATTACCTCCGAGGCAGAAATTACGTCATCAAGGCGCGCTAATCTATGACTTTACGTTGTTTTACACCCCCTGACGCTAGTTTGCAGCGGGAATCGTAGACTGAATCTCGTTGAATCGCAGCACAGATGATTTCAGGAGCAAGTGATGCGCAATGTTACCGCTGCCGTCATGGCCTCTACATTGACTCTGATAACCCTGACCAGTCAGGCAAGCGATAACTGGTATCAAGGCGGTGAAGGCGCACTTAAGCGTAATAACCTTCAGAGCCATATGTTCGAAGGGATAAACCTGTCCGAACAACAGCGCCAGCAAATGCGCGATCTAATGCAACGGGCACGGCATGATAGCCCACCCGTGAATGTAAGCGAAATGGAGACCATGCATAAACTGGTCATCGCTGAGAATTTTGATGAAACGGCAGTGCGTGTCCAGGCTGAAAAAATGGCACAAGAACAAGTGGCTCGCCAGGTTGAAATGGCGAAAGTACGCAATCAAATGTACCGCTTGTTAACACCTGAACAGCAGGCCGTTTTAAATGACAAACACCAACAGCGCATGGATCAAGTTCGTGAGCTGGCGGATCTGCAACAGATGTCTTCGTTGCAGGCACTGAGTAGTAGCAGTAAGCGTAGTAACCAGTAACAAACCCTGTTTTCCTTGCCATAGACACCATCCCTGTCTTCCCCGCCTACCAAGGCGGGTTTTTTTTGCCTGATGGTTCAGATGAATCCGCTATACTAGCCAGCAATGATTTGCTGGAGCCCCTATGAATCAACAATATGGGATGCTGGTCAGCCGTGCCGCAATTGCCGCGACGGTTATGGCCTCACTGTTACTTTTAATAAAGATTTTCGCCTGGTGGAATACGGGCTCGGTCAGTATTCTGGCCGCATTGGTCGATTCGCTAGTAGATATTGCCGCGTCGCTGACTAACTTACTTGTCGTGCGTTACTCGCTGCAACCTGCCGATGAAGAACATACTTTTGGCCACGGTAAAGCGGAATCGCTGGCAGCACTGGCGCAAAGTATGTTTATTTCTGGTTCTGCGCTGTTCCTGTTTTTGACTGGCATTCAGCATTTAGCTGAACCGGCACCGATGAAGCAGCCTTTAGTGGGTGTGGTGGTCACGGTTATTGCATTGGTCAGCACGTTAATTCTGGTGACATTCCAACGCTGGGTGGTGCGGAAAACGCAAAGTCAGGCCGTTCGAGCAGATATGCTTCATTATCAGTCTGATGTTATGATGAACGGAGCAATTCTTGTTGCGCTTGCGTTGTCCTGGTATGGCTGGCACCGCGCGGATTCAATATTTGCGTTAGGTATCGGTGTCTATATTTTGTATAGCGCGCTACGTATGGGTTATGAAGCGGTGCAATCTCTTTTAGATCGTGCTTTACCCGATGACGAGCGACAGGTAATTATTGATATCATCAATGCATGGCCTGGTGTTAAAGGGGCGCATGATCTACGAACGCGGCAGTCAGGGCCGACCCGCTTTATTCAAGTTCATATCGAAATGGAAGACAACCTGCCACTGGTTCAAGCGCATGTTATTGCCGAACAAGTGGAGCAGGCGATTTTACGTCGTTTCCCTGGGTCAGATGTGATTATTCACCAGGATCCCTGCTCGGTTGTCCCGACGCAAAAACAGGGGCATTTTGAGCTTTAATTTTTCGTTGTAAAGTCAGACAGAGTCGATGTTTTTTAGATAAAATACCGATATATGGCCTGACCTGAATCAATTCAGCAAGAAGCGGTTGTTATACTATTCGTAGCAGAGTCGACGCCTCGGCATGCCGCAGGCCGTTTCCGGCAACAGGATTAATTTGCATTCAAAAGTTCAGAGGTAGTCATGATCAAAAAAATTGGTGTGTTGACGAGTGGTGGTGATGCGCCGGGTATGAACGCCGCGATTCGTGGTGTTGTCCGTGCAGCATTGTCGGAAGGTCTGGAAGTCGCAGGTATTTATGACGGCTATCTGGGTTTGTATGAAGACCGCATGGTGAATCTGGACCGTTACAGCGTGTCCGACATGATCAACCGTGGTGGTACCTTCCTGGGCTCCGCTCGTTTCCCGGAATTCCGTGATGAGAAAATCCGTGAAGTGGCTATCGAGAACTTAAAAAACCGTGGCATTGATGCTCTGGTTGTTATCGGCGGTGACGGTTCCTATATGGGTGCTAAGCGCCTGACCGAAATGGGTTTCCCATGTATCGGCCTGCCAGGTACCATAGATAACGATATCAAAGGCACCGATTACACCATCGGTTTTTTCACCGCTCTGGAAACAGTCGTAGAAGCAATCGACCGTCTGCGTGACACCTCTTCTTCCCACCAGCGTATTTCAATCGTGGAAGTGATGGGTCGTTACTGTGGTGATCTGACCTTAGCTGCATCCATTGCCGGTGGCTGTGAGTTTGTTGTCTTGCCAGAAGTTGAGTTTAATCGCGAAGACCTGGTTGAAGAAATCAAAGCGGGTATTGCTAAAGGTAAAAAGCACGCAATCGTAGCTATTACTGAGCACATCTGTGATATCGACGAACTGGCCCAATATATTGAGACGGAAACCAAACGCGAAACTCGCGCTACCGTCCTTGGCCATATTCAGCGCGGTGGTTCACCGGTTGCTTACGATCGCATTCTGGCTTCCCGTATGGGTGCTTACTCCATCGAACTGCTGCTGCAAGGCCACGGCGGTCGTTGCGTAGGTATTCAGAATGAGAAACTGGTTCACCATGACATTATTGACGCTATCGAAAACATGAAGCGTCCGTTCAAAGGTGACTGGCTGGATTGCGCGAAGAAACTGTACTAATTCACACGTCGTGAATGATGAAGCCGGGGAAACCCGGCTTTTTGTTGCCTGTTATATGCTCAATAGTTATAGCCAATCTTTTTTTATTCTTTAATGAATGGATAACTTTCTGGCACGCTGCTTTTATCAAATCTGATTTCTGATTAAAGAGAGCGAAAAATGAATAAGTGGGGAGTTGGACTTACATTACTGTTGGCGTCTACAAGTGTATTGGCGAAAGATATTCAATTACTTAATGTCTCTTACGATCCCACTCGCGAACTTTATGACGAGTATAACAAAGCCTTCAGCGCTCACTGGAAACAACAAACCGGTGACAACGTGATTGTTCGCCAGTCGCATGGTGGTTCCGGCAAACAAGCGACATCCGTGATTAACGGTATCGAAGCCGATGTCGTGACCCTGGCACTGGCCTATGATGTGGATGCTATCGCTGAACGTGGTCGTATCGACAAAAACTGGATTAAACGCCTGCCGGATAACTCAGCACCTTACACCTCGACCATCGTTTTCCTGGTACGTAAAGGCAACCCAAAACAAATTCATGACTGGAACGATCTGATTAAACCGGGCGTTTCTGTTATCACTCCAAATCCAAAAAGCTCAGGTGGTGCACGCTGGAACTATCTGGCTGCGTGGGGCTATGCCCTGCATCACAACAATAATGATCAAGCCAAAGCGCAGGATTTCGTGAAAGCGCTGTATAAAAACGTTGAAGTGCTGGATTCAGGTGCTCGCGGTTCAACCAGTACTTTTGTTGAGCGTGGCATCGGTGACGTGCTGATTGCATGGGAAAACGAAGCGTTCCTGGCGACCAATGAGCTGGGTAAAGACAAGTTTGAAATCGTAACGCCAAGTGAGTCGATTCTTGCAGAGCCTACCGTTTCCGTCGTAGACAAAGTGGCAGAGAAGAAAGGCACTCAGAAAGTGGCTGAAGAGTACCTGAAATATCTCTACTCACCGCAAGGGCAGGAAATTGTAGCGAAAAACTACTATCGTCCACGTAATGCCGAAGTGGCGAAGAAATATGAAAACGTCTTCCCTAAACTTAAATTGTTCACCATTGATGAAGAGTTTGGCGGTTGGACGAAAGCGCAGAAAGATCACTTCTCGAATGGTGGTACCTTCGACCAGATTAGTCAGCGTTAATATAATATCGGCCCCGAAAGGGGCCGTTTTGCTTTTGTGACTTTCCCCTTTGCGTTACGCTGAGCAGCCCTCTAAACAGTTCCTGAGGTTTCAATGCTGCGCCGTCGACGCACAATCGTTTTTATTATTCTCTTCTTCGTCGTTGCTGTTGTGGGTGGGTTAAGCCTGCAAAAGCACCTTCATCATCCAGACGCCTTGTGGCGCATCGTCAGCGAACAGTGTGTTCCTCATCAGCGTGATAATCAGAGCTCTGCGCCTTGTGCCAAAGTGGATTTGCAGTCTGGATATGTGCTGCTAAAAGATATCAATGGCCCGCTGCAATACCTGCTGATGCCTACTGCGAAAATAAGCGGCATGGAGAGCCCGGAATTATTGGATGCTAAAACTGCGAATTTCTTATGGCTGGCCTGGCAACAGCGTAACGTGATGAGTGTACGGCGCGGGGCTCAAGTTCCTGACGATGTTATTTCACTCACCATCAACTCCGAGACAGGGCGCTCGCAGAATCAGCTTCATATCCATATTTCATGTTTACGCGCTGATGTGCGTGAACAGCTAAATCAGTACGCGAATACCCTCAACACTGACTGGCAGACCTTCCCGGTATCTCTGGCCGGAAACCCGTACATTGCCAGAAAAGTCACTCCCGCTGAGTTTTCACAACATAGCCCATTTATGATGCTGGCCGCTGAGGTTGCGCAGGCAAGAGAAAACATGGGGCGTTATAGCCTGGCGATGGCGAAACTGAAAGATGGGGAGTGGATAGCGTTGGCGACAGAGCGGAATTTGCTACGTCTCAACCTGGCTTCTGCTGAGCAGCTACAAGATCATGACTGTGGATTGTTGAAAAAATAAAGGCCCTGCCATGACTGGCAGAGCCTTAACATTTCTAAGCGAGAAACTTACGCTTTTTTCGCTTCAGCCGCAGCTTTGACGATAACGGCAAAGGCGTCAGCTTTTAGAGAAGCACCGCCAACCAGCGCGCCGTCGATGTCTGGCTGAGCAAACAGCTCTGCTGCATTTTTGTCGTTTACGGAACCGCCGTACTGGATGATCACTTGCTCTGCCACTTTCGCGTCAGCTTTAGCAATGTGGTCACGAATGAATTTGTGAACAGCCTGAGCTTGAGCAGGAGTGGCCGATTTGCCAGTACCGATTGCCCATACTGGTTCGTAAGCGATAACCACGCCTTCGAAAGCCGCTGCACCCTGAGTTTTCAGCACGGCGTCAATTTGACGTGCGCACACTTCTTCAGTTTTGCCCGCTTCGTTTTCTGCTTCGGTTTCACCGATGCAAAGAACAGGAGTCAGGCCAACTTCTTTCAGGATTGCGAATTTTTTAGCGATCAGTTCATCAGACTCTGCGTGGTAAGTACGACGCTCGGAGTGACCGATGATGATGTATTTAGCGCCTACATCTTTCAGCATTTCTGCAGAAACTTCACCAGTGAATGCGCCAGACAGGTTCAGGTCCACGTTCTGAGCACCAAGAATGATGTGGCTGCCAGATGCGGCGTGTTTAGCCAGATCCAGATACATAGTAGGAGGAGCGATAGCAACGCCACAGCCAGCAACGCCAGCCAGTTCTTTGCGTAAGCCAGCAATCAGCTCGTGTACCATGTGCTTGCTGCCGTTCAGTTTCCAGTTACCCATCACCAAAGGATGTCGCATCTTAATTCTCCACAAGGTCAAACTAATAAAAGAATCGCTGCCATTCAGGGCAGCATGGTCTGTGAAACAGTATAGAGACTCAACAGGCGAAAGGCTTTGCTTTTTGTCATTTATTCGCCGTTGTTAAGTGTTTCAGATAGCGTCAGCTTAATCGGTTCAACAGCGAAGGTAAGCCCCTTTTCACCGTTGTCTGCGACAACATAGCGAATAGCGCCATCGGTTTGCGCGTAATAACGTTTATTCTTGCCATTACTGAGCAGTTTAGTGAGTTTTGCCACGCTCTGCGCCTTGGAAAGCGAGGGCGTAAAGGTGCGGATCAGCGCAGCCATATACTCTGTCGCTTTTGCCCGTGCGGCTTTTTGCTCAGGCCCTTGAATCGGTAACCACGTTATCTGAATAGATTTTATTTTCAGCGTACCGCGCTCAAGCGCAGTAGAGGTGTAGAGGTTTTCGTTGATTTTACTGGCGGCGCGCATCAGGTTCACTTCATCGGCATTGGAGTCGATGGCCCGGAACTCATTGATGGGCAGCGTCGGGTTTTCGGTGTTGAATTTTTCCCGAAACTGCGTGATGTTCATGTCGAACGTGGGAGCGCCTGCCAATAAATAGGGAGCGGCTTGTAGCGTTGAGGCGGAATCTGAAGGCGGATCAGCCCAAACCACCGCGACGGGTAGTGTCAGTAAAGCCAGAGCTGCGACCAGATGTCTCATCGACAAATTCTCCTTTGAATTCAGCTTTCCGATTAAATCGGCATTCCGTTGGCTTGTCAAAACCCATCATAGCTGGGGTACACTACGGCGCTAAACAATAAAATGGACCTTACCATGACCATACAGCAATGGCTGTTCTCTTTTAACGGGCGTATAGGGCGCCGTGATTTCTGGATTTGGATTGGCGTCTGGTTAGTCGCGCTGATCATTCTCTTCACCCTCGCGGGTGCTGAAATCATGCCTTATTCAACCGCCGGCTTCTTTCTCTCGGGTTCATTGATACCGACAGCTGCTGTGATTGTGAAACGTCTGCATGACCGAAATAAGAAAGGCTGGTGGGCGCTGCTGTTTATTCCTGCGTGGTTGCTGCTTGCAGGTAACTGGGAAACTTTCGGAACTTTAGCACAGTGGGGACTTGGCCGTTTCATCCCGACACTGATTTTGGTTATGGTTATCATGGATCTGGGCGCGTTTGTTGGCACCCAGGGTGAAAACCGGTTTGGTAAAGATACTAGCGAAGTAAAGTACCGCTAACGTCATTTCTCCGCTTACCAGTAGTGTTCTGCAGTCATATGGCCCGGTCGACGACGTAGATGTTTGGTCATCTGCCGGGTATCTTTCAGCAACTGCTGCGTATCACGCACCATCTGCGGGTTTCCGCACAACATCACATGGCTGGTTTCGATGTTCATCGGCAGGCCAACTGCCGCTTCAAGCTCACCGCTTTCGATAAGTGCAGGCACGCGCCCGGTTAATGAACCTGCAATGGTTTCCCGGCTAACTACCGTCTGAATCCGCAATTTTCCTTCATATTGTTGCTGAAGTTGCTGCATTAACGGCAGATAACTTAGGTCCTTCGCATAGCGTACCGCATGCAGCAAAACGATATTCTCAAAACGCTCGAGCCCTTTGCCTTCCTGCAAGATAGATAGATACGGGCCAAGTGCGGTTCCCGTCGCAAGCATCCACAAGGTCTGGCAATCCGGGACTTCATCCAGCACGAAGAATCCCGCTGCTTCGCTCACCAGCATAATTTCATCGCCTGGTTGCAGAGCATGCAGACGTGGGCTGAGTTTACCTTCAGGTACGGTGACCAGATAAAACTCGAGATTCGGATCGCCCGGTGCATTGACGTAGGAATACGCGCGCTGAACGCGTTCCCCGTCAATTTCCATCCCAAGCTTGGTAAATTGCCCTGCGGTGAAAGGGGCGACAGGCGCATGAACAGTGAGACTAAAAAGAGCGTCAGTCCAGTTTTCAATCTTGATGACTTTACCGTTGACCCATTCCGCCATGATGTTCTCCTTATACCGTCTTACTTCAAGCCGCAGGTGCGTTGTATTTGTCCTATCTTCACCAGAAAAGTGAGAGATTTCCAGCCGGTTAACGCTGGAAAGCTCAATCAGACAAACGAGGGGGCTTACAGAATATGGGTCTGTACGTCCTGGTCTTTACGGTCGAGATAGTGAATAGATTTGATTCGGCGAATGGTGCGAGATTTACCGCGAATCAGCAGCGTTTCAGTGGTCGCCATATTCCCTTTGCGCGTGATCCCTTCCAGCAAATCGCCTTTGGTGATACCGGTTGCCGAGAAAATCACGTTGTCGTTGCGCGCCATATCATCGAGCTTCAACACCACGCCTGCTTCAATGCCCATTGCTGTGCAACGTGCAATCTCTTGCTCACCGATACGACGGTTTTCTTCGTTGTCACCTTTCACATGGTGACGAGCCACCAGGCGGCCATGCATATCGCCGTCCAGGGCGCGAATAACCGCTGCGGAAATCACGCCTTCAGGTGCGCCGCCAATGCCGTACATCACGTCCACTTCGCTATCCGGCATGCAGGTCAAAATAGAGGCCGCAACATCACCGTCAGGAATGGCAAATACGCGCACTCCGAGTTTTTGCATCTCGGCAATGACGGCATCGTGGCGAGGTTTGGCAAGAATAGTGACGGTGAGTTCGCTAAGCGGTTTATTGAGTGCTACAGCGACGTTATAGAGGTTTTCAGCCAGCGGAAGATTCAGGTCGATTATGCCTTTAGCACCTGGGCCAACAATCAGCTTTTCCATGTACATGTCGGGGGCGTTCAGGAAGCTGCCTTTATCACCCACCGCCAGCACCGCCAGCGCGTTTGCCTGACCCATCGCTGTCATACGGGTGCCTTCAATCGGGTCAACGGCGATATCGACCGCGTCGCCCTGGCCGGTACCGACTTTTTCACCAATGTAGAGCATTGGCGCTTCGTCGATTTCCCCTTCGCCAATCACAATCTGGCCGTCAATATTGACCTGATTGAGCACGATACGCATTGCGTGAACGGCGGCGCCATCCGCAATATTTTTATCGCCACGTCCTAACCATTTATAACCCGCAAGCGCTGCAGCTTCGGTTACACGGGAAAATTCAATCGCCAGTTCTCGTCTCATTGCACACTCATTTCGCAAGCCTAATTGCGACCGAGTTTAGCACAGGAGGGGATGGGTGATCCCCTCTCCTGGGGGAGAGGGGTTGGGGGAGGGGATTAACTTTCTTCGTGATCTTCCCAGTCCAAAGCACGTTTAACGGCTTTCTTCCATCCTGCGTAACGGTAGTTACGTTCGGTAGTTTCGATACCCGGACGGAACTCTTTTTCGATAACGGCTTTTTCGCTGACTTCATCCAGATTTTGCCAGAAGCCAACGGCCAGGCCTGCCAGATACGCGGCACCTAATGCTGTCACTTCGCGCACTTCAGGACGCTCAACGCGGGTACCCAAAATGTCCGCCTGGAACTGCATCAGGAAGTTATTCGCCACCGCGCCGCCATCAACACGCAAGGCGTGCAAACGAATGTCAGCATCGGCCTGCATCGCTTCCAGAACATCACGGGTTTGATAAGCGATGGACTCAAGCGTTGCGCGGATAATGTGGTTAGCATTCACGCCACGTGTCAGTCCGAAAATGGCACCACGGGCATACGGGTCCCAATATGGCGCACCAAGACCGGTAAAGGCCGGGACGACATATACGCCGTTGGTATCTTTGACTTTAGTGGCAAAGTATTCAGAATCCGTTGCATCGCTTATCAGTTTCATTTCATCGCGTAGCCACTGGATAGAAGCGCCGCCCATGAATACTGCACCTTCCAGCGCATAATTCACTTCGCCGCGTGGGCCACAAGCAATGGTAGTCAGCAAACCGTGAGTGGATTTCACCGCCTGCGTGCCGGTATTCATCAGCATAAAGCAGCCTGTACCGTAGGTATTTTTAGCCATCCCTTCTTTGACGCACAGTTGGCCAAACAGCGCGGCCTGCTGGTCACCGGCGATCCCGGCGATAGGAATACGCGTGCCGCCTTTACCACCGATGTTGGTCTGGCCATACACTTCTGAGGATTTGCGCACTTCCGGCAGCATAGCGCGTGGAATATCCAGCGCTTCCAGCATGCGGTCATCCCAGTCGAGATCGTGGATGTTAAACAGCATGGTACGTGAGGCGTTGGTATAATCGGTAACGTGCACGCGGCCCTGAGTCATTTTCCAGATTAGCCACGTATCGACGGTACCGAACAGCAGTTCACCACGGCGAGCACGTTCACGCGAACCTTCAACATGGTCAAGGATCCACTTCACTTTGGTACCCGAGAAGTACGGGTCAACCACCAGGCCAGTGGCGGATTTAATGTACTCTTCCAGGCCGTCGCGTTTGAGTTGCTCGCAGATTTCTGCGGTACGACGACACTGCCAGACGATGGCGTTATAAATCGGTTTTCCGGTCTCTTTTTCCCAGACAATCGCGGTTTCACGTTGGTTAGTGATACCAATGGCGGCAATTTGGTCTGAGTTGATGTCCGCTTTCGCCAGCACTTCTACCAGTGTGGAGCTTTGAGTGGCCCAAATCTCCATCGGATCATGTTCTACCCATCCTGCTTTTGGGTAGATTTGCTGAAATTCGCGCTGTGACACGCTGACGACGTTAGCATCGTGATCCAGGACGACGGCGCGAGAGCTGGTGGTGCCTTGATCAAGTGCGACGATGTATTTTTTTTCGTGGGTCATAATTTTGTCCTGAAGTCAGTCTTACAAAGAAGCATTTTGCTGCGTGGAGGTACTGGATTTCTCTTCCTCTTCCACACAAACATCACAAGGTAAATGGCGGCCAATAAGCTTACGGTAGCCAAACGCACCTAACGCAGCACCCACTATCGGGCCAAATACCGGAACCAGGAAGTAAGGGATATCGCGACCACCTGTAAAGGCGACGTCGCCCCACCCGGCAAACCAGGCGAACAGTTTCGGGCCAAAGTCACGCGCAGGGTTCATGGCAAATCCGGTCAATGGTCCCATCGATGCACCGATAACCGCAATCAACAAACCAATCAACAAGGGGGCTAACGGGCCACGAGGAACACCGTTGCCATCATCCGTCAGCGCCAGAATAAGACCCATCAAAATAGCGGTAATCACCATTTCTACTGCGAATGCCTGCACCAGATTAATGTGCGGGTTTGGATACGTTGAGAAGATCCCCGCCAGGTCCAGACTTTCTACGCTACCGCGCACTATGTGATGGGTCTGCTCGTAATCGAGGAATAAATTGTAATACAGGCCATAAACCAAAGCTGCGGCGCAAAATGCACCTGCAACTTGCGACACAATAAATGGCACGACTTTGCGTTTATCAAAACAGGCGAACAGCCATAATGCGATGGTCACCGCTGGATTAAGATGAGCGCCGGAAACCCCTGCGGTAAGGTAGATAGCCATCGCCACCCCTAAACCCCAGATAATACTAATTTCCCACTGTCCGAAGCTGGCACCTGCCACTTTTAAGGCGGCGACACATCCTACACCGAAGAAAATCAACAACGCGGTACCCATGAACTCGGCGATGCACTGACCTTTCAAGGTTGATGGAGCTGTCTGACTCATAATAGGGTCCTGAAGGCAAAATTAATGATTATTGTTTGTTCGGGCTTCCCTGCCGCGCAGGTGCCATGTAGGCATAGTGTTAATTTATCGTTAACGAACATAAACGAGAAATATCGAGCTTTAAATTTGCGTGTCACGTCATAAAAATGAGCGATCTCGCGCCAATTTGTGCGCATTATCACCCAGGGAAGAGTTCGCAGATGTTCGCTGAACATATTAATGCGTTAACAAATAGTGATTTTTACCCGCGCCGTCATTCGGCATATGCCGAAAAACGTTATGTTACGCAAAGAGCGCTTGAACTCGCTGGACACGGGTACTCACGCTACTTACAATCGAGACACGCTGCGTGGTGCGCATATATTCATAAGGTGTCTTCGGGGAATATCCGGGACGGGGATTTAGACATCCATCAACGCCTTGCAATTCAGGAGAGGTTCGAAATGTCATTTGAAGTGTTTGAGAAACTGGAAGCAAAAGTACAGCAGGCGATTGATACCATTACCCTGCTGCAAATGGAAATCGAAGAGCTGAAAGAGACTAACAACAATCTGTCTCAACAAGTTCAGCATTCTCAGAGCAATCATGAAGAATTAGTACGCGAAAACAATTCTCTGAAAGAACAACAGCATGTTTGGCAGGATCGTTTACACGCTCTGCTGGGTAAGATGGAAGAAGTGTAATACCCGTCATAGTTCAAGCCGCAGAGGCGTTGGCTGCATTCGCTCACCCCAGTCACTTACTTTAGTAAGCTTCTGGGGATTCACTCAATTGCCGCCTACCTGCAACTTGAATTATTTAGGGTATTGATCGAAAAGAAAAAGAACGGGCGCCTAAGGGCGCCCGTTTTGTTATTCGATATCGAGGGGATCTTCAGAAAGGATAATACCGGTGTTATCGGCATACAGATGGTCGCCGGAGAAAAATGTCACGCCACCAAAGTTCACGCGGATATCGCTTTCGCCAACACCCACACCTGCGGAACCCACAGGAATGGCGGCAATCGCCTGGATACCAATATCCAGTTCTTCCAGGTCATCAACCTGACGCACGGCGCCGTATACCACGAGGCCTTCCCACTCGTTTTGAGCCGCCAGACGGGCAAGTTCTGCATCAATCAACGCACGGCGTACAGAGCCACCGCCATCAATCACCAGAACGCGGCCACGGCCATTTTGTTCGAGCAGATCATACAACAATCCGTTGTCCTCGAAACATTTAACCGTGATGATTTGCCCGCCAAAGGACGACCGCCCACCGAAGTTGGAAAATAGCGGTTCAACGACGTTGACATCTTCCTGGTAGATGTCGCAAAGCTCGGAAGTATCATATTTCATAGGATTAGGGTTCTGTTGCTGCACGAGTTGTCAGTATATCGCTTAATGTTAACTGTTGGCAAAATCATCAATTGTTAATTGATATTTGTCAGCTAAAACGACACCGTACTTAGCACAACTCCTACCGCAAACAACAGGTTAGTGAGCAATGCAGCTTTTACCGTGCGTTCAAGCATTGGACGCATCGCCAGCGGATCTGTTTCGCGTAATACATACAGCGTTTGCTTAATCAGCAACGGTGCGGCCAACACAAACAGCCATCCCCACAGACTTTGCAACCAGACCAGATTAAACAGCGCAAGGCACGCCAGAGCGCCTACCAACAAGCAGGCATGGTAGCGACGAGCCAACACCGGCCCAAGGCGCACAGCCAGCGTGTTTTTACCGTTCTCACGGTCACTGTCGATATCACGTAAATTGTTGATATTGAGCACCGCCGTTGCGAGTAATCCGCACGCGGTCGCAGGGAAGAACACTAATGGCGCGAGAGAATGCGCCTGCAAATACCAGGTTCCCGCCACACTCAGCCAGCCAAAAAAGACCAGCACGGAAATATCGCCAAGCCCCATGTAACCATATGGACGCGTACCAACGGTGTAGGTAATGGCGGCGATGATGGCCAACAAACCCAGCGCCAGGAATCCAAGGAAATCGGCCAGCGTGCGGCAAGCGACGGCGACCAAAGCAAGGCCAGATAAGCAAATCAACACCACGGTAATAATCAGCGCCTTTTTCATTTGCGCCTGAGTAATCACCCCTTTCTGCATCCCGCGTAGTGGCCCGATGCGGTCTTCTTTATCGCTGCCTTTTACCGCATCGCCGTAGTCATTGGCCAGGTTAGAGAGGATTTGAAGTAGCCCCGCAGTCAGCAACGCCAGTAAAGCAATGGCTGGATTAAACACGCCTTGCCAGAAAGCCAACGCCGATCCGCAGACGATTGAAGCAAATGCCAGGGGTAAGGTGCGTGGACGCAAGCTTTCAAGCCAGGCCTGAGTGGTGCTTACAGAGTGCGATTCGCTCATAAGTCTCTCTGTTAGATATAAAAAATGGAGGGCATAAGCCCTCCATTTGAAATGAAGAAAATACGTTGAGCGGGATTATAGGATAAAACGGCTCAAGTCTTCATCTGCTACCAACTCATCCAGATGCTTACTCACATATTCGGCATCAATCAGGATGGATTGGCCGCTCAGGTCGCTGGCATCATAAGAGATGTCTTCAACCAGGCGTTCGAGTACCGTGTGCAGACGACGTGCACCGATGTTTTCAGTGGACTCGTTCACCTGCCATGCGGCTTCAGCGATACGACGAATACCGTCAGCGGTGAAGTCGATAGTCACGCCTTCCGTGCCCATCAGCGCTTTGTACTGCACGGTAATAGACGCATTTGGCTCAGTCAGAATGCGTTCGAAATCTTCAACGGTCAGCGCCTGCAATTCCACACGAATTGGCAGACGACCCTGCAATTCAGGGATCAGGTCTGACGGGCTTGCCACCTGGAACGCGCCCGAGGCGATAAACAGGATGTGGTCAGTTTTGACCATACCGTGTTTAGTCGAAACGGTGCAGCCTTCAACCAGTGGCAGCAAATCACGCTGCACGCCTTCACGAGACACATCCGGGCCGGAGCTGTTGCCGCCGCGCTTACAGATTTTATCGATCTCATCGATAAACACGATGCCGTGTTGCTCAACGGCATCAATCGCGTCTTGCTTCAGTTCTTCAGGGTTCACCAGTTTTGCGGCTTCTTCTTCAATTAGAAGTTTCATCGCATCTTTGATTTTCAATTTGCGTGGTTTTTGCTTCTGGCCGCCGAGGTTCTGGAACATAGACTGCAACTGGCTGGTCATTTCTTCCATGCCAGGAGGAGCCATGATCTCAACGCCCATCGGTGCCGCAGCAAGATCGATTTCAATTTCTTTATCGTCTAACTGGCCTTCACGTAATTTTTTACGGAAAGACTGACGCGCTGCAGAAGGCTCTTGTGGTGCTTCAGCCTGGCCCCAGTTGTTTTTCGCTGGTGGCAGCAGAACATCAAGAATACGCTCTTCAGCCATTTCTTCGGCACGGAAGCGATTTTTGTCGATGGATTGCAGACGAACCATTTTCATCGCGGAATCAGTCAGATCGCGGATGATAGAATCCACTTCTTTACCTACATAACCCACTTCGGTGAATTTGGTAGCTTCTACTTTGATGAACGGCGCGTTAGCGAGTTTTGCCAGACGACGAGCAATTTCGGTTTTACCAACACCCGTCGGGCCGATCATCAGAATGTTTTTTGGCGTAACTTCATGACGCAGCTCTTCATCAAGCTGCATACGGCGCCAGCGGTTACGCAGCGCAATCGCCACGGAACGCTTGGCATTGTCCTGGCCAATAATGTGTTTGTTCAGTTCGCTGACAATTTCGCGTGGGGTCATTTCAGACATGGGGATTCCTTACGCCTTAGACGCTAATTCTTCAATAGTATGGAAATGGTTGGTGTAGATGCAGATATCACCGGCGATCCCCAGCGATTTCTCTACGATGTCACGAGCACCCAGTTCGGTGTTATCAAGCAATGCGCGCGCAGCTGCCTGGGCATAAGGACCACCTGAACCAATAGCAATCAGGTCATCTTCTGGTTGGATAACGTCGCCATTACCGGTGATGATAAGCGAAGCATTTTCATCGGCGACAGCCAGCAGAGCTTCAAGTTTGCGCAGCATACGGTCGGTACGCCAGTCTTTTGCCAGTTCAACCGCGGCTTTCACCAAATGACCCTGGTGCATTTCAAGCTTGCGTTCAAAGAGTTCAAACAGGGTAAAGGCATCTGCGGTACCGCCAGCAAAACCGGCAATCACTTTGTCGTTATACAAACGACGCACTTTTTTGACGTTGCCTTTCATCACGGTATTGCCAAGCGTGGCCTGACCATCACCACCGATTACGACATGGCCGTTGCGGCGTACACTTACTATTGTTGTCACGAGCAGACCCCTTATTGCATCAGCTAAATAAGTACCCCGATGTTATATCGGGGCTGAATGCAATTATAGATGGGGGGGATTTTGGGGGTTTCAACCCCCGCCCAGACGAATGCAGTTAGAGTGACCGGCCATCTTCAGACGATTCAGAGTGCCTTCGGCATTGTCCTTGCCTTTAATCGGGCCAATCACCACGCGGTTCCAGCCATTATTGGTGGTAATGCGTGAATCAAAGCCTTCAAATGCCAGCTGCGCACGCACGGTTTCTGCCTGCTCACTGCCTTTAAAGGAACCACACTGTACCATCCAGCGTTTTTCGTCTTTCTGCTTCTCCTGAGGTGCCGGAGTCGGTTTAACCACATCGATAGGCGCTGCCGGTTGAACCGCTTTTGGTTGCGCCTGTTCACGCGGTTGTGTCGCTGGTGTTGCTGCACGCTGCTGAGTATGCGGCGGGGTTTGCAACAAATCCTGGTACGGCTGCTGCGTTGACGTAGTGGTACGCGGCTGCTGCTGTACTTGACGCGGTTGCTGCGTGACGGGCTGCGACTGCTGTTGTACGGCTCGTGGTTGCGGCGCAACTTGTTGAGCAGTGAACGGCTGTTGTTGTACTTGTTGCTGCTGAATGGCTTTCTGGCGCTGGAGTGTGTGCTGACGCTGTTCTGGCGTCTGCTCATTCCATGGCACTTCATTCAACTGAGTTGGCTGCTGGCGCATATCCGACTGCATTTGCTCCAACAACTGGCGCTGTTCGCTGGTGAGCTGATCTTTATTCTGCACTTCGCCACCGGCAGTTGGCTCAGTAGGACTGCGCACGCCAGTCTGGCGATTCTCCAGCTCTTTGATATAACGCCAGCGTTCTTCTGGTTTAGGTGGAAGGCCATTACCTGTAACTTTATGACCAGGCAGGGTTTCGCTTTCATCTTTCTTATGATGAGTAATGAAGTACAGAGCACCAATAAAGGTCACCAGAACGGCTGCCGCAATGGCGACCATTGTCGGCGAGACAGATGCCAGGCTGCGTTGCTTGTTGCGGGTGCTACTTTTCTTACGCCGCGTACCTGCCGATTGCCCGCGGCGTACATAATCTCGTTGTGCCACTATCGATTCGCTATATTTTTTACGTTTATCAGCCCGCCATGTTACTTAATGGACATCCCTTTGACCAGAATCCAGTGTCCTAAAGCGGTTCATTTTCTACTGCCTGGTGCGCTGGTGGAGCCTCGTTCAATGAGCTCACAGTCCAGTAAACGCGAACCACTACTCACGGCTTGCCCGTGAAGCTGATCCAACAGCAACAGCATAGCTTCTCGCCCGATGTCGAAACGGGGTTGAGCTACGGTGGTGAGCGGTGGGTCACAGAACTGTGAAAGAGCAATGTCATCAAAGCCCATGATGGATAAATCTTCCGGCACGCGTAAGCCGCTGCGCTTGGCCTGAGACAGTGCTCCCAGCGCCATCACGTCGCTATGGCAGAACACGGCAGTCGGTGGATTCGGTAGCGCCAGCAATTTTGCTAACGCCGCGGCACCGGCTTCATAGGTAAAGTTTCCCCGCGCGATGTAATGCGGATCGATGACCGTTCCCGTGCGACGCAAGGCCTGCACGTACCCTTGCAAGCGGTAGTGACAAAGCGGCATCTCTTCAGGGCCCGCAATACAGGCAATTCTTTGATGGCCAAGCTGCTGCAGATAATAAACGGCGTTAAACGCGGCCGTCAGGTTATCAATGTGAACGGTTGGCAGTTCCAGTTCAGGGGCAAATTCGTTCGCCATGACCATTGGCGGTAAATTGCGCTGCTCTTCAATGCTGGCATCGAAGGGAAGACGTGAACCAAGCAATAGCATCCCGTCAATCTGCTTGGTGATGATCAGATTGATGAAGGTTTTTTCCTGCTGATTTTGATGAGCACAATCGCCAATCAACACCAAATAGCCTTGTTCCGCTGCCGTCACTTCGATACCGCGAATAATTTCGCTAAAGAAGGGATCGCAGATATCCGGGACAATAACCAGAATGGTACGAGACTCATTACGCTTTAAATTTCGCCCCAAAGAATGGGGTAAATAACCAACGGCTATTGCCGCTTCTTCCACACGATTACGAGTGCTTTGCGATACTTTGTCCGGGTTCATTAGTGCCCTGGACACTGTTGCGGTTGAGACTTTCGCCTGGACAGCAACATCTTTCATGGTTGCACTAGCAACCTGATTCTTCGGCTTCAACTTCTTCTCCTCGCGTGCACACGACAGGTGCTGACAACGTCCCTGGTGTCTGACCATGTTCACATTCTTAGCAGAAATTGATGTTCGTTGGTTACAGTTATTTCATTAAAAGTGTGATGGTTGTTGAATTTTTCGATCCGCTTCGCATATCCATAGGGCTTTGTGCTAGCCGTCTATCGGGTCAACGTCCAGCATCCACTTCACCTTGCGTGATTCCGGCAAGGTATTGACCAGTTTCAGCGACTGGCTAACCAGGCGTTGCAGACGCGCTCGCGAAGGGTGTTGCAGCAGAATTTGCCAGCGGAAACGCCCACCTCGTTTAGGCTGTAAACAAGGTACTGGCCCCATAATCCATAACTGCTCATCTCTTAATGGACTGGACTCCAGCAGATTGCGCAATTGCTGTAAAAAAAGCGGAGCCTGATGGTTATTCTGGTCTTCCGCACGGAACATGATGTGACTGGTAAATGGCGGCAAGAAGACTGTTTTGCGTTCTTTAAGCGCCTGGCTTGCGAAGTCGTCGTAACCATTGGTGAGCAATGTCTGTAATAAAGGATGCTCAGGATGGTGCGTTTGTAGCAGGACTTCACCTTGTTTGCCTGCTCGACCCGCACGCCCAGAAACCTGAATGTAGAGTTGGGCAAAGCGCTCCGCTGCGCGGAAATCGGCTGAAAACAGTGCGCCATCGACATCCAGCAAAGCCACCAGAGTGACGTCCGGGAAGTGATGGCCTTTCGCTAACATTTGCGTGCCAATCAAAATACGCGCGCCGCCGCGATGCACTTCCGCCAGTTGCTGCTCGAGCGCCCCTTTTCGGCTGGTAGTATCACGATCGATACGCGAAATCGGCACACCCGGGAATTCTGGCGCAAGGCTATGCTCAAGCTGTTCTGTGCCCATTCCCACCGGAACCAGATTGGTTGAACCACAGTGTGGACACTGCTGCGGAACCGGTCTTTGGCTGTCGCAATGGTGGCAGCGCAAATGGCGCTGGCCCTGATGATAGGTGTAGTAGTGGTCGCAACGTGGACATTCCGCAATCCACCCGCACTCATGGCAAAGCAGGGCGGGGGCAAATCCACGGCGATTAAGGAACAGGATCACCTGATTATCAGCCTTCAAATGCTGGCCAATTTTTTTGATGAGTGCAGGTGCCAGGCCAGATTTCAGCGGCTGTCCTTTTAAATCGACGACTTGTTGCGTGGCAGTACTCGCATTACCGGCACGCTTTGTCAGACGCAACTGGCGATATTTCCCCAGTTGAACGTTATGCAGGGTTTCCAGTGCAGGGGTTGCGGAGCCAAGAATAATGGGGATGTCTTCCGCATGGGCGCGATACACGGCTAAATCGCGGGCGTGATAGCGCCAGCCTTCCTGCTGTTTATAGGAGCTGTCATGCTCTTCATCAATGACGATGACGCCGAGTCGGCAGAACGGTGTAAACAGTGAAGAGCGAGTGCCGATGACAATCGCGGCCTCGCCGCTGCGGGCTTTTAACCACACGGCAAGACGTTCGCTGTCGTTTAGCCCGGAATGCAGAACTTCGACCGGTGCGTTAAAACGTTCGCGGAAACGGGCGATGGTTTGTGGCGTCAGTCCGATTTCTGGCACCAGAACCAGGGCCTGCTTGCCTTGCGCCAGCACGTTTTCCAGCACGCTGAGATACACTTCCGTTTTACCAGAACCCGTAATCCCCGCCAGAAGCCAGACTGCAAAGTGATCGGCCGAGCTATGAATCGCCCCGATTGCGGTGGCTTGCTCAGTGTTCAGGCGTAAACGTTCACCTTCGACGGAATAGCTGTCACGCCAGTCAGTGGTAGCCGGTGCGGCACTTTTCAGGTCGCACAAACCTTTGGTGCGTAAAGCCTGTAACCCCGCCTCACTGATTTCCAGCTCGTTTACCTGATGACGCCAGATGATATTTTGCCGAACCGCCGCCAGCGCCTGTTGCTGTTTTGGGGCTCGTTTCAGACTGTTAAGGTCAACAGCTTTGCCTTCTTCGGTCGCGAACCAGTACCACAACGGTGCGTGATGTGCCGCTTTACCCTGACGCAGCAAAATAGGCAAGGCATGGAAAAGCACATCCCCAAGTGGATGGTGATAGTACTCGGCGGCCCAAAGCAGAACGCGCCAGAGTGATTCGGGATACAATGATTCGCTTTCCAGAACGTCTGCCACGGGTTTGAGATCGCTGAGCGGTAAATCGCTGTGCTCACTGACGGCCACGACAATTCCGACAGCCTGGCGTTTGCCAAACGGCACCATGACGCGACAACCAGATGCCACCTGCATTCCCGCGGGAACGAGGTAATCAAAAGTTCGAGCAAGGGGAACCGGCAAAGCGACGTGGGCGACAGGCATTAATTATTCCGAAATGCTAAAAATGACGAGATAGTGTACACTGTGTGTTCCAGAAAATGCGGATCAGTTTGCATCCATTCGCGGGGTTCTGTATGATTCGCCGCCTTTGATGCGCAGTTTTTGGTATCAAAAAACCTAATTTATCAACTTCGCGTGGTGTCTGGCGTTAGGGCTGGAAGAGCGACGCGGCCTTATACAGAGGTTTTCCATGAAAAAGAATATTCACCCGAACTACACAGAAATTACTGCAAACTGTTCTTGCGGTAATTCTATCAAGATTCGCTCTACCGTGGGTCATGATCTGAACCTGGACGTATGTGGCGAATGCCACCCGTTCTACACTGGCAAGCAGCGTGATGTTGCTACCGGTGGCCGCGTTGACCGCTTCAACAAGCGTTTCAGCGTTCCAGGCGCGAAGAAGTAATTCGCTGCACGGTAAGAAAAAGGCGCCTAACGGCGCCTTTTTTGTTATTCCCGTCATCATTCAAGCCGTAGGGGTGTTGGCTGCACTCACTCACCCCAGTCACTTTTCAGTAAGCTCCCGGGGATTTGCTCCCTTGCCGCCTACCTACGACTCGAATGCTATAGAGAATAAGGATCATTCCTGTAACTAGTATTCCCAGGTCTCTGGATCAATCCCCAGTTCGCGCATAATCACCTTCGCCGCTTCAGGGATCTCATCGCTACGCTCTTTGCGCAGATCTGCATCGTTAGGCAACGGTTGGCCAGTAAACGCATGCAGGAAGGCTTCGCACAGGAGTTCACTGTTAGTCGCGTGACGCAGGTTATTCACCTGGCGACGGGTACGCTCATCGGTGAGGATTTTTAACACCTTCAGAGGAATGGAAACCGTAATTTTCTTTACTTGCTCACTCTTCTTCCCGTGCTCAGCGTAAGGGCTGATATATTCGCCGCTCCATTCAGCCATGAGATACTTAATCCTCTTATCAATGTATATATGCCTCAATCGGACGCGTCGCGAGAGAAGCGATTTTCTGGTCGTAGTGTACAGCGTTTATTGATTCGCGGTCTGCGACGCTATCACCCTAAAGCGTATAATTTTAACGGCTATTGCGCGTTTGCTCAATCTATACGCAAAGAAGTTTAGATGTCCAGATGTATTGACGTCTAACTCAGCAGTGTTTACTCTGGTGCCTGACCTTTATTCGACCAGCAAGGATTCGAGAGCCATGACGCGTAAACAGGCAACTATCGCAGTACGTAGCGGTTTAAACGATGACGAGCAATACGGCTGCGTTGTACCGCCTATCCATCTCTCCAGTACTTATAATTTCACCGGATTTAACGAGCCGCGCGCGCATGATTACTCGCGTCGTGGGAATCCTACGCGTGATGTTGTCCAACGTGCACTGGCCGAACTGGAAGGTGGCGCGGGTGCAGTGCTGACAAATACCGGTATGTCAGCAATTCACCTGGTCACGACTGTTTTCCTGAAACCTGGCGATCTGCTGGTGGCTCCACATGACTGTTACGGCGGCAGCTACCGACTTTTTGATAGTCTCGCAAAACGCGGCGCCTATCGCGTTTTGTTTGTCGATCAAGGTGATGAAGCGGCATTAAGTGCAGCACTTAACGAAAAACCAAAACTCGTGCTGGTCGAAAGCCCAAGTAATCCCTTGTTACGAGTGGTAGATATTGCGAAAATCTGCGCCGCTGCGCGTGAAGCTGGGGCAATCAGTGTGGTGGATAACACCTTCCTGAGCCCGGCGCTGCAAAACCCGTTGTCATTGGGCGCGGATTTGGTTCTGCACTCTTGTACTAAATACCTGAATGGCCACTCAGATGTTGTTGCGGGTGTGGTGATTGCGAAAGACGCGGAAACCGTCACTGAGCTTGCCTGGTGGGCAAACAACATTGGCGTAACCGGCGGTGCTTTCGATAGCTACTTGCTGCTGCGCGGCCTGCGTACGCTTTCACCACGAATGGAAGTGGCGCAACGAAATGCCCAGGCGATTGTCGACTTCCTGCAAACGCAACCGCTGGTGAAAAAGCTGTATCATCCTTCGCTGCCAGATAACCAGGGCCATGAAATTGCTGCTCGTCAGCAAAAGGGTTTTGGCGCGATGCTGAGTTTTGAATTTAATGGTGACGAGCAAAAGCTGCGTCGCTTCCTGAGTAGCCTGACTCTCTTCACTCTGGCGGAATCGCTGGGTGGGGTAGAAAGTTTGATTTCACACGCGGCGACGATGACCCATGCGGGCATGGCACCAGAAGCGCGTGCGGCAGCGGGGATTTCAGAAACCTTGCTGCGTATTTCGACTGGCATTGAAGATAGCGAAGATTTAATTGCTGACCTGGAAAATGCATTCCGGGTTGCAGCCGAGGGGTAAGCATGAGTGTTTCAGCACCAGCAGGGGCGCCGGTTCGTCAACTGCATAAATTTGGTGGCAGTAGTCTGGCAGATGTGAAGTGTTACCTGCGCGTTGCAGGGATTATGGCCGAGTACTCTAATCCTGGCGATATGATGGTGGTTTCCGCCGCCGGTAGCACAACTAACCAGTTGATAAATTGGTTAAAGTTGAGCCAAAGCGATCGTCTTTCTGCTCATCAGGTTCAACAGGCGTTACGTCGTTATCAGAGTGAGTTGATTAGCGGCCTTGTGGCACCTGATGTTGCTGATAGCTTAATCGGTCAGTTTATTCATGATCTTGAGCGTCTGGCGGGTCTGCTGGATGGCAAAATGACCGACGCAGTGTATGCCGAAGTCGTGGGTCATGGTGAAATTTGGTCTGCACGTCTGATGTCTGCGGTGCTGAATCAGTTAGGTCACCCAGCCGCGTGGCTGGATGCGCGAGAATTTATGCGCGCTGAACGTGCTGCTCAACCCCAAGTTAACGAAGGCTTATCCTGGCCTTTACTGCAAGAACTGATGGCGCAACATCCGCACAAACGCCTCGTTGTGACCGGCTTTATTTGTCGTAATGACGCGGGCGAAACCGTGCTGCTTGGGCGTAATGGTTCTGACTATTCAGCCACCCAGATTGGTGCGCTAGCCGGGGTTTCCCGCGTGACCATCTGGAGTGACGTTGCCGGGGTTTACAGCGCGGATCCACGTAAAGTGAAAGATGCGTGCCTGCTCCCACTCTTACGTCTTGATGAAGCAAGTGAACTGGCGCGTCTGGCAGCACCTGTCCTGCACGCACGTACCTTGCAGCCGGTTTCCGGTAGTGACATCGACCTGCAATTACGTTGCAGCTACTCCCCGGAGCAAGGCTCAACACGTATCGAACGTGTACTGGCATCGGGTACTGGTGCGCGTATCGTCACCAGCCACGACGATGTTTGCCTGATTGAACTGCAGGTTTCCCCGCAGCAAGATTTTAAACTGGCGCACAAAGAGCTGGATACGTTGTTGAAACGTGCTCAGATTCGCCCGCTGTCAGTCGGTGTTCACCCTGATCGTAACCTGCTGCAACTTTGCTACACCTCAGAAGTTGCAGGCAGCGTGTTAGAAACGCTACAGAAGGCGAGTCTGCCTGGCGAATTGCGCTTGCGCGAAGGCCTGGCGCTGGTAGCAATGGTCGGTGCGGGTGTGTGCCGTAATCCTCTGCATAGCCACCGTTTCTGGCAGCAGCTAAAAGACCAGCCTGTTGAGTTTATCTGGCAGTCTGAAGACGGAATCAGCCTGGTTGCGGTACTGCGTGTTGGCCCAACTGAAAACTTAATTCAGGGTCTGCATAAGTCCCTGTTCCGCGCTGAAAAACGTGTCGGTCTGGTGCTTTTCGGGAAAGGGAATATTGGTTCTCGCTGGCTGGAACTATTTGCCCGCGAGCAAGAAACCCTCTCCGCGCGTACCGGTTTTGAATTCGTTCTGGCAGGTGTGGTGGACAGTAGCCGCAGCTTGCTCAATTACGAAGGTCTGGATGCCAGCCGTGCGCTCGCTTTCTTTAGCGACGAAGCGGTAGAGCAGGATGAAGAATCACTGTTCCAGTGGATGCGCTCGCATCCGTATGATGATTTGGTGGTTCTGGATGTGACGGCGAGCGAGCAGTTAGCCGATCAGTATCTTGATTTCGCAAGCCATGGTTTCCACGTCATCAGCGCCAATAAACTGGCCGGTGCCAGCAACAGCCAGAAATATCGTGAAATCCGCAACGCATTTACCAAAACTGGTCGCCACTGGCTGTATAACGCCACCGTGGGTGCAGGTTTGCCGGTAAACCATACCGTTCGGGACTTGCGTGAAAGCGGTGATTCCATTCTCGCTATCAGCGGCATTTTCTCCGGTACGCTCTCCTGGCTGTTCCTGCAATTTGATGGCACGGTGCCGTTTACCGATTTGGTGGATCAGGCCTGGCAGCAAGGATTAACCGAACCGGATCCACGCGTTGATCTCTCCGGGAAGGACGTGATGCGTAAACTGGTGATCCTTGCCCGTGAAGCGGGTTATGACATCGAGCCGGACCAGGTGCGTGTTGAATCGCTGGTGACTAACGGCAGCGAAGAAGGCTCCATTGACCATTTCTTTGAAAATGGCGAAGAGCTGAATGAGCAGATGGTTCAGCGTCTGGAAGCGGCACAGGAAATGGGCCTGGTACTGCGTCACGTGGCGCGTTTTGACGCCAACGGTAAAGCGCGTGTGGGCGTCGAAGCGGTTCGTCCGGAACATCCTCTGGCCTCGCTGCTGCCATGCGATAACGTGTTTGCCATTGAAAGCCGCTGGTACCGCGATAACCCGTTGGTGATCCGTGGGCCAGGTGCAGGACGTGATGTGACAGCGGGTGCGATTCAGTCTGACCTTAACCGTCTGGCGCAGTTGCTGTAATCTCTGCACGCCCTTATCCCAACCTTCTCCTCCCAGGAGAAGGAGTCGATTGGTTTTCTCCCTCTCCCTGAGGGAGAGGGCTGGGGTGAGGGTTTTTTCTTACGATCTTCCCAACATGAAGAAAATTCAATTTGATTGAGAATTCCTCATTTCTTGTATTGAATTATCAGTTGACGGCGTCATGCTTTTCCTTCATCTTGCTATCTGGACGTCTAAACGTCTGGATGTAGTAAAACACAACACCACATAATAAAATGCGATTGATGAGGTAAGGGTATGAGCTTTTTTCACGCCAACCAGCGGGAAGCACTGAATCAGAGTCTGGCCGAAGTTGCCGGGCAAATTAACGTTTCCTTTGAATTTTTCCCGCCGCGCACCAGTGAAATGGAACAAACCCTGTGGAGCTCAATTGATCGACTCAGCAGCCTGAAACCAAAATTTGTCTCCGTGACTTATGGCGCAAACTCTGGCGAACGTGACCGTACGCATAGCATCATCAAAGGCATTAAAGATCGCACGGGTCTGGAAGCGGCACCGCATTTGACTTGTATCGATGCCTCCCGCGACGAATTGCGTGCCATTGCGCAGGATTACTGGAATAACGGTATACGTCATATCGTTGCCTTGCGCGGTGATTTACCCCCTGGTGGCGGCAAGCCGGATATGTATGCTTCGGATCTGGTGACGTTACTGAAAGATGTCGGTGACTTTGATATTTCGGTCGCCGCTTATCCGGAAGTTCACCCTGAAGCGAAAAGTGCGCAGGCTGATCTTATCAATCTGAAGCGCAAGATAGATGCCGGTGCGAACCGCGCTATCACCCAGTTCTTCTTTGATGTGGAAAGCTACCTACGATTCCGCGACCGCTGTGCCGCGGCGGGTATCGATGTCGAAATCGTGCCGGGCATTCTGCCAGTGAGTAACTACAAGCAGGCACATAAATTCGCCACCATGACCAACGTGCGTGTCCCACACTGGATGGCGCAAATGTTTGAAGGGCTGGATAACGATGCAGAGACTCGCAAAATGGTCGGCGCCAATATCGCGATGGATATGGTGAAGATCCTCAGCCGTGAAGGGGTGAAAGATTTCCACTTTTACACGCTGAACCGTGCAGAAATGAGTTATGCAATCTGCCATACCCTGGGTGTTCGCCCGGGCGTCTGATTCAGAAAATGGCCCGTCAGGGCCATTACTTTCCCCGCACTAATCCCTCTCCTCTTCTCAATATCCCTGTTTTTTTAATGGCTATTTTTCAAGATTGACGGGAGCGCTGACGTTTCTTTGAAAAACATTTGCTACCTTAATGTTTGATTAGTAGGAATTAGCTATCAAATCTGTAGTTTTTATCGTCTATAACTTATCTGCAGAGCTGTATATCCTGGTAAAAAAATAGTGAAGGGAGCAGGAAGATGAGCACAAACGAAAGCGATCATAATACGTTGTCCGCAGGAACAGGTAAGTGCCCGTTTCATCAGGGTAGCCCTGATGAAAGTGCTGGAGCCGGAACAAGCAGTCGTGACTGGTGGCCAAAACAACTCCGTGTCGATCTCCTCAATCAGCATTCCACTCGGTCAAACCCTCTGGGTGAAGACTTTGACTACCGCAAAGAATTTAGCAAACTCGATTACTCTGCCCTGAAAGGCGATCTAAAAGCATTGCTTACCGATTCTCAGCCATGGTGGCCTGCCGACTGGGGCAGCTATGCCGGGCTGTTTATTCGTATGGCCTGGCATGGTGCTGGTACCTATCGCTCCGTAGATGGCCGTGGTGGCGCGGGTCGTGGTCAGCAGCGCTTTGCTCCCCTTAACTCCTGGCCAGATAACGTCAGCCTGGATAAAGCTCGTCGCCTGCTGTGGCCTGTCAAACAGAAATATGGCCAGAAAATTTCCTGGGCAGACTTGTATGTGCTGGCGGGGAACGTAGCGCTGGAAAACTCCGGCTTCCGTACATTTGGTTTTGGTGCCGGACGCGAAGATGTTTGGGAACCAGACCTCGATGTGAACTGGGGTAATGAAAAAGCCTGGCTTGAGCACCGTAATCCAGAAGCACTGGCCAAACGCCCATTAGCTGCGACCGAAATGGGGCTGATTTATGTTAACCCCGAAGGGCCAAACGCCAGTGGTGAACCGCTCTCCGCGGCTGCGGCCATTCGTGCGACTTTCGGCAATATGGGAATGAACGACGAAGAGACGGTTGCGCTTATCGCCGGTGGGCATACGCTAGGTAAAACCCATGGTGCGGCTGAAGCAACGCATGTGGGTGTTGACCCAGAAGCGGCGCCTATTGAAGCCCAGGGTTTAGGTTGGACGAGCAGCCACGGCTCAGGTGCAGGTGCGGACGCCATTACCTCTGGCCTGGAAGTGGTCTGGTCTCAAACACCCACTCAGTGGAGCAACTACTTCTTTGAGAACTTGTTCAAATTTGAATGGGTCCAGACGCGCAGCCCTGCTGGTGCCATACAGTTTGAAGCAGTCGATGCGCCAGAAATCATTCCTGATCCGTTTGATCCCTCGAAAAAACGTAAGCCGACTATGTTGGTTACCGATCTCACGCTGCGTTTCGATCCGGAATTTGAAAAAATTTCACGCCGTTTCCTCAATGACCCGCAAGCATTCAACGAAGCGTTTGCTCGCGCCTGGTTCAAACTGACTCACCGCGATATGGGGCCGATTGCGCGTTACATCGGTCCAGAAGTGCCAAAAGAAGAACTGATTTGGCAGGACCCGTTGCCGAAAGCGACATTCAGCCCAACGCCTGCTGATATCGATCACCTGAAAGCTGAGATTTCCCATTCCGGTTTGTCAGTAGGTGATCTGGTTTCTGTCGCCTGGGCGTCGGCATCGACTTTCCGTGGCGGCGATAAACGCGGCGGCGCTAATGGTGCGCGCCTGGCGCTGGCTCCTCAGCGTAGTTGGGATGTCAACGCTACCGCTTCTCGCGCTCTGCCTGCACTGGAAGCCATTCAGAAAGCCTCTGGTAAAGCCTCTCTGGCCGACATCATTGTGCTGGCAGGCGTTGTGGGTGTTGAGCAAGCAGCTGAAGCAGCGGGGATTAGTGTACGCGTTCCGTTTATTCCGGGACGTGTGGATGCGAGCCAGGAGCAGACGGATATCGAGATGTTCAACCTGCTTGAGCCGGTAGCAGATGGATTCCGCAACTACCGTGCCCGTGTGGATGCAGCGTCTACAGAGTCACTGCTGATTGATAAAGCTCAGCAACTGACACTAACCGCGCCAGAACTCACCGTGCTGGTGGGTGGCTTGCGTGTGTTAGGTGCGAATTTTGATGGCGGTAAGCAAGGCGTATTCACCGATCGTCTGGGTGTACTCAGCAACGATTTCTTTGTCAATCTGCTGGATATGCGCACTGAGTGGAAAGCGACGGATGACTCTTCTGAACTGTTTGAAGGCCGTGACCGCCAAACGAATGAAGTGAAACACATCGCGACTCGTGCGGATCTGGTCTTTGGTTCCAACGCAATTTTGCGTGCGCTGGCGGAGGTTTATGCCAGTGGTGATGCTAAAGAGAAGTTTGTGAAAGACTTCGTGGCGGCCTGGGTGAAAGTGATGAATCTGGATCGTTTTGACCTGAAATAAATTTATCTCTGCCATAAAAACAAAAAACCCCGCGCAAGCGGGGTTTTTAATAAACGCTTACTACCGATTAACCCGTGTTACGCATACCTGCGGCAACACCGGCAATGGTCACCATCAGCGCTTGTTCTACCTGCGCATCTGGCTCTTCACCTTTCTCTTCCGACTGACGCGAACGATGCAGCAATTCAGCCTGCAACACGTTCAATGGGTCGGTGTAGATGTTACGTAGCTGGATGGACTCGGCAATCCACGGCAGGTCAGCCATCAGATGTGAATCGTTGGCAATGTCCAGTACCACTTTGATGTCTGCTTCCAGTTGGTCGCGAAGCTGTGTGCCCAGCTTCCACAATTCTGGCTTCACCAGACGTTGGTCGTAATATTCCGCCAGCCACAAGTCAGCTTTAGCAAATACCATTTCCAACATTCCAAGGCGTGTGGAGAAGAATGGCCAGTCGCGGCACATGGTTTCCAGCACGTCTTGTTTGCCATCTTCTACAACTTTTTGCAGTGCGGCACCGGCACCCAACCAGGCTGGAAGCATCAGACGGTTTTGCGTCCACGCGAAGATCCATGGAATAGCACGAAGAGACTCAACGCCACCGTTAGGTTTACGCTTAGCCGGGCGTGAACCCAGCGGCAGTTTGCCCAATTCCAGCTCAGGTGTGGCTGAACGGAAGTACGGCACGAAGTCTTCGTTTTCACGGATGTAGCCACGGTACATATCACACGAGGTCACAGACAGATCCTCCATGATAAGTTTCCACTCTTTTTTCGGCTCTGGTGGAGGCAAGAGGTTAGCTTCCAGAATCGCGCTGGTATAGAGCGACAGGCTGCTGATAGTGATTTCCGGCAGACCATATTTGAAGCGAATCATCTCGCCTTGCTCGGTTACGCGCAGGCCACCTTTCAGGCTTCCTGGCGGTTGAGAAAGTAGAGCAGCATGTGCTGGCGCACCGCCACGGCCGATAGAGCCGCCGCGTCCGTGGAACAGCGTCAGGGTAATGCCGGCTTTCTCGCAGGTTTTGATCAGTGCGTCTTGTGCCTGGTATTGTGCCCAGGATGCAGCCATTACGCCTGCATCTTTCGCGGAGTCAGAATAGCCAATCATGACCATCTGCTTGCCCTGAATAAAGCCGCGATACCAGTCGATATTCAACAACTGGGTCATGACGTCATCGGCGTTGTTCAGGTCGTCGAGCGTTTCAAACAGCGGAGCAACAGGCAGCGCGAAGGTACAACCCGCTTCTTTCAACAGCAAGTGCACGGCCAACACGTCAGATGGTGTTTTAGCCATGGAAATAACATACGCCGCGATAGAACCACGCGGTGCTTCGGCAACCACTTTACAGGTTTCCAGCACTTCACGGGTGTCATCGCTTGGCTCCCACTGGCGTGGAAGAAGAGGGCGTTTAGAATTCAGTTCGCGGATCAAGAAGGCTTGTTTGTCTGCTTCTGACCAGCTTTCGTAATCACCAATGCCCAGATAGCGAGTCATTTCGCCCAGCGCTTCGGTATGACGAGTACTTTCCTGGCGGACATCAATACGCACCAACGGCACGCCGAAACACTTCACGCGGCGCAGGGTATCAAGCAACTGGCCGTTGGCGATGATGCCCATGCCACACGCTTGCAGCGACTGGTAACACGCGTAAAGCGGTTCCCAAAGCTGTTCGTTTTGCGTCAGTAAACCTTCAGGTTTTGGCAGGCGCTGGCCTTTCAGGCGGGCTTCTAACCACGCTTGAGTCGCCAGTAATTGCTGACGAATGCCTTTCATAATGCAACGGTACGGTTCTTGTGAGGCGTCAGGACCCGCCAGTTCACTCAGTTCCGGAGTACATTCCACCATTGAAAGCTCGGAAATCAGCACCTGAATATCACGCAGGAACAGATCTGTAGCTTTCCAGCGGCTGAGTAACAGCACGTGGCGAGTGATGTCGGCAGTCACATTTGGGTTGCCATCGCGGTCACCGCCCATCCAGGAGGTGAAACGTACCGGTACAAAATCGACCGGCAGTTTGTAATTCAGATTGTCTTCGAGTTGTTCATTCAGCTCGCGCAGGTAGTTAGGGACACCTTCCCACAGGCTGTTTTCTACTACCGCAAAACCCCATTTCGCTTCATCGACTGGAGAAGGGCGATGTTTACGGATTTCATCGGTATGCCAGGCTTGCGCCACCAGTTGGCGTAGACGGCGCATGATCTGGTTGCGTTCGTAGTCCGCGATGTCGCTGTGGTCGAGTTGCTTCAGGCAGCTATTTACTTCAACCAGCTTGTGAATCAGGGTGCGACGGGTAATTTCGGTTGGGTGTGCGGTCAGGACTAATTCAAGTGACAGAGACTCAACAGCATCACGAATGGCAGCTTCGCTAATATCCGGCTGATTTTTTAATTTTTGGAGTGTTTTAGCGATAACTTCTGGATTGCTGGCGGCTTCGCCATTAGCGGAAATGCTGTGATATTGCTCTGCGGTGTTGGCCAGATTCAGGAACTGACTGAACGCACGCGCTACGGGGAGTAGTTCGTCGTTAGATAGGTTCTGTAACGTGGTGAGCAACTCCTGACGGTTGGCTTCATTGCCCGCCCGTGAAGACTTCGACAACTTACGGATTGTTTCTACCCGGTCAAGGATGTTTTCGCCTAACGCATCTTTGATGGTATCGCCGAGCAACTTGCCGAGCATACTGACATTACTTCGCAACGCGGAATATTGTTCGTTCATTGTAGTCCCACACACCCCATCTTTTTATGTAACTTAATTTCACCCGTGAAGGTTCAACACCGTCTTTATAAAGCCACGTAAGTTTTGTTTCGTCAATTGCTACGAAATCGTTTCAGCAAACGAGTAAATTGCGCTAATTCATGAAATTTAATTACTAACTTCGTAGATAAGCAATTCTTATGAGGATCCACTAAAAAGTCGTTTAAAAAGGGGGCAAAACCCCCATAAACGCTATTTTTTAATGCCAACAAAAATGATGTACCACCTGGGTTATCAGTTTGCGAGTTGGCTCAATAAAGCGTGTCTCGATGTATTCATCCGGCTGGTGCGCCTGGTTGATCGAGCCCGGCCCCAGAACCAACGTCGGGCAAATCGTCTGAATAAATGGCGCTTCGGTGCAGTAGTTCACGACCTCAGTTTGTGCACCCAGTAATTTCTCAACGACTTGCACCAGCTGGTGGTCTTTGGCGCATTCGTAGCCGGGAATCGGTGGGTGGAGTTCAGAAATCGTCACACGCCCAGGCCATTTCTGGCTCACTGGCTCTAATGCTTCATTCAGCAGACCATTCAGATCATTTAACGTAAGCCCAGGCAGTGGGCGGATATCCATGTGCAGTTCACAACAGGCGCAAATACGGTTAGCAGCATCGCCACCGCTAATGTGCCCGAGGTTCAGCGTTGGATACGGCACAGTGAACGCGTCATGGTGATAACGCTCTTTCAGCGTGTTCTTCAGCGACATGATATGGCCGATGGCGTCGTGCATCAGTTCGATAGCATTCACGCCACGCGCCGGGTCGCTCGAATGCCCGGACTGGCCGAGGATGCGGATCGCGTTAGAAATGTGGCCTTTGTGCGCACGCACCGGCTGTAAGGAGGTTGGCTCACCAATGATGGCGCAATCCGGACGTAAACTGGTGTTTTCAGAGAAATAACGAGCACCTGCCATCGTCGTTTCTTCATCGGCGGTTGCCAGAATGTAGAGCGGCTTTTTAAGCGTCGTGACATCAACATCACGCAGCGCATCCAGAATAAAGGCGAAGAAGCCTTTCATATCGGCGGTGCCAAGACCGTACAGTTTGTTTTCATGCTCGGTCAGCGTGAAGGGATCGCGGGTCCAGCGTCCATCATCGAACGGTACGGTATCCGTATGTCCCGCCAACAGCAGCCCACCAGCGCCGCTACCCGTGCTCGCCAGCATATTGAATTTATTGCGCGTACCCGGTACCGATTGGATTTCGACATTAAATCCAAGATCGCGGAACCATCCCGCCAGCAAATTGATTAAAGACTCATTGCTCTGATCCAACGCGCTGTCGGTGGCGCTGATAGAAGGAGTCGCGATCAACGCGCGGTAAATCTCGATAAAAGGAGGTAATTTCATCTTCACTGTTGACAGGCCTTAGCTCGGGTTGGTATACATAATCATGCAGTTATATTGAATAAAAATACAATATTCTCTGCCGTAAGGGAACCCCAGGTTCCGGTGGATTTAACCACGTAAATGTACGTTGGGTGATGGCTTACCAGCTGACACCTTTAGCAGACACAACCTAAGAAGGTGTACAGCCGAGATGTTGAATACGCTGATTGTTGGTGCCAGCGGTTATGCAGGCGCAGAGCTTGTGAACTATTTGAATCGCCATCCTCATATGAACATAACCGCTTTGACGGTTTCAGCGCAAAGTAATGACGCAGGAAAATTGATATCTGATTTGCATCCGCAATTAAAAGGTATCGTTGACATGCCGTTACAGCCAATGTCGGATATCAGCGAATTTACTGATGGCGTAGACGTGGTGTTCCTCGCTACAGCCCATGAAGTCAGCCATGACCTGGCACCGCAGTTTCTGGAGAAAGGCTGTGTCGTTATCGACCTTTCTGGCGCCTTCCGCGTCAACGATGCTAAGTTTTATCAACTTTTCTACGGCTTTACACATCAGCATCCTGAATTGCTGGAGCAGGCTGTTTATGGCCTGGCGGAATGGCAGAGTGACAAACTGAAAGAAACCAGTTTGATCTCGGTGCCGGGCTGCTACCCAACAGCCTCACAACTGGCGTTAAAACCTCTGATTGATGCCGGACTGCTGGATTTGAACCAGTGGCCTGTAATCAACGCGACCAGCGGTGTCAGCGGAGCAGGGCGTAAAGCTGCGATTTCCAACAGCTTTTGCGAAGTGAGCCTGCAACCGTATGGCATCTTTAATCACCGCCATCATCCAGAAATTGTCACGCATCTCGGAACGCCTGTGATTTTCACGCCACACCTGGGCAATTTCCCACGTGGGATCCTGGCGACCATTACCTGCCGTCTGAAAGCCGGGGTAACCCAGCAGCAAGTCGCCGAGGTGTTTAATCAGGCATATCAAGATAAACCTTTAGTGCGTCTGTATGACAAAGGCGTGCCAGCACTGAAAAACGTGGTTGGCCTGCCGTTCTGCGATATCGGTTTTGCCGTGCAGGGCGAGCACTTGATTGTCGTCGCAGCCGAAGACAACTTGCTGAAAGGCGCATCGGCTCAGGCGGTACAGTGCCTGAATATTCGTTTTGGCTTTGCCGAAACGCAGTCTCTTATTTAACCGGTAGTTGGGTGACACGATGAATCCATTAATTATCAAATTAGGCGGCGTATTGCTGGATAGCGAAGAAGCGCTGGAGCGTCTGTTTACTGCGCTGGTGAACTATCGTCAGTCGCATCAACGCCCGCTGGTGATTGTTCACGGTGGCGGCTGCGTGGTCGATGAGCTGATGAAAAAGCTCTCCTTACCGGTGACCAAGAAAAACGGCCTGCGTGTGACGCCTGCTGACCAGATTGACATTATTACCGGTGCGCTGGCGGGCACAGCGAACAAAACGTTGTTGGCGTGGGCAAAAAAACATGACATCAATGGAGTCGGTCTTTGCCTCGGCGATGGCGACAGCGTAACGGTGACCAAACTTGACGAAGAGTTGGGCCATGTGGGCCTGGCGAAACCCGGTTCAGCTAAGCTGATTAACACGCTATTGGACTCTGGTTTTCTGCCGATTGTTAGCTCCATTGGCGTGACAGCTGAAGGCGAACTGATGAACGTCAACGCCGATCAGGCTGCTACGGCGCTGGCTGCCACATTGGGCGCAGATCTGATTCTGCTGTCAGATGTCAGCGGCATTCTGGATGGCAAAGGGCAGCGTATTGCAGAAATGACGGCGGCAAAAGCTGAGCAGTTAATCGCTCAGGGCATTATTACCGACGGCATGATTGTTAAGGTTAACGCGGCGCTGGATGCAGCTCGCACGCTGGGTCGCCCGGTGGATATCGCATCCTGGCGTCACGCGGAGCAGTTACCCTCTTTATTTAACGGTGTGGCTATTGGCACCCGGATCTTAGCTTAATTTTAAAATAAGTTTTTGAAGGATAAGACAATGCAAAATCACGGCATCAAAAAAATCGTTCTCGCATACTCCGGCGGCCTTGATACTTCAGCCATCATTCCATGGTTGAAAGAAAACTACGGCGGCTGTGAAGTGGTCGCCTGTGTGGTGGATATCGGTCAGGATCGCGAAGACCTGAAAGGCGTTGAGCAAAAAGCACTGCGCTCGGGCGCAACTGAGTGCTACGTCGTCGATGCACGTGAAGAATTTATCAGCGATTACGTTTATCCAGTCTTGCAGACTGGTGCACTGTACGAAGGCACCTACCTGCTGGGTACGTCTATGGCGCGTCCGTTGATTGCTAAAGCACTGGTTGATGTTGCGAATAAAGTCGGTGCAGATGCGCTGTGCCACGGTGCGACCGGTAAAGGTAACGACCAGGTACGCTTCGAATCCGCCTGGGCGGCACTGGCTCCCCATCTGAAAGTGGTTGCGCCATGGCGTGAGTGGAACCTGCGTTCCCGCGAAGCGCTGCTGGATTACCTGAAAGAGCGTGATATCCCGACCACCGCTTCACTTGAGAAAATCTACAGCCGTGACGAAAACGCATGGCATATCTCAACCGAAGGTGGCGTGCTGGAAAGCCCATGGAATGCACCAAACAAAGATTGCTGGGTGTGGACTGTCGATCCTAAAGAAGCGCCAGACCAGGCAGAGCAAGTCACTGTAACCGTTAAACAAGGCAAAGTTGTTGCGGTTAACGGCGAAACCATGAGCCCGTTCCAGTGCCTCGAAACGCTGAACAAAATTGGTTCTAAACACGGTATCGGTCGTATTGATATCGTAGAAAACCGTCTGGTTGGGATTAAATCTCGCGGCTGCTATGAAACCCCAGGAGGCACCATCATGATGGCTGCATTGCGTGGTGTTGAGCAGTTAGTTTTAGACCGCGATAGCTTCAAATGGCGTGAGCAACTGGGTCAGGAAATGTCTTACGTGGTTTACGATGGTCGTTGGTTCGCACCGCTGCGTAAATCTCTGCAGGCTTCCGCAGAATCACTGGCTTCTGAAGTGAACGGCGAAGTGGTGCTGGAGCTCTATAAAGGTCAGGTCACGGCGACGCAGAAAAAATCTCCGAACAGCCTGTATAGCGAAGAATTTGCTACTTTCGGTGAAGACGAAGTTTATGACCACAGCCACGCGGGCGGCTTTATCCGTCTGTTCTCGTTGTCATCACGTATTCGTGCATTGAACGAATTGAAGAAGTAATGGTTTAAATAATTACCCTCACCCTAACTCTCTCCCACAGGAGAGGGGATTGTCCGGTTTTCACCCTCTCCCTGGGTGAGAGGACCGGGGTGAGGGGACAAGATGATAATTTAATGGAGCATCAAAATGGCACTTTGGGGTGGACGTTTTACTCAGGCAGCAGATCAGCGTTTCAAATCGTTCAATGATTCATTGCGCTTTGATTATCGACTGGCTGAACAAGACATTGTCGGTTCTGTCGCCTGGTCCAAAGCGCTGGTCACGGTTGGTGTTCTGACAGTTGCAGAGCAACTGGAGCTTGAGCAGGCACTGAACTTCCTGCTGGAAGAAGTGCAGGCAAATCCGCAGGCGATTCTTGAAAGCGATGCGGAAGATATTCACAGCTGGGTGGAAGGCAAGCTCATCGATAAAGTCGGTGCGCTGGGTAAGAAACTCCACACTGGCCGTAGCCGTAATGACCAGGTCGCCACTGATCTTAAACTGTGGTGCAAAATGCAAATCAGTGAATTGCTGGGGGCGACTCGCCAACTGCAACAGGCGCTGATTGAAACGGCAGAAAACAATCAGGATGCGGTGATGCCGGGCTATACGCACTTACAACGTGCGCAGCCTGTGACGTTTGCCCACTGGTGTCTGGCGTACGTAGAAATGCTGGCGCGTGACGAAAGTCGTTTGCAGAGCACGCTTGAGCGTCTGGACGTTAGCCCTCTGGGTAGCGGCGCACTGGCGGGTACCGCGTATGAAATCGATCGTGAGCAACTGGCCGGTTGGTTAGGTTTCGCTTCAGCAACCCGTAACAGCCTGGATAGCGTGTCTGACCGTGATCACGTGCTGGAACTGCTTTCTGATGCCTCTATCGGCATGGTTCACTTGTCGCGTTTCGCTGAAGATCTGATTTTCTTCAACACCGGCGAAGCAGGATTTGTTGAGCTGTCTGACCGCGTGACTTCTGGCTCGTCATTGATGCCGCAGAAGAAAAACCCGGATGCGCTGGAGCTTATCCGTGGCAAATGTGGCCGTGTTCAGGGTGCGCTGACAGGCATGATGATGACCCTCAAAGGGCTACCGCTGGCGTATAACAAAGACATGCAGGAAGACAAAGAGGGCTTGTTCGACGCGCTCGACACCTGGCTCGATTGCCTGCATATGTCCGTGTTGGTGCTGGATGGTATTCAGGTGAAACGTCCGCGTTGTAAAGAAGCTGCCGAGCAGGGCTATGCCAATGCCACGGAGCTGGCGGATTACCTTGTCGCGAAAGGTGTTCCGTTCCGCGAAGCGCACCACATTGTCGGTGAAGCTGTCGTGGAAGCGATTCGCCAGGGCAAAGCGCTGGAAGCGTTGCCGCTCGCCGATTTACAAAAATTCAGTGCGACTATCGGTGATGATGTGTATCCGATTTTATCACTGCAATCTTGCCTGGATAAACGTGCAGCAAAAGGCGGTGTCTCTCCGCAGCAGGTTGCACAGGCGATTGCTGACGCGAAACAACGTCTGGTTTAAATCTTTGCACACTAAGAAAAGCCTGGTCTGGTGCCAGGTTTTTTTGTTTTTAACGGATAAAAAAAAGCGGACATAATGTCCGCTAAAAAACTCACGTTGGCTTCAGTACTTATTCAGGCATATAGGTCGTCCCTGTAGCAAAACCACGGTCATGGATGGTTTGTGCTGTTGCTGGCTATTATTTACCATCAATGGTTGATAGGGATAATCGTTCATTGCTATGATTTCTATCGCCATGGGCTATCATGGCGACGGAGGATAGAGAATGAATATTCGTGATCTTGAATACCTGGTGGCGTTGTCTGAACATCGTCACTTTCGTCGGGCAGCGGATGCCTGCCATGTCAGTCAGCCAACGCTGAGCGGTCAGATTCGTAAACTTGAAGATGAACTCGGTGTGATGCTGCTTGAACGCACCAGCCGAAAAGTCCTGTTCACTCAAGCGGGTTTGCTGCTGGTGGATCAGGCTCGTACCGTTCTGCGCGAAGTAAAAGTCCTCAAAGAGATGGCCAGCCAACAGGGTGAAGCGATGTCAGGACCGCTGCACATTGGTTTGATCCCAACGGTTGGGCCTTATCTGTTACCGCAGATTATCCCGATGCTGCACAAAACTTTCCCCAAACTAGAAATGTACCTTCACGAAGCGCAAACCCATCAACTGCTCGCGCAGCTTGATAGCGGCAAGCTTGATTGTGCGATTCTGGCTTTGGTGAAAGAGAGTGAAGCGTTTATCGAAGTGCCGTTATTCGACGAGCCGATGATGCTGGCGATCTACCAGGATCACCCATGGGCAGACCGCGATCGCGTGC
Source organism: Buttiauxella sp. (assembly GCF_049686335.1). Lineage (NCBI taxonomy): Bacteria > Pseudomonadati > Pseudomonadota > Gammaproteobacteria > Enterobacterales > Enterobacteriaceae > Buttiauxella > Buttiauxella sp. The sequence continues at coordinate 7,327 of NZ_JBAVHX010000025.1, read as the reverse complement.
CATTGTCGGATCTTGCAGGTGAAAAGCTGTTGATGTTGGAAGACGGGCATTGCCTGCGCGATCAGGCTCTGGGTTTCTGCTTTGAAGCGGGTGCTGACGAAGATACGCATTTCCGTGCGACCAGCCTTGAAACGCTGCGTAACATGGTGGCTGCTGGGAGCGGAATTACCTTGTTACCCGCGCTGGCCGTGCCGAATGAGCGCTGCCGGGATGGTGTCGTTTATCTGCCGTGTTATAAACCAGAACCGCGCCGTACTATCGGCCTGGTTTATCGTCCGGGTTCCCCACTGCGTGGTCGCTATGAGCAACTCGCAGAGGCCATCCGTACGCACATGGATGGCCATTTTGAGCCAGCGTTAAAACAGGCGGTTTAAGCCGTTTAGTGCTGCAACCCGATAGGCTTCCGCCATCGTCGGGTAGTTGAAGGTGGTGTTAACAAAGTACTCAATTGTGTTACCGCCACCTTTCTGCTCCATAATCGCCTGGCCGATGTGAATAATCTCAGCCGCGCGCTCACCGAAGCAGTGAATACCTAAAATCTCTTTCGTCTCGCGATGGAAGAGAATTTTCAGCGTACCCACGTTCATTCCAACTATCTGTGCCCGAGCCAGGTGCTTGAACTGCGCGCGTCCCACTTCGTACGGCACTTTCATCGAGGTAAGCTGCTGTTCAGTTTTCCCGACGGAACTGATTTCCGGAATGGTATAGATACCCGTTGGAATATCTTCAATCAGATGGGCAGTCGCTTCGCCTTTGACCATCGCTTGCGCCGCGATTCGACCCTGATCGTAAGCCGCTGAAGCCAGGCTTGGATAACCAATGACATCACCCACAGCGTAAATGTGCGGCTGCGCAGTCTGGTACATGCTATTGACCTTCAACAGACCGCGTCCATCGGCTTCCAGTCCGACATTTTCCAGTGACAATGAATCCGTGTTACCGGTACGCCCGTTGGCATATAGCAGGCAGTCGGCTTTCACTTTTTTGCCAGATTTCAGCGAAACAATGACGCCATCTTCCACGCCTTCGATGTTCTCGAACTCTTCGTTGTGGCGAATGACCACGCCGCTGTTCCAGAAGTGGTAGGAGAGCGAATCGGACATCTCCTGATCGAGAAACGCCAACAGGCGATCGCGGGTGTTAATCAAATCAACTTTGACGTTCATGCCACGGAAAATTGACGCGTATTCGCAACCAATCACCCCCGCACCATAAATAATGACGTGGCGTGGTTCATGATGCAGATTGAGAATCGAATCGCTGTCGTACACGCGTGGATGGCTGAAGTCGACTTCTGGCGGACGGTAAGGCCTTGAGCCGCAAGCAATCAGGAATTTCTCAGCGGTGATCATCTCCACTGAACCATCGTGGCATTCCAGTGAAATAGTGTGTTCATCTACAAAACGTGCATCGCCCTGCAACATCTCACAGCGGTTGCGCTCATAGAAGCTCTGGCGCATGCGTGTTTGTTGATTAATAACGCTGTCGGCGTGATTAAGAATGTCGGCGAAGGAAGAACGGAGAAGATGAGTGTGGTCGCTGTATAGAGGGTTTTGATTAAATTCGATAATGCGGCTAACTGCGTGGCGGAGGGCTTTCGAGGGGATGGTTCCCCAGTGAGTACAACCGCCACCCACATTATGGTAGCGCTCGACGACGGCTACCCTTGCTCCAAGTTTCACCAGCCCCATTGCAGCGCCTTCGCCGCCTGGGCCGGAACCAATTACTATTGCGTCATAATCGTAGGTGTGTGACATGGTAAGGCTTACCTGTTCTTATACATAAAAGCAACACGATGGTAACATCAACGCCGTGATAACCCAATTGTCGTTGTGCTTTTTGCTGCGTAACGCGAGGAAGGTCGCGTAAACAATCATTCACGATCCCGTATAAAACCAGTTAAGTTAATCTCTGGTATAGTGCGGTTTCGATTTAAGAGATTCAGGCAACATGATGGGTGTAAGAGCGCAACAAAAAGAAAGAACCAGGCGTTCTCTGGTAGAAGCCGCGTTTAGCCAGTTAAGTGCTGAACGGAGTTTTGCCAGCCTGAGTTTGCGCGAGGTCGCTCGTGAGGCGGGTATTGCGCCAACATCGTTTTATCGCCATTTCCGTGACGTTGATGAGCTTGGGCTGACGATGGTCGACGAGAGCGGCCTGATGCTGCGCCAGTTAATGCGCCAGGCTCGTCAAAGAATTGCCAAAGGCGGGAGCGTAATTCGTACTTCCGTCTCAACATTTATGGAATTTATCGGTAATAATCCCAACGCGTTCCGTTTGTTGTTGCGTGAACGTTCTGGAACGTCAGCCGCATTCCGTGCCGCCGTCGCGCGTGAAATTCAGCACTTTATTGCGGAACTTGCTGACTATCTGGAACTCGAAAATCGCATGCCGCGCAGCTTTACTGAGGCGCAGGCAGAAGCGATGGTTACGATTGTCTTTAGTGCTGGTGCCGAAGCGTTGGACGTTGATGCCGATCAACGTCGTCAGCTTGAAGAGCGTCTGGTGCTTCAGTTGCGCATGATTTCTAAAGGTGCGTATTACTGGTATCGCCGGGAGCAAGAAAAAATGGCATTAGCTCAACTATCTGAAGAGTGAAGGAAGAGCAATGAAACAGTTACAAGATAGAGGTACGCTCGGGTTAGCGTTTATTGCAGGCCTTGCGATAAACGGTACGTTTGCCGCGGTGTTTAGCTCGGTGGTGCCATTTTCCATTTTTCCAATTATCGCGCTGGTGCTGACCGTGTACTGTCTGCATCAACGCTATCAAAACCGCACCATGCCGGTGGGTTTGCCAAGTATTGCCGCCGCGTGTTTCGTGTTGGGTGTATTGCTGTATAGCGCGGTTGTGCGTGCTGAATATCCGGCGATTGGTTCTAACTTCTTGCCAGCGGTGCTTTCAGTCGCTCTGTTGTTCTGGATTGGTTTTAAAGTCCGCGCGCGTAAATCGCAGGTCGCTGAATAATTAGCTGAGCCAGAAACAAAAACGGACGCCGAGGCGTCCGTTTTGCTATTTGCGTGTTAGCCACACGCCGCATTCCATATGGTGCGTGTACGGGAATTGGTCGAATAGCGCCAGGCGTGACACGTTATGGGTTTCGCTCAATGTTTCCAGGTTCTCGCAAAGTGTTTGCGGGTTGCAGGAGATATAAAGGATGCGCGGATACGCCTGTACCATTTTCACGGTGTCAGCATCCAGACCACTGCGAGGGGGATCGACAAAAATGGTTTCGCACTGATAGCTTTTCAGATCGATACCTTTCAGGCGGTTAAACTCGCGCACGCCATTCATCGCCTGAGTAAACTCTTCCGCTGCCATACGGATAATTTGTACGTTATCGATTTGGTTTGCGGCAATGTTGTATTGCGCCGCAGCAACAGAAGGTTTGGCAATTTCCGTCGCTAAAACTTGATTGAAATTACGTGCCAGAGCCAGCGAGAAGTTGCCATTGCCGCAGTACAGTTCCAGCAGGTCGCCTTTAGAACCTTGCGTCGCATCCAGCGCCCATTCCAGCATATGAACATTCATCGCCGCATTAGGCTGAGTAAAGCTGTTCTCAACCTGGCGATAAATCATCTCTTTACCGGCCACGGTTAAACGTTCGTCAATAAAGTCCTGATCAAGCTCAATCTTAGTTTTGGTGGCGCGACCAATTAAATGAACGTTGAAACCCTGCGCGCGCAGATTGTCGCGGAGTGTTTCAGCATGCTGCTGCCACTCTTCCCCCAGCTTGCGATGATAAAGCAGGGAAACCACCGCCTGGTTGCTGATGGTCGTCAGATAATCAATCTGGAAAAGTTTATGGCGTAGGGCAGGGATGTAACGAACACCGTCGAGCATGGCAGGCATCAGCGCGTTGATCAGCGAACTCGCAGCCGGGAAGCTATTGACCCGAATACGCTGTTTGGTTTGCTGGTCAAACATGATGTGGTACAGGTCGTCTTCATCGTGCCAGATGCGGAATTCAGCACGCATCCGGTAATGGCTGACCGGCGAGCGAAACACCTCCGGCGCGGGTGCCGCAAAAGGGGCCATCATGCTTTGCAAGCGGGCGACTTTTTCGGCCAGTTGCGCGTCGTACTGTTCAATTGGGAGATGTTCGGGGGTCATAGCGCCTACCTGTTAATGAAGTCAAACTACGCGGCGATTGTAGGGAATAGGCACGTGATGTCCAGTGCTGTTGCATTTTGATGTTTCTAGACAAACTTATTAACAAAATCGTAGCATAGCGATTCCGGCCTCTTTTTATATGAGTTAAAAGGGAACCCAGTGTAATTCTGGGGCTGACGCGCAGCGGTAAGGAATTGTGGGATGAGTGCAATATGCAGACACTGCTTATAAAAGTGGGAAGTCATCATCCGGATCCGTAAAACACATCCAAGCCCGAAGACCTGCCGGTATACGTCGCAATCTGCATAACTATCGCGTGCTATCGGTTATGTCTGCGGCATCCTTATTTGAAAGCGGATGCTTATTAAAAATGATGGTAAAAAAACTTTCGCTGCTTACGGCTCTGTCCGTAACGGCTTTTTCAGGCTGGGCGCAAGACAGCAATTCTGAAGAAAACCTGGTGGTAACAGCAAATCGTTTTCAGCAACCGGTGAATACTGTTCTGGCTCCAACCGATATCGTTACCCGGGAAGAGATCGACCAATGGCAGGCAAAGTCACTCAATGATGTGATGCGTCGTTTACCGGGTGTCGATATTGTGCAGTACGGCGGTTTGGGGCAGAGCTCCTCTATGTTTGTTCGCGGAACGAGCGCCAGCCATGTATTAGTGCTGGTGGATGGCGTTCCGCTTGCGCGTCCTGGCATATCCAATACCTCTGACGTTAGCCAAATTCCTATCTCTTTAGTGCAGCGAGTGGAATACATTCGTGGCCCGCGCTCTGCCGTTTATGGTTCCGGTGCGATTGGTGGTGTGGTGAATATCATCACCCAGACCGATGAAGAAAAATCGCAGATCAACGCCGGTGTCGGTTCGAATAGCTACCAGCAATACGATGGTACTTTGCGTAAACGTTTTGGTGATACGGTGGCGACCGTTTCTGGTGCTTATGAATCCACCAAAGGCTTCAACGTGCAGCCGCACTCAACTTATAGCGGTGATAACGACAGCGATGGCTACCGCAGCAAAAGTTATTGGGCGGGTCTTGAGCACAAATTTAGCGATGAGTTTGATGGCTTCTTCCGTACCTATGGCTACACCAACAACAGTGATTACGATTTAGGTGCGCCTCCTTATACGCCAGCGTATAGCGCCGATGAGCATCAACTCTATAACCAGAACTACGATGCAGGCCTGCGTTTTCATTCCGGGATCTACTCTTCGCAGCTGTTGGCAAGCTATCAAAAAGTGAAGGACTACAACTATAGCAGCGAGTATGGCCGCTATAACGATGGCACCACGCTCGACCGTATGACCCAGAGCAATATCCAATGGGGTAACAACTTCCTTGTGGGGAATGGTTCTATCAGTGCTGGAGTGGACTGGCAGCAACAGCGTCTGACCTCTTCAGACACCGCGATGTCTGATAGCTATAAGCGCGACAACACTGGCGTCTATCTGAGTGGGCAGCAGCAGTTTGGGGATGTGACGTTAGAAGCCTCAGGTCGTGAAGATCATGACGAGCAATTCGGCTGGCACGGTACATGGCAGACGGCGGCAGGCTGGGAGTTTGTTGAAGGGTATCGCGCAACGGTTTCTTACGGTACAGGCTTCCTTGCGCCATCTCTGGGGCAGCAGTACGGTTCGACGCGCTTTGGTATCGACTCAAATCCAAACCTGAAACCAGAAGAGTCCAAACAATGGGAAGCAGGGCTTGAAGGTTTGACCGGGCCAGTGGACTGGCGCCTGTCGGCTTATCACTACACGATTGATAACCTGATTACCTATTATTCCGATCCGGTCACCTATGATGGAGCTTATGACAACATCAAGTCTGCGACCATTAAAGGAGTTGAATGGACGGGGAGCGTTGATACTGGCATCTTTACTCATAAGGTCACGCTGCAATATATGGATCCACGTGATGACCAGAATGATGAAGTGCTGGCTCGTCGCGCAAAGCGCCAGGCAAAGTACCAGCTCGACTGGACTATGTTTAACCTGAATATGGATATCGCGTGGCAGTATTACGGAAAACGCTATGACAACAACACCTCTGCTTATAACCCGACTCAGCAAATTTTGCCGAGTTACAGCACAGTTGATGTTGCCGCTTCATATCCAGTCACCTCTCAGTTAACCGTTCGTGGTAGAATCGCCAACCTGTTCGATAAAGATTACGAGACGGTTTATGGCTATCAAACCCCAGGACGGGAATACTACCTCTCTGGCAGCTATACCTTCTAATACACGTCCCACCGTACTGGTTTTTGACTCCGGTGTCGGTGGGCTCTCTGTGTATGATGAAGTCCGGCAGCTTTTGCCTGACCTGCACTATATCTATGCTTTCGATAACGTAGCTTTCCCCTACGGCGAGAAAAGCGAAGAGTTCATTGTTGAGCGCGTAGTAGAAATTGTTACTGCGGTTCAGGAACGTTACCCACTCGCCCTCGCCATCATCGCCTGTAATACTGCGAGTACCGTTTCGCTCCCCGCTCTGCGAGAAAAATTCGCCTTCCCTGTTGTAGGCGTTGTTCCTGCGATTAAACCTGCTGCGCGTTTGACGACTAATGGTGTTGTGGGTTTACTGGCGACACGCGGTACGGTTCGCCGTCCTTATACGCATGAGCTGGTGGCGCGCTTTGCATCGGAATGCAAAATCGAAATGCTCGGCTCGGCAGAACTGGTGGAATTAGCAGAAGCCAAGTTACATGGTCAGCCTGTTGACCTTGAGGAACTGCGCAAGATTCTTCGACCGTGGCTACGAATGAAGGAGCCGCCAGATACAGTCGTATTAGGTTGCACCCATTTCCCTCTATTAGAAGAAGAGTTGCTGCAAGTCCTTCCTGAAGGCACAAGGTTGATAGATTCAGGTGCTGCGATTGCTCGCCGTACTGTATGGCTCCTGGAGCATGAATCTCCGGATGCAACATCTGCGGATGAGAATATTGCTTTCTGTATGGGGTTAACGCCTGAGATTGCACAATTAACGCCCGTTTTGCAGCGTTATGGCTTTCCAACGCTAGAAAAACTGCCAGTTTCCGGCGATTTTGAATAAAAAAACGACGGTTGAAATAAAAATTGAAAATAGGGGTTGTCAGCTCCCAGAAAATCCCTATACTGCGCCTCCACTGACACGGCACAACGGCTTACAAACCGGCCCGTCAGTCAGACGAAAAGCGAAAATAAATGCTTGACTCTGAAAGAGGAAAACGTAATAT
>NZ_JBAVHX010000024.1:0-28303 GCF_049686335.1 Buttiauxella sp. | reverse complement strand
ATTACGCTTTCCTCTTTCAGAGTCAAGCGTTTATTTTCGCTTTTCGTCTGACTGACGGGCCGGTTTGTAAGCCGTTGTGCCGTGTCAGTGGAGGCGCAGTATAGGGATTTTCTGGGAGCTGACAAGTGTTTATTGCAAAAAAATGACTGGGCGCGTTTTTTTTCATCAAAATGGATGTTTTGGACACTATTTGCTGTTTAAGCGTACTAATTCCTGTGCGAAACGCGCCACTTGCGGCCAATCGGTATAGACAACTTCTTTACTAATATCTGTTTCGCCGCCTGTCATCTTCATAATGAAGCGTATCATCACGCGGTCATACCAGCTGTAACGCGGATAACGGAGCGCACCAGCAAACACAGCGCAATGATTTGGTTGCCACGGAGAGGTCAGCAAGAACTTACGCGTATAAGAGTTGGTTTGCGGAGAACGCTTCTCGGGTTTGCGGGCGACGAGGTTTACGGAGAAGAAAGCGCTCGGGATCGTATTCAATGCTTGCTGATGCTTTTTCACAAACGCAGCCACTGAAGAATGGAAATGCCCGTAACGAATAGAGGCGCCGATAACGACGCGCTCGTAGTTGCCCCATGCAATATCGCCACTGCGATGCAGGTTAACGACATCACTCTCAACGCCCAGCTCTTTCAATTCAGATGCTATATAAGAAGCAATCTCACGAGTCTGACCATCGCGGGTCGAAAATAGAATCAAAGTTCTCACTACAGGCTCCGGTTACTCTCGCCAGAAAGTTGGCGTAAACAGTACGAGTAAAGTAAATACTTCAAGACGGCCAAACAGCATATTGGCTATCAATATCCATTTCGCCACAGGATTCATGCTGGCAAAGTTGTCTGCCACGACACCCAAACCAGGGCCGAGGTTATTCAGCGTTGCGGCAACGGACGCAAAGGCTGAGAAATCATCCACACCGGTCGCAATAATCGCGAGCATGCTGAGGATAAACACCAGCGCATAGGCCGAGAAGAATCCCCACACAGCTTCAAGGATACGTTCGGGCAACGCACGGTTCCCAAGCTTAATGCTATATACCGCATTAGGGTGCACCAGACGTTTCAGTTCACGATTACCCTGTTTGAACAGCAACAGGATACGAATCACTTTCAGCCCGCCGCCCGTTGAACCCGCACAACCACCTATAAAAGCAGAGCACAGTAATAGCACCGGTAAGAATAAAGGCCAACGCGCAATGCTGTCGGTCGTAAACCCGGCGGTGGTCGCCATAGAAACTACCTGGAAGAATGCCTGGTTCAGCGTGAGCAGTGCCGACTGGTAAGTATTATGGAACCAAAGTACGAGGGTGCAGATAACCACCAGCGTCAGTTGCACACCAATAAACATGCGGAACTCAGGATCGCGCCAGTAGACTTTTATATTACGCCCACTTAATAGAGAGAAGTGCAGGCCGTAGTTACAACCTGAGATCAGCAGGAAGATGGCAATAATAGTATTAATGGTTGGGCTGTCGAAATAACCAATACTCGCGTCGTGCGTGGAGAAACCACCAATCGCGATAGTCGCAAAACTATGGCCTATCGCATCGAATGCGGGCATACCGGCAAACCAAAGCGCCAGCGCACAAGCGACGGTTAAGAGAACATATATGATCCACAGCGTTTTTGCCGTATCCGCGATACGCGGGCGCATTTTGTTATCTTTCAGCGGTCCTGGCATTTCAGCGCGATATAACTGCATCCCGCCTACACCGAGTATAGGCAGAATGGCTACAGCGAGAACAATGATCCCCATGCCGCCAAACCACTGCAACATCTGCCGGTAAAACAGAATCGCGTGTGGGAGAGAATCGAGCCCGACAAGTGTTGTCGCACCAGTGGTCGTTAAGCCCGAGAACGATTCGAAGAATGCATCGGTAATAGTGAGATTCGGTTGTTCAGCGAAGATAAAGGGCAACGCCCCCACGCTCCCCAGCACCGTCCAGAACAGGACGACGATCAGGAATCCTTCTCGCGGTTTAAGCTCACTTTTTTGCCGCCGGTTAGGCCACCACAGAAAAGAACCAATGAGCAATGCTGCGAAGAAAGTCTGGGTGAAAGCTCGGCCAGCACCATCGCGATAAATTAAAGCTACCAACCCAGGAATAATCATGGTCACAGAAAATAGAATGACTAACAGACCAACGATTCGGGTTATGGCGCGAAAATGCATTTCAGCCGCTTCCTTAACTATCAAAAAAATAACGAGAGGGAATTATTGTTCAGCCGGCAATAAATGCAATGCACCGCGGCTAAAATCAGCAAGTCTGACTGAAAAGTCAGCCAGTTTCGCGTGTGGTAACGCGATACGTAATATTACAGACGCCTGAAAATCACTTTGCACGAGAACCCCGTTGCACTGTTTGAGCAACGCTTCGATTCCTGCAAGCTGCGCATATTCGCACTGCAAAGTATATTCGGTTAACGGAACTTTGAGCACAGTGGGCAATTGATTTAATGCCATCTGCACTCCGCCGCCATAGGCTTTCACCAAACCGCCCGTTCCGAGTTTGACACCACCATAGTAGCGCACCACCACGGCGGTAATTTCCCCGATACCACTCCCCATTAGCTGGGCGAGCATAGGCTTTCCCGCGGTTCCAGCTGGCTCGCCATCATCAGAGAAACCTAACTGCTGCGAGTCATTTGGCGCACCAGCCACCCAGGCCCAGCAATGATGCCGGGCCGCTGGATGTTCAGAACGTACTTTTTCAAGAAACGCTTTCGCCGCTATTACGCCGGAGGTATGCGCGACCAACGTAATAAAGCGGCTTTTCTTGATTTCCTCACTGACCATGATGGAGTCAGCAGGAATCAGCCAACTGTCCATTACGCCAGTTTCAAATCGCGCGTCATGTTTTCAATGCTATTTTCGTGAACAATCACGTTGTCTTCAATACGAATGCCGCCAAATGGTTTCATGGCTTCGATACGCTGCCAGTCAAAGTGCTTGCTGTACTGCCCTTCGCGCCACGGTGCCAGCAAAGATTCAATAAAGTACATGCCCGGTTCGATAGTCAATACCATACGAGGCTCCAGCACACGGGTGCAGCGCAGGTAAGGATATTGCGACGGTGCAGCCTGGTGCGTACCGGTATCATCTTGCATGAAACCAGCCACATCATGCACCTGCAAACCGAGCGGGTGACCCAAACCGTGCGGCATAAACGGACCAGTAATCCCGGTTTCAACCATCGCTTCTTCGCTAATGCCTGTAACCAGTTTATGACGGTTCAACAGTTTGGCGATGCGTTGATGGAACTGGATATGGTAATCGGTGTAACGCACGCCCGCTTTCAGGGTATCAATCAGCGCAAGTTGTTCGGTATTAACATCTTTAATCAACTGAGCATAATCGTTGTCGCTTTTAGCCGACCAGGTACGCGTTAAATCAGCGGCGTAACCGTTGTATTCCGCACCAGCATCTAAAAGGAAGCTGCGCACTTCGGAAGGCACACGGTTATCCAGTTTGGTGTAATGCAGTACTGCAGCATGCTCGTTGAGCGCCACAATGTTGCCATAAGGAACATCAGTATCACGGTGGCCGGTTGCGGTCAGATATGCCTGATTGATATCAAACTCGCTCATTCCGGACAAGAATGCTTCGTGCGCCGCCTGATGGCCGACAACTGCCGTTTTCTGCGCTTCACGCATACACGCCAGTTCATAATCAGTTTTATAAGAACGATGGTAATGCAGGTAATCAATCACCCCTTTCGGGTTGATATTTGTAGCTTGAATATCAAGCTGCAACGCGCGCTCTGGCACCGGCCCAATGTAGCCGATGTTGCCACGCGCCGCAGGGAGTTGGCTGCCAATGCCATCAGCTTTTGGCAACGCAATCACATCAATTTCGTCAGTCCAGAAGGATTCTGGCAGCGGTTCAACGTTGTGCCAGTAATCAACCGGCAAGTAGAACCACAATTTAGGTTTGTTAACACCATCCACCAGCAGCCAGCAATTTGGCACTTGTGTCACAGGAACCCACGCTTTGAACTGCGGGTTAACTTTGAACGGATATGAATGATCATCAAGGAAGACGTTGAAAAGCTCCCCCGAGTGAATCAACAGCGCGTCGAGATTGAAACGCGCCAGAACATTGCGGGTGCGCTCCTGCAAAGTTGCCACATGATCTTTATAAAGTGAGGCCAGTGAATCCATGATTTACCCTTCTGTTTTTTTTAAACCTGAACGCCACGCATCTTAGCACACCGCAAACTAAGCGAACTTATTTCCAGTGGCTGTGATCATCTTTGCAAATATTTAAAGAGTTATTTGCATTTCATTAACATCAATTCCACACTCCTCTCCATCTGGTACGACCAGATCCCATTGCTGGATTCAGGAGACTGACATGCTCTACCAAGGTGAAACCTTACATCTCGACTGGCTGGAAGACGGCATCGCAGAATTGGTATTTGATGCGCCCGGCTCAGTGAACAAACTCGACACCGCGACCGTAGCAAGCCTGGGTCACGCGCTTGATGTCCTGGAAAAGCAGCCATCGCTGAAAGGCCTGATGCTGACCTCCAATAAAGCCGCGTTTATTGTCGGGGCTGATATTACTGAATTCTTGTCTTTGTTCCAGGTTCCTGCGGAACAACTGACCCACTGGCTGCAATTCGCCAATAGCGTCTTCAATCGTCTGGAAGATTTGCCTGTCCCTACCATTTCAGCAGTGAATGGTTATGCCCTCGGCGGCGGCTGCGAATGTGTGCTGGCTACGGATTACCGTCTGGCAACGCCTGATGCGCGCATTGGTTTGCCTGAAACGAAACTGGGCATCATGCCAGGCTTTGGTGGTTCAGTGCGTTTGCCGCGTATGTTGGGTGCCGATAGCGCACTGGAAATCATCACTGCCGGTAAAGATGTCAGCGCCACTGAAGCGCAAAAAATCGGTTTAGTTGATGGCATCGTTAAGACTGAAAAACTGCGCGATGGGGCTTTAGCTGTCCTTCGGCAGGCGATTAACGGCGAGCTGGATTGGAAAGCGAAACGCGCACCGAAACTGCAACCTCTGAAGTTGAGCAAAATCGAAGCCACGATGAGCTTCACCATCGCGAAAAGCATGGTGATGCAGATTGCTGGCAAGCACTACCCTGCTCCGATGACGGCAGTCAAAACCATTGAAGCTGCGGCAAGAATGGGCCGTGACGAGGCATTACAACTGGAGACTCAAAGTTTCGTGCCGTTGGCGCGTTCAAATGAGGCCCGTGCGCTGGTCGGGATTTTCCTGAACGACCAATACATAAAAGGTCAGGCGAAAAAGCGGACCTTAAATACCGAAACCCCGAAACAGGCCGCCGTTCTTGGTGCCGGGATCATGGGGGGAGGCATTGCTTACCAGTCAGCCTGGAAAGGCGTACCGGTATTAATGAAGGATATTAACGAGAAGTCGCTAGAGCTGGGCATTAATGAAGCCAGCAAGCTGCTCAACAAACAACTGGAACGCGGAAAGATCGACGGGATGAAACTGGCGGGCGTGATTGCCACCATTCATCCAACACTGGATTACGCCGGTTTTGAGCGTGTCGACGTCGTTGTTGAAGCGGTTGTTGAAAATCCAAAAGTGAAGAAAGCCGTGCTGGCGGAAGTGGAAGACAAAGTGCGCGCAGATACGGTTCTGGCGTCGAACACCTCGACCATTCCGATTGGCGAACTGGCAAATAGCCTGAAGCGCCCGGAAAACTTCTGCGGTATGCACTTCTTTAACCCGGTGCATCGCATGCCATTAGTGGAAGTGATTCGCGGCGAAAAAACGTCTGAGCAAACCATCGCGAAGGTTGTAGCGTGGGCCAGCAAAATGGGCAAAACGCCAATCGTAGTGAACGACTGCCCAGGCTTCTTCGTCAACCGCGTACTGTTCCCTTACTTTGCAGGCTTCAGCCAGTTGATGCGTGACGGTGCTGATTTCCGTCAAATCGACAAAGTGATGGAAAAGCAGTTCGGTTGGCCAATGGGACCGGCGTATCTGCTCGATGTGGTTGGGATTGACACCGCGCACCACGCGCAGGCTGTGATGGCTGCTGGTTTCCCACAGCGCATGCAGAAAGATTATCGCGATGCCGTTGATGCGATGTTTGATGCAGGCCGCTACGGCCAGAAAACCCAACAGGGCTTCTATCGTTACAAACAAGACAGCAAAGGCAAACCGCGTAAAGAGCAGGACGAAGCGACAGACAGCCTGTTGGCCGATGTCAGCAAACCGCGCCACAACTTCGGCGATGAAGAAATTATCGCACGCATGATGATCCCGATGGTCAACGAAGTCGTCCGTTGTCTGGAAGAAGGCATTATTGCAAGCCCGGCTGAAGCGGACATGGCACTGGTTTACGGTTTGGGCTTCCCTCCGTTCCATGGCGGCGCATTCCGCTGGTTAGATACCATTGGCAGTGCAAAATATCTCGATATGGCTCAGCGGTACGAACATCTTGGCCCTCTCTATCAGGTGCCGGACGGTCTGCGTGCAAAAGCTTCCCGTAACGAGCCGTACTATCCACCGGTTGAGCCTGCGGGCCTGGCCAGTGACCTGAAAAGTGCCTGAGGAGTGATTATGGAAAAGGTTGTAATTGTTGATGCCATTCGCACCCCGATGGGCCGCTCAAAAGGTGGGGCATTTCGTAATCTGCGTGCAGAAGATCTTTCTGCCCATTTGATGCGTGGAATTCTGTCGCGTAACCCGGCGTTAGAAGCTGCCGCACTGGATGACATTTATTGGGGATGTGTGCAGCAGACTCTTGAGCAAGGTTTTAACATTGCGCGTAACGCCTCGCTGCTGGCCGAAATCCCGCATTCCGTTCCCGCGGTTACCGTCAACCGTCTGTGTGGTTCTTCCATGCAGGCTCTGCATGACGCGGCTCGTATGATTCAGACCGGTGATGCGCATGCTTGCCTGGTGGGCGGCGTGGAACATATGGGCCACGTGCCAATGAGCCACGGAGTGGATTTCCATCCAGGTCTGAGCCGTAACGTCGCTAAAGCGGCCGGTATGATGGGCTTAACCGCCGAGATGTTATCGCGTATGCATGGCATTAGTCGTGAAATGCAGGATCAGTTTGCTGCTCGTTCGCATCAACGTGCCTGGGCTGCCACAGAAGCGGGCTATTTCAAATCTGAAATCCTGCCGACAAGTGGCCATGACGCCGACGGTGTACTCAAGCGTTTTGATTACGATGAAGTGATTCGTCCTGAAACGACTGTTGAAGGGCTGGCAGCATTGAAACCGGCGTTTGATCCAGTCAACGGAACCGTGACGGCGGGCAGTTCATCTGCTCTGTCAGATGGGGCGTCGGCGATGTTGCTGATGAGCGAAACCCGCGCTAAAGAACTCGGCCTGAAGATCCGCGCATACGTTCGCTCTATGGCCGTTGTTGGCTGTGATCCATCGATTATGGGCTACGGCCCGGTTCCGGCATCAAAAATGGCGTTGAAAAAAGCGGGCCTGACTGCCGCGGATATCGACCTGTTTGAGATGAACGAAGCCTTCGCCGCACAAATCTTGCCGTGTATTAAAGACCTGGGCTTGATGGATAAGATCGACGAGAAAATTAACCTGAACGGCGGCGCGATTGCACTGGGACACCCGCTGGGTTGTTCCGGTACACGCATTAGCACCACATTGTTAAACCTGATGGAACGTCGCGATGCGCAATTTGGTCTTGCCACGATGTGCATCGGTTTAGGTCAGGGCATTGCCACTGTTATTGAACGCGTTTAAGGAATTAATACCCTAAATAATTCGCGTTGCATCGCGGCGGCAACTGAGTGAATCCCCGGGAGCATAGATAACTATGTGACCGGGGTGAACGAAGGCAGCCAACAAAGAGGCAGCACGAATTATGACGGGGAAGGTTTAGTTGCCGTTTTTCCCGCCTGTCAGGGGCGGGTTTTTTATTTATACCCAAATAATTCGAGTTGCATCAAGGCGACAAGAGAACGAGTCCCGATGAGCTTACATGAGTAAGTGATTCGGGTGAGTGAACGTAGTCAACAAAGATGCAGCTTGAAGTATGACGGGTATCATCAAATAAAAGCGAAAGCATCACCAAACATGCGGTCGACATTCGCACTGCGTTCATTGCAGAACAGGTCGCGCGCGATTTTCGCCATCTCAAAACGTCCGGCAATGTAGATGTCGTGCCCGGCAAGCGTTCCATAATCCTGCATCACTGCGGTTAACACCGTGCCAGTCCGGCCGCGCCAGCCTTCTTCCGGTTGCTCAACAACTGCTTCAACACGTAGATTTGGGTGCACGACGGAAAGCGCTTCTAACTCAGACAAGTCATAAAGATGTTTATCTTCACGACCGCCCCAGTAAATCGCAATTTCACGTTGTGGATTGCGTGCGAGCGCAGTCAGCAAAATCGAACGTACGTAAGAGAAGCCAGTCCCGCCCGCAATCAGAATTAACGGACGATCTTCGTCTTCACGCAGCCAGGCATCGCCATGCGGAATGTCTACGACGATTTCTTTCTCTTTCAGAATGCGGTCCATCACCGCCATGGCGTACAGATTGAGTTCTGATGCGCCAATGTGCAGTTCGATAAACTCATGGTCGCTCGGCGTGGATGCCATGGAGAACGGGCGTTTATCACGCTCATCCATTACCACCATCAAATACTGCCCGGCCTGAAAGGAGAATTTCGCTTCCGGCAGTAATCGAACGCGATATACCGTGTCAGTTATCGCTTCTACCGAGGTCACTTTACAGCTTAAGGTTGTCATGCTTCCCCTCTGTCGGGTCAATAATGCAAAACGGAAAAATCCGCCGCTCAGGCGTTTTTACCGTCGTCGAAAATAGCCAGTTCATCCCAGATTGCATCGATACGCGCACATACTTCTGCATCTTTCTTGATAGGACGTCCCCACTCACGCTGAGTTTCACCTGGCCATTTATTGGTGGCATCCAGTCCCATTTTTGAGCCAAGACCGGAAACCGGCGAGGCAAAATCCAGGTAATCGATTGGCGTGTTTTCTACTAAAACGGTGTCTCGTGCTGGGTCCATACGCGTCGTGATGGCCCAAATCACATCGTTCCAGTCACGCGCGTTGACATCGTCATCGCACACGATAACGAATTTGGTGTACATAAATTGCCGCAAGAAAGACCACACGCCCATCATCACGCGTTTAGCGTGGCCCGCGTATTGCTTCTTAATGGTGACAACCGCAAGGCGATAGGAACAACCTTCCGGCGGCAGATAAAAATCGACAATTTCCGGGAATTGCTTCTGCAAAATCGGCACAAACACTTCATTCAAAGCCACGCCGAGTACTGCAGGTTCATCCGGTGGTCGCCCGGTATATGTTGAATGATAAATCGCATTCTGGCGCTGGGTAATATGCGTAACGGTAAATACCGGGAAGTCATCTACTTCATTGTAGTAGCCCGTATGGTCACCATATGGACCTTCTGGCGCCATTTCACCCGGCTCAATGTACCCTTCCAGCACTATCTCCGCGCTCGCAGGGACTTCAAGATCGTTGGAAATACACTTCACGACTTCGGTTTTAGTGCCACGCAGTAAACCGGCAAAAGCATATTCTGACAGGGTGTCTGGCACAGGTGTAACCGCGCCAAGAATGGTTGCGGGGTCGGCGCCCAGGGCAACCGAAACAGGGAAGCGTTCACCCGGATGTTCAGCACACCACTCCTGAAAATCCAGTGCGCCACCGCGATGCGATAACCAGCGCATAATCAGCTTATTTTTACCGATTAACTGCTGGCGATAAATCCCCAGATTCTGGCGCTCTTTGTGCGGCCCACGCGTTACCGTCAAACCCCAGGTAATCAACGGTGCTGCATCTTCAGGCCAACATTGCATGATCGGAATGCGAGATAAGTCGACTTCATCCCCTTCCCAGATTTGTTCCTGACACGGAGCGTTACGTAGCCGTTTCGTCGGCATATTCAGCACTTGTTTAAACTGCGGAAGCTTATCGAATAAATCGCGGAAACCCTTCGGTGGCTCGGGTTCTTTCAGGAAGGCCAGTAACTTACCGACTTCACGTAGTGCAGATACATCTTCCTGTCCCATTCCCATCGCGACGCGTTTCGGAGTGCCGAACAGGTTGCACAGCACTGGCATATCGTACCCTTTAGGGTTCTCAAATAGCAGAGCCGGGCCATTAGCGCGCAAAGTACGATCGGCAATTTCAGTCATTTCCAGGTATGGATCGACCGGCATTGAGATGCGCTTTAGTTCGCCGCGTTGTTCAAGTAATTCCAGAAAGTCGCGTAGGTCGTGGTATTTCATGCAATTAATCGTAGTCAGGATTTTGCAGTCATTATACGGGCTTCATGCACTGCATGCTGTATTTTTGTTAATAATGCGTTTACCCAAAGTAATTCGAGTTGCAGTAAAGCGGCGACGCAATGAATCCCCGGGAACTTGCTCCAGTTAGTGACTGGGGTAAATGCTTGTCTGATAACCAATCAGCGAATGGTTATACTTGTGCTGTCTATCCCTAATAACGGCCTTTTGCTATTCTTCGTGGGTTGATTAGGAAAAAGAGAACTTATGGAATCCTGGTATCTGTTGTACTGCAAAAGGGGTCAATTACTGCGGGCGCAAGAGCATCTTGAGCGTCAGGAAGTGAATTGCCTCACCCCTATGATCAAAATTGAAAAGATCGTGCGTGGCAAACGCACTGCGGTCGATGAACCACTGTTCCCAAATTATATGTTCGTTCAGTTTGATCCTGAGACCATTCACACTACGACCATACATTCAACGCGGGGCGTCAGCCATTTCGTGCGCTTCGGCAGTCTTCCTGCCACCGTACCGGCGGATGTGATTAACCAGCTCATTCATCACCATCCAGAGAATGTCACTGACCCCGATACCCCTTACCACGGCGATCGCGTGGTGATAACGGAAGGAGCATTCGAAGGTTTGGAAGCTATTTTTAGCGAGCCGGACGGTGAAGCCCGTTCCATGCTGCTGCTGAATCTGTTGAATAAACAGGTAATGCAGAGTGTGAAAAATACAGATTTTAAGAAGACATAAAGTGAATCAGGGCGGATAAGCATCCGCCCTACAACGTAAAACTAGCGCTGCATTTGTTCGTCATGCAACCATTGCGCAACACGCTTCGAGAAGTACGTTAGCACGCCATCTGCTCCCGCACGTTTAAAGCACATCAACGACTCCATGATCGCTGGTTTTTCTGCCAACCAACCGTTCTGAATCGCCGCCATATGCATCGCATATTCGCCCGAGACCTGATAGGCAAAAGTCGGCACGCCGAAGGTATCTTTCACGCGGCGAACCACGTCCAGATACGGCATACCCGGTTTCACCATCACCATATCCGCGCCTTCTTGCAGATCCTGCGCAACTTCCTGTAGCGCTTCATCGCTATTAGCCGGATCCATCTGATAGGTCTTCTTGTTGCCCCCTTTCAGGTTGCTGGATGAACCAATCGCATCGCGGAACGGTCCGTAATAGCAAGACGCGTATTTAGCGGCATAAGACATGATCTGCGTATTAACAAAACCGTCCAGTTCTAACTGATCGCGGATAGCACAAATACGCCCATCCATCATGTCGCTAGGTGCGATGATTTCAGCCCCGGCTTCAGCATGGGAGAGTGCCTGACGCACCAGAATCTCACGTGTGATGTCATTGATAACGTAACCGTCCGCATCAATCACGCCATCCTGCCCGTGAGTGGTGTACGGGTCGAGTGCTACGTCAGTCAGCAAACCTAGCTCTGGCACAGCATCTTTCAGAGCACGTACCGCGCGCTGAACCAGACCATTCGGGTTGTAAGCTTCTTCTGCGTGCAGCGACTTGCCTGCGCTTTCAATAACCGGAAACAGTGACAACACCGGCACGCCTAGTTTCGCGACAGCTTCCGCTTCTTTGAGCAGCAAATCGATAGTCATCCGGTAAACACCCGGCATCGACGACACTTCTTCCTGACGGTTCTGGCCTTCCATCACGAACACGGGATAGATAAGGTCGTTAACCGTTAATTGATTCTCCGCCACAAGACGGCGGCTGAAATCATGACGACGGACGCGGCGCATACGGCGGCCAGGAAACGTACCGGGAAATGCATAGCTCATTACTTTTCTCCTGATTTAAGCCAGCCGGAAAAGACGGCGGGCATTGTCATCTGTTACTTGCGCAAGCCAGGCGGGATCTTCTCCACGCCATTCAGCTACCTTCTCCAGGATATGAGGCAAGTAGCAGGGTTCGTTCCGTCGGGAAGCAGGTTTTGGTTTTAGATCCCGCGGTAACAAATAGGGGGCATCGGTTTCCAGCAACAGCTGATGTGCTGGTATCACCGGTAGCAATTCGCGTAACTCAAGGCCGCGACGCTCGTCGCAGACCCAGCCAGTGACGCCGATAAAAATCCCGCGCGCCAGGCATTCACGAACTTCATTTTCCGTTCCGGTAAAGCAGTGCAAAACCACGCCGGGTAACTTATCAAGCCAGGGATCCAGCAAGGCGATAAACCGTTCGTGAGCTTCGCGGCAATGTAAAAATACCGGCATCATCAGGTCTGCAGCAAGGGCCAGTTGTGCGGTAAAAGCACGTTCTTGTTCAGCAGGCGTTGAGAAATTGCGATTGAAATCCAGCCCACACTCACCGATAGCGACGACTTCCGATGCACCTGCAAGCTCGCGAATAATGTCAGTTGTCTCGTCTTGCCAATGGCTGGCATCATGCGGATGAACGCCCGCAGTCGACCAGCAGCCTTGATACTGTTGTGCCAGTAACAGTGCCTGCTGACTTTCGTGAATATTGGTCCCGGTAAGCAACATGCCGTTGACTCCCGCAAGATGCGCACGAGCAACAACGTCAGCGTGGTCTTTAGCAAACTGGGAGCTGGTAAGATTTACACCGATATCAAACATAGCGCCTTCCAAACGACGACCGCCCTATTGGGCGGTCTGAAATTAAGAATCTCTTATTTAGAGTGATCGTCTTCTGCTTCTGGAGCGTCTTCCGGGTCTTCCTCTCCCCCTCTGCGCCCTTTACCGACGTAGAAACGAGAGAAAAATACACCGACTTCAAACAGGCAATACATCGGTATCGCTAATAGCGTTTGCGAGAAAACATCAGGCGGCGTTAACAACATGCCGACAACAAACGCACCGACCAGAATGTAAGGACGCTTACTCTTCAGTGCTTCAGGGGTGGTAACACCCATCCAGCACAGCAGAATAATGGCCACAGGCACTTCAAAAGCGACACCGAATGCCATAAACAACGTCATGACAAAATCGAGGTACTTGCTGATGTCAGTCGACACCACCACCCCTATTGGAGCAGTTTTAGTCAGAAAACCAAATGCGAGCGGGAACACCACAAAGTAGGCAAAAGCGATGCCGATATAAAACAGCAGCGAGCTGGAAAACAGTAATGGCATCACCAGCTTGCGTTCATGCTTATACAGCGCTGGCGCGATAAACGCCCAAATCTGATAAAGAATGACCGGCGCGGACAAAAACACCGACACATAAATTGTCAGCTTTACAGGGGTGAAAAACGGTGAGGCCACGTCTGTAGCAATCATCGTTGACCCGAGTGGCATTTGCTTAATCAACGGTGCTGAGACTATCTGATAGATGTCATTGGCAAAGTAAATCAGTGCCAGGAAAATCACCAGCACAGCGATAATGCTATTTAACAGTCGCTTGCGCAGCTCTATCAGATGGCTGATAAGCGGTTGGGTATCTTCAACGGCCATGTTTACTGTTTATCACTCGAAGGTTGAGAAGAAGCTGGCGCTTTGACAGGCTCTGCTAAGGGTTTGATATCAGGCTGAATTAACTCTTCAGTAGCCGCCGTTGATGCATGAATTGTTTCAGTTTCAACGACTGGAGCTTCCGCAGGCGCGCTGGCTTGATGTGCAGCAGCGGCTGGAGTCACACCTTCATGGCTGTCCTCAGCGTCTTTCACCAATGGATTATGGATAGTATGGGCCTCGTCACTCCCCTTTTCAGGATCATGAGTATACGAGCGCTTCATTGACTCCGCTGCCTGACGCAGCTCATCCATTGATGCCTTGAGTTCAGGCGTGAGGTTATCCATGCTCGCTTTTTCAACCTTCTTCAGGCTGTCTTGCAGCTCCTGGATTTTCAACTCCTGAACCAGTTCATTTTGTACCGTTGTCGCCAGAGAACGCAAAGCGCGAACCCAGCCGACAACCGTTTTAACAGCAACAGGCAAACGCTGTGGCCCGAGGACGATCAGGCCAATAACGAACACCAGCAGCAGTTCACTGAAACCAATATCGAACACGGTTTACACCTGCTCTTTATCGTTGCTCTTAGCTTCGTCTTTCTTCACATCGACAGGTTGCTTATCAGCAAGCGTTTTCGCTGTGAAATCGGCATCCTGAACAGATTTATCTTTCTCTTTATCTTCATCATCATTCATGGCTTTTTTAAAGCCCTTAATGGATGCGCCCAAATCAGAACCGATAGAACCCAATTTCTTAGTACCGAAAAGCAGAACCACGATGACGGCAATGATCAACAATTGCCAAATACTGATACCACCCATAATGTCGCCTCAAATCACAGTGATAAATAGATAACGGTCTCTATTGTACCGCACGTTGTCTGTTAAAAACGATTAAAAACAGCTCAGGATGAGCGTCGCCAGCCAATCAGCCAGGCCACGATGCCAGCAGCCATAAGACCTGCAGGCTGGTATTGCCATTCTGGCTTGTTAATCAATATCAAAGTGCCACTTAGCAGTAGCGTGGCACCAATGCCGAACAGGTAGCGAGATTGTGACTGACGCACCTGGTTACGTTGTAAATCACGCGTTATTTTATCAACACTCTGCTGTAATTGTTTACCCTGGCGCAAACTGTCGTACATCAGTTCTGGAAGTTCTGGCATTTTTTCTATCCAGAACGGCGCTTTTTCTTTAAAAGATCGAATAAGAGCAGGAATACCCACCTGATCTTTGATCCAACTTTCGAGGAAAGGTTTAGCGGTTTTCCACAAATCTAACTGCGGATAAAGCTGTCTTCCGAGCCCTTCAACGTAAAGTAGCGTTTTTTGCAGTAAAACCAGCTGTGGTTGCACTTCCATGTTAAAACGGCGTGCCGTGTTAAACAGGTTCAGCAATACATGGCCGAAGGAGATTTCCGCCAGTGGTTTCTCAAAGATAGGTTCACAAACGGTACGAATGGCGAACTCAAACTCTTCAACGTTGGTATCTGGTGGAACCCAGCCTGAATCGACGTGCAATTCAGCCACCTTGCGGTAGTCGCGGTTAAAGAAAGCGATAAAGTTTTCCGCCAGATAGCGCTTATCTTCTTTATTCAGTGAGCCTACGATACCGCAGTCGATACCAATATATTGCGGATCTTCCGGGTGCTCGTAACTGACAAAGATGTTGCCGGGGTGCATGTCGGCATGGAAAAAGCTGTCGCGAAACACCTGGGTAAAGAACACCTGCACGCCGCGTTCGGCCAACAGTTTCATGTTGGTGCCTTGCTCTTTAAGCATCGCAATATCAGATACAGGAATACCGTAGATCCGCTCCATAACCATCATGTTCTCGCTGCAATAGTCAGAGAACACTTCCGGCACGTAGAGCATCGGGCTGTCTTCAAAATTGCGACGCAGCTGGATAGCGTTGGCGGCTTCGCGCAGAAGATTCAGCTCATCAATCAAGGTCTTCTCATATTCGCGTACCACTTCCAGCGGGCGCAAACGGCGGCCATCTGGCATCAAACGTGGCACCCAACGTGCAAGACGATAGATGAGTTTCATATCCGCTTTGATAATCGGCAGGATATCAGGACGAATAACTTTGATAACAACATCACGCCCATTCTCTTTCAGGCGAGCGGTGTGAACCTGGGCAATAGAAGCCGACGCCAGCGGTGTAATGTCGAAATCATCAAACCAGGTTTCGATAGGGATCCCGCCCATCGATTGTTCGATTTGTCTTTTCGCTAACGCACCGTCAAATGGGGCGACCCGGTCTTGCAACATCGCTAGTTGGTCGGCAATTTGTGGTGGGAACAGGTCACGACGAGTCGAAAGCATCTGTCCGAACTTGATCCATACCGGCCCCAGTTCTTGCAGTGCAAGGCGTAAACGCTCACCGAGAGGCTTCTCTTTATGGCGGTTAGGCATCCAGAAAAGCATGCGCCGCCAGATGCGTAACGGTAGCGTAATGCGGATCCGAGGGATCAGTTCATCCAGGCCGTAACTTAGAAAAGTGCGGATAATGAAATAGAGGCGGCGAATCTCTCCAGGCGTCATTTGTTCTCCAGTTTGTCCAGTCGCGCAACGAGGGCATCGACCTTACGTTCGACAGCTGCCGTTTCCTCAGCAAACCATGCCACTTCCAACGAGCCCGGCGCCATTTTCCACTCTTCAGTAATCGCTTCAGACAGGTATTGTTGGTTACGGGAGAATCCTTTTATCAAAAACTGACTGCCACCACGAATCACTTTGCTGATGCCTTCAGCGGCAATATCGCCGATATAAGGTGCTAACAATTCAGCAGGGTCGAATTCAGCAAGATCCATCAGGGCAACCCAGTTCTGGACGACCTGAAGATCGCCCTGAACCTCTAATTCACCGCTGCGAATCAGAGCCGTAAGCTGTTGCCGGTCACGTAATTTCGGCAGTGTGCTTAGTCCCGTCTTCACCAGACAGTCGGCTTCGCCTTCCCACTGCCCTAATACATCGAGTTGTTGTTCGCTAAAAACTAAAACGAGCGGCGATGCGAACTCTTTGAGCTCGACACGCAATACCTTACCCACTAAGCGCTGCCGTGCCGCCTTCAAGCCCCGGTCTTGCCAGAGAAAGGTATTGAGCAGATTTTCTATTCCGGCAGTTATTAGCGCGGTACCTGAAGAAAGCAGCAATGGCATCACGAGTTCCCGATCAGAATTTATAACCACGGTGTAGCGCAACGACGCCCGCCGTCAGATTGAAGTAGGTGGTATTTTCAAAACCAGCATCTTCCATCATCGCTTTCAATGTTTCTTGATCAGGGTGCATACGAATAGATTCAGCCAGATAACGATAGCTTTCTGCATCTTGCGCAACGATTTCACCGATACGCGGCAGAATGTGGAACGAGTACGCATCGTAGGCTTTGCTAAGAGGTTCGATAATCGGTTTGGAGAATTCCAGCACCAGCAGACGGCCACCCGGCTTCAAAACGCGGTACATCGAACGTAGCGCTTTTTCTTTGTCTGTCACATTGCGCAGACCGAAAGAAATAGTGATGCAATCAAAGAAGTTATCCGGGAAAGGCAGGGCCTCGGCGTTAGCCTGAACATAGTTCACATTGCCAACAATACCGATGTTGCGCAGTTTTTCACGCCCCATCTTCAGCATCGAATCGTTGATATCCGCCAGAACCACTTCGCCCGTTTCACCGACCAGACGGGAGAACTTAGCGGTTAAATCACCGGTGCCTCCAGCTAAGTCCAGTACGCGCTGACCACGGCGAACACCACTGCAATCAATGGTAAATCGCTTCCAGATACGATGGATGCCAAATGACATCAGGTCATTCATCACGTCGTATTTTGCGGCCACAGAATGGAACACATGAGCCACCATATCGGCCTTTTGTTCCTTCGCTACAGTGCGGAAGCCAAAGTGTGTTGTTTCCTGGGATTCTTCAACCATCTCGATGCCTGCTTGTCCAAAAAATGTTTGTGAAGTGTAACAGAATGAGCCCTAAAGCCCTATGCTTCAAGCTGCAGGGGTGTTGGCTGCACTCACAAATCCCTGTCATTTACTCCAGTAAGCTCCCGGGGATTTGTTCCTTTGCCGCCTATCTGCAACTCGAGTTATTCTCGCTACAAACTGTTTTCCATATTTTTTTGTTCGTCGTTTTCATGCTCGTGGCGAACTAAATTATCGTCTTCTTCAAATCTGGCCTGCTCAACCAAATCTGGATTAATCTCACGTTTCACCTCGACACCCAGGCCACGAAACGCATCGGCCTGGATGAGAATATTTCCGCGCCCCGAAGCGAGTTTTTTCATCGCCTGGCGGTAGTTATCCTGCGCTTTATCGAGGCTTTGACCAATTGCCGACATGTCGTCAACGAAGAGGCGCATTTTGTCATACAGGCGACTGGCGCGTTCGGCAATTTGTTGCGCATTCCGACTTTGGTGTTCATAACGCCACAAATTGGCAACGGTTCTTAATGCCACCAGCAATGTGGTTGGACTAACCAGCATGATGTTATTTTTCAGGGCTTCGCTGATGAGTTCAGGCTGGCGGTCAATCGCCAGTAAAAACGCGGGTTCGACGGGGATAAACATCAAAACATAATCCAGCGAACGTAATCCCGGCAGTTGCTGATAATCTTTGCGACCCAGCATACGAATGTGATTTCGCATTGCTGCAATATGTTCGTTGAGTGCACTTTCTCGCGTTAACTCGTCGTCGCCATTGTAATAACGTTCATAGGCCACAAGCGTCATCTTGGCGTCGATAACCACATCTTTGCCTTGGGGCAAACGCACAATGACATCGGGCTGCATCCGGCTGTTATTCTCGAGCTGGATATTCACCTGGGTTTCGTATTCATAACCTTCACGTAAGCCGGAAGCTTCCAGTACGCGAGTCAATACCACCTCACCCCAGTTTCCCTGAGTTTTGTTATCCCCTTTCAGGGCTTTGGTGAGATTCAGTGCTTCTTGCGCCATTTGGGCATTCAGCTGTTGCAGACTACGGATTTCATGAGTCAGGGTGTGGCGTTCACGGGCTTCCTGACCAAAACTCTCTTGCACCTGGCGACGGAAACCATCCAGTTGTTCACGCAATGGCGAGAGTAAGCCATTTAAGCTTTGGCGATTTTGTTCTTCAACCTTGCGGCCACTTTGCTCAAAAATACGGTTGGCGAGGTTTTCAAACTGTTCGCTCAGGCGCTGTTCGCTGTTGAGCATCTGGCGATGTTTATCATCTGCATTCAGGCGGGTTTGTTCCAAAAGCGTGGAAAGTTCGCGAATATCCGCTTCCTGCGCACTATTTATCTCAAGCTGAGTACGCAATTCACGGTTGAGTTGTTCACACTCTTCTTTCCAGTGCTGGTTTTGCTGCAACTCCTGCCGTGCGGCAGTCAACTCACCGTAGATTTCTCGTTGCTCTTCATGCAGAGCGGATTGCCGCCCGGCTGCGCGCAAACTCGCCAGCAACCAACCGGTCAGAACCCCAACCAGTGCAATACCGATCCCGAATAAAATAGAAATATCCACAGTCACTCCTTGAAGCCATGCCAGACATCAGCAAAATAAAATTCTGCTGTATAAATGTCCAGATGAAAAGGGATTTCCTGCGAGACATTACGCAAAGCGTAAAAATAAGCCGGCTTGCACCGGCTTGGGGGAGTTAGATTAAGCGACGTGCCGCTTCAACAACGATTTGCACAGCGTGGCTTTCTGTTTTCTTCATGGTTTCAGCATTCGGGATCTCTTGCTGAGTACGGTTCACAATCACACCGGCAACCATCCCCGCGCGCAGACCCTGGCTTGCGCACATGGTCAGAAGAGTCGCGGACTCCATCTCGTAGTTCATTACGCCCATCTGCTGCCACTCTTCCATAGAGCCTTTGTAGCGGTTAACTACGCGGCCTGAGAAGGTGTCATAACGTTCCTGGCCTGGGTAGAAGGTATCGGAAGATGCCGTCACACCAATGTGCGTGGTCGCGCCAATAGATTTTGCGGCTTCAACCAGAGCGGTAGTACACGCGAAATCAGCAACCGCTGGATATTCCATTGGTGCAAAGTGCAGACTGGCACCGTCAAGGCGCACAGAGGCAGTCGTCACCAGAACATCACCAACACTAATATGTGGCTGGATGGCACCGGTAGTCCCGATACGCAGGAAAGTACGAATACCTAACTGCGCCAGCTCTTCCACGGCGATAGAGGTAGACGGGCCACCGATACCGGTAGAGCAGATGATGACTGGCTTGCCATCTAATTCAGCACGCCAGGAGGTAAATTCACGGTGGGAAGCCAATTTAACCGGCTGGTCCATCAGTACAGCGATTTTCTCAACTCGCTCTGGATCGCCCGGGACGATGGCAAGTGTTGCCCCTTGCAGATCGCTTTTAGTGAGACCGAGGTGAAAAACATCAGACTTGGACATAACAGACTCCTCTGTTTAATAGGTTGGCTTGCATTGCTTAGAGGTACTGTACAGAACCCCGGCAAAGAATTTCGTGACGCATTTCACTTTGAATGAAACAAGTTACATTATTTTCATCTTTGATAGTGACCGAAATCACATTAATACATTGGGTGATACCGATTTAGCAATCGACCATTTCCCCAGAAGCTTACCAAAGTAAGTACTGGGGTAAATGAGCGCAGCCAACAACTCTGCAGCTCGAAGTATGACGGGGAAAAGCTATAGTTATCGCATTGCGCTAGAACATTGATGAATAAAAGGAGCACGCCAATGAAAGAAGAACAAACGACGAGCCAATCGCCAGACGGGAATTTTGCAGCAGCGGCCTCCCCTCTTGCTTCCACAGTTTTGCATACCCCGGATGACGCCATTCAGGCGGGGGAAACCTCGATTCCTACGCAGGGCGAGAATATGCCTGCCTATCACGCCAGGCCAAAAGGGGCTGAAGGCGCTTTGCCTATCGTGATTGTGGTGCAAGAAATTTTCGGGGTGCATGAACATATTCGCGACATTTGCCGCCGTCTGGCACTGGAAGGTTATCTCGCCATCGCACCAGAGCTCTATTTCCGTCAGGGCGATCCAAATGATTATGCAGATATCCCGACCCTGTTCAGCGAGTTAGTTTCAAAGGTTCCGGATGCGCAGGTGCTGGCCGACCTCGACCACGTCGCCAATTGGGCAGCAAGAAATGGCGGCGACGCACATCGCCTGATGGTGACTGGTTTTTGTTGGGGTGGACGTATCGCATGGTTATACGCCGCGCACAATCCACAATTGAAAGCGGCGGTCGCCTGGTACGGCAAACTGGTTGGCGAAAAGACGCTTAATTCGCCACATCACCCGGTCGATGTGGCTATCAACCTGAATGCACCGGTACTCGGACTTTACGGCGGGCAGGATACGGGAATAGCGCTGGATACCGTAGAAACCATGCGTCATGCGCTACGAGCCGCAAATGCTAACGCTGAAATCATCGTTTACCCGGAAGCGGGCCATGCGTTTAACGCCGATTATCGACCGAGCTACCATGAAGAATCAGCAAAAGATGGCTGGCAACGTATGCTGCGCTGGTTTGAGCGTTACGGGACAAAGAAATAATACCCCGCGCCCTGGCGCCGCCAGGGCAGTTTGCGTCAACACCACCGTGCGCGAAGCCAATGACCGCGGCTATGAATGCATTATTCCTGAAAATTGCTTCGGCTCGTACTTCCCTGAAGTCCAGAAATACGCGCGCTACGAAGATATTTATCGCCGCGCGTTCCGACGGAATGGGGAAAATCTGCCGCTGTGTATGGATTATTTATTACATCCGGAAGTGAAGGTGGGTTTAAGGGGGGTTAATTCTATACCCTGTTACATATTTTTATTGGCTTATATATTTAATCAATAATTTACAGGATGGATATTAACTGTATAAATAGTTAATAATCGGATTAATACTATAAATAATTTGCATCCCTTTATTGTTAAGAACAGAATCTGAAAACATTCTGTTTAAAACACATTTCTTAAGAAAACATGATAAAGGGAATAAATCATGTCAGAACTCAGGCCGCATAAACCCAAAAACTATTTGCTGGACGAGCACACCACCTTTAGCTCCTTTCCAAGTATGAACCCCGTATTGCGCGATATGGCAGCGATGAATGAATCATTTATCACAGAAAGCCGTTACATCATGCTGCTAACGTTGGATGAAGCACAGAGTGTCGTGGATGAACTCCTGGGCCAGGTTGATTATATGTTCTCTTACCGGGCTGGCCCAGGAAACATTAAAGACGGTCTTGATGGCTTTCGAACTGCCAGTAAATTGATGACATACCATGATGAGTTTGGAAAACTCGCTATCAGATTCCAGTCACTGGGAATCAGAGCCCTGAAATGCAGTATAGGCGGAACGGATTATATTAAGTTAACAGGCTACCCTGCATTACGACGTGTTCTCAATGGCACACGTTATAGTTTACGCAATGCACAAATACTGGAAATGGGGATTGGACTACGTGGACTCGGTGCTTCAATTGTTAAAGGCACCAAGTTTTGTATTTATTGTTCACTCGCATGGCGAGCCGTAGAACTGATATTTAAGTCTGAATATGACCTGGTTGATTTTCTGGTGGATGTGACAGCGGACGTCGCGAAGATTATTGTTTCGAGTATGGTGGTTGGGGTTGTGGGTGGGGTATTTGTTTTACTGGGAGCGCCAGTAATTGTTACAACTTTTGTAGTTATAGGGTTAGGTATCATCCTAAATGCAGGATTAAATATCCTGGACGATAAAGTAGGTCTGTCTGTAAGTCTAAAAGAAAAAATTCGTATAGCACTAACAGAAGAGCAACGGATGCAAGAGTGGAATCAACAATATTCTTCTTCATTTTTAAACTTACTCGCGAACACATCGGACTAAAAATGAGCAGACAAACTATTTTAGAATGGCTCCTGTATCGAGGCGCCGCTGTCATCATAATAGCAATAATGTCAGCCATACTTTATTTTATTTTCTACTCTACCCCAATGGATGACCTTCGTTCATTATATATGCATGATGATATTATTGTTTACCATACTAAAGCTATTGTTGGGGCAGCAGGAACACCTGTTTATGTCTACGGTATATTCTTGGGTCTTCGCGTACTTATCTCAAAAGGGGTAAAACCGCCCACCACCCAAACGGTAATTGGTATGATCCTTACACCACTCATTGCGTTTGTAACCTTTTCAGGCTTCATCATTGCATTTTTAATTCCCTTCGGCCTGATATTTACACCTTACCACAACTGCCCTCAGGAAAAGCTCGGTGCTTTTTATGTTACTGACTTAAAACTATGCCAAAACATCGATTACAAAAACTGGACTTTAGAAAGACATGAATAAAGAAACTATTTTAGAATGGCTACTGTATCGTGGCGCTGCTGTCGTCATGATAGCAATAATGTCAGCCGTGCTTTATTTCATTTTCCGTTCTGTTCCAATGTATGACCTTCACTCGCTGTATGTCCATGGCAATATTATCGTTTACCATACTAAAGCTGTCGCTGGAGCGGCAGGAACCCCAATATATATTTACTTTATATTAATTTCACTTCGTGTGCTTTTCATGAGAGGAATAAAACCCCCAACTACCCAAACCTTCATTGGAAGAATTTATGGAGCATTTAGTTTAATTGTCAGCATAGTATGTCTCATTATCGCATTCCTAATTCCCATCGGTTTGGCATTCTCACCTTATAGCAATTGCCCGCAAGAAAAACTCGGCAATTATTATGTCACTGATTTAGAACTCTGTAAGACCATCGAACCCAGAAACTGGAAGATAGAGAAAACGCAATAATGCCGGATGAGGCCGCACCTAACCGGCATACAAGTTTAGATGTTGTAGGGTGGATAAGCGCCAGCGCCATCCACCGTTTTACCTAAGCGCTACGCAGGTTCTGCGCCGCTTTCACCATGTTCGCCAAAGCCTGGCGGGTTTCTGGCCAGCCGCGGGTTTTCAGGCCGCAGTCCGGGTTCACCCACAAACGCTCTGCCGGAACACTCTCAGCCGCTTTCTTCAGCAAAGCTTCAATCCATTCCACGCTTGGCACATTCGGTGAGTGGATGTCATAAACGCCCGGCCCGATTTCGTTCGGGTATTCGAACTCTTTAAACGACTCCAGCAAATCCATATCGGAACGAGAGGTTTCGATGGTGATCACATCCGCATCCAGTGCGGCAATGGAATCCATGATGTCGTTGAACTCGCAGTAACACATATGAGTGTGGATCTGCGTGTCGTCGCGTACCACGGCCGCATTCAGGCGGAAGGCTTCTACTCCCCACTCCAGATATGCCTGCCAGTCAGACTGGCGCAGCGGTAAACCTTCGCGCAGCGCAGGCTCATCAATTTGAATGATGCCGATACCTGCTGCTTCCAGATCCGCCACTTCGTCGCGCAGTGCCAGAGCGATTTGTTTGGCGATAGTTTCACGGCTCACATCTTCACGCGGGAATGACCAGCAAAGAATGGTCACCGGGCCCGTCAGCATGCCTTTGACCGGTTTGTCGGTCAGGGATTGCGCGTACTTCGCCCATTCCACAGTAATCGCTTCCGGGCGGCTGATATCGCCAATAACAACCGGTGGTTTCACACAGCGGGAACCGTAGCTCTGCACCCAACCGTTTTGGGTAAACACGAAACCGTCGAGATGTTCGCCGAAGTATTCCACCATGTCGTTACGTTCAGCTTCACCGTGAACCAGCACATCCAGACCCAGGCGCTCCTGTTCAGCCACCGCTTGTTTAATATGTTCCGCGATACCGGTGCGGTAGTTGTTAGCGTCGAGATTGCCTTTCTTGAAGTCGAGGCGCAGACCACGGATTTCAGTGGTTTGCGGGAATGACCCGATGGTGGTCGTCGGCCAGGCTGGCAGATTAAAGCGCTGACGTTGTGCTACAGCACGCGCCGCGTAGTCGCTCTGACGTTGGCTGTCTTGCGCGGTAATCGTTGCCAGGCGCTGTTCCACTGCCGCGTTATGTACACGCTGTGAATGGCAGCGGGCCTGAATTGGCGCACTCCATTCCACCAGTTTCTCTGTGTGGCCACTGTTCAGCGCTTCGGTAAGCAGCGAAAGCTCGGCACATTTTTGTAGTGCGAAGGCAAACCAGCTTTTTACTTCTGCATCCAGACGGGTTTCCACACTTAGATCGATTGGGCTGTGCAGCAGTGAACACGATGACGCGACCCATAAATCACGTTTGCCGACAATCGCCTGCAATTGCTGATATTTTTCAGTCAGATCGGCACGCCAGACGTTACGACCGTTAATCACACCCGCTGACAACAGCCAGCCAGCAGGCAGTTGCTGATGCAGCGCATTGATATCGTCTTTGCCATGCACGAAGTCGACGTGTAAACCCTGCACCGGCAGTGCGGTGATAGTATTCAGGTTTGGGGTTACGCCTTCAAAATAGGTGGTAAGCAGCAGTTTTACGTTGCCAGCCAGCGCATCGTACGCCGGTTTGAACGCGTCCAGCCATTCTTGCGGCAACTCCAGTACCAGCGCAGGTTCGTCGATTTGCACCCACTCAATCCCGCGTTTTGCCAGCTCAGCCAGCACCTGTTGATAAACCGGCAGAATATCTTTCAGCAAGCTCAGGCGGTCGAACTGCTCACCCTTCACTTTACCCAGCCACAGATAAGTCACTGGCCCAAGCAGTACAGGCTTCACGTTGTGGCCCAGTGCCAGCGCTTCGTCCACTTCATCCAGCAGTTGGGTCCAGGTAAGTTTGAACTGCTGACCTTTGGTGAACTCCGGGACCATATAGTGATAGTTAGTGTTAAACCATTTCGTCATTTCAGCGGCGGCAGCTGGTTTGCCCGTTGGTGCGCGACCCCGGCCCAAACGGAATAAAGTGTCGAGATCTACGCTACCGTCCGCGTTCTGATGACGAGCTGGCACATTACCCAGCAGCAAGCTCGTGGTCAGAACGTGATCGTACCAGGCGAAATCGCCCACTGGCAGCAACTCTACGCCAGCCTGCTTTTGTTGATCCCAGTGGCGAGCACGCAGTTCACGGCCCACCGCCAGTAATTCGTCCTGAGTGGAATTACCCGCCCAGTAGCTTTCTTGAGCTTTTTTCAGTTCGCGACGCAGGCCAACACGAGGGAAGCCGAGGGTGTGATTAAGTATTGTCATTTTATGCCCCTTGAAGAATTTTTCGGATTTAGCCATCCAGATGTTTACACTGCTATCTTGCAAAGGTACTGTATATTCCTCAAGCGCAATTTGCTCATGGCGAAGTGAAGGACTTTCATGATCGAGATCAAACACCTGCGGACGCTCCAGGCTTTACGAAATTGCGGCTCTTTAGCCGCCGCTGCCGCCGCGTTGCACCAAACTCAATCGGCTCTCTCTCATCAGTTCAGTGATCTTGAGCAGCGGCTTGGGTTCCGCCTGTTTGTGCGTAAAAGTCAGCCTCTGCGCTTTACTCCGCAGGGCGAAGTGCTACTTCAACTGGCAGAACAAGTGCTGCCACAGATAAGCCGAGCGCTTCAGGCCTGTAACGAACCGCATCAGACTACGCTGCGTATCGCTATCGAATGCCATAGCTGTATTCAGTGGCTGACGCCTGCGCTGGAGAACTTCCATAAGACGTGGCCGCAGGTGGATTTGGATTTTAAATCCGGCGTAACATTCGACCCGCAGCCCGCGCTGCAACAAAGTGAACTGGATATCGTTTTAACCTCCGACATCCTGCCGCGCAGTGGCCTGCACTATTCACCGATGTTTGATTATGAGGTGCGTCTGGTGCTGGCCACGGATCATCCGCTGGCAAACAAAACGCGTATTGAGCCGGAAGATTTGACGAGCGAAACGTTGCTTATCTATCCGGTGCAGCGAAGCCGCCTGGATATCTGGCGTCATTTCCTGCAGCCAGCAGGCGTAAGCCCGTTGCTTAAAAGTGTGGATAACACGCTGTTGCTGATTCAGATGGTGTCGGCGCGCATGGGGATCGCAGCACTACCGCATTGGGTGGTGGAAAATGTGGAGCGCCAGGGTCTGGTGGTGACAAAAACGCTGGGTGAAGGATTATGGAGCCGGTTGTACGCTGCCGTGCGCGATGGCGAGCAGCGTCAACCGGTCACCGAGGCGTTTATTCGCTCGACTCGCTCACACGCTTGTGAGCATCTGCCGTTTGTGCGGAACGCGGAGCGACCCAACGGCGATGCACCCATAGCGAGGCCATTATCACCGTCCCACCAACAATGAAACTCGGCCAGTGGGGTTGCTCTTGCCAGATGGCGAGGTTAACCAGCAGCCCCGCCGGAACATGCACATTGTTCATAATGCCGAGCGTGCCTGCATCCACCTGCGTTGCGCCATAGTTCCACATGAAGTAACCGAGCCCCGAGGCCACAACGCCGAGCCACACCAGGATGCCCCACTGTAGAGTAGTCGTCGGCAATTTTTGCGGATTACCCAGTGCAAACCAGGCGGTCACCGCCACAACGAACGCACCGAGATAAAACCATGAAAATGCACAATGCTGCGGCATCGGGCGCGTTTCCATCAGCCGTTTGTAACCCACCATTCCAATAGCAAAACAGATGTTTGCACCCTGGACTAATAGCAGTCCAATCCAGAAGTGGTCGCTGACTTTGTCGTAGCGAATGATCGCCGCACCAATCACCGCAAGCCCGGCACTCAACGCATAACCCCATCGCAGTTTATTGCCGCTCAGCAGGTCATAAATCAACGTGACATACAGCGGTGTCATCACTGTGAAAAGCAGGAATTCCGAAACAGTAAGATAGAGATACGCCTGGAAGCTGAACAGGTACATCACGCCGAGTTGCAACGCGCCCACCAGCATATACAGCAGTAGCGTTTTCGCGCTGTAACCTTTGAAACGCAGAAACGGCAGGAACACCAGAGCCGCAAGCCCTACACGCATTAGCACCGAAAAATAGCTATCGACATGCCCGGCAAGGTATTCGCCTATCAGGCTAAATGAGAAGGCCCACAGGATTGTGGTGATGATGAGTAACGGCACGATGAGTTCTCTACAAAAGGTTATGCCTTATTGTAGCGAAGGGTGTTAGCAGGATCTTAATTATTTGGTTGACGAGTGGTGACCTTATAATCAGCTACATAATGGTGTCGTCTGTTTCCAGACTATCTAATTTGACGTTCATCACATTTACATGGCATTCATAACCCTATCATAAAAAATATAACCATCTGATTTTAATCATTTATTTTTGTTATGAATTTTACCTATACAAACAAAATATCAATCATTTCACCCGCACTTTAAAAGGATTTCACCATGCCAGGAATGCCTGCTGCGCGTCAGGGTGACGCCACCTTAATCGGCGGCCCGATTATTCAGGGCTCTTTGGGTGTCATGATTGGCGCGCCCACCGGTGTGGCCTGTTCGGTCTGTCCCGGAGGCGTGGCGGTGGGCAATCCGGTCAACCCGGTGCTGGGAGCCAAGGTGCTGCCCGGCGAAACCGATGTTGCCCTGCCCGCTTACCTGCCGTTTGTGCTCACCCGCAGTTACAGCAGCTACCGCACCGGGACGCCGGCGCCGGTCGGCACCTTCGGCCCCGGCTGGCAGTCGGCGATGGATATCCGTCTGCAGCTCCGTGCTGATGAACTGA
>NZ_JBAVHX010000023.1:0-146110 GCF_049686335.1 Buttiauxella sp. | reverse complement strand
CCACGGCCACCCCTCCGGGGCAGACCGAACAGGCCACGCCGGTGGGCGCGCCAATCATCACTCCCAACGAGCCCTGAATAACCGGGCCGCCGATAAGTGTGGCGTCACCCTGACGCGCAGCAGGCATGCCTGGCATGGTGAAATCCTTTTAAAGTGCGGGTGAAATGATTGATATTTTGTCTGGAATGATTAAATGCATTTATAAAATAAATCATTTAAATCAACAACATAAAGCTAAGGATAAGATGGAGTAATTACTGCGATCTCTGTCAAAAAGACAGAAATAGGGAAATGGACAAAATACGATGAGAAAGGTGGACTACGTTTCATTTTGCCCTTCCCTTTCAGGAAGGGCAAAATGATCTTATGGGACGAGTTTAGTTTGCACAGTAATTTCAAGATACTCCATAATGCCCGCTGCAGCGTGCCGACCTTCTGCCATCGCAGTCACCACCAGGTCTGCGCCACGCACCGCATCGCCACCAGCGAAAATCTTCGGGTTGCTGGTCTGATAACGCAATTTATCTTCAACGCTGGCGATGATGCGCCCCCAGCTATCGAGCTTCACGCTGTGCTCTTCCAGCCACGGCATACCATGGGGATGGAAGCCAAACGCCATAATTACCGCATCGGCTGGCATGACAAATTCCGAGCCTGTTATCGGCTCCGGACGACGACGACCTTGCTCGTCTGGCTCACCCATTCGCGTGCGCAACATACGGATACCTGTCACCCGGCCACTGTCGTTTAGCTCAATGTTCAGCGGCTGCACGTTGAACTCAAACAACGCCCCTTCCTCCCTGGCATTTTTGACCTCTTTTTTGGAGCCCGGCATGTTTCTTTCATCCCGACGATAGGCGCAGGTCACCTGCTCTGCCCCATGACGCAAAGAGGTGCGGACACAGTCCATTGCGGTATCGCCACCGCCGAGCACAACCACCTGCTTACCCGCCATATTGATGTAGGGCTCTTCCGGTAATTCAGGCAAACCCATCACCTGTTTAGTGTTGGCAATCAGGAAAGGCAGCGCGTCATATACTCCTGCTGCATCTTCGTTCGGCAGTCCCGCTTTCATTGAGCGATAAGTGCCAACACCGACAAAGACCGCATCAAACTCAGCTAAAACCTGTTGCAGGGAAATATCGCGACCAATTTCGGTATTGAGTTTAAATTCGATACCCATGGCGCTAAAAATCTCACGGCGACGGCTTAATAACGATTTATCCAGCTTAAAGGCCGGAATACCAAACGTCAGCAGTCCGCCGATTTCAGGATGACGATCAAACACCGTGGCCTGAACGCCGTTGCGCGCCAGAATATCCGCGCAGGCAAGCCCGGCAGGCCCCGCGCCAATCACGGCGACACGACGGTTTGTCGGCTGGACGTATGAGAGATCAGGCGTCCAACCGCTGGCAAAAGCGTTGTCGGAAATATAGCGTTCAATATTGCCGATAGTGACAGCGCCGTATTCGTCTTTCAGGGTGCAGGCGCTTTCACATAAACGATCTTGCGGGCAGACGCGCCCGGTGACTTCCGGCAAACAGTTTGTCTGATGTGACAGCTCAACCGCTTCGAGAATGCGCCCTTCTTTGACCAGTTCAATCCACTGGGGAATATGGTTGTGCAGCGGGCAGGTCCATTCACAAATACTGTGTTCGCCGCATTTCAGGCAGCGGTCAGCCTGGCTTTCTGCCTGGTTTTTATTGAAGGTACAATAGATTTCGTCAAAGCCGGTCTTGCGCAAATCCAGATCAATTTTGTCCGGATCCTGGCGCGCAGGCGTCGCGCGCATTTTATTCACTTTACTAAATTCGCTATCCGCTGACGGCTGTTGCAGCCCTTGCTGTGCGGAACTGTGCCACGGTTGAGCTTCCTGAGCCGCTGAGCGCAGGCGTCGGTTCTTAGCCAGTGCGGCAAGTGTCTCACTGCTGATTAATTTCAGCGCTTTGCCTGGGCAATTTTCCACACACGCGGGGCCGCTTTCACGGTGCAGACATAAGTCACATTTATGGGCGTTGGCTTTAACCGAGCGCCCGTCATTGAGCGGAACCGTGATTATCTGCATCGCCCCAAACGGGCAGGCCACGACACAGGATTTACAACCGATACATTTCTGCTGGTTGACCTGCACACTGTCTGCGACACGTGAAATGGCTTCATTTGGGCAACTGCTGGCGCAAGGGGCGTCTTCACAATGACGGCATGTGACGGCGTTACGTCGGCCCTGATGTTTAATGACACAGATCCGTGGCTGGAATTGATGGCTGGTCAGAACATGCTTTTCATCATTGTGGGACATCACACAGGCGACTTCGCAGGCATGACATCCCAGGCAGAGCTGTGCATTGGCAAGAACAAAACGATTCATCATTACCCCTTTGCCTGTTATTTAAACAGAAGGCTTATCATTTATAAGGGTGATGTTATGACCTGGCGATGCATAAACTGGCAATGGTCATTTGCCCAATTTAGCGTGAAATCTGCAAATAACCTGGTAAGGATCAATTTCTTTTCAGGTTTAATGAAACATCGTTTTCACCCATTTTGTTATGCAGCAGTTATGCTTGTGATGTAACCGAGTTAATTCCTAACCATTGTTTTGGAAGATTTGCCGAAATATAAGCAACAAGGATTTGTGACGTCCTCAGTTTCTGGTACGTTTCGCTCTCAGTTATTCGACGGATAAATATGCAGTGATGGTAAAACGCTCGGTTTCCTCGAGCCTGGCCCGCGCCTTTTTTTATATTGTTTTGTTATCGCTGCTTTCCACAGGCATTGCGATGGTCACCCTTGCGAGTAGTTTACGTGATGCCGAAGCGGTGAATGTCGCAGGTTCATTGCGTATGCAAAGCTATCGTCTGGGTTATGATTTGCAAGGCGATCGCGCCGATATTGACCAGCATCTTGAACAATACGACCAGTCGCTGCGCTCGCCTGCCCTGCTTAAAATCGAGAAATTCTGGGTGCCTGCGGAAGTGCGAACGCGTTTTAGCGCAATTAATAATGCCTGGGCGGAGATGGAACAACATATCCGCCAGGGCGATCTGCAATGGTATCAGGCCAACATCACCGGCTATGTGGCGCAAATCGACCTGTTTGTACTCGCCCTCCAGCATTATGCCGAACGTAAAATGATGCAGGTGGTGATGGCCTCAGTCGTAGGTTTTATTGCCATTTTCACGCTGGTGTTTTTCACCTTACGCCGCTTCCGCCACCAGGTTGTGGCTCCGCTCAACAAATTGATGGAAGCCAGTAGCGCCATTGAACGTGGTGAATTTGATTACCCGCCATTGAATACGCAACTGCCGAACGAGCTGGGATTGTTGTCGCACACCTTCACCCGCATGTCCGGTGAGCTGCAAAAACTGTATCGCTCCCTCGAAGAGAGTGTGCAGGAAAAAACCCTCGATTTGCAGGAAGCTAACCGAACGCTGGAAGTGCTGTACGCCTGCTCACAGGCGCTGACGGTCAGCACCATCGATCAACACTGTTTCGAGCGCGTGTTGCAGCAAGTACGCCAGAAAACGCCGGTCAATTATCTCGAGATTAAAACCGGTGAAAACTGGAAGATACAGGACGGTGTCGCACACTCAGACCAGGCGTGGCAAACCTTGCCGATTGTGCTTGAGGACAAAGAGTTAGGGTTGCTGCGCTGGCAAGCACCGCAAGGGGTTCCACCGCTGCCGTTAATGCAAAGTCTGGCCAATATGCTGGGGCGTGGGCTGTATTTTAATCAGGCGCAAAAACATTATCAGCAGCTGTTGTTGATGGAAGAGCGAGCCACCATTGCACGCGAATTACATGATTCTCTGGCACAAGTGCTCTCTTACTTACGCATCCAACTGACGTTATTAAAACGTGCCGTTCCGCCGGAGAACCAGCCTGCACAAGTCATTATCAATGACTTTTCCCAGGCACTGAACGATGCGTATCGCCAGTTGCGCGAGTTATTGACCACCTTCCGCCTGACACTCCAGCAGGCAGATTTACCGTCTGCATTGCAGGAGATGATCACGCCGCTACGCAAACAAACAGCGGCGACACTCACGCTTGATTGCCAGATCCCGACTCAGGCGTTAGATGCCTCGCAGCAGGTGCATTTACTGCAAATTATTCGCGAAGGTGTGTTAAACGCGATTAAACACGCCCAGGCCAATAAAATAGCCGTAAGCTGTAGCACCTCCCTTTCAGGCGTTCATACTGTAAGTATTCTTGATGATGGCAATGGAATCGCAAGCTTCACTGAACCCGAAGGGCATTACGGATTAAATATCATGCATGAGCGCGCCGCCCGTTTAGGTGGTGAGCTGACTATTTCCCGCCCCGAAGAGGGTGGAACTTTAATAAGGTTGAATTTTCGAACGCCGGCTACAGAACACGCGGCAAACGAAACACCCGTAAATTTATAACGATAAGAATTTTAAAAGTATTGGGGTAAGCAATGACTGAGAAAAATGTCTGTCAGGTATTAATCGTCGATGATCATCCGTTAATGCGTCGTGGCATTCGCCAGTTGCTGGAAATGGATGCCAGTTTTAGCGTTGTGGGTGAAGCCAGCAGCGGTGCAGAAGCCATTAGTCTTGCCAATCGCCTGGCCCCCGACCTTATTTTGCTCGACCTGAATATGAAAGGTTTGAGTGGGCTTGATACGCTAAACGCCATGCGTCGTGATGGGGTTAACGGGCGTATTATCGTACTGACGGTATCTGATTCGCGTAGCGATATTTTCACGCTGATTGATGCCGGTGCCGATGGATATCTGCTTAAAGATAGCGACCCCGACGTTTTGCTCGAAGATATTCGTCGTGGCGCAACAGAAGGTGAAGCCTATAGCGAGCAGGTCGCGGAATACTTACGCACCCGCAGTACCGACAAACGCAGCGATGACCCGTTCGCCGTGTTAACCGAGCGCGAACTGGATGTGTTGCAAGAGGTCGCCAGGGGTTTATCGAATAAACAAATTGCCTCAGGCCTGCATATTTCTGAAGAGACGGTGAAAGTGCACATTCGCAATTTACTGCGTAAACTTCAGGTGCGTTCCCGTGTCGCTGCAACCGTGTTATATCTTGAAAGTCGGGGCTTTTAAAACCGTCAACCTATGAAGGATTTGACTACACAGCGCGAAGATTTTTTACAATATCTCCTCAATTTCTCCACGTTTGGACCTGCGGTAAAGGCTACAGTGACGACTGATACTAATAATCACAATCTGAAGTACTAACGAGGTCCTGACTGAATGGCGAATTTCTTTATCAATCGCCCCATTTTTGCCTGGGTGTTGGCCATTATTTTATGCCTCACAGGCTTGCTCGCCATTTTCTCTCTTCCCGTCGAGCAGTATCCCGATCTCGCACCGCCAAACGTGCGTATCACGGCGAACTATCCAGGTGCCTCGGCACAAACGCTGGAAAACACGGTTACGCAGGTCATTGAGCAGAATATGACCGGACTGGACAACATGATGTATATGTCCTCCCAAAGTAGCAGTGCCGGCCAGGCCACCATCACGCTGAGTTTTAAAGCTGGCACTGACCCCGATGAAGCCGTTCAGCAGGTGCAAAACCAGTTGCAGTCAGCTTTACGTAAATTGCCGCAGGCGGTGCAAACCCAGGGCGTAACGGTCAGGAAAACCGGCGATACCAATATTTTGATGGTCGCGTTCGTCTCCACCGATGGCAGCATGGATAAGCAAGATATCGCGGATTATGTCGCCAGTAATATTCAGGACCCGATAAGCCGTCTTAACGGCGTAGGTGATGTGGATGCCTACGGCTCGCAGTATTCGATGCGCATCTGGCTAAACCCGACCAAACTCACCAGTTATCAGATGACCACGGAAGATGTGGTCGATGCGATTAAATCGCAGAATGCACAAATTGCTGTGGGCCAGTTGGGGGGCACACCTTCGGTGGATATGCAGGCGCTTAACGCGACGATTAACTCCCAGTCATTGCTGCAAACTCCACAACAATTCAGAGATATTACGCTGCGCGTCAATCAGGATGGATCGCTGGTGTCACTGGGCGATGTCGCGGATGTTGAACTTGGCGCTGAGAAATATGACTTCCTGAGCCGCTTTAATGGTCAGCCTGCGTCCGGCCTGGGGATTAAGCTTGCGTCGGGTGCCAACGAGATGGAAACCGACAAGCTCGCCCGTGCCAAAATTGAAGAGCTGTCAGAGTTTTTCCCTCACGGACTGGAAGCGAAAATCGCCTATGAAACCACGCCGTTTGTAAAAGCCTCGATTGAAGATGTGGTGAAGACGCTGCTGGAAGCGATTCTGCTAGTGTTCCTCGTCATGTATCTGTTCTTACAGAATTTCAGAGCGACGTTAATCCCGACTATTGCCGTGCCCGTGGTGTTGTTAGGCACTTTCTCGGTGCTGTATGCGTTTGGCTACAGCATCAACACGCTGACGATGTTTGCCATGGTGTTGGCCATCGGCCTGTTGGTGGATGACGCCATCGTGGTGGTGGAAAACGTCGAGCGCATCATGAGCGAAGAAGGACTCTCGCCCAAAGAAGCTACGCGAAAATCGATGGGGCAGATTCAGGGTGCTCTGGTCGGGATTGCGCTGGTGCTCTCTGCGGTGTTCGTGCCAATGGCCTTCTTCGGTGGGACAACCGGCGCGATTTACCGCCAGTTCTCGATAACCATTGTTTCTGCCATGGTGTTGTCGGTGTTGGTGGCGATGATCCTCACCCCTGCCCTATGCGCCACATTGCTCAAGCCTTTGCATAAAGGTGAGCATCACGGGGAGAAAGGTTTCTTCGGCTGGTTCAACCGCATGTTTAATCGCAATGCGGCACGCTATGAAACTCGCGTGGGGAAAATTCTGGCGCACAGTCTGCGCTGGATGCTGATTTACGTGCTGCTGATTGGCGGTATGGTGTTCCTGTTCCTGCGTTTACCGACCTCTTTCCTGCCGCTAGAAGATCAGGGTGTATTCACTACATCTATACAATTACCGAGTGGTTCAACGCAGCAACAAACCACCAAAGTGGTGGAGAAAATCGAGCAGTATTATCTGACCAAAGAGAAAGATAACGTGCTCTCGGTGTTCTCGACCATTGGGGCCGGGCCTGGTGGGAATGGGCAAAACGTCGCGCGTATGTTCGTACGTCTGAAAGACTGGGATTTACGCGATCCGAAAACCGCCAGTTCATTTGCCATTATCGAACGGGCGACCAAAGCCTTCCGTGACATCAAAGAAGCGCGCATTATTGCCAGCAGCCCGCCTGCCATCAGCGGGTTAGGTAACGCTGCCGGCTTTGATATGGAATTACAAGATCACGCGGGTGCCGGTCACGCTGCATTAATGCAGGCGCGGGACCAACTGCTGGATATGGCAAGTGACGATAAAATGCTGACCCGTGTGCGCCACAACGGTCTGGATGACAGCCCGCAAATGCAGATTGATATCGATCAGCGTAAAGCCCAGGCGTTGGGCGTAACTATTGATGACATCAATAACACGTTGCAAACGGCCTGGGGCTCAAGTTACGTGAACGACTTTATGGATCGTGGACGCGTTAAAAAGGTGTATGTGCAGGCGGGGGCGGAATATCGCATGCTGCCGGAAGACATAAACCAGTGGTACGTGCGCAATAAAGACGGCGGAATGGTGCCCTTCTCGGCATTTGCCAGCTCGCACTGGGAAACCGGCTCGCCACGTCTTGAACGCTATAACGGTTATTCGTCACTGGAAATCGTGGGTGAAGCCGCGCCGGGTGTCAGCACCGGTAGTGCCATGGAAATCATGGAAACGCTGGTAGAAAAATTACCGTCCGGTTTTGGCCTTGAATGGACGGGAATGTCTTATCAGGAACGGCTTTCAGGGGCACAAGCTCCGGCACTCTACGCCATCTCGTTACTGGTGGTGTTCCTGTGCCTGGCCGCACTTTATGAAAGCTGGTCGGTGCCGTTCTCGGTGATGCTGGTGGTACCTCTTGGGGTCATTGGGGCGCTGGTAGCGACGTGGGCGCGGGGACTTGAAAACGATGTTTACTTCCAGGTGGGACTGTTAACAGTCATTGGGCTTTCGGCGAAAAACGCTATTCTGATTGTTGAGTTTGCCAACGATATGAATGCACAAGGCCGCGAACTGGTTGCCGCAACCCTTGATGCCTGCCGTCAGCGCTTACGTCCGATATTAATGACGTCTCTGGCATTTATCTTTGGCGTGTTGCCAATGGCCACCAGCACCGGCGCAGGCTCCGGCAGCCAGCATGCGGTGGGAACAGGTGTGATGGGTGGAATGATTTCAGCTACGGTGCTGGCAATATTCTTCGTTCCGCTGTTCTTTGTGCTGGTGCGTCGTCGTTTCCCGCTGAAAGAACATACTGAAAACTAAATCGCCTAAATTTCAGTCACAAAAAAGCGACCTGTCAGGGTCGCTTTTTGTATGGCTCAAAGAGTATTGAGAATATACCGGCATACTTCAAGTTGCATGTGCGTTGCTTTCCTCGCTTACCCCAGTCACTTACTAAAGTAAGCTCCAGGGGACTCACTGCATCGCCGACTTCCTGTAACTCGAATTATTTGAGGTATAAGAACATCATGTTCTTGCTGTTTGTTTCATTTACGAAGCATATCTTCGATGAAATCTTTCCAGGTCCCTACTTCGTGTTCGATCATAACCGCCTCTCTTATAATTTCTCTATTATACGTAATCCCTTCCCTGGAGTGAAGCGACGTAACTTTGTGCTTTCACTGGCTATCATCAAATATTGAGAGTCGACTGCGTATTGAGTTAATTATCAGCTCAGCAGGTAATTTAAAATGTGACGACGCACCTGAAACAAAATGAATCGTCTACTTTCGGATTTCCCCCTACAGGCCACGAAAAATCTAACTTGTCGCAG
Organism: Buttiauxella sp.; assembly: GCF_049686335.1. Lineage (NCBI taxonomy): Bacteria > Pseudomonadati > Pseudomonadota > Gammaproteobacteria > Enterobacterales > Enterobacteriaceae > Buttiauxella > Buttiauxella sp. The sequence continues at coordinate 137,246 of NZ_JBAVHX010000023.1, read as the reverse complement.
TCAGAAGGGCATCAGAAAGGGTGTGACATCCAATGGCTATAAATTAATCACCCCGGTAAAAAGAAACACTATTACCTAACTTTTAGACTAGCAATTGGGCTATATTTTTCCTTGCGACTTTTTTATTATTTTATTTATTCTATTTACCTGCATAAATAATCATCTCTAAAGATAAGGATTGACTCCGTGATAATTCTGTACGGTATTAAAAACTGCGACACCATCCAGAAAGCACGCCGTTGGCTAGAGTCACAAGGTGTTGATTATCAATTTCATGATTATCGCGTCGACGGGTTGGATGCCGATTTACTGAATAGTTTTATCGCAGAGTTGGGCTGGGAAGCGCTGCTCAATACCCGTGGAACAACCTGGCGTAAACTCGACGAGGCTCAGCGTGCGAGCATTACTGACGCGCAGACGGCGGCGGCTCTGATGCTTTCAATGCCAGCAATCATCAAACGCCCATTGCTCTACGCGCCCGGGCAGCCTATGCTGCTGGGTTTCAATGAATCCAACTATCAGCAGTTTATCAACGAGGTATAGTCCTATGTCTTGCCCGGTTATTGAGCTGACGCAACAGCTTATCCGCCGCCCTTCCCTGAGCCCAGACGACGCTGGTTGCCAGGCGCTGATGATTGAGCGACTGCGCGCTATCGGTTTTACTATCGAGCACATGGATTTTGGCGACACACAAAACTTCTGGGCATGGAGAGGAAAAGGCGAAACGCTGGCGTTTGCTGGCCATACCGACGTCGTGCCTTCCGGTGATGCCGATCGCTGGATTAACCCACCGTTCGAGCCGACTATCCGCGATGGCCTGCTGTTTGGCCGTGGTGCTGCTGATATGAAAGGATCGCTTGCAGCAATGGTCGTTGCGGCAGAGCGTTTTGTGGCACAGAACCCACGTCATAAAGGTCGCCTCGCGTTTCTCATCACCTCTGATGAAGAAGCCAGCGCCAAAAATGGCACGGTGAAAGTGGTCGAAACCTTGATGGCACGTAATGAGCGCCTCGATTATTGCCTGGTCGGCGAGCCATCAAGTACTGAAGTGGTTGGCGACGTGGTGAAGAATGGCCGTCGCGGCTCGTTGACCTGCAATCTCACCGTGCATGGTGTGCAGGGTCACGTTGCCTATCCGCATCTGGCGGATAATCCGGTCCACCGCGCCGCCCCAATGCTGAATGAGCTTGTCTCTATTGAATGGGACAAAGGAAACGAGTTTTTCCCGGCGACCAGTATGCAGATTGCTAACGTTCAGGCAGGAACAGGCAGCAACAACGTCATTCCTGGCGATTTGTATGTGCAATTTAACTTCCGTTTCAGCACCGAACTGACTGACGCAGATATTAAACAGCGCGTGATTGCCCTGCTCGATAAGCATCAGCTGCGCTATACCCTCGACTGGTGGCTGTCAGGCCAACCGTTCCTTACCTCACGCGGTAAGCTGGTCGATGCGGTGGTGAATGCAGTTGAGCACTATAATGAAATTAGACCGCAACTGTTGACCACTGGTGGCACATCTGATGGGCGCTTTATCGCTCGTATGGGTGCGCAAGTAGTGGAACTGGGCCCAGTGAACGCGACCATTCATAAAATCAATGAATGTGTTAACGCCGCAGACCTGCAACTTCTTGCACGTATGTATCAACGTATTATGGAGCAGCTTGTCGCCTGACAGGTCGCAATTTTCATTATTAAACGCCAGTTATGAAGGCGAAAGAGGTATTAGCATGGAATGGCTATCGCATTATTGGTGGATAATAGTACTCGTGCTGTTACTTGGCATTTTCCTTAATGTCATCAAGGATCTGAAGCGAATCGATCCGAAAAAATATATGGCTAATAAACCCGATCTTCCTCCCCATCGTGATTTCAATCATAAGTGGGATGACGAAGACGACTTCCCGAAGAAAAAGCCATAGTTATGCAAAAAGCCACTCCTGAGAGTGGCTTTTTTAATGGGCGAATTAGAGGTCAGATAAATTCGACAATATCATCGTCGTTAGGTTTTCCGCCACTCAGCGCTTCATCAAAATAGTGCTTCGGTACGGTGTAGCGCAGATGATCCAACGCAATCTGAATACTGCGGTCATCGATGGCATGGCCTAAATCGTCAATCACATCCAGCGTCACATCTCCGCCGAGTTGCGTTAGCATTTCCGAGGCATCAAAGGCGTGTTTCACATCAATCACCCCGTCCACATCCCCATGTATCAAATGGATAGTGGTGGCCGTAGATGCACTTTGCGGAAGTTTTGCGTAGCGACCATTAAAGGCGACCACCCGCGAGGCGAGATGTGGCTCGGCTTTCACACCCTCCAGCGCCATAATTGCCCCTTGCGAGAAGCCAATTAATGCCGTGGCATTAGCCGCGACCCCGCTGTGTTTCTGCCAGTAGCGCACCACCTCGATAAACACAGGCATGATGGCATCGACCCGTTGCTGGCGATTGTCTTCCGTCACACCCGCGACAGAAAACCACTCACGGCCTTGATACGGACCGCTCGGTGCCGGGCCACCCACGCTCACGACCAACGCGTCAGGAAAATGGGGCGCAAACCAGCTACCAATTTCGCCCATGGCAACATGGTTATCGCCAACACCATGAAATAACAACAATAGTTGTTTTGCCGGTGTTGCGGGATTCTGAACAACAAAGTGGTCGTGTTTCATGGTTTTCTCCTTATGTTTCTGGAGGTAACTATACGCTGGCACTTCGTGATGACCATCCCATTTGACTGAACGAGTTAGTGGAAAAATTGCAATTGCATAATTGAGTTTTTCAGCGCTTTGCATTGTTGCTCATCAAGTTTTTCCAGTGCCATTTGGGTTTCCTGGCGCATTACGTTGAGCAGAGCTTTACGTCCGGAAATGCGCCATTGTTGGCAAAGGTTTTCTACGCTCAGGTGCTGCTGTACGCGCCCGCGCAGTATATTCAGCGGCATATCACTGGAGAGTAACAAGCGATTCAGGGAACCCAGACAGGCTTCGAGCGGACGATGCGCAAACGCAAAACCTGCCAGCTCCAGCCAGTCATCACTATTTAGCGTAGCCTCTTCACAGCGAATGACAGGTAATGGATGGTCAATCCACGGTTGCAACCACACAATATCGCGCTGTAAGCGGCGTTGTTCATGACGCGCGAGCGCCTCCCCTTGAGCAGTGAGCGGCAATAGCGCCATCGCGGTGTAGCACCCACTGCTGGCCTCACGATGGCTGCCTACCCGCACCAGCACAAAGCCACAACTTTGCCAAAAGCGCCAAAGTTCGTCGGTAAAACCGAAACTGACAGAAAGATAATCTGCGGCCTGCCGGGCATGCATTTTCACGCAGGCGATGATTTGCTGGCCAATTTGCTGGCGCTGACGTAACGGATGCACCGCAATACGGCTGACACGTAAGCCTTTAAGCGTTGCGGCGAGCGGGCTGCCCCCGTGTGCTGCCAGGGATTGTGCGACTAAATTTCCCCGTGGACGCCGGGATCCTGCCCACACAGCACGGCTCAGGTTTTCACTTAGTCCACCCTCTTCCACCAGCCAGCTGGCACCAACCGTCTCTTCACCACTACTGGCGACGATGAAATGCTGCCCTGGCGCATCCAGCATCCGTCGCCAGTCTAACGGCGAGGTGCGGTAGTGCGCTCCAGACAGCAAGCGATACATCTGCTGTAGTTGGAACGAGGGTAGCGCTTCGTCATTGCGTTCTATGACCTTAAGGGAAATCGCGCCCTGGGCGACGGTTGTGATGTCGACTTCATCAAACAATAAAACCGCGTCGATAAGCTTTTCCAGTGGGTCATTGAGAGCCCAACGGATAGGTATTGACAGGGTATAGCGCGTTAAGGTGTCGAGGCTTGCACAAAACTTGAGGACGAATCCTCTGCCGGTTCCTTCGTAGCCCTGAACCGTGGTGGTGAGCAACACTCGAGGAAAATGGGAAATTAATTTTCGCAACTGAGGAGCGGGAATGGCTGCCGCTTCATCAATGATGAGCCAGTCAGCCTGATACGCCTCGACGTTGTTTAGCAGCGCGTCCGGGGCCACGAAATTAAAACGATCACCGGCATGAACTGAAAGCACATCGGTTGCCGCTTTCGCAGGCGCTGTTACCAGGCCTGTGCCTTGAATGCGCCGCAATAACATCCCTGCCAACGCAGATTTCCCACGCCCCCTCGGCGCAGTGACTGCCGCAACGCCCACAGGCATCGAGAGAAGTGCTTCCAGAATAGCGGCCTGTTCAGTGAAAGGGTCACCGTTGGCCCTATGCCACTGCGGGCGTGGGAGAAAATCAGGGAGTCGCAGCGGTTGATTCTGCTGCCAGAGTGCGCATTCGCTATCAGCACGAATACAGTGTTGCAGGTGAGCAATAAAGTGAGGCGTGGGAATGGCTTCGGGTTGCTCGCTCCAGCGACCCGAATCAGAATCTGGCTGTTGCGCCCAGCAGTCCCACACGGGTGCAAGTAGCACCAGCCAGCTTCCGGCTTTGAGTGTCCCGGCGAGTGCCGCCAGCGCTTCAGCATCCAGCCCGTTTCTTGCGTCAAAGACTGCATGCTGGAACTCTCGGCCTAGCAAAGTACGCATAGCGGAGGTGGCGCAGTGCAGCGGTAATTCGGGTGCGGCACCGACCCAAAGCCAGTCGCCTGGCAGCAGCCGGGCGAGAGACTTGACCTGCTGGCTGCACCAGGCGCTTTCACCGGCCAGTATCATCATGCGGCGAATACCTGCATTAACCATACTGGCGGTGGCTTGCCTAAGCTGTTCCATGGCGTTAATCCTTGTCACATCTCGTTATTTGACGGTATTACCAAAGGTGTTGCACTGTGCCGGGTCACCGCTATCGAAACCGCGTTTGAACCAGGTGTAACGCTGCTCAGAGGTACCGTGGGTAAAGCTGTCAGGCACCACCCTCCCTTGCCCTTGTTGTTGCAGGCGATCGTCGCCAATCGCTTCAGCAGCATTCAGAGCTTCCTGTAAATCTCCGGCATCCAGCACTTCTTGTTTCTGCATACTGTTACCCCAGACACCTGCGAAGCAGTCTGCCTGTAATTCCATTTTTACCGAGAGACGATTTCCCTCAGCCTGGCTCGCACCCTGTTGGAGCTGACGGACTTTCGGTTCGATACCTAATAACTTTTGCACGTGGTGTCCGACTTCATGAGCAATGACATAACCCTGAGCGAAATCACCATCCGCGCCCAGTTTGCCTTTCATTTCGTCGTAGAAAGAGAGATCGATATACACCGTGCTATCAGCCGGGCAGTAAAACGGCCCCATAATCGACTGACCCGTGCCGCAGCCTGTGCGCGTCGCACCACGGTACATCACCAGTTTAGGCTGCTGATAAGTCCGCCCCATCTTCTGGAAAATTTGCCCCCAGGTATCTTCGGTGGTGGCCAGAACCACCGAGGTAAATTTAGCCGCTTCATCATCATTAGGGCTAATAGAGCGCTGAGCGGATTGCTGTTGCGCGGGTGGTTCGCCGGTCAGCATTGAAGTCAGGTCGACGCCGTAATAACCCGCCACGACCACAACGATGAGGATAATGATCCCGCCTTTACCGCCCGGTAAGCGGAATCCACCACCGCCTCCACCAAAGCCAGGACCTGAAGAGTTTCTTCTGTCTTCTACATTGTCGCTTTCGCGACGACCTTGCCAGCGCATAGGCAACCTCTTTTAATATTTTAAAATATATACCCTAAATAATTCGAGTTGCAGGTAGGCGGCAACGCAGTGAATCCCCGGGAGCTTACTTCAGTAAGTGATTGGGGTGAGCGAGGATAGCCAACGCCCTCTGCAGCTTGAAGTATGACGGGGATAAGTAGATCGTAGGTGGTTAATTCCAGAATTACCATAAGAAACAAGATGTGAAAAAGCCGAATGTGAGAACACATTCGGCTTCATATGAATCGTGCGAGATTTTAGTCTAGTTTAACACCAATACGCTTCGCGACTTCTTCGTAGGCTTCAATCAGTCCACCGAGGCTTTGACGGAAGCGGTCTTTATCCATTTTATCGAGGGTTTCTTTGTCCCACAGGCGGCTACCGTCAGGGGAAAATTCATCACCCAGTACGACCTCGCCTTTGAACAAACCGAACTCCAGTTTGAAATCAACCAGGATCAGACCCGCGTCATCAAACAGTTTGCTCAGCACATCGTTAGCTTTGTAGCTAAGCTCACGCATACGAGCCAGATTCTCTTTGTTCACCCAACCGAAGGTTTCACAGTAAGATTCATTGACCATCGGGTCATGCATCTCATCGTTTTTCAGGAACAAGTCGAACAGGGGTGGATTCAGTTCAATGCCTTCTTCGATACCCAGGCGTTTTACTAATGAACCCGCCGCGCGGTTGCGGATAACGCACTCAACCGGCACCATATCGAGCTTCTTCACTAACACTTCGTTGTCGGAAAGCAGTGCTTCCATTTGCGTAGGAATGCCAGCTTCTTCCAGTTTGGCCATAATGAAATGGTTAAACTTGTTGTTCACCATACCCTTACGGTCGAACTGTTCGATGCGAGCACCGTCCCCTGCTGAAGTATCATTGCGGAATTCGAGCACCAACAGATCCGGGTTTTCCGTGCTGTATACGGTCTTCGCTTTGCCACGATACAACTCAGCTTGCTTTTGCATCTTTCTTACTCCAGGTGTGATTTAACTAAAAATTCCGCTATCTGTGGCTACGCACACGTTTGCGTAGCCTATCAGAAAAAAGGCCAGATTGCTCTGGCCTCTAAAACTTACTTGCTGAAGGCTGCCTGGAATGCAGCGACCAGCGCATCGTTCTGGGACTGCGTCAGCGTGTGACCTTTTGGATCGATGAACTGCAGACTGCTGCGGTTATCGAGGTCGCCCACTTGCAGTTTATAGTCGCCACTGGACAGACCCGGGTCTTTCGCCCCTAAATCTTGCCAGCTGCTGTCAGACAACGGTTTGTAGGTCACCGCCATGCTACCGGTTGAACGCGTAGAGTCAGTCACTTTCATGCCGACTTTCTCAAGCGTTGCAGGTAAACGGTTCCAGACGACGTTGAACGGACCACGCACTACCAGCATTGGTAAGCCAGTGTCGTCAGCGGCACTTTGAACATCAAGTTGCGTTGCTGCACGATTGTCTTTCGCGTTCTGCTGGTCAGTCTGAGTTTTATCCAGACCGGCACTGATGCTGTTCAGCATTTCTGCGCTGTAACGCTGTAATGAGGCAGCGTCAGAAACTGGCTTGCCAGCCTGTTCCAGATTCAGCAGTTTAACCGTAACGGCTTGTTGATATCCCTGCGGTTTCACGCTGACTTGATAGCGCCCACGGTACTGTTGATCTTCATCAGCACGGTTCCAATCTACCCAATCAGTGGACAGAGTCTGGTTCGCGTCATCACGTTTATCAATGCCGTAGTTTTTGGCCTGGAGAACACTGACAACTTGTGGCCACAGCGTCGCACTACGCGAGTTTTCGACCATCAGGACGGCGGTATCCCCAGTAAACTGAGTACGTGCCCCACTGACCAATGCCAGAGGTTGAGCAGGCGGACGGATATCCAGCTCTTTGCCTACTGCGCCGCTGCCGTTGGTGACCGGAACGTCATAGGTGCCATTTTGCACCGGCAGGATCATGCCCGTTGGAGCATGGATTTCTGCGAGGGGTGCTGCATCCAGATAGGATTCGTCACCACTAACCTGGCGCTTATAACGCTGGTCAGAGCTGCATGCTGCTAACAGCATGGCAAACGAAACCACTGCAACTTTCGCCACCGTCGACTTCTGTACTGAGTAAGCCATCAAATCTCCCTAAACTTTACAGCAAACCGGCATGCTTAAGCGCGCTAATAATCACCGGACGACTGGCTTCAGTCAGCGGTGTCATTGGCAGGCGTAAGGTATCGGTTGCCACAAGTCCCAACTCCCTACATGCCCATTTGACTGGGATAGGGTTGGGTTCAACAAATAATTTATTATGCAGCGGCATCAAACGTTCGTTGATCACGCGCGCTTGCGCAAATTGCCCATTGGCGGCCAGTTTACACACTTCTGCCATTTCACGCGCGGCTACGTTTGCCGTCACAGAAATCACACCGTGGCCACCCAACTGCATGAAGTCCAGCGCACTCGCATCGTCACCGCTAACCAGGATGAAGTCATCTTCAACCAGCTCTTTGATCTGGTTTACTCGAGTTAAGTTCCCGGTTGCTTCTTTGATACCAATAATATTCTTAATTTTCGCCAGGCGGCCTACGGTTTCAGGCAGCATGTCACAACCGGTACGCGAAGGTACATTGTATAGCATCTGCGGCAGGTCGGTGCTTCCGGCGATAGCTTTGAAGTGCTGGTACAGCCCTTCCTGAGTCGGACGGTTGTAGTAAGGCGTTACCGTCAGGCAGCCTACGACACCGCTATTTTCAAAACGCTTAGTCAGGGAGATAGCTTCAGAGGTGGCATTTGCGCCAGTCCCTGCGATAACCGGAATACGGCCATCAGCCAGCTCCAGCGTCATCAGTACCACATCACCGTGCTCGTCATGGCTCAACGTCGCCGACTCTCCGGTAGTCCCTACCGAAACAATCGCCGAGGTACCGCTGGCGACATGGTAATCAATCAGTTTTTTCAGGCTTGACCGGCAGACATTACCTTTCTCATCCATCGGCGTCACAAGCGCGACAATACTTCCAGTGAACATTGGCCATCCTCTGTGCTAACAAGTGTCTCAATGGTACGTTTGGTGCAGGATCAAAAGCAAGTGACCAAGTGATGCCATACGGTTGTACGCAAGTTTTTTTTATGCTTTCCTTATGTTAACTCACCGATTCACAGGAAGAATACGTTTGACTCCCTCACCACACCATTATTTGGTCATCACGGCCCTTGGGGCTGACCGGCCGGGTATTGTAAATACCATCACCCGTCATGTGAGCAGTTGCGGCTGTAATATTGAAGACAGTCGCCTCGCTATGCTCGGTGAAGAGTTCACGTTTATTATGCTGCTGTCGGGAAGTTGGAATGCGATTACCCTGATTGAATCAACTCTGCCTCTAAAGGGTGCCGAGCTGGATTTGCTGATTGTCATGAAGCGGACGGCCGCCCAGGAGCGCCCGGCGATGCCCGCGACAGTCTGGGTACAAGTCGAAGTGAGCGATTCTCCTCATTTAATCGAACGCTTCACTAATCTGTTTGATATTCATCATATGAATATTGCTGAACTGAGTTCACGGACTCAACCGGCTCAGGATGGTCACCCCCCGCAGCTATATATTCAGATTACTGCGCATAGTCCTGCTTCTGAAGATGCGACCAGGATCGAAGATGAGTTCAAGGCCCTCTGTACAGAACTCAAAGCACAGGGCAGTATTAACGTTGTGAATTATCCACAGCAAGATGATTAAGACGGAGAGTTGTAATGAGCCCACTGAAAGCCGGTGACATCGCACCGAAATTTAGCTTGCCCGATCAAGACGGCGAGCAAATAAATTTAACCGACTTCCAGGGACAGCGCGTTCTGGTTTATTTCTATCCTAAAGCGATGACGCCAGGCTGTACCGTGCAGGCATGCGGTTTGCGCGACAACATGGACGAGTTGAAAAAGAAAGGTGTGGAAGTGCTGGGTATTAGCACCGACAAACCAGAGAAACTTTCACGCTTTGCCGAAAAAGAGTTACTTAACTTCACCCTGCTTTCTGATGAAGACCATCAGGTTTGCGAGCAATTCGGGGTGTGGGGCGAGAAATCGTTTATGGGTAAAACTTACGATGGCATCCATCGCATCAGCTTCCTGCTGGATGGCGAAGGGAAAGTCGAGAAAGTGTTTGATGATTTCAAAACCAGCAACCATCACGACATCGTGGTGAACTGGCTGAAAGAAAACGCGTAAGTCGCAATAACAACATTAAAAAAGCCGACGTCATGTCGGCTTTTTACTGTCTCTAGTTTGGCTTGTCGTCTATCAACAGAGTATCTGGCCAGGCGTGCACCACCGCTTTAATCAACGTAGCAAGCGGGATAGCAAAGAACACTCCCCAGAATCCCCACAGCCCACCAAAAATCACTACCGACAAAATAATGACTAACGGATGCAGGTTAACTGCCTCGGAAAACAGCACCGGTACCAGCAAGTTGCCATCCAGCGCCTGAATAATTAAGTAGACGGCGAACAGCGTCCAGAATTCCGTGCCAAGGCCAAACTGGAATAACGCGACACACACGACCGGAATGGTCACCACAAACGCACCGATGTACGGAATGAGTACTGAGAATCCGACCAGCACCGCCAGCAGCAGCGAGTAATTCAGGCCAAAAATCACAAAACCGATATACGTCGCCACACCCACCACCAGCATTTCCAAAACTTTGCCGCGGATGTAATTGGTAATTTGTTGATTCATCTCCAGCCACACCTGCCCCGCAAGACCACGGTTTCGCGGTAAAATACGGCGCACAGCATTCAACATCTGCTCTTTATCTTTGACCAGGAAGAACACCATTAGTGGGACTAAAACCAGATAAATGGCCAGCGTTAACAAACCCACCAAAGAGGCGAGAGAGTACTTCACAAACTGATCGCCCATGCCCACCATGCGCCCACGCATATTCTCAGCGACGGCATCAATAATACCTGCGTCAACCAGTGCCGGGTAACGTCTTGGCAGCGTTGCGGCATAATCAGAGAGTTTGTTAAGCATCCCCGGCATGTCACGAATCAGGTAGATTCCTTGCTGCCAGGCGACAGGGGCCACCACTAACACCATCAACAACAAAATGCCGACAAACAACACCAGCACAATCGTCGCCGCCCAGGTTCGCGAACACCCCAAACGCTGAAGCCGCGCCGTTGGCCACTCCAGCAAATAAGCCAGCACAATCGCCACTAACAAAGGCGCTAATAGCCCGTGGAAGAAGAACAGAATCACAAATCCTGCGACCAGAATAACCAGCAGCGCGATAGCCTCCGGGTCGCTAAACCGTCGTCGATACCACTGCAACAACATCTCGAGCATACTTCCCTTCCCTGACAGCTTTATGCGAGGAGGGATTGTATCTAAATGTCACAATAAAGACTTCGCTTTTTATTGGCGTTCAATGGCGGTTTAAAATTGGCGCAGATAAGATAGGCTCCGGTCTAGCGATGGGCTAGAGTTCATCGTGGTAGTCGAACAAAATCAGCTAATACTTGTCGAAGATAAACTTTGATTAAACAGGACAGGACGTATGTTCAAGCAGTTGAAAAAATCGCTGGTTGCAACACTGATGGCAGCTTTGCTTGCGGGTCCGGCAACACCAGCGTTTGCTGATGTGACCGATCAACTGCCAGATATGGGAACTTCAGCAGGAAGCACGCTGTCAATCGGCCAGGAATTGCAGATGGGCGATTATTATGTTCGCCAGCTGCGAGGCAGCGCCCCATTAATCAATGATCCTTTGCTGGTGCAATACATCAATAAACTCGGCATGCGTCTGGTTAACCATGCCAATTCAGTGAAGACACCCTTCCACTTCTTTCTGATTAACAACGACGAAATTAACGCCTTCGCCTTCTTTGGCGGCAACGTCGTGTTGCACTCAGCCTTGTTCCGTTATGCCGATAACGAAAGTCAGCTGGCATCGGTTATGGCACACGAAATTTCTCACGTCACGCAGCGTCACCTGGCGCGTGCCATGGAAGATCAGAAAAAGAACGCCCCTCTGACCTGGGTGGGTGCGTTAGGCTCTATTTTACTGGCGATGGCCAGTCCGCAAGCGGGCATGGCAGCACTGAGCGGTACGCTTGCCGGTACCCAGCAGGGCATGATCAGCTTTACGCAACAGAACGAACAGGAAGCTGACCGCATCGGGATTCAGGTGTTGCAGCGCTCGGGCTTTGATCCGCAAGCGATGCCGACATTCCTTGAGAAACTCCTCGACCAGTCGCGATATTCCTCACGTCCACCAGAAATTCTTCTGACCCACCCATTACCAGAAAGCCGTTTGTCGGATTCGCGTAACCGTGCCAACCAAATGCGACCGGTGGTGGTGCAATCTTCCGAAGATTTCTACATGGCAAAAGCCCGTACGCTGGGAATGTACAACTCAGGTCGTAATCAGCTGACCAGTGATTTACTGGATAGCTGGTCAAAGGGCAATATCCGCGAACAGCACGCCGCGACTTATGGCCGTGCACTTCAGGCGATGGGAACAGATAAATTTGATGAGGCGCGTAAGCTCTTGCAGCCGCTACTCGTCGCACAGCCTGGTAATGAGTGGTATCTCGATTTAGCGACCGATATTGACCTTGGGCAGAAGAAAACGGCAGATGCGATTAATCGCCTGAAAAACGCTCCTGATTTAAAACAAAACCCCGTGTTGCAGCTTAACCTTGCCAATGCTTATGTGCAGGCAGGCCAGCCCAAACAGGCTGCTGAGATCCTGAATCGCTATACCTTTGCTCATCCTGATGACAGCAACGCCTGGGACTTGTTAGCTCAAACCGAAGCGGCGTTAGGTAATCGGGATCAAGAACTTGCTGCGCGTGCTGAGGTGATGGCGCTGGTGGGGCGTCTTGACCAGGCGATTACGCTGCTCAGCAGTGCCAGCTCGCAAGTTAAGTTGGGTAGTTTGCAACAAGCGCGTTATGACGCGAGAATCGACCAGTTCCGCGAATTACAAAAACGCTATCTTCAGTATTCTAAGATGTAACAGGAGTTACGATGTCTACCGCCGTTTCTATTTATCATAATCCGCGCTGCTCAAAGAGCCGTGAAACGTTAAGCCTGCTGAAAGCGAATGGCGTAGAGCCTGAAGTGGTGTTGTACCTGGAAACCCCGCCAGATGCCGAAACAATCACATCTTTGCTGGAACAATTAGGTTTTGGCAGCGCACGTGAACTGATGCGTCAGAAAGAGGATTTGTACAAGGAGCTAAACCTGGCGGATGCCATGCTGAGTGAAGAGCAGTTGATTCAGGCAATGGTTGAACATCCAAAACTGATTGAACGCCCGATTGTGCTGGCAAATGGCAAAGCAAGAATTGGCCGCCCGCCGGAGTCGGTGCTGGAAATTTTGTAGTTTATCGCCCTCTCCCTCTCCCTCTCCCCCAGAAAAGGGAATATTAGTTTTCCCCTTCTCCCTAAGGAGAGGGAATATTAGTTTTCCCCTTCTCCCTAAGGAGAGGGAATAGTAGTTTTCCCCTTCTCCCCCAGGAGAGGGAATAGTAGTTTTCCCCTTCTCCCTCAGGGAGAAGGACGGGATGAGGGTGGTTTCACAGCCCTAAAATCTCTTTCACAAACGGGATCGTCAGCTTGCGTTGCGCGGTAATAGAAGCCAGATCCAGCTGATCGAGCGTCATAAACAGCGTGCGCATCTCCCTGTCCAAACGTTTGAGCAGAAAACGCCCCACATCCTCTGGCAACTCGAAGCCACGCAGTCGTGAGCGCAGTTGCAAGGCCTGCAGTTTATCGTCATCAGAGAGCGGCTGCAGTTTGTAGATTTGCCCCCAATCCAGGCGCGATGCCAGATCAGGTAATTGCAGATTGAGTTGACGCGGTGGGCGGTCGCCGGTAATTAACAGGCGTGTTTTTCCAGATTCCAGAATGCGGTTATAGAGATTAAAAATCGCCATCTCCCACAACTCGTCACCCGCCACGCACTCGATATTGTCGATACACACCAGCGAAAGCTGTTCCATTCCGTCGAGTACTTCCGGAACAAACCAGGTGCGTTTATCTAACGGCACATAGCCAACCGCTTCGCCGCGTTGCGACAGTTCCGCACAGGCGGCATGCAGCAAGTGGCTGCGCCCTCCCCCTTCTCGCGACCAGAAATAGATATAGCCGCTGTGATCCTGACGGAGCACGGACTGGAGAGCAGCGAGTAAAGAAGGATTATCACCCGGCCAGAAACTTGCAAAAGTTTCATCGTCAGGCAAATAGAGTGGCAGTGATAGCTGTGCCGGCGTATTCAGAATTACCTCAACCATAACAGGCAGAAAAACGCAGAGAGTCTACCACAGAATTGACGATCAGGAGAACCGGGCGAGAACACCGCCCGGCTTGAGGCAAAACTACGGTTTTACGTCGCTTTCTTCAGCATCCAGCACCACTTCTTCCGGGCGCAGTACACTGATCAATTTAAAGATTAAGCTCAGACCAACACCGACGATAGTCGCCAGCGCCATGCCTTTGAGTTCAGCAGCACCAATGTGCACTTTCGCGCCACTCACGCCGATAATCAGGATGACGGATGTCAGGATCAGGTTTTGCGCTTTGCTGTAATCCACTTTAGATTCGATCAACACGCGAATACCTGATGCGCCAATCACCCCGTACAGCAGCAAAGAGACGCCGCCCATCACCGGAACAGGGATGATTTGGATGGCCGCAGCGAGTTTGCCGACGCAAGAAAGCAGAATCGCCAGAATCGCAGCACCACCGATTACCCAGGTGGAATAAACGCGGGTAATCGCCATGACGCCGATGTTCTCTCCGTAAGTGGTGTTCGGCGTGGAACCGAAGAAACCCGAGAAAATCGTCGACACGCCGTTGGCAAACATTGAACGATGCAGGCCTGGGTCGCGAATCAAATCTTTCTTCACGATATTTGCCGTTACCACCAGGTGACCGACGTGTTCAGCAATAACCACCAGAGCTGCAGGCAGAATGGTGAAGATGGCGAACCACTCAAAACGCGGGGTATAGAAGGTTGGCAGTGCAAACCAATGTGCTTCAACAATTGGCGTCACATCCACCACGCCCATAGCAAAGGAGAGCGCATAACCCGCCAGCACACCGATAAGAATTGGGATAATAGCCAGGAAACCACGGAACAAGACTGAACCGAAAATCGTTACCGCAAGAGTGACCAGCGAGATGATGATGGTGGTTGAATCAGGAGATGTGCCATCAGCAGGCAGCAAACCCGCCATGTTCGCCGCAACACCCGCGAGCTCCAGACCGATGACCGCCACAATTGCACCCATCGCCGCAGGCGGGAACATCACGTCCAGCCAGCCGGTGCCGGCTTTTTTCACAATCAGCGCAACGATGCAGAACAACACGCCACACATGATAAAACCGCCCAGAGCCACTTCATAACCTAGCGGCAAAAGCAGCAACACTGGCGAAATAAAGGCAAAGCTTGAACCGAGATAAGCCGGAATTTTCCCTTTACAGATAAAGAGATACAGTAACGTCCCAATCCCGTTGAACAGCAGTACCGTCGCTGGGTTGATGTGGAATAAAATAGGCACCAGCACGGTGGCACCAAACATGGCGAACAAGTGTTGCAAACTTAGCGGTATCGTTTGCAGCAAGGGTGGTCTTTCGCTCACTCCAATAGCGCGGCGTGTCATTGTGTTTTCCTCTGAGAATTGCCCGTCTTACTTGAAGCCGCAGCGGTGTTGGCTGTGCTCGCTCACCCGAATCACTTACATTAGTAAGCTCATCGGGATTATTCCCCCTTTGGGGCCGCTGCAACTTCAATTAATTTGGGCTTATGATTTTGAGAAGTTATAAATCAAAAAAAAGCCGACTTTCGAAGTCGGCTCAATTTTTAATGCTCAATAGATTTCGGATTGCGGAAAGGCGGCAACAGCGTAAATCCCTGGGAGCGTAGATTTGCTACGTGACCAGGGTGAGCAAAGGCCGCCAGCGCATCAGCAATTCGAAACATGAAGAGCATTATTTGGTACCGAAAATCTTATCGCCGGCATCGCCGAGGCCCGGAATAATGTATCCGTGCTCGTTTAAGCCCTGATCGATAGAAGCGGTGAACAGCTCAACGTCCGGGTGCGCTTTTTCAAGTGCTGCTATACCTTCAGGTGCAGCCACCAGAACCAGCACCTTGATGCTGGTACAACCTGCGTTCTTCAACAGGTCGATAGTGGCAATCATTGAACCGCCGGTTGCCAGCATCGGGTCAACCACCAGCGCCATACGTTCTTCAATGTTAGAAACCAGTTTCTGGAAATAAGGAACTGGCTCCAGAGTTTCTTCGTTACGGTAAATACCCACCACGCTGATACGTGCGCTTGGAACGTTTTCCAGCACGCCTTCCATCATACCCAGACCGGCACGCAGAATTGGCACAACGGTAATCTTCTTACCTTTGATCTGATCAATTTCTACCGGGCCGTTCCAGCCTTCGATAGTGACTTTTTCAGTTTCCAGATCCGCCGTAGCTTCGTAAGTTAGCAAGCTGCCAACTTCTGAGGCGAGTTCACGAAAGCGTTTGGTGCTAATGTCGTTCTCACGCATCAGGCCCAGCTTGTGTTTGACGAGTGGGTGTTTGACTTCCACGATCTTCATACTCTTTCTCCCCGAGATAGTTGGCCACCACAAAAAAAATCGCCGGATTATACCGCTTTTTCAGGGCAGTGCTATAGATATTGGGATTGATCAGGATCAACGAGACTGGAATCAGTATATAACAACAATTATTACATCCCGCTGAATAAGAGGCTCGCAAACGTTTGCCTGCACTGTTAGAATTGCGGCGTTTTTTATTTCTAACCCATCCGCGGGGACTTAGCAGTGACCGACAAAACTTCTCTCAGCTATAAAGATGCCGGTGTTGATATTGATGCTGGTAACGCTCTGGTCGATAAAATCAAAGGCGTAGTGAAAAAGACCCGCCGCCCGGAAGTCATGGGTGGATTAGGCGGTTTCGGTGCGCTGTGTGCGTTACCTCAGAAGTATCGTGAGCCTGTGCTGGTTTCCGGCACCGACGGTGTGGGTACCAAGCTGCGTCTGGCGATGGATTTGAAGCGTCACGACACAATCGGCATCGACCTGGTCGCCATGTGTGTGAACGACCTGGTTGTTCAGGGTGCTGAGCCACTGTTTTTCCTCGATTATTATGCGACTGGAAAACTTGAAGTTGAAACCGCAGCCAGCGTTATCTCCGGTATTGCCGAAGGTTGTCTGCAATCGGGTTGTGCATTAGTCGGCGGCGAAACCGCTGAAATGCCGGGCATGTACCACGGAGAAGATTACGACGTGGCAGGTTTCTGTGTGGGTGTGGTCGAAAAATCAGAAATCATCGATGGCTCTAAAGTGACCGACGGCGATGTGCTGATTGCTCTGGCTTCAAGTGGCCCGCACTCCAACGGTTATTCTCTGGTGCGTAAAGTACTGGAAGTCAGCGGTACTGACCCGCTCACCACCGAACTGGAAGGCAAACCCCTGGCCGATCATCTGCTGGAACCGACGCGTATCTATGTGAAATCAATTCTGGAATTGATTGAAAACGTGGATGTGCACGCCATTGCTCACCTGACCGGTGGCGGTTTCTGGGAAAACATCCCACGCGTTCTGCCAGACAACACCCAGGCGGTTATTGCTGAGTCTTCCTGGCAATGGCCTGCGGTCTTCAACTGGCTGCAAAAAGCCGGGAATATCAGCCGTCACGAGATGTACCGCACCTTTAACTGTGGTGTTGGGATGCTGATTGCGTTGCCTGCAGCCGAAGCTGATAAAGCGGTTGAGTTTTTGAATGCAAAAGGTGAAAACGCCTGGAAAATCGGTAGTATCAAAGCTTCTGATTCTGCTGAACGTGTGGTTATTGAATAATGAAACGCATCGTGGTGCTCATTTCCGGTAACGGAAGTAATCTTCAGGCAATTATTGATGCCTGCAAGCTTAAAAAAATTAATGGCGCCATTGCGGCTGTATTCAGTAACAAAACCGATGCCTTTGGTCTTGAACGTGCGCGTGAAGCAGAAATTCCTGCTCACGCGTTAACCGCTAGCCAGTTTGCCGATCGGGCGGCGTTCGATCGTGAGTTGATGCTCGAGATCGACGCCTACGCCCCGGATCTGGTGGTGCTGGCCGGTTATATGCGTATTCTCAGCCCTGAGTTTGTCACGCACTATTCTGGTCGTCTTATCAACATCCACCCTTCTCTATTGCCGAAATATCCTGGCCTGAATACCCATCGTCAGGTGCTGGAAAACGGTGATGAAGTCCACGGGACATCGGTGCATTTTGTCACCGAAGAACTGGATGGCGGGCCGGTGATCCTTCAGGCCAGAATCCCGGTTTTTGACGGTGACGATGAAGACGACATCACGGCTCGCGTGCAGAGCCAGGAGCACGCCATTTATCCGCTGGTCGTTTCCTGGTTTATCGAAGGGCGCCTGGAAATGCGTGAAAATAGCGCCTGGCTTGATGGTCAAGCGCTACCTGTTCAAGGTTATGCTGCCGAAGAATAGAAATAATACGGTGACGGTTCCCCGTCACCGTTTATCGCACCCGTTCGTTCACCACTTTCATAAGTAGCACTGTCGCCGCCAGCACAAGCGTAATGCCATTGGCGACCATCAGGGGAACATCCCCGTTGCTCACCCCATACAACAACCAACACAGCACGCCAAAAACAAACACCAGATACATGCTTAGTGAGATAGCTTTAGTATCGCGATTCTTCAGGATATGCAGTACCTGTAGCGCAAATGACCCCGTAGTACAGCACGCAGCAACAGACCCAAGCCAGGCAAAATCAGACATCTTGTTTCACTCCATCGCAATCAATTAGCACACGCTCGCGCTTATTCCATCCGGCAGGCAAAGGCTGTGGACGGCAAATTTCTACGCTCCGCAGCGTCAAATCATTCACCCCACAGGCATATAACGCAGGCAAGCCACCAGGATATGCTTCCACGCCGAAGGCACGTTGCGTTTGGGGGTTCAGGCACCACGCGTTATCCAGCCCCATTCCGGTGGGTGAAAACGGATTACACGGCGGGCGGATGTCATACAAACCCTGTTCGGATGAGGCGCTGACTCTTTGGGTGAGTTGCAGGCCATCAATAACGATATGTCTTACTTGCCCCGGCAACTCACTGTGCATATTAATCGCCCCGTCACTCACCCCAGAAAGGCCGCGAAACTGGATAAATTCGATTTCACCAGGATGAATTTCCGGGTCGCGGGCGCGCACGGATAGATAAACCGGATCCGCTTTGCCCCAGTGGCAGGCGTGGGCCATCTCACAACTAAAGGTAATGTTGCTGAAAATCATGCGCCGCAAACGTCCACCATCCCGGGAGACCAGCCCTATTGCTCGGTTTGACTCATAAATGACACAGTTGGTTACGCAAACATCTTCGATGTCTTCCCAGGTTTCGGTACCAATTTTCACTGCGCAACTTTTGGAACGAAGCGTGCAATTACTCACCACCACATGCCGAGTGGCACGTTGCAGCGCAAGCGGTTTACGGCTGGTCTTCAGACAAATGGTGTCATCGGCTGCGCTGAAGTGGCTGTTGCTGATGTGCACCTGCTGGCAACTGTCGATATCCAACGCATCGGTATTCGCCATCGTCAGGTCATTATCCACGGTGATTCCCGTCACTTTTACCTGCTGACACGCGACGAGGTGAATGGTCCACATTGGGGCATTCTCAATCGTGAAATCTTGCAGTTGGACCCTGGTGCAGTCTTCAAAGACAATCATGCGTGGACGCTGTTTGGCAGGCTGCCGATAGCCCATTTCATCCGCATCCTGAGTAAACCACCCCTCTGCATTACCGTTGATTTTCCCGGCACCACAAACCGTAATATTGTGCGCGCCAAAAGCGTACAGAAAAGCCCGATTGGAACACTCAGCGGTGCTGAGCGTAGTAGCCTGCTGGAAATGATGATAATCATCGCTAACCCGCAATTCTGCGCCAGCGTGCAAATAAAGAGTGGTATTTGAATGCAGGGTTAACCCACCCAGTTTGTAGCAGCCGCTCTCGACTTCAAGCGTCCCCCCACCCTGTTGCGCCAGCGTATCCAGCGCCTGTTGGAATCGAAGCGTATCTTGATTTTTATCGTCATCACTCGCCCATTGTGGGGTCAGAGTCAGTTTCATGATTCTCTCATCACTCTCTATAAAAAAGACCCTGGCATCTCACCACGCCCCCTTTCTGCGCTCTATGGGCTTATCGCGTCTGACGGACAGAAATGCAGTCTGCCTCACAAAATGCATTTAGCTCAGGAGGAAAAGGTGATCGGCTTCACAGTGGGTTTGAGCGGCACATTTACCATCGTGACGCCAGTCACGCTTTATTGTCCTTCTTTGCCGCTACCCCCTCCAGGCAACGGGGAAAGGTGAAGATTTTCTCGATATTTCTCCGCGACCTTCTCATTACCGGACAAAACCACGCTAAGGCTCGTGGAGAGTGCAGTCCACACTTCGTACCGTAAAAGCCGAACTCCTTTTTTATCGACATGAGATAAGAACAATGGACACAACTTCGACAAAAACCACCCCATCAGCAGGAAGGGAAGTTAAAACTAAAAATATTCTCGCCTGGGGGATGGGAGATATATTTGGCAGTGGTGCGATGACCATTACGGGTCTTTGGCTGCTGTATTTCTACATTGAGGTTGCTGGGCTATCGCCGGCGGCTGCCGCATCTATCTTTGCCATCGCCAAGATTTGGGATGGTATTACCGACCCGGTAATGGGCTACATCACCGATAACATCCGCAGTCGTTGGGGGCGCCGCCGCCTGTTCTTTATTATCGGCGCGCCGTTCTCACTCACGTTCGCGTTAATGTGGATGAGTGGCTACGGATACTTCTGGTATCTCGGCACGTATTTGCTGTTCAGTACCGTCTTCACGTTGCTGATGGTTCCTTACGACACGTTGCCTGCGGAGATGACTAACCGCTACGAGACCCGTTCGAAAATGTCGGGGGCACGAATGTTGTTTGCACAGGCCACGGCATTTCTTTCCGCACTGATACCTGGGCAAATTCTGGCGCACGTCGCGGATAAAGATCAGGCATTTATGCTAATCGGTATCACCTTCGCTGTACTGTTTTCACTGCCATGGATTTTCGTCTGGCGTGGCACCTGGGAGCGTGAAAACCTGCCACCGCCGCAAACACAAACCGGGCTGCTGAGCACTCTGAAATCGCTGTATCGGGAAATGTTGTCAACGTTTCGCCTGAAGACCTTCCGCATTCATATCATGATGTATGTGGGTGGCGCGGTTGCACTGGATATATTCGGCTCGCTGTTTATGCACTTCATGACCTATGTGCTGCAAATCAGCGCCGGCCTCGCCTCACAAGCCCTGAGCCTGATGACCTTGTTCCAGTTTCTTGCCATTCCTGTTTTCACCTGGTTGTGTATTCGCGTGGGCAACGGCCATGCCTATAAAGTGGCTATTGGCATGATTTTGATAAGCCTGGTTTACTTCAGCCAACTGTCAGCCAGCTATGCCTCCATTGGCATGTTGGTGCTGGGCGGGGCGGTCATGATGGGTATCGCGCGTGGTGGTACCTATCTCATTCCATGGAATGTCTACAACTTCTTACCCGATGTCGATGAGGCTTATACCGGCGTGCGCCGCGAAGGGATCTATGCCGGCGTCATGATGCTCACCCGCAAGTTCTCTCAGGCACTGGCGCTGTTTATCGTGGGTCTGGCGCTTGAATCTTTTGGTTTTACCAAAGGGGTGGCAACACAAAGCAGCTCTGCAATCGATGGTATTTGGTGGGTCTTTGTTGTCGGCCCTGGTGTACTGGCGGTGATGGCGATGTGTGGTGCCTTCCGCTTCCGACTCAGCCAGTCACGCCATCAGGTGCTGATAAGCGAACTGGAACGTTTACGCGCTGGCGGTGAACCCGAAGATGCAAGCCAGGAAACCAAAGAGGTCGTCGAGACGCTGACCGGCCACCCGCACAGCAATGCTAACTGGGCATCCCGTCCCAGCCACGAAATCAAACTGACTCCCGCTACCACTTCTGTTTAAGGAACAGACCATGACAATGACACTATTATCCCCAACCCGCGAGCACACCACTGCGCTCATTGATAGCCTGATTGGCGGACTCGTTGACATTAAAGATGCTGACGGGCGTTTTTTACAACGCCTCAGTGATGGCCGGATTGTTGATACCAAAGGTTGGGCTGGCTGGGAGTGGACTCACGGAATCGGTCTGTTTGGTTTATATCGCTACTACCAGGTGAGTGGCTCTGAGCATGCTAAAAAGATTATTGACCAGTGGTTTAGCGACCGTTTTGCTGAAGGTACGCCAGTTAAAAACGTCAATACCGCCTGCCCGTTCCTGACGCTGGCATTGTGTTATGAAGAGCAGCCAAATCCACAGTGGCTCCCTTACCTGGAAACCTGGGGTCGCTGGCTTCAACATCAACTGCCGCGCACCGATGAAGGCTGTTTCCAGCATGTCACCTATGAAAACGACCACCACCAGCAAATCTGGGACGACACCTTGATGATGGCGGTACTGCCACTGGCCAAAATAGGGAAATTGCTCAATAAACCAGAGTGGATTGAAGAGGCGAAATATCAGTTTACGCAGCATATCCAGTACCTTGCTGAACCTAAAACCGGACTGTGGTATCACGGCTGGAACTTCGAGGGGCGGCATCATTTTGCCGGCGCGCTGTGGGCACGTGGCAATAGTTGGATTACGCTCGCCATTCCTGAGTTTTTGGAGTTATTAGATTTATCGCCGCAGGACGCGCTTTATCGCCAGTTGTGCAATGTTTTGCGTAATCAGGTAGCGGCACTGGCCCAATGTCAGGCGGAGAATGGTCTGTGGCCAACGCTGCTTAACGACCCTGAAAGCTATGTTGAGGCCTCTGCAAGCGCCGGATTCGCGGCGGGGATCTTTAAGGCCGTCCGGCTGGGCTACCTTGAGAGCCACTGGCTACCCGTCGCACAACGTGCCACCGAGGGGATTATCAGACACATCACGCCAGAAGGTGAACTGACACAGGTTTCATTTGGTACAGCGATGGGCAACGACCTCGACCATTATCGAAATATCCCGCTGACTTCAATGCCGTATGGGCAAGCGATGGCGATTCTCTGCCTGGTTGAATCTCTGCGTTTACACATTTAGTTATGATGGATTTGTTGGTCGGATGGCGCTATTGCTTGCCCGACCAACACCCCCTAGCCAGATAATTTCGCCAGCTCTTTACTCAAACTCCCCGCGAGCGCACGGGCTCGTCCGGCATCAAACATCACATGCATGGCCGGAGGAAGATCACTACATTTCCCGCAGAAATCTTCCATCTCATGAGCCGTTCCAAAGAGTGCCTGAATATTGGCCTGGCAGACTTCGCGCAGACTCCAGTTGTTCTCAACTTCACGGGCATAATGCAAAGTGAAAAAGGCTTTTTGCGCATGAATAAACGCCCGGCAATACAAAAACACTCCCTGCCATTCTGTTTGCCAACGCCGGGCGAATGCTGGAGGGAAACCGGCAGTTTGCGCAAATGCGAATGCCTGACGCTGAACGTTTTCCGCACCTGTCCATGCGTTATCTTTCTCGGCGGCAATCAACGAAAGTTTCCGTGAGGCACCCGCGCTATCCTGCTTTTCAAAGACGATGTCATCTGCAGAACCGGGCAACCAGTGGTTGCGGTTGAGCTGGCCGTACAAACTCCAGACCACCTGACCGTAGCTTTCAGGTAGCAGACTATGCCGATGGAAAACATGGTGGCGGGTATAAATGGCGCTGTAAATAACCTGATGCGCCTGCTCAAACAACGCCTTCAACACCTGTAGCTGCTCTTCATCCGCCTGCCATTGCCAGCATTCCATTAGCCAACGTTTCAGCAACTGCGAGGTACTCTTTGATGGGGCGTCTGGATCGAGAAACCGTGCACAACTAAAGAGGTTAAATTCACTTAAGGTGCCAATCACACAGTGATTATCGATACCTTCCCAGCTTGCTTTACACAGCACGCCTTTGATAGCCGGGTTGCTGGCCTGGCACCAAAGTAACCTTCCCTGAATTTCATCAACGCGGATAAACGGCAGATTTCCCCAACACACTTCTTCCCCTGCAGCGTCAACTTCTGCCCAGACTTCACGGTCGGTGATCGCCAGCAATGCCGGGTTATTGGGGAATTCGGGCCAGAAGCGTTCCGGGGTGAGTTTTATCGACACCGCAACTTCTGCTGGTAAACCTGCGATAGCGTCGAGAACCGGTTCAACTCCGTCGATACTGGCGGGGAAAAGACGCAGTACCAAATGTTTGTCATGGCGTTTCATAACCTGGTTGGCGGCATTAAAACAGCAGCGGTAAAGCGCCGTACTGGCTGATTTTTTTTGCTGCGCGAGATTCGTTTTCCAGTCAGGAGCCGTTATCGGTACCAGACTGTCAGTATTGGAAATCGCCAGCAACAGACCGTCTATCGCGGGGATCTGCTTACAGACCAGCGCCAGCTTATCTGCCAGATACTGGCTCCAGAAATCAACATCAAAGCGCAGGCCGCCTTGACCATCGAATAACTGCGGTTGTTGCAGGAGTAAATCAGCCGGAAAACCCAACTCTTTCGCCTGAAGATAGAACCGCAAGCCACGTGCTTTGCAATATTGTGCTAACCGATTTAAGTAAACACAGCAACTGCGCTGATGCACAGAGATGCGGTCATTATATTGCGCCGGAGTGTAGCCTGCTGGAGTGACAAGTTTGCCCAATAAATCGGTTTGCCCTATCACCACGGTATTGAAGTGATGTTCACAAGCGTAATCGACAAACCGGCAGGCTTGATACCAGTTCCATAGCTCCTGATTGTTCAGTTCAAGCGCCCGTGTTTCCCACATCCCCTGCTCCCACCACTTTATAAAACGCCATTTTAATTAAAAAACGTCCGCGCGTCTGTCATGCGTCTCACAGTGCTGGAAGCGTGAATGAAATGGGTTTACGGCCATTGATGGACATTCCACGTCAAAGCTCGCCATAATGTCAGACGTGACGGCATTTTTACGTCCACGAAAACGCAAGTGAGGGCTAATGGGTCAGGATAAGCTGTATATCGAAAAAGAACTGAGCTGGTTGTCTTTTAACGAACGTGTGCTCCAGGAAGCAGCGGATAAAATTAATCCGCTGATTGAGAGAATGCGTTTTCTCGGCATCTATTCGAATAACCTTGATGAATTTTACAAGGTCCGATTCGCTGAACTTAAGCGGCGAATTCTGATCAGTGAAGAACAAGGTACGGCTCCCAATTCGCGCCATCTACTCAATAAAATTCAGGCGCGCGTGCTGAAAGCCGACCAGGAATTTGATGGGTTGTATAACGATTTGCTGCTGGAAATGGCGCGTAATCAGATCTTCCTGATTAACGAACGCCAGCTTTCCCCGAATCAGCAAAACTGGCTGCGCCACTATTTCAAACATTATCTGCGCCAGCACATCACACCGATCCTCATCAATAACGAAACCGATCTGGTGCAGTTCCTTAAAGATGATTACACCTATCTGGCGGTTGAGATTATTCGCGGCACCGATATTCGTTACGCCCTGCTGGAAATCCCGTCAGATAAAGTTCCGCGCTTTGTGAATTTACCACCGGAAGCGCCGCGTCGCCGCAAACCCATGATCCTGCTGGATAACATTCTGCGTTATTGCCTGGACGACATTTTCAAAGGCTTCTTCGATTACGATGCGCTGAACGCCTATTCAATGAAAATGACGCGCGACGCAGAATACGACCTGGTGACAGAAATGGAGTCCAGCCTGCTGGAACTGATGTCATCGAGCTTAAAACAGCGTCTTACCGCAGAGCCGGTGCGTTTTGTTTACCAGCGCGATATGCCTGATGCGATGGTCGAAATGCTACGTAATAAGCTGACTATCACTAATTACGACTCCATTATTCCCGGTGGCCGCTACCACAATTTTAAAGATTTCATTAGCTTCCCGAATGTTGGCAAAGCCAATTTAATCAATAAACCTCTGCCGCGTCTGCGCCATATCTGGTTCGATAAATTCCGTAACGGATTTGATGCGATTCGTAATCGTGACGTGCTGCTTTATTACCCGTACCACACTTTTGAACACGTGCTGGAATTGCTGCGTCAGGCCTCGTTCGACCCGAGTGTATTGGCGATTAAAATCAATATTTATCGCGTGGCGAAAGACTCGCGCATTATCGAATCGATGATTCATGCCGCGCACAACGGGAAAAAAGTCACTGTTGTGGTTGAACTGCAGGCGCGATTTGATGAAGAAGCCAACATTCACTGGGCGAAGCGCCTGACTGAAGCGGGCGTACACGTTATTTTCTCCGCGCCAGGCCTGAAAATT
Source organism: Buttiauxella sp. (assembly GCF_049686335.1). Lineage (NCBI taxonomy): Bacteria > Pseudomonadati > Pseudomonadota > Gammaproteobacteria > Enterobacterales > Enterobacteriaceae > Buttiauxella > Buttiauxella sp. The sequence goes on along the minus strand of NZ_JBAVHX010000023.1, from coordinate 111,229 downwards.
CACGCCAAATTATTCCTGATTTCTCGTAAAGAAGGCGAAGAAGTGGTGCGTTACGCCCACATCGGTACCGGTAACTTTAACGAGAAAACCGCGCGTCTTTATACCGACTATTCCTTGCTGACTTGCGATGCTCGCATCACCAATGAAGTGCGACGGGTATTCAACTTTATCGAAAACCCGTATCGCCCGGTGACGTTCGAGCATCTGATGGTGTCGCCGCAGAACTCACGTCGCCTGCTTTACGATCTGGTCGATAAAGAGATTGCGAATGCGCAAAACGGCGAGCCGTCTGGCATTACTCTGAAACTGAATAACCTGGTCGATAAAGGGCTGGTAGACAGGCTGTATGCTGCGTCAAGCTCGGGTGTGAAGGTGAATTTGCTGGTGCGCGGTATGTGCTCGCTTATCCCGAATCTGGAGGGGATCAGCGATAACATTCGGGTGATCAGTATCGTTGACCGTTACCTGGAACACGACCGGGTTTATATCTTTGAAAACGGTGGCGATAAGAAAGTGTATCTTTCGTCTGCCGACTGGATGACGCGTAACATTGATTACCGTATCGAAGTTGCGGTCGCCATCCTCGATCCGCGCCTGAAACAACGGGTGTTGGATATCATTGAAATCTTGTTCAGTGACACGGTAAAAGCACGCTATATCGACAAAGAGTTGAGTAACCGCTATGTTCCGCGCGGTAATCGCCGCAAGGTACGCTCACAGCTGGCGATATACGATTACATTAAGTCTCTGGAACAACCTGAATAACGCACCTGCAACCTGAAAGATGAAGGTTATATGTCGACTATAAAATTATGCCGATAAAAAAACACACTCCACGACCGCAAGAATTCGCTGCGGTCGACCTTGGCTCGAACAGCTTCCATATGGTCATCGCGCGCGTCGTTGATGGCGCGATGCAAATCATCGGCCGTCTGAAACAGCGCGTTCATCTGGCTGATGGTCTGAATGCCGAAAACGAGTTAAGCGAAGAAGCGATGGAACGTGGGCTGTCATGCCTGGCGTTATTTGCGGAGCGCCTTCAGGGATTCTCTGCAGACAATGTTTGTATCGTCGGGACGCACAGTTTGCGTCAGGCGGTAAACGCAGAAGAGTTCCTGAAACGCGCCGAGCAGGTTATCCCCTACCCGATTGAAATCATTTCCGGTAACGAAGAAGCGCGTCTGATTTTTATGGGTGTGGAACATACGCAGCCTGAAAAGGGCCGCAAGCTGGTGATTGATATCGGTGGCGGTTCGACTGAGTTAGTCATCGGCGAAGATTTCGAACCAATGCTGGTGGAAAGCCGCCGCATGGGCTGTGTGAGCTTTGCACAAAACTTTTTCCCGAAAGGGAATATAAGCCCAGAAAACTTTAAGCGTGCGCGGCTTGCTGCAGTGCAAAAGCTGGAAAACCTCTCCTGGCAGTATCGCTTACAGGGCTGGAATGTGGCGATGGGTGCGTCTGGTACCATCAAAGCCGCCCACGAAGTGCTGGTCAATATGGGCGAAAAAGACGGGATTATTACCCCGGATCGCCTGGAAAAGCTGCGTGATGAAGTCCTGAAGTACAAGAGCTTTAACTCGATGAGCCTGCCTGGTTTATCGGAAGAGCGTAAAGCGGTGTTTGTGCCCGGTCTTGCGATTCTTTGCGGGGTATTTGACTCACTGGCAATTCGTGAATTGCGCCTGTCCGATGGTGCGCTGCGTGAGGGGGTACTCTATGAAATGGAGGGCCGCTTCCGCCATCAGGATATTCGTATCCGCACCGCGCAAAGCCTCGCGAATCAGTACCATATTGATAGCGATCAGGCCAAACGTGTCTTGAGTACCACTGAGCATATTTATCAGCAGTGGGAAGTTCAAAACCCGAAGCAGGCTAATCCACAAATGGCCGCGCTGCTGAAATGGTCGGCGATGCTGCACGAAGTGGGGCTAAATATTAATCACAGTGGGCTACATCGCCACTCGGCTTATATTCTGCAGCACAGCAACCTGCCGGGCTTTAACCAGGAACAGCAGACGCTGATTGCATCGCTTGTGCGTTATCACCGCAAAGCAATCAAGATTGACGATCTGCCACGTTTTACCCTGTTTAAGAAAAAACAGTTCCTGCCGTTAATTCAGATCCTGCGCCTGGCCGTATTGCTGAATAACCAACGTCAGGCAACCACCACGCCGCCAACACTGGTGCTGGAAACAGACGAGAACCACTGGACGCTGCGCTTCCCGTACGACTGGTTTAGCCAGAACACGCTGGTGCTGCTGGATTTAGAACGCGAACAGCAATACTGGGACAATACTGCAGGATGGCGACTTTCGATTGAAGAGGAAGCCAGCCCGAACGTGGCAGCCTGAAAGTAAAACAACAAACGCCCATCAGGGCGTTTGTGCTATCACTGCTTCGTCTTCCTGCTCAAGCAGGGTTTCTAACAGTCGCGGGCGCCCTATCAAATAGCCCTGGAAATAATCGATGCCCAGGCTCTGCACTGCGGCTTTGACCTGTTCACTTTCCACATACTCCGCCACCAACTGCATCTTTTTAATACGAGCCAACTGGCAGATAGAATCCACAATCTGAAAATCCAGACTGCTGGTAAGAATATTGCGAATAAAACTACCGTCGATTTTCAGGATGTCGGCGCTGATATCTTTCAGGCGTGCATAGCTGGCATAACCTGTACCAAAATCGTCTATCGCTACCCGACATCCCATATTTTGTAATGCGGTCAGCGTCGCATTAACTTGCTCAATATTGGTTAATGCGTTGCTTTCGGTAATTTCAAAAATCAGCTGCCAGGGTTCTATGTTGTAGCCTTTCAACAGACGTTTTACTTCGCCTGCAAACTGTAAACGCCCCACTGACGCCGGAGTCAGGTTGATGGAAAAACGGCTGCCAGGAAGCTGCTCCCGATGGGTATCCATGAATTTCAAGGTAGCTTCTAATACCCATTTGTCGATTTTAGAAGACAAGCCAAATTCATGTGCCACCGGCAAAAAGGCGTCAGGCATAAACAGGTTATCCCCTTCGTTATCGCCCTTCATTCGCAGCAAAATTTCATGGTAAGTATCGCCACGGATCCCTTCGATACGCTGCACCATCAGGACGAAATTCCCGGAATCAATCGCAACTTGCAGGCGGTTCATCATCGCCACTTTATTTCTCACCGCGTTCTGCACGTGGTTTGAACCCTGCTGCTGCAAGCTTTCCGGTTTTGAGGTTGAGAGCGATAAGTCAGCCATGGTGCTGAGCTCGCCAAGCAGGTAGTAAATGTGAGTGACCGGCTGGCGGATGTGGCAGTAACTGATACCCACTTGCGGCTGCAGCGCCATGCCATCCCACATAAAGCGGAACTGTTTCACGTGCTGGTCGAGAGACTCAATGCGCTCATGATACGAGTCATAATTCAGGCGCACCGCCAGCTCATGGCCTGACAGGTGATACACATCTTCGTTATCGTTCAAAATGGGTTGCAGATAATCATTGAGCTGCTGCTTATATTGAATACGAAGTTGCACGCCGTAGTTACGTCCCAAAAGCTCCAGTTCGGGTATACGCAAAAAAGCTAACGCCGACCAGGGATTGCGGAACAGATCGCGGTTCAGCGCCCGCAGATTCGCCATTTGCACGATGGGGTCAATAAATGCGACACGGTGCGCTTTGCGATGCAGAAAACGCTGACGAGTCGTGACAACGGCCATCAGATAGATAGTCAACGAGAAAACCGCGTAACAGGAAGAAGCGATCGCCAGATGGAGCTGGAAGCCCATGTAAGGCGGCAAATAGTTATGAAAACCGCTACACAGGATAATTAAGATAACGGTCCAGCTGGTCGTGATAAACAGGAAACCAAAGCGCATCGCCCCCCACAACATCAGCGGCAGGATTAACGTGAGCGTGTAATCGGTGGTGAAAATGGTGGTGACACCATTATTGGGGACTAACAGCAGGCTAATCAACAGGACGACCAGAGCGGCCCAAAGCACCATCTCAGTTTTCGTCACTCCCGACTGCATTTGCGCCTTCATCCGCGAAACAAATGAGATAGCGAAACGCGGGTTACGGCACATGCGGATGACGGTATAGAAGAATGGCATCCCCGTTAAGCAACCAATCAGCACTGCCTGAAAATTGATGAGCGTCCGCGCGTGGAGCACGTTTTCTATAGTGCTACTGCCTGCATCTATGTACCAGCCGAAGAAAATGCCCAACTGATAGATAGCTAAAAATATCAACGAGTTGATCAATACCAACCAAATCATGCGTTGTGCCGTAAGAGTAATGGCACCAAACATGATTGAGCTACGTCTTGGGACGAAAACACGGTAGCCGCCCCAACTTATCGTGATGGGAACTAAGAAATGAATAATCGCCATTAAGGGGGCGAAATCACCTCTTAAAGGGAAAAAGTAGATTAAGAGCGCAAGAGTAATTCCGAACAGGGCTGACCAGCCGAAAACTAACAGGAATGCGGTCATCAAACCAAGCGGCATGTAGACGAGGAACACGCGCCCACCATCCATCACGGTTTGAGCGTTACACCACATGGCGATGGGGAGGAGAATACCCGGCAGCACCAAAGGAAGCGCCCACCATTTGTCTTTATTTTTTTTATACCAGCTAGCCAGATACATTCGTTATCGCCAAAACCCTGTCATCCAGCGTGGGTAAGTTTCGAACAGGAATCCAGCCTGGCCGATATAACCATATTGCTATGGAATAGAGTGCAGATTTTAGTTAGGGATGGGCTTAAGAAGATGATCTAAATCAATTTTAGCCGGAGTTTTAGTTTCTTTAGTAAAGAAATTAAAATAAATACTGCATATTTAGTAATCAACTAATATTAAGAAATGTTTATATAACAAGGGTGAATGTTTCCGTGAGCAAATCTGAGATGTCCAGGAATTGACCTTCGCGCACCACTGTGTATAAATACACACGTCGCCCGCGGTTGACGGGCAAACATCAAGGATCATTTGCGTGACACAGGTTACGAGTATGCGAAGACGACATAAGTTTAACAATCGTATGACCCGCATTATTCTGCTCATCAGTTTTCTCTTCCTTTTTGGCCGTTTTGTCTACTCTGCCATCGGCGCCTGGTACCATCATCAGGATAAAGTAGAAGCCCAACAAAGCAGCCTATCAGTGGATAACACCAACCGGTAACGCCTTCTTTTAATTAAAATTAATAACACTGACTTCCAGCCGGTGAGATTTGTCACATCTCAATCATTATGACGGGTTACTCATTTTCCAGCCAGTTGATGAAAAACTCGCTAAACATCGACACCTGTACCGGCTGAAACCGACGCTGCGGATAGACAAACTGTAATCCCACCTGCTTTTTGTCATGACGGCTAAAACCGATGAAACGGTCAGCCAGTAGCACTTTCAGCCGCCCCTGTTCTACATCTCGTTTGACGTCCCACCAGGATTTACTGGCAATCCCGGCACCAGCGAGAACCCATTGTCGCAATAGCGCACCATCGTCGCATACCATGGCCGGCGTCACGCGCAGGCTCTGCGTCTCCCCTTCACTCGCGAAACGCCACTCATTCATCAGCGTTCCCCGACGCTCCATGACCAGGCAACGATGCGCCACTAAATCGTCCACTGAATGCGGCTCGCCATGGGCGGCAAGATAAGCTGGTGAAGCCACCAGAACCCGATGGTTTTGCCTGATGTTTTTTGTCACCAGATTGCTGTCCGGCAAATTCCCAAAGCGAATACTCATATCCAGCCGTAAGGAAATCAGATCCACCACATCTTCACTCAGATACAGTGAACTTTTAACTTCCGGGTGCTGGCGGGAAAAATCGAGGAGCGCAGGTGAAAGATACTGACGCCCAAAATCAGAAGGAGCGGCAATCCGCAGAGTCCCGCTCAGCACGCCCTCTTTTTGTATCAGCTTTGATTCCGCCTGCTCCACCTCCTCAAGCACCCGAAGTGCGGCGTAATAAAATTCCTCGCCGGCGCGCGTCAACGCAATGGCTCGGGTGGAGCGATTAAAAAAACGCGTTTGATAGCGCTCCTCCAGTGCTTTCAATCGCGCAGTCATGGTGGCAGGCGACAGATTCATCCGTCGACCAGCAGCCGCTAATCCCCCCGCCTCTGTCACCGCCACCAGCAACGCCATATCTTCGAGCTTGCCCATTATTCTAATTTCCTGAATAGACAATCAGTTTTCAATGCCATTATCAAAACGACAAACGACCCGTAAAGTCAATGCATCGTTCACTATCCCGGAGTCGAAAAAATGAAATCACGCCACCTGTTTGAGGCTACTCATGTTGGGTCAATTGAAACCCGTAGCCGTATTGTTATGGCTCCCATGACACGCTCGCGCTCCGCACAGCCGGGGAATATCCCGACCGCTGTGATGGCGAAGTATTACCAGCAACGCGCGTCTGCGGGGCTCATCATCACCGAAGCGACTCAAATATCACCGCAGGGTCAGGGCTACTCCTGGACGCCTGGCATTCACTCACCCGAGCAGATTCATGGCTGGCGTCTGGTCACGGAGGCTGTTCATCAGGTGGGCGGAAAGATCCTCTCGCAACTGTGGCACGTCGGGCGCATGTCCCATGAAAGCTTTCACGCTGACGGCAAGCCGGTTGCCCCTTCTGCGCTCTCGCCGGATGCACAAGTCTGGGTGGTGGGAAGCGACGGCGTAGGCCGAATGGTTGACTGCCCCGTTCCGCGCGAATTAACCCATGACGATATTCGTCAGGTGGTTGCTGATTATCGCCACGCAGCGCTTAACGCCATTGAAGCCGGGTTTGATGGGGTAGAAGTCCACGGTGGCAACGGCTATCTGATCGATCAGTTCCTGCGCCGCACCTCGAACAAGCGCACCGACGAATACGGCGGCAGCCTGGCAAACCGCGTGCGCTTCGCACAAGAAGTTTTGGAAGCCATTAGCGATGCGATTGGAGCAGACAAAACAGGTATCCGTCTTGCGCCGTTTATTACGCAGCGTGGCATGGATGACCCGCAGGCCATAGAAGCGATTCTGGCTCTGGCTGCGTGGTGTGAACAAAAAGGTATCGCCTTTATCCATCTGGCGGAAGCTGACTGGGATGATGCGCCACAGGTGCCGTATGAGTTTCGGGAAACCTTACGTACGACCTTCAGAGGCACCATTATCGTCGCCGGGAATTACACACAAGAGAAAGCCGAAAAGCTGCTCGGCGCAGGGGTTGTAGATTTGATTGCCTTCGGACGTCCGTTTATTGCTAACCCGGATTTCCCACGCCGTCTCGCGGAAAACCTGCCGCTGGCACCCATCACTAATCCAGCCGCCTTGTTTGGTGGCAAAGAAGCTGGCTATACCGACTATCCAGCCTGGTCATCCGGCGTTACAGAATGACATCAAATGGCACTGTAAATATGCGCGTCAGAATGGCATCCATGTGTCGCCGACTTTTATGGTGAACGGTTTGGTGCAGGCAGATCTTAGCAGCGGCGATGATATCAGCGTCTGGGCTGAACGCATTTTAGCCTGAGCCATAAAAAGAAAAACCCTCTGCAAAACAGAGGGTTTCGATTATTTCATTTCATCAAAACAACGGTTGAATAAGCGAAATTATTCCCACTCGATAGTCGCTGGCGGTTTGCCAGAGATATCGTAAACCACACGGGAAATACCGTTTACTTCGTTGATGATGCGGTTGGAAACACGGCCAAGGAAATCGTATGGCAGGTGCGCCCAATGCGCGGTCATAAAGTCGATGGTTTCCACCGCACGCAGTGAAACAACCCAATCGTATTTACGGCCATCGCCCATCACGCCGACAGAACGCACCGGCAGGAACACAGTGAACGCCTGGCTAACTTTGTTGTAGAGATCCGCTTTATGCAGCTCTTCGATAAAGATGGCATCGGCACGACGCAGCAGGTCGCAATACTCTTTCTTCACTTCGCCTAATACGCGCACGCCAAGACCTGGACCCGGGAACGGGTGACGGTACAGCATGTCGTACGGCAGGCCCAGCTCCAGACCAATTTTGCGCACTTCGTCTTTGAACAGCTCACGCAGCGGCTCAACGAGACCCATCTTCATCTCTTTCGGCAAGCCACCCACGTTGTGGTGAGATTTGATGACGTGTGCTTTACCAGTCGCAGAAGCAGCGGATTCGATAACATCAGGGTAAATGGTGCCCTGCGCCAGCCACTTCACGTCTTCGAGTTTCAGTGCTTCTTCATCGAACACTTCAACAAACACGCGGCCGATAATTTTACGTTTCGCTTCTGGCTCGTTCTCGCCCGCTAATGCCGACAGGAAACGCTCTTCGCCTTCAACGTGCACGATGTTCAGGCCGAAGTGGTCACCAAACATGTCCATCACTTGTTGGGCTTCGTTCAAACGCAACAGGCCGTTATCAACGAATACGCAGGTCAGACGGTCGCCAATCGCGCGGTGCAGCAGCATAGCGGTAACGGAGGAATCCACGCCACCAGATAAGCCCAGAATGACTTTGTCGTTGCCTACTTGTTCACGCAGACGAACAATCGCATCTTCGATGATTTTTGCCGGAGTCCACAGTGCTTCGCAGCCGCAGATATCCAGAACAAAACGCTCCAGCAGACGCTGGCCCTGACGGGTGTGGGTCACTTCCGGGTGGAACTGCACGCCATAAAAACGTTTTTCTTCATTTGCCATAATCGCGAACGGGCAAGTTTCGGTGCTCGCAACGGTAACGAAGTCGGAAGGGATCGCGGTGACTTTATCGCCATGGCTCATCCAGACATCCAGCAGCGGTTTGCCTTCGGCACTCAGAGAGTCTTCGATGCCGCGAACCAGCGCGCTGTCTGTTTTCACTTCAACTTGCGCGTAACCGAACTCACGTTCGTTGGAACCTTCAACGTGGCCGCCAAGCTGCATCGCCATGGTCTGCATGCCGTAGCACACACCAAATACAGGCACACCCGCGGTAAAGACATAGTCAGGTGCACGTGGGCTGTCCTGCTCAGTCGTACTTTCCGGTCCACCAGAAAGAATAATACCGCTTGGATTAAATTCTCGAATCTGTGCTTCAGTGACATCCCATGCCCACAGCTCACAGTAAACGCCCAACTCACGCACGCGGCGCGCTACCAGTTGAGTGTACTGAGAACCGAAATCGAGGATAAGTATGCGATGTTTATGGATGTTTTCCGTCATTGATTCTAATTCCAGGAATAGTGAAACAGGGCAAGTAAATCATCAGAAGGATTACTCTAAATAATTCGAGGTGCAGGAAGGCGGCAAACTCGCGAATCCCCAGGAACATAGATAACTATGTGACTGGGGTGAACGAGTGCAGCCAACGCATCTGCAACTTGAAGAATGACGAGTAATCAGGAACCCATGCGGTAGTTAGGGGACTCTTTAGTAATCGTCACATCGTGGACGTGACTTTCCTGAATACCCGCACCGCTGATGCGTACAAATTCCGCTTTAGTACGCAGGGCATCGATGGTACCACAGCCGGTCAGACCCATACAGGAACGCAGGCCGCCCATTTGCTGGTGAACGATCTCTTTCAGGCGACCTTTGTAAGCCACACGGCCTTCGATACCTTCCGGTACCAGTTTGTCGGCTGCGTTGTCAGTCTGGAAGTAACGGTCAGAAGAACCTTTGGACATCGCGCCCAGAGAGCCCATACCACGGTAAGATTTGAAAGAACGCCCCTGGTAGAGTTCGATTTCACCTGGAGATTCTTCAGTCCCTGCCAGCATACCGCCAACCATCACCGCAGATGCGCCCGCAGCGATAGCTTTCGCGATGTCGCCTGAGAAGCGGATACCGCCATCAGCGATGACAGGAATGCCGGTACCTTCCAGTGCTTCAACCGCATCCGCTACCGCAGTGATTTGCGGAACACCTACGCCGGTGACGATACGAGTAGTACAGATGGAGCCAGGTCCGATACCGACTTTCACTGCACTTACGCCAGCGTCAGCCAGGGCACGTGCGCCCGCAGCGGTTGCTACGTTGCCGCCGATGATTTGCAGGTCAGGATATTTAGCGCGAGTCTCACGAATACGTTGCAGAACGCCTTCGGAATGACCATGAGAGGAATCAATCAGTAAAACATCGACGCCAGCGGCTACCAGAGCGTCGATACGCTCTTCGTTGCCCGCACCTGCGCCAACTGCCGCACCCACACGCAAACGGCCCTGGTCGTCTTTACAGGCGTTAGGTTTACGTTCGGCTTTTTGGAAGTCTTTTACGGTGATCATGCCGTGAAGGTGGAAATTGCTGTCAACGACCAGCGCTTTCTCAACACGTTTTTCGTGCATTTTGGACAGCACGACATCACGCGCTTCGCCTTCTTTCACGGTAACCAGACGCTCTTTCGGGGTCATGTACACGCTAACAGGTTGGTTCAGGTCAGTAACAAAACGTACATCGCGACCGGTGATGATACCCACCAGCTCGTTTTGTTCGGTCACAACCGGGTAACCGGCGAAACCGTTACGGGCGGTCAGTTCTTTCACTTCGTGCAGAGTGGTGGTCGGCAACACGGTCTGTGGGTCAGTAACAACACCACTTTCGTGTTTTTTCACGCGTTTGACTTCTTCAGCCTGGCGCTCAATCGACATGTTTTTGTGAATGAAACCAAGTCCACCTTCCTGAGCCAAAGCGATGGCCAGACGGGCTTCCGTTACGGTATCCATTGCTGCTGAGAGCATAGGGATATTCAAACGAATAGTTTTGGTCAGTTGGGTGCTGAGATCGGCCGTGTTAGGCAGAACTGTAGAGTGAGCTGGAACGAGGAGAACGTCATCAAACGTCAGTGCTTCTTTAGCGATTCGTAGCATGGCAATATCTCAACCTGGGGTGAATGAGAACAGATAAAATATTGCCGCGGCATTATACAGAGCGGAATCGATTGCATCCACACTTTTTTAAGAAAACTCCTTGCCAAGGAGAATACGAGAGGTACTATCGACCGAATAACTTGCTGATTTAGAATTTGATCCAGGTCACATGCCAACGATAAATACTCCATCAATTTTTACCGTCAGCCGTCTGAATCAGACGGTCCGAATGCTGCTGGAACAAGAGATGGGGCAAGTCTGGATCAGCGGTGAAATTTCCAACTTCACCCAACCCGCTTCCGGTCACTGGTACTTCACGCTCAAAGACGATACCGCGCAAATTCGTGGTGCGATGTTCCGTAACAGCAATCGACGCGTGACCTTCCGTCCACAACATGGGCAGCAGGTGCTGGTGCGTGCAACTCTGACGCTGTACGAGCCACGCGGTGATTACCAGATTATCGTTGAAAGCATGCAACCGGCGGGTGAAGGTCTGTTGCAGCAGCAGTACGAAGAGCTGAAACAACGCCTCACCGCTGAAGGTCTGTTTGAGCAGATTCATAAGCAGCCTCTGCCAACACCCGCGCATCAGGTTGGGGTCATCACCTCAAAAACAGGTGCCGCGCTACATGACATCTTGCATGTCCTGAAACGTCGTGACCCTTCCCTGCCAGTAATTATTTACCCCACTGCGGTTCAGGGCGCTGATGCCCCGCTGCAAATCGTGCGGGCGATAGAGTTAGCCAACCAGCGCAACGAGTGTGATGTGCTGATTGTTGGACGCGGCGGTGGTTCGCTGGAAGACCTGTGGAGTTTTAACGATGAGCGAGTTGCCAGGGCTATTTTTGCCAGCAAAATTCCTATCGTTAGTGCCGTAGGGCATGAAACTGACGTCACGATCGCCGATTTTGTCGCTGATGTGCGTGCGCCGACACCTTCCGCTGCGGCAGAAATTGTCAGCCGTAATCAACTTGAATTGCTGCGCCAGCTCCAGTCGCAACAGCAGCGCATGGAAATGGCGATGGATTACTATCTCGCCCAGCGAACGCAGCGCTTTACGCGCTTGCACCATCGTTTACAACAGCAACATCCGCAACTGCGTCTGGCTCGCCAGCAAACCCTGCTTGATCGTATGCAACAACGTCTGAATGTTGCGATGGATGCAAAACTGCGCCGCACGACACAACAGCAGCAACGTTTGATGCAGCGTTTGAATCAGCAACAACCGCAGCCACGGATCCACCGTGCCCAGACTCGCTTGCAGCAGCTGGAATATCGTTTATCGCAGGTTGTGACCGCGCGTCTGAGCAGCACTCGCCAGCGATTTGTCACTGCCATCGCGCAACTTGAAGGGGTAAGCCCGCTGGCAACACTTGCGCGTGGCTATAGCGTAACCACCGCGACTGACGGCAAAGTGCTGAAGAAGACGAAACAGGTGCATTCCGGAGATATGCTGACAACGCGTCTCGAGGATGGTTGGGTGGAAAGCCTGGTCACCGGCATTACACCGGTGAAACCTGCACGCAAGCGAAAAACGGTTGCGAAAAGTTAGAACTTAGTTCGCAACAGGCACGAATTCGACGCGTTTCTTCGAGATCAATCCATGGCCATTTTGGCAGAAATAGTCGACGGCGCCACACGCTTTTAAAACTTCCAGCGGCTTATGGCAATCCGGGCAGCGAGGTTCCAGGCGATAATCCTGCTGGCAGGTTTCGCAGCGCGCATCCGAGTCTGTTTGCTGTAATGGGGTTTCACACACCGGACATTTCACTTCCATAAATCACTCCTTTCTGTTCTTCAACTATATTCATCTTTTGTTGTACCCAGAATACTGGCGCACCGTGCATAGCTGTGGATTATCCACCGGGGAGAAGAAATGTATAACACTATTCTTGCACATCGCAGTTATCGGTTCGCCAGCCTCAAGGAGTTAATGGCCAAAGCTTCCCCGGCGCGATCCGGGGATAATCTGGCGGGAATTGCGGCGCAAAGTGCAGAAGAATGCATGGCAGCAAAAATGGCACTGGCTGATGTCCCGTTGCGTGAAATCCTCGATAACCCGCTTATCCCCTACGAACAAGATGAAGTCACCCGCCTGATTATTGATACTCATGATAAAACTGCTTTTCAGGCCATTAGCCATTTAACCGTCGGTGATTTTCGTAACTGGCTACTTGATGATGCGACAGACAGCCAGACGTTACGCCAGGTTGCCAAAGGCATTACGCCGGAAATGGCCGCTGCGGTAAGCAAACTGATGCGCAATCAGGATTTGATTCTGGCGGCGAGCAAATGCCAGATAACCACCCGCTTTCGCAATACTATCGGTTTGCGGGGCCACCTTAGCGTGCGTCTGCAACCCAACCACCCCACAGACGATATGAAGGGCATCGCGGCCAGCATGCTCGACGGGCTGTTGTATGGCGCGGGTGACGCAGTGGTTGGCATTAACCCTGCCAGCGACAGCCTGCCAGTGCTTGAACGGCTGAATTATATGATGGATGACATAATCAGCCGTTTTGCGATTCCGACCCAATCCTGCGTGCTTACCCATGTCACTAACACTTTGCAGTTGATTGAACGCGGTGCGCCCGTCGATTTAGTGTTTCAATCGGTCGCGGGGACGGAAGCGGCGAATAGCGGCTTTGGCATCAATCTGGCGCTGTTACAGGAGGCGCATGACGCAGCACTGAGCTTAAATCGCGGCACGCTGGGTAATAATGTGATGTATTTCGAAACCGGTCAGGGAAGTTGTTTATCTTCCAACGCGCATCATGGCGTCGACCAACAAACCTGCGAAGCCCGGGCGTATTCGGTGGCCCGTCATTTCAATCCGCTACTGGTCAACACGGTTGTAGGATTTATTGGGCCGGAATATCTGTATGACGGTAAACAAATCATCCGCGCGGGGCTGGAAGATCATTTCTGCGGAAAGTTAATGGGGTTACCGCTCGGTTGCGACGTTTGTTACACCAACCACGCCGAAGCGGACCAGGATGATATGGATACCCTTCTCACCCTGTTGTGTAACGCCGGGCTGACCTTTTTAATCGGCGTGCCAGGAGCGGATGACATAATGCTCAACTACCAGAGCACCTCTTTCCACGATGCGTTGTATGCCCGCCGTTTGCTGGGGCTAAAACATGCGCCGGAATTCGCTGAATGGCTGACCCGCATGCAGATTATCGATGCGCATGGGCAGCTACGTTTGACGGGGGCAAACCATCCTCTGTTAACCGTACTCGCGCAGGGGATGACCTTATGAATGCAGATGCATGGACATTATTACGGGAATTCACCGCTGCCCGTATCGCCCTTGGGCGCAGCGGTGCAAGCCTGCCTACCAAAGAAGTACTCAATTTTGGTCTCGCCCATGCGCAGGCCAGAGATGCTGTCCATCAGCCTTTTCATAGTGAAGAGATAAGCAAAGAACTGGCCGATATGGGTTTGCCGACGCTGACGGTAAAAAGCGCGGCGCAAGACCGCCATATCTATCTGAACCGCCCGGATCTGGGACGTAAACTGGATGATGAAAGCCGGACGATGCTGCAAACCAGCAATATCGGCAATGTCGACTCACTGCTGGTGATTGGGGATGGGCTTTCTTCTCATGCGGTACATCGTCAGTCCGTAGCGCTGATCCGCGAGCTATTGCCGTACCTCAAAACGCTGGGTCTGACGCTGGCTCCTGTGGTACTGGCTCACCAGTCACGAGTGGCTTTAGGCGACGATATTGGTGAAATCCTCAACTGCAAAGCCGTCGCGATGCTGATTGGCGAGCGGCCCGGACTATCTTCACCGGACAGCCTTGGGGTTTATCTGACGTGGGATCCCGAACGTAAGCGCCAGGAGTCTGAACGCAACTGCATCTCCAATATTCGTGCGCAAGGGCTTTGCCACACCGCCGCCGCGTTTAAACTCGCATGGTTGCTGGAGCAAGCCTTTTTGCGCCGGTTAACCGGGGTGAAGCTGAAAGATGAAAGTGATAATCCGGCCTTACACCTGCGTGTTAAATTCCCTGGCGTAACGCATACTGGATCCAGTACGCAAATTTCGACCTAAGGGTTCACCATGAAAAATATCGTTCTCATTGCGTTAGTTTTGTTTCCGCTGGCTGCGCTAGCGACGACTGAAAAGACGACACCTCCACAGGCGTTCAATTTTAGCTGCGGGAAAACTGGCGGCACCTACAGTGACGGTAAAGGTGGCGTGTGGGTGAATGGTCAAAAAGCGACGATTGAGCAAAGCAGCCCAACCTACTGGGAAGCGACTAGCGGTAAAACGGTGATCAGCATTGTGCGTTCAGCAGACGGTAATCCTGAGATTTCTTTTACCGGCCCTAATCGCACTCATGGCGTCTGTATGCCTGAGGATGAAGTGAGCTTCGCGCCCGCTGAGAATAAAAAAACACAGCAGCAAACAGGCCCATCGTTTTCTTGCTCAGGCGTGAATAAAGGTAGCATGGAAGAGCTCATTTGCCAGGATGGAGCGCTATCTGCCCTGGATCTCAAACTGACGAATACCTACAAGCATGCGCTGGTAAAATCCAGCAATAATTCAACGCTTAAGGCCGAGCAACGTGGATGGATTAAAGGCCGAGATGAATGCTGGAAAGCAGAAAATAAAACCTCATGCCTGCACGATTCCTATCAGGAACGCATCACCGAATTGCAGAAAAAGTACCAGGTACAATAAGCAAATTCCTGACCAAGAGCCTGAATGTAAAAAAGCCCGCGATGCGGGCTTTTTGTTTTGCTCACGGCTGGTTACCGCGCAGTCTTATTTGCTTTTCTTGATGTGTTTGATCAAACGCTTACGTTTACGCATCTGGTTTGGCGTCAAGGTGTTACGTTTGTTGGCAAACGGGTTCTCGCCTTCCTTGAACTGGATACGGATTGGTGTACCCATGACATCCAGCGATTTGCGGAAGTAGTTCATCAAGTAACGCTTGTAGGAGTCCGGCAGGTCTTTAACCTGGTTGCCGTGAATCACGACGATTGGCGGGTTATAACCACCTGCGTGAGCATATTTCAGCTTAACACGACGACCACGAACCAACGGTGGCTGGTGATCTTCAGCAGCCATGGTCATGATACGAGTCAGAAGTGCTGTGCTTACGCGGCGCGTGGAGCTGTCATAAGCTTCACGAACGGATTCGAACAAGTTGCCAACACCGCTGCCGTGCAATGCAGAGATAAAGTGGACGCGAGCAAAGTCGATAAAGCCAAGACGATAATCCAGCGTCTCTTTGACTTGTTCTCTGACTTCGTTGCTCAGACCATCCCACTTGTTGACCACAATCACCAGTGAGCGCCCACTATTGAGGATAAAGCCTAGCAGAGACAGATCCTGATCGGAGATACCTTCACGAGCATCAATCACCAGCATCACAACGTTCGCATCTTCGATCGCTTGCAGGGTTTTGATTACCGAGAATTTCTCAACGGTTTCAGTGATTTTGCCACGTTTACGCACCCCAGCGGTGTCGATAAGAACGTATTCACGCTCATCACGCTCCATTGGGATATAGATGCTGTCACGCGTAGTTCCCGGCATGTCATAAACCACAACACGGTCTTCGCCAAGAATACGGTTGGTGAGCGTTGACTTACCTACGTTCGGACGGCCAACGATTGCCAGTTTGATTGGCAAATCCTGAGGATTAAAAGCTTCTTCTTCCTCTTCTTCTTCCAGCTCTTCGTCGTCTGACACAATGCCATTCTTGGCATTGAATGCCGCCCAGTAGGCTGCATCTTCATCGATTTCTTCTTCCGGCTCGCGCGGGTTAGTTTCGTCGATAAATGGGATCAGCACGTGTTCGAGCAAGGTTGTGACACCGCGACCGTGAGAGGCGGCGATCGGGTGAATTTCACCTAATCCCAAAGAGTAGAAATCAATAACCGCCTGGTCAGGATCCATACCGTCAGTCTTGTTCGCCACCAAAAAGGTTGGCTTCTGACGAGAACGCAGATGTTTAGCAATGGCTTCGTCGGCAGGCATCAGGCCAGCACGCGCATCCACCATAAACAGCACCACATCAGCTTCTTCAATCGCTAACAGCGACTGCGCAGCCATATGCGTTTCAACGCCATCTTCTGTACCATCAATACCGCCGGTATCAATGGCGATAAATTCGCGACCTTCCACTTCAGCACGACCATACTTGCGGTCGCGAGTCAGCCCCGGGAAATCCGCGACCAGCGCATCTCGGGTACGCGTCAAGCGGTTAAACAACGTGGATTTTCCGACATTAGGGCGCCCGACAAGCGCAACCACAGGTACCATGATAAAAGCCTCATTACTCAAAATTCATCATAAAACGACGTCAAACCACGTCGTTTCTAAAAACAGGAAACGGCTCCCGGACTACAGGAACCGTTTCGCACTCAAAATTACTTCAGGCAAGTTTAGCGCTTGATAGCGTACAACGTACCGTCTTTTGACTGAATCAACAGCTTATCGCTGGCGACAACTGGCTCAGTCTGGAATCCAGAACTGTCCACTTTTTGTTGGGCAACAAAGCGACCGTCATCAGCATTAATCCAGTGCATATAACCTTCGCTATCACCAACAACCAGATATCCGTTGTACAGAACAGGTGTCGTCAGATTACGGTGCAGTAAATCGCTTTGTGTCCAAAGCGTGACACCGCCATCGGCATTCAGAGCAATCACACGGTCATTCTGGTCGACGAGGAAAATACGGTTCGCATCAACGATAAAGTCGTTTACTGAACCCAATTCACGTTTCCACATCACCTGGCCTGAACGTAAGTCCAGCGCAGTCAGGTTGCCATTATATGCCAGCGCGTAGACCACACCGTTAACAACCACTGGCGTCGTATCGACATCGCTCAAACGGTCAATCTCGGTAGCACCGGTTGCCTGAGAGATACGTTGCTGCCAAATTAGCTGACCTTGCTTCAGCATAACCGCGCTTACGCGACCGTTGTCACCGCCAACAATTGCAGCACCAAACGCGACTGCAGGTGCTGATTCGCCACGCAGAGAAAGTGCTGGCATATCCAGGTTTACAGTCCATTTCACTGAACCGTCAGCTTCATCGAATGCCTGAAGCTGGCCATTGCTGGTATGAACCAGAACTAAACCTTCGCTGATTACAGGGCGAGACAGCACTTCGCCTGCGGCTTTACTTTGCCACGCAATACTACCATCAGAGGTGTTAAGCGCATAAACCTGTGCTTTCTCACTACCAACGTATAGATGTGAACCTTCAACCGTTACGCCACCAGAAAGCAATGCCGGCAGGTTGCTGGAATAAAAGTTCGTCTTTTCAGAAAGATCGATAGACCAGATTTCTTTACCGTCGTCCGCATTAACGGCTTTAACGATACCACGGCGATCGGCGGCATAAATGTTGCCGTCCTGCCACGCTGGATGCAAATTGGAATAGAAATCGCCAATTCCGCTACCAACAGAAGTACTCCATGATTTTTCAGGTTCGAATTGGTTTTCAACTGTCGGCAGTGGAGACATTTTAACCACGTCTTCTTCACCGCTAAACAGTGAACAACCGCTGAGCAGCGTCAGAGAAATCAGCCCTGGTACAAGTAGTTTACGCAATTGCATCGGGTCCCTCTTAGCTCGACAAATTATTAATTTTCATCTGCATCATTTCGCGCAGGGCTGGAGAAGCGTCGGTTTGTGAGCCTTTGCTCCACGCATCGCGTGCACCTTGCTTATCCCCTTTGCTGAGCAACGCTTCACCGCGTAAATCAGCGATAATCGCTACCCAACCTTCACCTTTAACACTATCGAGCGTTTTCAGCGCAGCATCAATTTGCTTTTGTTGAATTTGAACACGTGCCAGACGAACATTGATCAGCGCCTGCAAATTTTCATCGCTGGTGCTGCTCAGACCTTGCTGCAATTGCGCTGCCGCTTTTGCCAGGTCGTTGTTATCAGCGTACTTCTGCGCAATTTCAAGTGAAGCTAATGCGCCGTAAGTATTCTTGGTGTTAGCTGCGAATTTTTCTGCTGCACTCAACGTTGCAGGTTGATCAGCACGCACAGCTTGAGTGACGGTTTGGTACTCAAGAGAAGAAGCCATTGAGCTTTCAGCCTGATGACTGTTCCAGTAACGCCAGCCAACCAGTGCGCCAATACCCAGAACAACACCAACTACCAGCGCTTTGCCGTTTTCAGCAAAGAAGCGTTTTACCGCATCAACCTGTTCGTTATCGTTTTCGTAAATTTCCACGCAGTCCTTCTCCTTAACGATTAATCACTGGGGAAATTAGCCCAGTAGCGCCTGCAAATGAGCGACCGCGTTTGCTTGTTCAACGGTAGTTTGCTCACCTGTGCGCAGATCCTTCACGACGACCTGACCATTAGCCACTTCAGTTTCGCCCAGCACCAGTGCAACACGCGCACCCCACTTGTCTGCACGGACGAACTGCTTCTTGAAGTTACCACCGCCGTAGTTAGTCATCAGCTTGATTGCTGGGACCTGGTCACGTAATTGCTCAGCCAACAGCATTGCTGCAGCTTGCGTTCCCTGACCTGACGATATCAGGTAAATATCGACAACAGATTCTGCTTTAAATTCCGGATTAATAGCCTGAACAAGTAAAACAAGACGTTCCAGACCCATCGCAAAACCCACTGCTGGGGCTGCGCGGCCACCGAGTTGCTCAACTAAACCGTCGTAACGGCCACCGGCACACACGGTACCTTGAGAACCCAGGCTGCTAGTCACCCACTCGAACACAGTGCGGTTGTAGTAATCCAGACCACGCACCAGGCGCTGATTCACGGTATACGCGATACCGGCAGCATCCAGGTACTGGCACAGACCCGCGAAATGTTCACGAGACTCTTCATCCAGATACTCGCCAAGTGTTGGCGCGTCATCCAGCAATGCCTGAACGTCTGGATTTTTTGAGTCCAGAACGCGCAACGGGTTGCTGTACATACGACGCTGGCAATCTTCGTCGAGTTTCTCTTTATGCTGTTCAAGGAACGCAACCAGCGCATCACGATAGTTAGCACGAGCTTCAAGAGAACCGATAGAATTCAGTTCCAGGCTGACGTGTTGGTCGATACCCAAAGCACGCCACCAGCGAGCAGTCAGCATAATCAGTTCCGCGTCAATATCTGGCCCTTGCAGACCAAAGACTTCGACACCCAACTGATTGAACTGGCGATAACGCCCTTTTTGCGGACGCTCATGGCGGAACATCGGCCCGATGTACCACAAGCGCTGTTCCTGATTGTACAGAAGACCATGTTCGATACCGGCACGCACGCAGCCCGCGGTGCCTTCAGGGCGCAAGGTCAGGCTATCGCCGTTGCGGTCCTCAAAGGTATACATCTCTTTTTCAACCACGTCGGTGACTTCACCGATGGCGCGTTTGAATAACGGGGTCTGCTCTACAATCGGCAAACGGATTTCGCTGTAACCGTAGCTGCCGAGCACCTGTTTCAGAATGCCTTCAATGCGCTGCCAAATGGCGGTTTCGCCAGGCAGGTAATCGTTCATGCCGCGGATGGCTTGAATGTTTTTTGCCACGTTTATTCTCTACCGAATTTATACAAAAAATGAACCCGAAATCAGACTGTTCGCTTTCGCAAAACGTCTGGCGGGTTCAATCATACACGGGAAGCCGAATGCTTCCCATGTTTCGCACTATTTTTCCAACTGCTGGATAGCAATCCGCTGTGATTCATCAAGCATGGATGCCTTGGCACGAATACGCGCTTCAAGCTGCGCAATCATGTTTTCGTTATCCATTCGCTCGCGTTGACGCACACCGTCTTCATAGAAACCACTTTTCTTGTTGCCGCCGGTCACACCCAGGGTGGAAACCAATGCTTCGCCCGGCCCGTTCACCACACAACCGATGATCGAAACATCCATTGGCGTGATGATATCTTCCAGGCGCTCTTCAAGGGCATTCACAGTGCCGATAACATCGAATTCCTGACGCGAACAGGTTGGGCAGGCGATGAAGTTAATACCGCGAGCACGGATGCGCAATGATTTCAAAATATCGAAACCAACCTTGATCTCTTCAACAGGATCGGCTGCTAGTGAAACGCGCAGCGTGTCACCAATGCCTTCGGAAAGCAGTAAACCCAAGCCAATAGCTGATTTCACAGAACCACTGCGCATGCCACCTGCTTCGGTGATCCCAAGGTGCAACGGTTGATCAATCTGCTTAGCCAGTAAACGGTAGGATTCAACAGCGAGGAAAACATCCGATGCTTTCACGCTGACTTTGAATTGATCAAAGTTAAGGCGATCCAGATGATCCACATGACGCATCGCAGACTCTAACAACGCCTGAGGTGTGGGTTCGCCATACTTTTCCTGGAGATCTTTTTCCAGCGATCCGGCGTTAACGCCAATCCGGATAGGGATATTTTTGTCGCGGGCACAATCGACAACGGTGCGAATACGCTCTTCGTTACCGATGTTACCTGGGTTGATGCGCAGACAGTCGACACCATACTCGGCCACTTTGAGGGCGATACGGTAGTCAAAATGGATATCAGCGACCAGCGGAACATTGACCTGCTGTTTGATCAGCTTGAAGGCTTCTGCTGCATCCATCGTCGGCACAGATATACGAACGATATCTGCTCCCACTCTTTCTAATGCTCTGATCTGATTAACAGTAGCTTCAACATCCGTGGTACGGGTGTTGGTCATTGACTGGACGGCGATCGGTGCCCCGTCGCCGATTGGCACATTCCCGACGTAGATCCGTTTGGATTTTCTACGTTGAATTGGGGCTTCATTATGCATTACAAATCTCCACAATTACGCGTCATGCTGGCTGCAATTATTCAGCACTTACCGTCAGACGTGCAACCTGGCTAGTTCTGATAAAACGACTCAGGTCGACAGGTTTACCCTGGAACTGAATCTGTACTGCCGCCGGTGCACCAATTTTCAACTTATACGGTGCCTGACCGGCTAAATTCAAATTGCCATCTTTACGTTGCATACCGCTGAACAGTTTTTTACCCGTCGCATCGGTCACTTCCAGCCAACAATCGGCATTAAAATTCATGACTAAAGCATTCGGATCAGCCGGAGCCGTTGCAGGATTGGTCACAGCGGCTTGATCGGTAGGTAAAGTGGCATTCGGCGCAGGCGTAGTAGTGGCCTGCGCATTGTCTACAGGAGCCTGGCTTGGAGACACTACAGCGGAAGGATCCGCTGTAGTGGTTTGCTGAGCCGTAGCTGCCGGATCCGTATTTTGTGTTGAGTCAGTCGTAGGTGCAGAAGGTGTCGCAGGAGTCTGCACAGGCTGCTGGGCTGAAGTATCAGCGGCAGAGGAATCAGTGGTATTCAATGGAACGGATTGAGAATTGCTATTACCTGCTGAAAGTTCAGCTGAGGATTGATCTGCCATCGTCGAAATTTCTTCCTGCTGCGCTTTGTGGTTTTGCCACCACCATGCGCCCGTCAGACCGACAACAACAAACAGAACAAGCCAGGTAAAGGTCATTAACCAACCGTCACGTTTCTTACGACGTTTACCTAAGGAAAAACTTTGCATTGGGGCAACTTTGGCAGCCTTAATCGGCGCCTGTTTTGCCATCATGGGTAACAGTTCTTCTTCGGGGATACGCACCAGACGTGCATAAGAGCGGATATAACCACGCAGGAACGTTGACGCTAAGTCGGCAGGCGCCTTGTCATCTTCAATATCCCGGACGGTAGAAACCTTCAGGCACAGGCGTTCTGCCACAGCTTGTTGGCTAAGACCGAGTTCTTCACGAGCTGTACGCAGACGTTCGCCCGTGGTTTTTGCTGCATTTGATTCTTGAGTGGCTTCAGTATTCATTAGCTACAACTGCTGGTGCTGTTCGATTGAGGAATTAGGCAGGAGCCTTGTCGCACAGCATTTCCGCTACGCCACACTCTCCCGCTCCGCGAAACTAATTTTTCTTCTGAAGGGCACCCCTTCAGACAACATAGTATTCAGCTCAAACTACTTATTCACATAAACCAACCGTTTTACATGAAGGCTTGATCACCGATGAGTTAACCATAGACATCATTTTGAATGTTGTCAGTGGATTGAGACCCACGATGGCTTAAATAGATGTGCCTAAACTATTGTTGTGCCGCTACATACTGCCTTAAAGCGCGGTGAAACGCACCGTAATTATTAATCTTAAAGACAGTTGCTAACCTTGCATAACTGCAAGATATAACTACGTGTTTTTCGTGCCATACAGCCGCAAGACGGTATGGCACGCATCTGATAAAAATGAATGCTTATCAGACTGCTTTAACATCAATAGGTTCACCTTGCATACGTTTACGCAACGTACGTTTGGTACGGTCAATAACTTCACCGGCCAACTGTCCGCAAGCCGCATCAATATCATCGCCACGCGTCTTACGCACGATGGTAGTGAAGCCATAACTCATCAAAACTTTTGAGAAACGGTCAATTCGGCTATTGGAACTACGACCATATGGTGCGCCCGGGAACGGGTTCCATGGGATCAGGTTAATTTTACATGGCGTATCTTTCAGGCATTCAGCCAGCTGATGCGCATGTTCAGTA
Source organism: Buttiauxella sp. (assembly GCF_049686335.1). Lineage (NCBI taxonomy): Bacteria > Pseudomonadati > Pseudomonadota > Gammaproteobacteria > Enterobacterales > Enterobacteriaceae > Buttiauxella > Buttiauxella sp. The sequence continues at coordinate 87,873 of NZ_JBAVHX010000023.1, read as the reverse complement.
CCATCGTTGACGTGATCCAGCAGAACGTATTCCACGGTAACACGACCCTGGTTGGCATTGGATTTCTCCAGATAGCGACGCACTGCAGCCAGGAAGGTCTCGATATTGTACTTTTTGTTGATCGGCATGATTTCGTCACGAATATCATCGGTAGGAGCATGCAGAGAGATGGCAAGTGCCACATCAATCATGTCGCCCAATTTATCCAGTGCTGGAACCACACCCGACGTAGAAAGTGTGACACGACGTTTAGAAAGCCCAAAACCGAAATCATCAAGCATGATTTCCATTGCTGGAACCACGTTGTTGAGGTTCAGTAACGGCTCCCCCATCCCCATCATCACCACGTTGGTGATAGGACGGACGCCGGTTTTCTTTTGCGCGCCGATAATTTTAGCCGCACGCCATACCTGGCCGATAATTTCGGAAACACGCAGGTTACGGTTAAAACCTTGCTGAGCGGTTGAGCAGAATTTACATTCCAGAGCACAACCTACCTGAGAGGAAACACACAAGGTTGCGCGGTCTTCTTCAGGGATATACACCGTTTCAACCAGCTGATCGGCGATTCTGATTGCCCATTTGATGGTGCCATCGGCAGAGCGTTGCTCTTCAGCAACTTCAGGTGCGCGAATTTCAGCGACTTCTTTGAGTTTGTTGCGCAGAACTTTGTTGATGTCGGTCATGTCATCGAAGTCATCACTGCAATAGTGATACATCCATTTCATGACTTGATCAGCACGGAAAGGTTTTTCGCCCATTTCAGCGAAGAACTCTCGCAGTTGCTGGCGGTTTAGATCCAACAGGTTGATTTTTTCTGACTTGTTGAAAACGACTGAAACTGGTGTCTCAGGAGTGACAATTTGCTCTGACATAATTTCTTCCGGCCTCGTTGTTACACGTTACGGCCCCAGGAGGGTTAAAAAGATACGCCCCGGAGAGCAGGCTCATCCGGGGCGTAGCATTGTACAAATTCTATGGCACAGATGCCATGTCTGAAAGCGATGTACATACAAATAAAATGTAACGGTCGCTTAACAGATAGTGCTAATGCCCACTTCATTTGGTTTGCAGGTGTTTCTCCCTGCTCTCCAACACGAAAGGGTAATTAGCGAGTGCGCGGGCAAACTTCGCCTTCAGCGAAGAAGTAAGCGATTTCACGTGCAGCTGACTCTAAAGAATCAGAGCCGTGGGTGCCGTTTTCGGTGAAGCTGTCAGCGTAATCTGCACGCAGAGTACCTGCCAGAGCGTTAGCTGGGTTAGTTGCGCCCATAATGTCACGGTGACGCTGAACAGCATTTTCGCTTTCCAGAACGCTAACAACGATTGGCCCGGAAGTCATGAACTCAACCAGACCGTCGAAGAATGGTTTGCCTTCGTGCTCAGCATAAAAACCCTGAGCCTGCTCAGTCGTCAGGTGCAGCATTTTTGCGCCAACAATCTTAAACCCTGCGGATTCAAAACGAGCATAAATGTTACCAATAACGTTTTTTGCCACCGCGTTTGGTTTGATGATGGAAAAAGTACGTTCAATAGCCATGATTACCTCTGTGTCTGTTCTGTTTGCACCGGTATTCCCCCTAAATACTTCGAGCTGCAGGAAGGCGGCAAGTTCAGGAATCCCCGGGAGCTTACTTAAGTAAGTGTCTGGGGTGAGTGAACGCAGCCAACACCCCTGCGGATCGAAGAATAACGGGGGAACCGGTTATGATTTGGCGCCGATTATAATGAGCAAGTCTCGTGTTGCCTATGGATGTAGGTAACATTTTTTTAAAATAAAGCGAACATCGGCAACACTTTTGACTTAAGCGCCTAAAAATCACACTATCACTCTACTGCAAAGTGAAATGCGCAGCCGCAATCTGGCCGGCTTCATCAAGCACCAACACCTGATAATTTCCCGGTTTATCCAGAGTTAGCACCACCCCGTTCTGGTTTTCGCTTACCGGTTCCCCATTCAGAAACCACCAGCGATCTCCTTGCCCACCCTGCGCACTCAAGCGAAAGACTAAGCTCAGTTCGCCAGGCAGACGCTTCAAAATAGCGCCCTCACGTACACCCAACAACAATAAAGGCGTAACTTCATCTTTCTGTGGTGGCGGACATTGAGCCGAAATCTGTGGCAAACGAGCCGCTCGTCTTTCACTTACGGGCAACCAGGGCTCAAGTGGCAGGGGCCACAAAGAAATAATATGTTGTGTCGCATTTGGGCAGTCAGCTGCGACACGTTTGCCTTGCTCGTCCAGCCAGACAACCTTTCTCGACCCCTGAATGCCCTCTTGCCCTGGCGCTTCAAGTGTTGGTGGTTGGCTGTTATCGAGTAACCAGCCCGATAACCGGCGTCGGCAATTGCTGTCTCCTGGAGCAAGATTTTGGCCTCCCGGCCAGCAAATTTCACCTGCAGATATCGTCGCCGGGCGTGGATCAACCGGCAGACGCGCTTGCTGAATCGCAGACGTGGCTTGCAGTAAATTATTGACCTGGTTTAAAAGAGGCACGGCACTACCCAAACCAAACTGCCCCGCAACGGGCGTGCTATCAGGACGGCCCGTCCAGATGCCAATCAGATAGCGAGGATTTATCCCTATAGCCCACGCATCGCGATAGCCGTAACTGGTGCCTGTTTTCCAGGCCAAAGGCACGACCGCTGGCAAAGTAGCATCCGGCTGCGGCTGTGCCTCACCCGCCAGAATCCGGCGAATGATCCAGGCGGCTCCCGCAGACATCAAGGGTCGCTCAACCAGCGGTTGATCTGGCTGCAAGCGCAAATGTGCCGCGCGTCCATGGCGGGCGAAAGCACTGTAAGCAGCAACTAACTGATCCAACCGCGCCCCGCCGCCGCCCAGAATAAGCGAAAGATTAGGCTCGCTGTTTGCAGGAAAACGCAGATCCAAACCAACGTTACGCAGCTGCGCGGCAAAGCGTTTTGGCCCATACGCTTCAAGCACCTGCACCGCTGGGAGATTGAGCGAACGCACCAGTGCTTCACTCATACTAACGGGACCATGAAAGCCGGTGTCGAAATTTCCCGGGCGATAATCGCCAAAGCGACGAGGCACATCTTGTAACAACGAGGTGGGATGAATTAACCCATCGTCCAATGCAAGGCCATAGACAAAGGGTTTGAGCACCGAGCCTGGTGAGCGAATCGCCGTAACCATATCCACATGCCCGAAACGACTCTGGTCATTAATATCGGCGGAACCAACCCAGCCGCGAACTTCCATAGTGGTGTGATCGACCACCAGGATCGCCATTGACGAACGCGCCGGTAGTTGAGCTTTCCAGTTCAGCGCCAGCTCTTCCAGTTGACGTTGTAACGGTGCATCGATAGTGGTGGTGATTTTCTGCTCACGACTGTGATTGATCAGATAACGAGAAAGTAACGGTGCTAATTGCGGCATCTGCCGTGCTGCAAGCCAAACGGGTTCTTCTAGGGACTCTTTAACCTGCTGCGGTTCCCAGACTGCCTGCTCAGCCATGCGAAGCAGTACTTTGTCACGGGCCGCTTGCGCACGCTCAGGCCAGCGGTCCGGGCGCAAGCGACTCGGTGCCTGTGGAAGTACAGCCAGTAAAGCCGCTTCTGCATAACTTAGATGCTCAGGGGATTTTCCCAGGTAGACCCAGCTCGCAGCCCCCACTCCCTGTAACGTACCGCCAAAAGGTGCGCGGTTCAGATAAAGCGTGAGAATTTGCTCTTTCGAAAGATGCCACTCAAGTTGCAGCGCTCGCCACACCTGGCGAATTTTCCCGCCAAAAGTTCGGGGGTGAGGATCGAGTAAGCGCGCCACTTGCATCGTCAGCGTACTGCCACCGGAAATCACCTTCCCGCTGAGAAGATCCTGGCCAGCAGCACGTAGAATCGAAAACGGGTTAATCCCTGGATGCTCCCAAAACCAGCGATCTTCATAGTTGATCAGGGCTTCGAGGTAACGGGGCGAGACATCTGTAAGCGTGACCGGATAACGCCAGATGCCGTTCTCATCAGCAAAACGCCACAGTGGCGTACCATCTGCGGCAACCACGACACGTGCAGGATTAGCCTGAGACAGCGGCAGTGGCCAAAGCCGATCTGCCAGCCATATCCCCAGACATAGAATGAAAGGCGCCACCACGAAAAGGTAGCGGCGGCGCCAACGTAAAGGCTGTCGCACTTGACCAGGCCTGTTACGGATGAACAGTCAGCATACCGCTGCTGGCTCCTGTTGCCCGCCACTGCGGCACATACATCGATTCCACTTGAGAAACCGGCACCTGATAAGTTCCCGGCGTCACCGCGCGTGCCAGATAAACCAGTGTCGCATGCTGGCTTTCATTAAGTGGCAATGCGGCAACAAAACGATCGTCACGGAATTCCATGTGCTGGATATCAGCCTGTTGCATCTGGCTAAGTAAACCCTGCACCTGATTATCACTGTCACTCAAGCTGGCGCTGCTATCAGAAAGGTTCTGGTTTTCCAGCTCAAGTCCGGCAGGCAGTAAATCGACCACCAGCGCATCAGGTACATTTTTATCTGCCCAAACATCTAACCAGACCATCACCAGCTCACCACTTTTCAGCTCTGACAACGATTTGCTATTGCCTTTCGCATCCAGGAAATGACGCTCGATGTGTAACACATTGCTATAAGGCGCTGGAGCCTGTTGCGGATAGCCCACGCTGTCTAAACGCAGATAAAGGTTACCGTTACCGGTGTTAGTGACTTGCAGATGTTCGAGATGTTCAGCCGTCAGATTACGGGTCATTGATTGTCCACTCACCAGCGGTTCGTCAGTAAAGGAGGTCTGTGATTGCCAGTCCCCTTTCGCTGTTTGCCAGTTACGGCCCGCCAGGAAGAGTGCGTTACTTTCCTGAGTGGACAGCCAGCGTTGGCTATAGGCGAGGTTAGACAAATCCAACAGCAAATTATTTTGCTGGTCTGGCAGCAATTTATTCTCTTCGAGAAGACTGAGAACCATCGCTTTATCACGCAGTTCGCTGCCGTAATCCGCCATCCAGATACGCTCGTCACTGCGACGGGTTTGCAGCCCTGACTTGATCGCTTCCTCACCACGAGGAGCATCACCCATCAATTTTAACGCCACCCCCAGTTGCACCAGTGGTAAGCCAGCACGGGCAGTGTTGTGCCGCTGCCAGAGATCACGTAACGCTCCAAGAGGTGCTTTTTGCTGGCGCGCCAGAACCTGGCCTGCATAGGCTTGAATGGCAAACTTACTGGCTGCGGCATCATCGCTGTAACGCAGTGCGATGAGACCTGGATCCTGAAGGTAACGCAGCAAGCGCTGATTGGCTTTATTGAGCGAATCAACATTCACGCTGTAACCTTGTTCGCTCGCCCGTACCAGGAAATCAGTCACATAAGCCGTTAACCAGTATTCTTCCGGTCCTTCTTTGTCCCATAAACCAAAGCTGCCGTTATCGCGCTGCATATCGAGTAGTCGAGAAATTCCCAAATCAATGGCTGCACGACGCTGCTCATCCGTAGTGCCTTTTATTCCCAGTGCAGCAAGCTGCGCCTGATTGGTATAAAGCGATGGGAACAGGCCGCTGGTGGTTTGTTCAAGGCAACCATACGGATATGCCTTAAGCTCACGAATATAGCGCGCCAGGTTTAGCGGCGGACGACCACTGAGCAATACCTGGCCTTCAAGTGTTGCTGGAACCAGACCGGAAATATGTCGCGGCGGAATATTCCACACTTCCCCAGGAGCCAGGACTGCACCACTGTTGATACTCTGGGCCGGGAACGGAGGACGCACAGATAAGGTCCACTGTTTTTGCAGCGGCGTGAAGGTTTCGCCAGGTAAGTTGACGCCACTGATTTGCGCGTTGAGTTGCCCATCACCAAAACCATCCAACGCACGGACTGAGATAAACAGCGTTTGACGAGCGCCTGGCATCAGTTTCACCGTTTGCAATGCCGCTGAGTCCAGGGAAATTAATCCGTTGGTGTTCAGGTTTATATTCAGTTGTTGCGGCTGGTCAGTAAGGTTGGTCAGATCCATCGCTAAACGGCTGCTATCACCGCTCGCCATAAAGCGCGGTGCGGCCAGTTCAGTCACCAGTGGAGCGGCGACCACCACTTTATCCTCGCTGTTACCAAAACGGTCGTCGGTCCAGGCTTGCGCCATGACACGCAGTTCACCGTTGAAATCGCCAATGGGGAGCGTAACCGTCCCTTCGCCTTTCTCATCCAGTTGTACCGGCTGAGCTTGCTGAGCAATGATTGTGACGTGGTTGACCGGTTTTTTACCACCACGACTTAGCGCATCACCTTCGTCACCATCACCACCAAAACGTAACGCGGCTAAGCGCCCTTCCCCTTCAATTACCTGGCCGTAGATATCGTATAAATCCGCACCGTAACGTTTACGCCCAAAGAAGGCTTCCCACGGGTCTGGGGTTTTGTAGTCGGTAATATTCAATACACCGCTATCAACGGCGGAGACCAGCACATTAATTTGCTTCGGCATTTCACCGTTAATGGGCTGAGTTTTGATTTTCACGGTCATATTTTGATTCGGGCGCATCTTCGCGGGAGCTTCAAGCGTCAGCCCCAGTCGACGGCTTTCATCCGCCAGTGGAAGATGCAAAATACCGACTGCGCGTTTTGGTGTTGCCGAACGGCTCTTATCACCCGGTCGAATCACCAGTGTGCTCAAATACAGGTCGTGTCGCTGCCAGCTTTTATCCACTGGAATAGCGATGTCCATGCCTTTTTCAGGCACATCAATTTCTTTCCACCACAGTGGGCCATCACTGGATTCCACCATCGCATAGCCTTTACCCGCAGCGGGGGCTGAAATATGCAGATTGATGGTATCGCCCGCCTTATAAGCTGGCTTATCTATTTTCAGCGTCACACGATCTGGGCGCACGGCTCCTTCGCCATCACTATTGTCTTGCCAGCTGTAACCCGCCCAGAAACGCAGGCTGCTTACAATGTCTGTATCCGGATCACGGACTTCAAGACGATAGGATCCCCATTCAACGGGGAAAGCCACTTTGCCGGTTTCGCCCGCAGCAAGCGTGAGTTTTTGTTCCGCTTCTACGAGATCTTTCTGGTCATACTGAGACTGCCAGCCTTCACCCTCTTCCCAACTCCAGAAGTAATCCCGGCGTTCGCGGATGAGCCGTACATCCAGCCCAGAAACCGCCAGTTTTTCCCCTTTTGCATTGGCATAAACAATGTCAAAACCGGCGTTAGTGTCTTCGTCGACGATAGGTTGAGTACGGGTGCTGTCAGTTCGGTAATCGTAGATCTCTTTGCTAGCAAATTGAGGGCGAATGCCGGGCAGCGCATCCCCAGGCCAGATAGCCTGTTCAGCGCGACGCGTTACTGGGCGGCCGCCTGATTCCAGCAAACTGGCTTGCAGCACCAGCCGTAAAGGCGAGTGGACATCAGCCCACTGGCTATCGGTACTCACGGTGGTTTTGCCTTGCTCATCAAGCTGGAGCTGGACTTCATCCAGATTACGCGTGAGGTTTTCTTCGTTAATGTCGCCAAACTGGAAACCTGGCAGAGCAGATACTGCTTCACGAAGCGGACGTAAGAACAGTTGCCCTTGCAGATTGTTACCAGACGCAGGTGCACCGTACAGATAACGCCCGGCGATTTCGAAACTCACAGCGTCATCAGGACTAACGGGGTCTTTATTGCCGGTAATATTGAGCGCCATACGTTCTGGCATAAAGTCTTCGACTTTAAACGACCAGATACGTGGCTGGTTATCGCCGGTATTGACGCGCACCTGCCAGTTGCCGGTTTGCACATTCGCATTCAATGGGTAGCTGAACTGATACAAACCCTTTTCTGGCTGCCAGACTTGGGTTCTGGCGACCTGACCGTCCGGCTTCACCACTTCCAGTTTCACCGGTTGTGCAGGCAGTACTTTCCCATCGCTGTCGCGTAGCAAGGCGTTAAGCAGAACGGTTTCACCTGGGCGGTAAAGATCCCTTGGGCCAAACATAAAGAATTGCTTAGCAAATCCGGCATCACCGGCAATATCGAATTCAGCCAGATCCAGTGCAGGACGACTCAAATCCAGCAAGGTCGTTTGTTCGCCATTTCGCGCCAGTAACAATGTCCCTTTACCTGGTTTTTCAAGCGACGCGTGGCCATCACCATCGCTCTTCGCCTGTGTCAGAGTTTGCCCTTTTTCATCAAGCAGGGAGATTTCGACACTCGACTGCGCGGCACCATTTTCCAGGCTTTGGGTAAAGACATCTAACCGGTCATGGTAACGGTGTGCTGACACGCCGATGTCACTTAAGGTGAAAAGCGTGGCGGCATTGCTATAACTGTAATGACCGGCCTGGTTCATAATCGCGATATAGACGCCAGGTTGTTGTAGCGGTTTAATTTCGCCTAGCGGTAGCAGCAGTTTTTCACGAGTATTGCGCGCCGGATTAAGATCAAACCTGCCGCTGTAAACCAGATCGGCTAGCTTGAGTAAATTGTCAGATTCCCAGTTAGAGACTGAGTTGCGGTATTGCCACTGACTGATGAATGAACTTAAGGATTCGCCTTTGATCCGGTAAAAATTGACGTCAATTTTATCGACGTTGAGTGCCATCACCGGTAAGCCTGCAATCACTTTGGTGGGAAGCAAGGAACCCCGGCTGGCAAATCCAACGCTCGGTTGAATATCACGTGTCGAAATTTGCTTCTCGAACGAATCGTTAAATGTGGTTTTATTTAGAGCAAGCAAGCCGTTATCAACCGTTAGTATCAGTTCACGTTTCGGCTCAAGGTGGCGCAAACGTAATTCTTTCAGGTCGGCTGACAGTTCCCATGCACCGTCCACTTTACCGCTGGTTTTGTCTACCAAATGGGCGACCCGGGAGAAGTCTTGATTCGGATCGAGTGGAATGGAGAACGTGAGGACTAACGTGCTCGCCCCATCAAGCTGAACCTCGGAGGCATCAAGCAATTTAAGCGGTTTGCCCGCTGAATCTTTGGCTAACTTTTCAAGTTGCGAGGCATCCGGTTTTACCACGGGAGCCGCAGCTTGCTGGGCGGCGCTATCGCTTTTAGCCACCGGTTGAGATTTGTCATTATCGTCGCACCCTGCAAGGGCAAAAGCTGCCACCAGCGTCGCAGCCAGCGCACCCAGACGTATTGCTCTCATGTTTTATCCCTGGCCGTTCTGGCCCATTAATCCACGATATTGTACTTGTATTATGCGGGTACATTAAAAAAACGAAAGTATGAAGATTCTTCATTGCGCGTTTCCTCGCAAAGGAAACGTTTATTAGTGCAACTGTTTCATGTGCATTTCTGTTGCAAAGTGGAAGCGCGATCACAGCCTGAAAGGTTACATGTAACCTTCAAAGTCATTTGTTTTTAAAACAATAAGATAGATAGAAATCCAGACCTTATTCTTGCTACATTTTGTGCTGAGTCGCTGCCTCAACGCGGTGTTTAGCCAAAGAGATAATAAGAGACTGCTAAATGAAAAGTGCCGTTAATGCCCTACAAAATTTCGGAAAATCGCTCTATGGCCCAGTGCTTATTTTACCGATCGTCGGTTTATTCATCGCGTTCGGCAATGTACTGGGCAATGGCAATCTGGCGGAATATTTACCGTTCCTCGGCCACCCATCTATTCAGCACACTGGGGTGCTCATCTCCAAATCAGCCGTATCAGTGCTGGCGAACCTGGCGCTGGTGTTTGGCGTAGGCATTCCTATTGGTCTTGCAGCCAAAGACAAAGGGTATGCCGCATTGATTGGCCTGGTCACTTTTATCGTATTCATTAATGCAATGAATGTGACGTTACAACTACAAGGCGAACTGGCGCCAGCAGAACAGATGCGAGCCGCAGGGCAAAGCATGGTGTTGGGCGTACAGGTGCTTGAGATGGGCGTATTTGCCGGGATCCTCACCGGTGCACTGTCTGGATATTTGTACAACCGTTACTCCAGCGTACAGTTTTCGGGTGCGATGGCGATTTACTCCGGGCACTGCTTCGTCGCCATTATCATGCTTCCGGTTTCGATGTTACTTGGCGTTGTGATGAGTGAACTCTGGCCGTTTGCTCAACATGGAATCAGTGCATTGGCGCTGGCGATTAAAGGGGCTGGCGCATTTGGTGTTGCTATCTACGGCTTCCTTGAGCGCATTCTGGTGCCAACCGGTCTACATCACCTGGTCTATACGCCATTCCTCTACACCGAATTAGGTGGCACCGCCGATGTTTGCGGCAATATTTACCAGGGCGCGCGCAATATTTACTTCGCTGAAATGGCCTGTCCGAGTGTTCATCAACTGAGTAGCACGGTGGTGTGGGACGCTCGCGGCATTAGTAAAATGTTCGGACTTCCTGCTGCGGCACTGGCTATGTATATGACCGCCAAACCTGAGCGCAAAGCAGCGGCGAAAGCGATTCTTATCCCGGCAGCCCTGACCTCTTTACTGGTGGGGGTCACGGAGCCGCTGGAGTTTTCCTTCCTGTTTGTCGCCCCAATGCTATTTGGCGTGCATGCCGTATTGACCGGCATCGGCATGATGCTGTTCTACCTGCTGGGCGTCCACGCGATTGGCGCAAACGGCATTATCGATTTCATTCTGTATAACCTGCCGCTGGGCACCGAGAAGTCCAACTGGCCGATGTATATCGCCGTCGGCCTGACGATGTCGGTTATCTATTTCCTGGTGTTCCGCTTCCTTATTCGCCGCTTCGATATGAAAACGCCGGGGCGTGAGGACGACGAGCAAGAAACAAAACTTTATAGCAAACAAGAGTATCAAGCCAAAGGCAGCAACGATGGGCTGGGTGAAGCCATTATTGAGGGTCTGGGTGGAAGAGCCAATATCGAAGTGGTCGACAACTGCTACACCCGCCTGCGAGTGACGGTACGTGATGTTTCATTTATCGACGAGCCCCGCCTGAAATCCACTGGCGCGAAAGGGGTGATTAAACAAGGTAATAACGTTCAGGTGGTCTACGGGCTGCATGTCAAAAAAATGCGAGAAGCAGTAGAGACGAATCTCTAAAGGAGCCAATGATGTTGAAACCCCCATTTATTTTGTCCATTGCCGGTGGCGGTAGTACTTACACGCCAGGCATTGTTAAGAGCCTGATGGTGCGCCTGGCCGATTTCCCATTAGCTGAAATTCGCCTCTACGATATTGATGGCGAGCGCCAGTCGGTCATTGCTCCGGTGGTTGAGAAAGTGATCCGTGACCATAGCCAAAGCATTAAATTCACCGTGACGACCAACCCGGAAGTCGCCTTTAGCGGTGCCCATTTCGTCTTCGCTCAGATGCGTGTGGGTCAATATAAAATGCGTGAGCAGGATGAAAAAATCCCATTACGCCATGGCGTTGTTGGGCAAGAAACCTGTGGACCAGGCGGGCTGGCATATGGTTTACGCACCATTTTACCGATGGTGGAATTATGCGATTTTGTTGAGCGTTATGCGCATCCAAAAGCGTGGATTGTTAACTATTCAAACCCTGCGGCGATTGTTGCTGAAGGCGTGCGTCGCCTGCGCCCGAAGGCTCGAGTGCTGAATATTTGTGATATGCCGGTCGCCGCGATGCGAAATATGGGCGCGATCCTCGGCGTAGATCGCCATAAACTGGAAGTGGATTACTTCGGTCTGAACCATTTTGGTTGGTTTACCCGCGTGCTGGTTGATGGGGAAGATCGTCTGCCGGAATTGCGTCGTCATATCGCCAGGTTTGGGCTTTTAACCGAAGACGCTGCGCAAACCGATCCGCAGCATTCGGATCCCTCCTGGGTGAAAACCTGGCGCCATATAAAACCGATAATGGATCATTTCCCGGAATACCTGCCGAACCCGTATTTGCAGTATTACCTGATGCCAAACGACATCGTTGAACATCAAAACCCTGACTACACTCGCGCCAACGAAGTGATGGATGGGCGTGAGAAGAAACTTTTTGCTGCAGCTGACGAGTATAAAAAAACGGGCATTTTGCCAGACGCGTTCCATGTCGGCGTACACGGGGCATTTATTGTTGATGTCGCCTGCTCCCTGGCCTTTGATTTACGCCAACGCCACCTGGTGATTGTGGAAAACAAAGGGGCGATTGCCAACCTGCCGTATGACGCGATGGTGGAAGTGCCAGCCTATATCACTTCTGAAGGACCTGAACCGGTGCGTATGGGTGCCGTTCCTCTATTCCACCAAACGTTGCTGATGCAGCAGTTGGCGTCAGAACAATTGCTGGTGGAAGCGACGATTGAAGGCAGCTACGAAAAGGCCTTGCAGGCGTTTACCCTAAACCGCACCGTGCCGACCATGCAGCATGCGAAAGCGATTCTTGACGATATGATTGAAGCCAATCGTGATTACTGGCCGCAACTGCAACAAGCGTGGAAAGATGGCGAAGCCGTGAAATAGTTTTGCAATAAATACGAGGCACCTCGCGCACCTGGACATGGTGGCTTGTCGGTTTGCTGAAAAACACCGACAATCCGATAACAGGCAATAAATCGGAGGCAACCATGTCCACCACTTTCTTCGTTGCGGGCGACTGGCTCGCAGAACATGTTAATGATGCGAATATCCAGATTATTGATGCTCGCATGGCTCCTCCCGGCCAGGAACACCGGGATGTACCTGGTGAATACCGCGCAGGCCATCTGCCGGGTGCGGTATTTTTTGATATCGAATCCCTTTCCGATCACACAAGCCCGCTGCCGCATATGATGCCGCGCGCTGAAGCCTTTGCCGTCGCGATGCGCGAGTTGGGTATCAGCCAGGACAAACATCTGATTGTTTACGATGAAGGTAACCTGTTCTCTGCCCCACGTGCCTGGTGGATGCTGCGTACGTTTGGCGCGGAGAAAGTCTCGATTCTGGCTGGTGGTCTGGCCGACTGGCAGCGCGAAGAGTTGCCGCTCGAAAAAGGGGATGTCGAATTGCCGGAAGGTGAGTTTGATGTGAACTTCGATCCCCTGGTGATTAAACGTCTGACCGATGTTCTGTTGGTCAGCCATGAAGGCACCGCGCAAATCGTGGATGCACGCCCTGCCCCACGCTTTAACGCACAAGTCGACGAACCTCGTCCGGGTTTAAGACGCGGGCATATCCCGGGTGCGCTGAACGTACCGTGGAGCGATCTGGTGGAAAATGGTCAGCTGAAAACCACGGATGAGCTGAGTGATATCTTCGCCCGCCAGGGTGTCAGTTTCGATAAACCTGTCATCGCGAGTTGTGGCTCAGGCGTTACTGCAGCGGTTGTGGTGCTGGCGTTAACCACGCTGGGCGTCAATGGTGTTTCGCTGTATGACGGTTCCTGGAGTGAATGGGGTGCACGCCCTGATTTGCCTGTCGAACCTGCACAATCTCTGTAATGGATAACCGCCTGGCCGGCCTGCTGGAGCGTGGGGAGTCTTTAACCCGCGCTGAGTATCGCGTGCTATCACATCTGACGAACCACCCGTTGTTGGTCGGCAATATTACGGTGCGCGAGCTTGCCCAGGCGACGTTTGTCTCCAGCGCAACCATTATGCGGCTGTGTCATAAGCTGGGGTTTAGTGGCTTTAGTGAACTTATCTGGCACTGTAAACAGCTGCTTTCCAACGCACCACATATTGCTCAGCAACCTGTACAGCCCACGGCCACACTGCCGGTCTTATTCAATGAGTTTGTGGCGAATTACCAGCAAACATTCCGTTGGGTAACACCCGACGTGATGGAGCAGTTCGCGACATTGCTGCGTGAAAAAGAGAGCTTCTTTTTATACGGTGCCGGTTTTTCCTATCTGTTTGCGGAATACCTCACTAAGAAACTACAGGTACTGGGCAAAACGGCGTTTATTTCAGGTCCAGGGGATAGTCGGGGAATATTCCTTAGCAATGCGTCCAAGTACCAGGTTTTTATCGCCATTTCTCGTAGCGGCGAAACCGAACAGGTACTGGATAAAGCGCGGATTGCACAGAATGTGGGGATGGCGATTGTGGCATTTACTCGCGCGTCGCCGAACAGTTTGTCCGAACTTGCGGATGTGCATTTTCAGCTTTATGACGAGGCAATCCACTATGCAGCAGAAGCTGCCGGGATCACCTCGTTTGAGTCTAATCTGGTGATGCTTATCGATTTGTTGCTGTTACAAGCGACAAGCTAAACCATCAGATAATTCGATTGGTTTTGAAATCGCGCAGGAAGCTGCCCCAGCGGCGTTCATAAAATGGCGTAATGTGCGCCATCATGAAATGGCTGATGCCCTTCTCACCTTCGACGACCTGGCAAATATCGACCGGCTCATCACCTGGCAAAGTGTCGGTTGCAACACTCCCCGCCTGGCGAATAATCGCTTCAATATCCCCTTCAGCTTCAATACCAATCAGCAAATTTGGCTGTTCATCTGCACGTTCTTTGATTGAGCAGATAAAAGCACGCTTCACTGTTTTGAGATTTTTAAACAGCGTGGTTAATGAATCGACCATTTGTGCCGGCGGCTCAGCCACTTCGGAAAGCAGCAACGACGTTCCGCCATCCAACACTTCTTGCTGAGTTAATGGGTCACTTTCATCGCTGATTAAATGCGTGATTTCACGCGGGGTAAACTCTTTACCCGTCGGCAATTTCGCATTCAAAAACAGTGTTGCACCCTGCGTCATTTCAAACAGCGTACGTACCGGCATCACGACAAAAGCCTGCTCGTGGCTGATGGCCTCCTGCAGCGCTTCAACTGAGGTGAAGAATGGGATGACAGAAGTGCCATCGTCTTTTTCCCAGTGCTGCAACTCCACTGCGCTGTCGGCATCAATGGCTTCGCCTTCTGCCGCGCTACCGGGCACCCAAACGGTAGACTCCAGCAATACGCGGAAAAATGCCGGACGGTGAGCGGGTTCAGTAGCCGCCTGCTCAAGCAGGGTTTCAAGTTCGTTTTTTGATTCTGACATGGTGGTTCCAGATTATCCCGATTTGATCCCCTCTCCTTTGAGGGAGAGGGTTAGGGTGAGGGGGTAAACATTGATGACAGCCGTCAAGCGAGGTCGCCCTCATCCCGGCCTTCTCCCCCAGGAGAAGGAGCAAACAGTTACTTACCGGTCAACAAATTAGCAATGGCACGCACACCAATACCGGTTGCACCAGCAGACCACTGCTCAACCGCACCCTTACGGTATGTTGCGGAGCAATCAATGTGCAGCCAACCATGGTGATAATTTTCCACGAAGTGGGACAAGAAGCCCGCTGCCGTGCTGGCACCCGCTGGGTAGGAAGCGTTAGAGGTGTTGTTCAGATCAGCAAAGTTAGAGGGCAACTGGTTGCGATGGAACTCAGCCAACGGCAGGCGCCAGAAAGGCTCGTTCTCTGCTGCCGCACTCGCCATCAGGCGGTTTACCAGCTCATCGTCAAAGCTGAACAGAGCGTGGTAATCGTTACCCAGTGCCGTTTTCGCCGCACCGGTTAACGTCGCGCAGTCGATGATCAGTTCAGGTTTTTGAGCGCATGCATCAATCAGGCCATCAGCCAGCACTAAACGACCTTCTGCATCGGTGTTCATGATTTCAACGGTTTTGCCGTTACGATACTTAATGATGTCGCCCAGTTTAAAGGCGTTACCGCTGATCAGGTTATCCGCACAGCACAGGTACAGTTTGACGCGTTTATCCAGGCCACGAGTAATGGCGAAGGCCAGAGCGCCAGTAATGGTTGCAGCACCGCCCATGTCAGACTTCATGGAGTCCATGAACGCGCTTTGTTTGATGCTGTAGCCACCGGAATCGAAAGTAATACCTTTACCGACCAGACAGGCATAAACCGGGGCTTCCGGGTTACCTGTTGGGTTGTAGTCCAGTGCCAGCAAGACTGGCGCACGTTCTGAACCACGGCCAACGGTGTGGATACCCATGTAGTTCTGCTCGCGCAGATCTTCGCCTTTAGTGATGCGGTAGGATACTTTGTCACACGCGACATCACACAGCAGATCTACCGCGCGCGAAGCCAGTTGTTCTGGGCCAAGTTCTTCTGCTGGGGTGTTGATGGTATGACGTACCCAGTCGATGATTTTCAGGCGGTTGTTGAGCTCTTTTTGCTCTTCTTCACTCAGCACAGCCCAGTCAACTTTGCGCGTGCCTTTTGGTGCTCGGTAGCCCTGCCAGAATGCCCAGCTTTTTTCTACATCCCAACCGTCACCCGCAAGCTCTACATGCTTCAGGCCCTGGCCGTCGATTTTACGTGCCGCGCGTTGGATTAACCCCAGGTCATCTTTGCCTGTCAGGTGCAGGGTAATCCCTTCGTCATTGATACTGTAAGCAGCTTTTTCGCCCCAACGCGCATCGGCAGGCGCAGTGGAAAGCGTGATTTTCATGGCTTGTGTCATTTTCTTTTCCTTATACTTTTTCAGCTCATGCTTTATATAAAAACGGGCCACCATTGGCAGCCCTTTTTCATAACCTAAATCATTCGAGTTGCAGGAAGGCGACAAGCTCATGAATCCCCAGGGGCTTACATAAAGTAAGTGACTGGGGTGAGTGAGTGCAGTCAACGCGCCTGCAGCTTGAAGGATGACAGTTATAACTATTCGGCTTCATCTAACCAGACTAACAGAATAGCTTCCAGAATTTTTTCATTGGATGCGTTTGGATCATCGTCAAAATCTTCCAGATCGCAGACCCACTGATGAAGGTCAGTAAAACGTACCGTCTTCGGATCAAGATCCGGGCGGCTGTCATACAGCGCTTCGCCAATTTCGCGGCTATCGGTCCAATTCAGTCCCATTTGCGGCTCCTGTTAGTGCTCACGCGCGTGGTTGATGGTATAGCGCGGCATCTCAACCACCAGGTCTTCGTCTGTAACACGTGCCTGGCAGCTTAAACGGCTTTCAGGCTCAAGACCCCACGCTTTGTCCAGCATGTCATCTTCGTCTTCCGTGCTTTCAGCCAGGGAGTCGAAACCTTCACGCACCACACAGTGGCAGGTGGTGCAGGCACAGGACTTTTCACAGGCATGTTCAATCTCGATACCGTTGCGCAGGGCAACATCAAGAATGGTTTCACCGACATTTGCTTCCAAAACTGCGCCATCTGGACACAAATCCTGATGAGGCAAAAATACAATCTTTGGCATGTTAAACCTCGTCCACGGAGTGGCCTTTCAGCGCCTTACGGATTGATTCATCCATACGACGAGCGGCAAAGTCCTGGGTTTGTTTGTCTACGTTTTTAATGGCTTGTTCAATAGCATCCGTATCATCGCCCGCTGCGGCCGTGCTTAATGCCGCCATTGCTGAGTCAATTTCCGCATGCTCAGCCGCACTTAACAGCGCGGCATCCGAGCTCAACGCACCTTGCAGGCTTTCCAGCACGCGGGCGGCGTCAACTTTTTGCTCCGCCAGCATGCGCGCTTTCACATCATGCTCGGCAAAACTCATGGAATCCTGGATCATCGAGGCAATTTCACCGTCGCTCAGGCCATAAGAAGGCTTCACCTGGATAGACGCTTCTACGCCGGTGGATTTCTCCATGGCGGTCACGCTCAGCAGGCCGTCCGCATCCACCTGGAAGGTCACGCGAATGTGCGCCCCACCCGCAGGCATCGCCGGGATTCCACGCAGCGCAAAACGTGCCAGCGAACGGCAATCTTGCACCAGTTCGCGCTCGCCTTGCATCACGTGGATCGACATCGCCGTTTGGCCGTCTTTAAAGGTGGTGAAGTCCTGCGCCCGCGCCACCGGAATCGTGGTGTTGCGAGGAATCACTTTTTCCACCAGCCCGCCCATGGTCTCAAGACCCAGCGACAGCGGGATCACATCCAGCAGCAGCATTTCGCTGTCCGGCTTGTTACCCACCAGAATGTCGGCCTGAATCGCAGCGCCAATGGCGACGACTTTATCCGGATCGATGGAAGTCAGCGGCGTGCGGCCAAAGAACTCACCCACACGTTCGCGCACTAATGGCACGCGGGTTGAACCGCCGACCATCACCACTTCCAGCACTTCAGAGGCTTCGACACCTGCATCTTTCAATGCGCGGCGGCAGGCCAGCAAAGTACGTTTAACGAGAGCGGCAATCAGTTCGTTGAACTGCTCGCGGGTGACGGTGCCTGTCCAGCCAGCCACTTCAACCGTTGCGGTTTCGGCATCGCTTAAGGCAATTTTTGCGGCAATCGCGGCGTCGAGTAACTGGCGCTGCACGCGGTCGTCGCTGCGGTCAGCCACGCCCGCTTGTTCACGCAGCCAGTCAGCCAGCAGGTGGTCGAAGTCATCGCCGCCCAGTGCGGAATCGCCGCCGGTCGCCAGCACTTCAAACACACCACGGCTTAAACGCAGAATAGAGATATCGAAAGTACCGCCGCCCAAATCGTAAACGGCAATAACGCCTTCTTTGCCGGAGTCCAGACCGTAGGCAATCGCCGCAGCAGTCGGTTCATTCAGCAAACGCAGAACATGCAGACCAGCCAGACGCGCTGCATCTTTGGTGCCCTGACGCTGTGCATCATCGAAATAAGCAGGAACGGTAATCACCACGCCATCAAGCTGGCCTTCCAGCGCTTCGGTTGCGCGCGCAGAAAGAGCTTTGAGGATGTCGGATGAAATACGAATAGGGTTCAGCAGTCCGGCCGGCGTGTTGATCATCGGCAGGCCATTCTCACTCGCCTGGAGTGAATAAGGCAGATGCGGGTAACGCGTCTGGATATCCACAAGCGAGCGACCCATCAGACGTTTTACTGAGCTGATGGTGTTTGCCGGGTCGATTGCCGCTTGCGCGCGCGCGTCAAAACCAACATTCAGGCCTTGTTGCTGATAGTGCACCACTGAAGGCAAGAGATGACGCCCTTCATGGTCAGGCAGCGTTTCAGCTTGCCCGCTACGCACAGTTGCAACCAGTGAATTGGTGGTGCCTAAGTCGATACCCGCCGCCAGCTTACGCTGATGAGGTGCCGCACTTAGACCCGGCTCACTAATTTGTAATAACGCCATATTGAGCTTCCAGTTAAAAATCGAGCAGCTTTTCTTCGAGTTGTTCTATTTGGCTGCGCAGTTTATCGAGAAAACGAAGTTTACGCACAGTATCTGCCGCTTGCGTCCAGTCCTGGTTATCCAGTTGCTGCACCATTTGAGCCATGCGGGTTTTCACCATCGCATTCACGTTGGCACTGAAGGATTCCAGGCGGTCGCTATCTTTGGCGTGCTCGATGTTATCAAGCTCTTCGCGTAATTCGAGTTGCTCCATCAAAAACGCGGTGTCGCGCACGGTATGCTGCTCGTTAGCCAGATCAAAACCGTTGAGAGAGAGGATGTACTCGGCGCGCGGCAGCGGGTGACGCAGCGTTTGCCAGCCCTGATTGATGGTCGCAGATTGTTGGACCGCCAGCAGTTGTTCCGCCTGAGGGCGGCTGGCGTATTTATCCGGATGGAACTGGCGTTGCAGCTCCTGGTAACGGGTAGCCAGCAGCTCAGTGTTGACAGTGAATCCTGGCGATAACCCAAAGAGGGTAAAGTAATCCATAACAGACTCGGGGTTTCATAGTAGAGCGTGATACCCCGCACAACTTACGCTACGCGGGGTATTGGCGCTTATCAGACGTGGAAGCTTTCGCCGCAACCGCACTCGTCTTTCACGTTCGGGTTAGTGAATTTAAACCCTTCGTTAAGACCTTCTTTGACGAAGTCGAGCTCAGTGCCGTCCAAAAATTGCAGGCTTTTACCATCGACGACCACTTTCACGCCTTTGTCTTCGAACACGGTGTCTTCATCCATAGGTTCGTCAACAAATTCAAGAACATAAGCCATGCCAGAGCAGCCAGATGTGCGAACGCCTAAGCGCAAACCAAAACCTTTACCACGATTGGAAAGAAAGGCATTCACGCGTGCGGCAGCACTGTCGCTAAGGGTAATCGACATACAACAACCTCAATCAATTTTTCTTCATTCTTCAAGTCGCAGGAGTGTTGGCTATTCTCACTTACGCCAGTCACTTATTTTAGTAAGCGACTGGAGATTCATGAGCTTGCCGCCTGGCTGCAACTCAAATTATTTTGAAAAAGACTCAAATTTATTATTTAGCTTCACGTTTGCTTTTGTAATCCGCGATAGCCGCTTTGATAGCGTCTTCTGCAAGGATTGAGCAGTGAATCTTCACCGGCGGCAGTTCAAGTTCTTCTGCAATGTCGGTGTTTTTGATTGCTTGCGCTTCATCCAAAGATTTACCTTTAACCCATTCGGTTACCAGCGAGCTGGAAGCGATGGCAGAGCCACAGCCATAGGTTTTGAAGCGAGCGTCTTCAATAATACCTTCATTGTTGACTTTAATCTGCAACTTCATCACGTCACCACAAGCAGGCGCACCTACCATACCGGAACCAACGCTGTCATCGCTGTTGTCAAAAGAGCCAACGTTGCGTGGGTTTTCGTAGTGATCGATTACTTTTTCGCTATAAGCCATTTTTAATTCTCCTGAATTCGATTTCGATGTTCGTTATGAACGACGTCCGTCACTAACTCTTAGTGATGAGCCCATTCGATGGAATTAAGATCCACGCCCTGCTTGAACATTTCCCACAGTGGAGAAAGGTCGCGCAAACGGCCAATAGACTTACGTACCAGTTCGATGGTGTAGTCGATCTCTTCTTCAGTAGTAAAACGACCTAAAGAGAAACGGATGGAGCTGTGAGCCAGTTCATCAGTCATACCCAGCGCGCGCAGCACATAGGATGGCTCAAGACTTGCTGATGTACAGGCAGAACCAGAAGAAACCGCGAGGTCTTTCAGTGCCATGATCAAGGACTCGCCTTCAACGTAGTTAAAGCTTACGTTCAGGATAGTGGGAACCCCATTCTCCAGGTCACCGTTCAGATATACTTCTTCCATATCTTTCACGCCGTTCCACAGACGGTTACGCAGACCGCGCAGACGGGACATTTCTGTTTCCATCTCTTCTTTCGCGATACGGTAAGCTTCGCCCATGCCGACGATCTGGTGAACAGGCAGAGTACCAGAACGCATGCCGCGCTCGTGACCGCCACCGTGTACCTGAGCTTCGATACGAATACGTGGTTTACGGCGAACATACAGCGCGCCGATCCCTTTCGGGCCATAGATTTTGTGACCAGAGAAGGACATCAGGTCAACTTTAAGGTTGCTCAAGTCGATAGGCAGTTTGCCCACGCTCTGAGTCGCATCCACGTGATAGATAATTCCACGCGCACGGCAGATTTCACCGATTGCCGCGATATCTTGTACCACGCCGATTTCGTTGTTCACGTGCATGATGGAGACCAGAATGGTGTCGTCACGCATTGCCGCTTGCAGCACGTTCAGGTCAACGATACCGTTGCTCTGTGGTGCCAGGTAAGTCACTTCAAAACCTTCACGCTCAAGCTGGCGACAGGTATCCAGCACAGCTTTGTGTTCGGTTTTTACGGTGATGATGTGCTTGCCTTTCTTCTGATAGAAGTTAGCGGCACCTTTAATAGCGAGGTTATCGGATTCAGTTGCGCCGGAGGTAAAGACGATTTCACGAGGGTCGGCACCAACCAGTTCAGCGATTTGGTTACGGGCGATATCAACAGCTTCTTCTGCCTGCCAACCGAAACGGTGAGAACGAGAAGCCGGGTTACCGAAGGTTCCGTCCATAGTCAAACACTGCATCATTTTCTGCGCAACGCGTGGATCAACCGGCGTAGTCGCAGAGTAATCGAGATAAATTGGTAATTTCATTGCTCTTTTAGCTCCGTACATCACAATGCGAAGAACCAGGCGTAAAGGTTAAAGCCGGGTGCGAAGCACCCAGGCCTGATTCTAAAAAATCTAATTGTCTGCTTATGCGCGCAGTTTGACGTCGATCGCGTCCTGGGAGCGCGTGCTGCGATGGTTTTCATTGTGCTGACGGCCAGAGACATCCAACACTTCCTGGTTATTCACCAGCTCACCCAAGGTGATGTTATTTAAAAAACCGGTCAGACGGTCGCTCAGATCGCGCCACAGCGCGTGAGTCAGGCACTTATCGCCGCCCTGACAACCACCTTTACCCTGGCAACGCGTCGCGTCAACAGATTCATCTACGGCGCTAATGACTTCGCCAACCGCGATGCTGTTAGCTTCTTTACCTAACAGATAACCACCGCCTGGACCACGTACGCTGGCAACCAGGCCATTTTTACGCAGGCGGGAGAATAACTGCTCCAGGTAGGAGAGAGAGATTCCCTGACGTTCTGAAATATCAGCCAGTGGTACTGGACCTGATTCGGAGTTCAACGCAACGTCAAGCATTGCGGTCACGGCATAACGTCCTTTAGATGTCAGTCTCATGTCTTACTTAACCTCAAATTGCCCCTCGAACCGGGGGTTTTTTATAAATGTGATTGTCACATAGCAGGCCGCAAGTCTGACATTCCCGAGTAAATTGGTCAACTATTTAACCTAGTAATTTACTCAAGTATTATTTGCCGGATTTTTTCTCGTTTTCAATAGAAGAAAGCATGCCGCGCAGGATGTTAAGTTCCTGAGTTTCCGGGCGTGCACGAGTATATAAGCGGCGTAATTTACTCATAATCTGACCCGGATGGCTGGTGCGAATAAAGCCGGTTTTCAGCAGAACTTGTTCCAGATGACCGTAAAAACGCTCGAGATCGTCAACCGACGGATACTGAGTCTGGTCTTCCACAACCGGCGCTTCTTTGCCTTCTTCTTGTGTAGCAAGCCATGCAATTCGCACTTCATAAGCGAGGATTTGCACTGCCATCGCCAGGTTAAGCGAGCTGTATTCCGGGTTTGCCTGAATCGCAACGTGATAGTGGCATTTCTGCAGTTCGTCATTGGTTAAGCCCACGCGCTCGCGGCCAAAAACAATCGCCACTGGCGAATCTTGCGCTTCAGAAATACTCTTTACACCACATTCGCGTGGATCAAGCATCGGCCATGGCAGCGTACGAGAACGTGCGCTGGTGCCAACCACCAGGCTGCATCCCGCCAACGCTTCGTCCAGCGTGTCGACAATTTTAGCTTCGCCGATAACATCACTGGCACCCGCCGCAAGCGCGATGGCCTGTGAGTCAGGTTTAACCAGCGGATTTACCAGCCAAAGATTTGTCAGCCCCATGGTTTTCATCGCACGAGCTACAGAGCCCATGTTGCCAGTATGAGAGGTTTCAACCAGCACTATACGTACGTTTTGCAGCATTATTGACTCATAGCCTGAAAAGATTATCGCGTTATCCTATCATAACCCTGAGACATATTCCGAACGCTCTGCTATACTCCGCCGCGTTTTCCCGTTCTTTAACATCCAGAGAGAGACCGATGCATCCGATGCTGACCATCGCCGTGCGCGCAGCGCGCAAGGCGGGCAATTTAATTGCCAAGAACTACGAAACCCCTGACGCTGTAGAAACGAGCCAGAAAGGCAGCAACGATTTTGTGACTAACGTCGATAAAGAGGCTGAGCGCCTGATTATCGAAATTATCCGCAAATCCTACCCGCAACACACCATTATCGCTGAAGAATCAGGCGAACTGGCGGGTACCGAGCAGGATGTGCAATGGGTTATCGATCCTCTGGATGGCACTTCAAACTTCATCAAACGTTTGCCGCACTTCGCGGTATCTATCGCTGTTCGTGTTAAAGGCCGCACCGAAGTTGCTGTGGTTTATGACCCAATGCGTAACGAGTTGTTCACCGCTGTTCGTGGTCAAGGCGCACAGTTGAACGGTTACCGTCTGCGCGGCAGCAATGCTCGTGACCTCGATGGCACCATTCTGGCAACGGGCTTCCCATTCAAGCTGAAGCAACACGCCACTCCTTATATCAACATCGTCGCTAAACTGTTCACCCAGTGTGCAGACTTCCGTCGTACCGGTTCAGCAGCACTTGATCTGGCCTACGTTGCGGCTGGCCGTGTTGATGGTTTCTTCGAGATTGGTCTGAAGCCATGGGATTTTGCAGCAGGCGAACTGATTGCTCGCGAATCGGGTAGCCTGGTGTGTGATTTCACCGGCGGCCATAACCACCTGTTGACCGGCAACATCGTTGCAGGTAATCCGCGCGTTGTTAAAGCTATGCTGGCAACGATGCGTGATGAACTGAGCGAAGCGCTGAAGCGTTAATCTTTAAAGCCCTCACCCTAACCCTCTCCCCCAGGAGAGGGAATATTCCCCCCCAGCTCTCTGGAGAGGGAACATTTTTTCCCAGCCCTCTGGAGAGGGAACATTTTCCCCCTCGCCCTCTGGAGAGGGAACATTTCCCCCCAGCTCTCTGGAGAGGGAACATTTTTTCCCCCTCTCCCTCAGGGAGAGGGCCGGGGTGAGGGTTGTTTTAATCAAACGCTAAAAAGGTCTAATCCCCCGCACGACCGGTTGAGCACTCAGCCACATCACTACCGCAGCTAATACCAGAATTGTGCCCCCCGCTAAAGCCAGTGTCGCCCAGGCCACTTGTCGCCATAAAACCGGTGCTTTATTACCGCTCATGCGCACTGCCAGATTTCGGAATCCATGGACCAAAAATGCCAGCCCTGAAATGGTTATTGATGTGCCTGCCGCCATGGTCAGCGCTGACAACATCCCCCAGCTATATACGCCAGTCACTTTGCTAAACAACAGCACCATGATGGCACCGGAACACGGGCGCATGCCCATCGATAAAACAATCATTAACCGGGCGCGCCAGTCCTCTCCTGCCTCAAGCTGCTTTTCTGTTGGCAAATGCTGATGGCCACACCCGCATTTCTCATCGTGAACATGATGTGGCGTGAAGCCGGTAAAACGCGCAGGTTTGCGCAGCACCTTTCGTAGATTTCGCCACGCGCGGGCGCACAGCATCAGTCCTAAAATACCCACCAGCAAATAACTGCCTTTCTCCAGCCAGAAACTGCTCATATGCAATTGTCGCGACGGTAAGGCCAGTAACCCCAGCACCACCGTCACCAGCCCAATCGCCACCAACCCTTGTAATAAGGAAGCGGCAAAAGTTAGTTTGAGACTGCTTTTCAAACGCGAAGGATGGGTGGCAAGCCAGGTGGTAATCACCACTTTGCCATGTCCTGGCCCCAAAGCATGAAGCACGCCGTAGACAAAACTAAATGACAGCAGCGACCAGCCCGCTCGCGTTGGGTTTTCAGCAACCTCACGCAACAGCGCACTCATTTGCTGGTTAATCGATTTCTGCCACATCGCGCTGTTAAGGATGATTTGCGGCCAGAAGAGCCACAGGCTGTAGAGCCCAATCGCGCAGGTAAGCAGGAAAATCGCCAGCGGCCACAGTTGTAACCAGCGGCGTGAGTGAGATCTGGCGGAAGGCATTACTGACATTGCAACGTCACCTGTTGAGCAAATTGTTTACCCAGTTCCATATCTTCTGGCGGTGCATCGGCTTTATCTAGCGACAAAGCAAACGCCTGCATATCCTCGGTGGGTTGCGGTGTTTTCACTGAGATTTTGCATTGTGACGCTAATGTTTTCGGCACGCTGGCATCGGACGGATGGTCATAACTCATATCGACAAAATAGGTCGGGTCAAAGGTTGCGAACTGGTAGGTTTGCCCTTTTAACGGCTGCGGATGTGCCAGCGGTAAAATAAAGGTCAGTACCGCCTGATGCCCTACCCGTGCGAGCCCGTACTCTGGCGGCAAATTGTTAAATGTCACTTTCTCGCCGTTGTGCCAGAATTCAGTGAAATAATGTTGCCCTAAAACATTCGCCATCACTTCGGCGGCAAGCTTCTTCCAGACCGGTGAATCGGGCTTTGCATCACCCGCGTCATACAGTAGATCCGCTGAAGTAATTTCATCCATCGTCCACTGCATTTTCAGACCGGTAAGCTGGTCGTTTTCGGTCATGACGGTGGTCACGAGCGTAATAAAGCTGTGCGGATGTGCCAAAGCCATCGGGCTAAAAAGCGCCGCACTCAAGGCAAAAAACGCAATTCTGTTACACATTTTCCCGCTCATTATTCTCTCAAACTTAAAATTCTGTGAGCCAGTCAGAATTCCGTAATTAAAAAGCTCAAATGGGACTCTCTACGACAAAAGGTTTAGCTACTCTTAGCATTAATCACCTTTGACTTGGTTATGCGGATGATGACACTGCTTTCCCCACCACCATCTGTACTCTCCAGTCCGCAGCGTCGCTGCCACCTGCTTTTGTTGCTCTATATACCGGGCCAGACGGTCACTCCGGAGATCCTCGCAAGGCTCAACGGTGTTGACGACATCAAAACCCTGCAAGATATAGCCGACACGAGCGATGAAATCCAGCGCTATCACCGGCTGAGTCTTATCACACAACAGGATGGTAGCTATCGGATTGAGGGCACGCCTCTGAATCGCCGCCTGTGCTTGTTGCACTGGTTACGTCGAGCATTGCGCTTATGTCCGCACTTCGTGCAGCAACATTTTACTCCAGCACTCAAAACCCAGCTTAAACAGCAAGGGATCCTGACCGCCTTGTACGATGAAAAGAATCTCCAGGCGTTGGTTAGCCTGTGTGCAAGGCGCTTACAGCGGCAGTTTGACACCCGCGACGTGCAGTTTATAACGCTGTTTTTGCAGTACTGTTTGCATCAACATCATGCGGGGATTACCCCAGAATTCACTGAGCAGCAACGGGCATGGACGCAGATGCGCCCGGAGTTCTTAGCAGCGCTTGAGATTGCCCGCCACTGGAAGCGCCGTGTGCTGCAATCGGCCAATGAAAACGAGCAATTATTCCTCGCACTGTTATTCCTTTTATTACGCATGCCCGACCCGATTAACGATAGCCATCATCAGGACTTACGCCTGCGTACCGCGATTTCCGGAATGATCGCGCGTTTTCGTGAACAAGCAGGGATGTCGTTTAGCGACGAACAGGGTCTGAGCGACCAGCTCTATATTCATCTGGCTCAGGCGCTGGATCGCTGCCAGTTCTGTATCGGCATTGATAACAGTTTGCCGGAAGAGATTACCCGACTGTACCCGCGGCTGATGCGCACCACGCGTGAAGTTTTCAGCGAGTTTGAAACGCATTATGAGCTGCGTTTTTCTGACGAAGAAGTGGGTCTGGTGGCCGTGATTTTTGGCGCGTGGTTAATGCAGGAAAATGACCTGCATGAGAAGCAGGTGCTGTTGCTCACCGGCAACAATCTGGAGCTTGAACAAGATATTGAACAGCAGCTACGTGAGCTGACGTTGCTGCCGCTCAATATTAAACATCTGACGATTCATAGCTATCAAAAGGAGGGAGCGCCAAAAGAGGTGGTGCTGGTGATTACGCCCTACTCCACCACTCTGCCACTCTACTCGCCACCGTTGATTCACGTCACGCTGCCACTGGGTGACCACCAGCAGCAGCAGATACGCAAGATTATCGAGTGTTAACGCAGTATGAAACAGGGCGCGGGCGAATAAACAATGCCGGAACAGCAACTAAGGCCATCATCCAGAACACCCCGCCCTGCATATGCTGGTAAAGGTAGCCGGAGAACATTGTCATAATGGCAATACCGCCGCCCATTGCCACCGCCGAATAGACCGCCTGTAGACGAATCACTTCATTGCCTTCACGCGCGGAGATATAACGCATCGCCGCAAGGTGGCAAACGGTGAAGCTACCACAATGCAGGATTTGCGCGGCAATCAGCCACGGTAAATCGGTCGTATACGCCATCAGGCACCAGCGCAGAATACCGCTCACGCCAGAAAGCAGCAGCAAATCCCGGGCGCTCCAGTTGCGGAACAGCTTATTGCTGAGGGCAAAAATCACAATTTCAGCGACCACGCCAAGGGACCACAAATAGCCCACCACCGAGGCGGAATATCCCGCGCCTTGCCAGTAAATGGCACTGAATCCGTAGTAAGCCGCGTGCGCGCCTTGCAGCAAGGTTACACAGGCCAGGAAACGCCACGAACCGAGCACCAGTTTCTTCCAGGCAGGCCAACCCGCACCTTCGCTATGTCGGGTTTCTCCCTGCGGCATCACCGATGGGCGCAACATCATGCCGATAAGCATCGACGCGACCCCGATACTCAACAGCACCAGAATCGCCTGATAGCTAAACAGGCTGACCAGTTTGCCGGTCATGGCGGAACCGATAACAAATGCCAGCGATCCCCACAGCCGCACACGGCCGTAATCCATAGTGATTTGGCGCTGCCAGGTGCCGGCCAGTGCATCAGTCAGCGGCACCAGCGGTGAGAAGAACAGGTTAAAGCCGACCATCACCACCAGCAGCCAGGTGGCGGTTTGCCCGAACCAGAAGGCGACGGCAAAAATCAGCGTAAGTAAGGCAAGTAAACGTAAGGCAAAAACAAGTCGGGAAGGATCGGTAACTCGAGGAGCCAGTAGCAAACTACCGAGGAAACGGGCGATTAACCCTGCACCGAGCAACAACCCTATGGTTTCAGGCGGCAAGCCAACTCCAGCAAGCCAGACACTCCAGAAGGGTAGAAAAATCCCGTAACTAAAGAAGTAGGTAAAATAACTGAGCGCAAGCCAGCGCGTTGAATGCAAAACCATGATCCCTCCCGTTTTGGAGGCGTTAGTGTCGCCGAGCGGTGGCGAGCTTGCAAGCAATCATTAACAGACTAATAACATCCGGAAACTATTGTTTTATAACTCAATATATTCAATTCAACGCGTCCATTTATTTTTATATAAACAGTGAAATTCAATCTGTCATCTTTTCCATTAGAATCTCGTTCCGTTAAATCGAACAAAAGTTTGAAGCTGTCATGTCTAATACCATTCTCTTCAGGGGTTTGATCCTGATTCTGTCGATGCTCACGTTACCGGCCAATGCCACTGAGACATCCCCTGCTGATGCAAAAAACGACATGATTGAAGACAGTCATGAAGGAAGCGAGTCAGATAAAGACAAAAAGGCCGCGCCCTCTCCGTGGTTGTTCGTTCCGCTATTCAGTTCCAGTCCAAAACTCGATACCGCAGCAGGGATGATGGTGGGCTACATGCACCGCTTTGATGAGAAGTCGCGCCCTTCTCTGTTCGGCGTGTCGGCCAAGTACACCACTTCAGAATCCTTGATTGCCAACGCTTTTGCCAAAACCTCTTTTGGTGAAGACAAGCACCGTATTCTGGGTGGTGTGATGGTCGGGGATATTAACAACGACTACGAAAATTATCTCGGCTCCGGCAAGCCATTGAGCACCAACGATAACTACAGTTTCGCATTTTTGCGTTATCTCTATCGGGTTGAGGGCGACTGGTTCCTCGGGGCGCAGGGCGCCTATTCCAACTATGAATTGCAAGGACAAGATCCCACCTCCAACGAAATCCTCGATGAAATGGGGTTAGTCGGTTACAAGTCCGGCGGTGTGGGTGCCGTCGTGATGCACGACTCCCGCGACAACGACTTTAAAGCCACCCAAGGCTGGTATCTCAACGTCAATAATATGGCCTATCGGGAAGCGTTGGGCGGAGAACAAGACTTCGATATCTGGCGCGTCGATTACCGCGGCTACTGGCAACACGGCGATGGCAACGTTTTCGCCGTGCGCAGCCGCCACCAGTTTTCCAACGATGCCCCTGCGGGGGCTTACTCTCCGGTTTATATGCGTGGTTACACACCGGGTGAATATCTCGCACAGCACATGTCCTCCATAGAAGTTGAGGAGCGTTACAAACTGGCTGACCGCTGGACCGCCACGGTGTTTGCCGGTGCGGCATGTTTATATGGCGACTCAACCAGCGGTGAGCAACTCAACTGTGGGGACAGTGAAAACTTATATCCGGCGTGGGGCGCAGGCGTGCAGTACCTGCTTAAACCCGAAGCGGGGATTGTGGTGAATCTCGAGTACGCCATGGGGAAAGATGATAATCAGGGGATCTATTTAAAGATGGGTTATAGCTTCTGATCCCCATGATTAAAGGTTCATGCGCGCATCAACTCAGCTAATCGCAATTTCCATTTTCATCGCCGTTGATTGCTGACGTTGCAACAACACC
The DNA here is from genome assembly GCF_049686335.1 of Buttiauxella sp. Lineage (NCBI taxonomy): Bacteria > Pseudomonadati > Pseudomonadota > Gammaproteobacteria > Enterobacterales > Enterobacteriaceae > Buttiauxella > Buttiauxella sp. Next base: position 58,009 of record NZ_JBAVHX010000023.1, on the reverse strand, counting down.
AGCCCCGGTTGCCCGTCCATATTGTGGGCATTCACCGGATGGTTTTGTGGTTCAAGACAGATAAACGGTTGGTCAGCCATACGGAACACCATCAAATACGGCGTCGCGCATGTTAGCTGCACGCACATGCCGTGGTGCTCAATCAACGCGTTGCCACTCCAGCCGGAAAAACCGACATTCAGCCACTGATTGTACGGGATTTTTGGCGCGATGAAATTCGTTTGCGGCGTGAGTTTGCCACACCATTGTTCCGGCAAATGATCCTCACCCTCCGGCCAGAATCCCGTCGCCGCAAACTGCACATGGGTATCAGGCGTGAGATGAAAAAACGGATGAAAGCCCAGTCCGTATAGCATCGGCTTCTCCGCCCTGTGCATCAACTCAAGTTCCGCTATCAGGCGCGGCCCGTGCAACCGGTAAATGAGCCGGGCCTGATAATCAAAACCACAGCAGTGGCGGCTTTCAAGCGTGAGCGTGATTTGCACAGCGTCATGCGATTCAACCTGCCAGGTTTTCAGCCAGCCATCGCCGTGAAGGAAGAATTGCGCATCCGCTTCGCTGTCCGGCAGCTCAACGGTTTCCCCAAGCAGCGGGAACGCATTCCCGGCGACGCGATTTGCCAGCGGCAACATCGGGAACAGCGCTTTTCCTCCGGCATACAGAATCGGCTGTTGATGTTTTTTCGAATCGAGGCTGAGAACTGCCGCCCCTTGCGGGGCGACGGTCAAACGCAGAAATTCATTTTCGAGTAATAAGGTTTTCATCGCTTAATGCGTCACTCTTTGCGCACGGGCTTTCGCCTCAGCACCGTATTGATCCGCCATACGTTTTTCCAGTGCTTCCAGGCTGACACCTTTGGTTTCAGGCACATAACGACGCACGTAAACAAAGCCCGCCGCACAAATCACACCGTACAACAAGAAGCTGCCTGCGGCACCCAGACTGGCGTTTAATAACGGGAAGGTGTAAGTCAGCAGGAAGCACGCCACCCATAGCGCCAGTGTCCCTAAAGACATTGCCAGCCCGCGCACCCGGTTCGGGAAAATCTCTGAAAGCAGAACCCAGGTCACCGGTGCCAGCGTCAGTGCGTAAATCGCAATCGCCGCCAGAACCAGGATCAACACCGGCAGCCCCATAATACCCAGGCCATATGCCACACCGATTAACGCATAGATAATGGTTAAACCCGCCGCGCCAAACAGCATCAGTTTGCGGCGACCAATTTTGTCGACCAACGGTAATGCGGCAAGGGTGAAGATAAGGTTAATCAAACCGGTAGCCACAATCGATTTAAGCGTGCTGTTGATATCAAACCCGGCGGAGGCAAAAATCTCCTGCGCATAGTTGAATATCACGTTAATCCCGCACCATTGCTGGAATACCGCGAGCACCATCCCGATGATAATGATCGGCTTGACCTGAGGCTGCCACAACGCGCTCCAGGACACTTTTTGCGTGTCTTTATTCAGGGTTTGCAGAATGTCATTGAGTGTCTCATCGGCATATTGCTGATTGCCAATACGTTTAAGCATTTGATGAGCACGTTCATTTTTACCGGCACGAGCCAGCCAGCGTGGTGATTCTGGTACAAAGAACATCAGCACTAAAAATGCCAGAGCCGGAACCAGTTCCGCACCAAACATCCAGCGCCAGCCGACCTGACCATTCCAGCTTTCCGTGATTTGCTGCATCGTCGCAGTTGAGGTCACCGGTTCGGCAATCATCAGGTTAATCAACTGGGCTGCCAGCACGCCCACCACTATTGTTAACTGGTTGATGGCAACAAACTTACCGCGTTTTTCCGCCGGGCTGACTTCCGCGATATACATCGGGCTTAGTGCAGAAGCCAGGCCAATACCCACGCCCCCAACAATGCGGTACACCACAAACATATCGAAGCTACTGGCCATCGCCGTGCCCCAGGCCGAGGCGCTAAATAAGATAGCCGACAAAATCAGCGGCGCTTTACGCCCAAATTTGTCGGCACTCCAGCCCGAAATTAATGCGCCAAAAACACATCCCGCCAGTGCAGAACTCATAGCCCAGCCGGATTGTGCGGGATCGGTAATTGAAAAATAGGCTTCGTAGAACGGTTTCGCCCCACCTATCACCACCCAGTCGTAACCAAACAGTAAACCTCCGCAGGCGGCGACCAGACAGATAGTCCAGACATAGCCCATGCGTAATTGTGTCTGCACAGTATTCATCGTTATTCCTCATTTCAATCTTGTAGAGATACAGAGGCCAGAAAAGCAGGTTTTGTAGGGTGGATGAGCGTAAGCGCCATCCACCGTTTACACCGATTGTGTCGGATGACGCTCACGCTTATCCGACCTACGAATTTTTATCCCGCTATTTATTGTTATTCGGCAAACACACCGCACTGCACAGCAAGCTGCAGCAGATGCGCTTTGTCATGAGCCGGGTTTTGCGACAACAAGGTTTTCAGCGCTGATTCATACGCGGGATATTCCTCCAGTCCGAGATGCCCAAGGGCGGTAACAAACAGGCAGTGCTGCTGGTGAGCGGATTGACGGTCAGCATCCAGCGCGACTAAATCGGGTAGCGATACCGCGAAGAAATCAGGTTCGGAGTGATCGTTCACATGCTTATCCGCCCAGGTAATAAAGCGACGGAAATGCTGCTGGGCTTTAACTTTTTCGCCGGTTTGCACCAGCGCCATCGCCTGGTAGAACAGATAATCGACAGGCTGATCGTTGTAGTAACGTCCGGCTTCCAGAGTGGAACCGCCTTCCAGCGCGCGGGCGAAAAAGCGCTGAGCGCGTTCTGGCTGTTGCAGTTGCTGCGCACACCAGCCCAGCAGATACCAGATATCGTTATCGCTCTGGCCGACTAAACGCCCTTCGCCGAGATTTTCAGGGTAACTCAGTGCTTGCTGAAGTAACTCTTCCGCCTGTCCAAACTGCTTATCGGCAATCGCCGCCAGCGCTCTGCGTTGCAGGTTAATCAGATACTGCCCGGTGACTTTGCCCTCCCCGCCTTCCCATGGATGGAATTTACGTTGAGCCAGCACCTGAGCCGCAGCGTCAGTTTCGCCATGAATGTTCCACAAGCTGAGTAACTCAGCCGTCAGGTCGTCACGTTTAAGCACCACATCCCGGCGAGCCGCGAGGTTCTCCAGACGCTGCTTCGTTGAGCGACCCGTGAGTTTTTGCAGATAATCGAGTTCAAACAGGAAGCGAGCGTTATCCGGTTCAAGCTCAACCGCGTGTTGCAGATACTGTTCTGCCAGTTGCGCGTCGTGCAGTTTATTCCAGGCATGAATGCCTAAAACACGCTGCACCGCACCAAACTCAGGCAACTGATGCGCGGCAAATTCCCAACAGGTGACGGCTTCGCAGTAACGGCGTTTGCTGTACCAGAAGCAGCCCAACAGATATTGCGCGAAGCCATCGTGCGGCAGACGTTGCAGCATCTGCACTTCATCGAGTGTGTTAGGGAATCGCACTTTGCGAGCAAAGCAGTCCTGCGCTTGTTTCACGTAAGCAAGTTGCTGTGCGTGGTCGGTTTCTAAAGCCGCTTGCCACAGCAGCGGCATCGCTTCCTGGGAATCGAGAATGCTCAACATTTTTTTAGCGGCGGTTTCATCACCTAAACTCACCAGCCATCCCGCCAGCACACTGGCGTTGACTCCGCGACGCCCGGTGACGCGCACCAGTTCAGCTTTGTCAGTTTCGTTTTGCGTCATCGCCCAACGTGCGTAATGCAGTACGTAACTGAGGGGATATTCTTCAAGCTGCTGTGCAATCCATTGTTGTGCCTGTGGCGCGCCCCCCGTTTGCTGCAACAGCAGCGCTTTTAGCCCCATCGCCAGATTATTGCTGCCATTAAATTTCAGGCTTTGATTCACAAACACCAGCGCCTGAGCGGCATCACCTTTTCGCAAAGCCAGACGGGCGAGTGCGTAAAATGCCGCATCACGGCAATTACCGCTCCAGCTCGCTTTAAAGTAATCATCAAATGCGCCTGCGAAATCACCCTGCCGCTCTTTTGCGGTACCGCGCAACATGCTGGCATCGCCATTTTGCGGATTCTTATTCAGACGATGAGCGCGTTTCAGTGCCGCATCCGCCAGCTGTTCGGCAACCGCCCAGTTAGCACGGTTTAACTCAAGCTGCCCTAATGCCACATTGCAGCGATAATCTCCGGCATCTAACGCCAGCGCGCGCTGGTAGTAATCGAATGCCGAGCGGCTGGCATGCAGGTATTGCTCCAGATGCTGGCCGATAAAATAGAGTTCATCACAGTTGGAGATTTCATGCGGTTTGGCGGGAACAGAAGCGGGCTGCGGCAGCGGTAAATCCTCTGCAATGTGCTCGCAATAACTGAGGATCAGGTTGCCTTGCGCGTCACGAAGATTCAGCGTTAAACGCTGCGGCCAGCTGTCCTCAACAAAATCCTGCCACGCCTGCGCGGGCTGTAGCGTCAGCGACGTTTTCCAAAGCAGGCTGCCTGCCGATTCAATTTCAAGGGTGGCGTCAGTGAGTGGCGCAATGGCGTAGACACCCAGTTTGAGGTCGCCATTGTGGCGCTCCAGTTTGATGGCCGCCTGCGTGTTGGCATTCTGCAAAGTGCCGAGCTGGCTATACGGCAGGAAATTCTGTACGAATATTTTCTCTTCATAAGGCGCAATCCAGGTGAAATCCGGCTGGTTGTCGGTGAACACGCCAGTCATCAGTTCAATGTAGGGGCCATTTTCGTCGGTGAGATTCCGATCCCAGGCCTGGCCGAAATCGCAGTTGCCCCAGGTCCACTGTTTTTTGCCGGGGGAAACATGGTGATCGGCGATGTGCAGCAGACCGCCTTGCTCGCCGTGATGGTATGCGCCGACAAAATCGTAATCTGATTTATCCGCCATATACGACGTTGGAACGGGAATGTTTTTGTAGCGCGAGATATCGACACCAGCGGAATAGTCGACTTTATAGTAAGTCCCGTGGGCAATCGGGAAAGCAGAAACATCGCGTTTGCCGTGGTCAAATACCGCCGTGACGTCTGGTGGAAACACGCTTTGGTGCTCATCGCCGCCTTTAACTGCGGGGTTCGCCCACCATAAGAAATGGCGTGGTGTGGCATTCCCGTTGAACACTTTACCGGTAATTTCGATCAGTGCTTTTTCCGGATACAGCGTAAAGCCGGTCATCACCTGCAAGCCACGCATCGGTTCCACCTCGCCGAGCCAGACCGTCTGCGCGCCGTTTGCATGCTTCTGGAACGTCACATCTACTGGCATAAAGGTGGTTGGGCGGTGGTGCTGTGGCCAGTTAAATTCAATACCGCCAGAAATCCACGGCCCCACTAATCCCACCAGCGCCGGTTTTACCACTTCGTTGTAGTAAACGAAGTCGCGCTCCATCACTTTGTCATAAGCGCGGTGAATACGACCACCCAGTTCCGGGAGCAACATGACCTTAATAAAGTCGTTCTCAATCCATACAGCTTTGTAATCACGCATCTCACGCTTGCCGGTGAGCGTGTCAATCACGCCGTAAGGATAAACTGCACCTGAAGATCCCTGATACACACGGTTTTCCAAAAACATCGGATTCGGGTCTTCCGCACCGGTAGTCCAGGTGGGTAAAGCAATAGTCTCTTGCCAGACGTTAACGGCTCCGTACATTTCGCATCTCCAGTAAACAATCAACAGTGAAATAGGATATGTTTGGAGTGTAGGGAACTCATCGCGGCTTAAAATGCTTAATGCTCACGCAATATAGTTAACGGAGTTAAGTTAAATGCAGACTTCAGGGTTGAACAACCAACGGGTGAGACAGATTAATCGTCAGACCCTGATGAAGCTGGTGTGGCAACATAAGCGGCTCAGTAAGTCGCAGTTTTCCCAGTACACCGGTCTTTCGATCCCGGCGGTGAGTAAGATCCTTGAAGAGTTAGTTGCGGATGGAAAGCTCAGCCATTCCAGCGAAAACCTGAGCAATCGGGGCATTAACAGCGGTAGTTACCAAATCCCTTCCGACGGTGATTTCATTCTTTGCATGAATGTGACCCCGACCAGTATTGAAAGCCAACTTTGCGACGCCCAGCTTTCGCCGCTCGGGGAATTTACCGCTATTCATATCAACGCCGCTACGCCGCAAGCGTTGCTGGCTGCCATCGAAAGTGTCTGGCGCAGCCAGGGTAAAAGCTGGCCAAAAAAGACCATCAATTTAGCGCTGGCTATTCACGGGCAAGTCGACCCGATTACCGGCGTTTCACAAACCATGCCGCAAGCGCCGTGGAAGAGCCCGGTGGAAATTAAATATCTGCTGGAAGAAAAGCTCGGGATTTCCGTGCGCGTGGATAACGACTGCGTGATGCTGGCGTTGGCTGAAAAATGGCAAAACCCCGCGAGCCGCCAGGATTTTTGCGTCATCAATGTGGATTACGGTATCGGTTCTTCGTTTGTGATAAACGGGCAAATTTATCGCGGCAGCCTGTACGGAAGCGGGCAAATCGGCCATACGATTGTCAATCCCGACGGAATGGCTTGCGACTGCGGAAGATACGGGTGCCTTGAAACCGTGGCTTCGCTAACGGCGTTAAAAAAGCAGGCTCGGATATGGTTAAAATCTCGCCCTTCAACTCCCGGGTTAGACCCTGACACTTTAACGTCCACGCAGTTAATTACCGCCTGGCATGAAGGTAACGAACAGGTGCGTCGCTGGGTGGAAAATGCCGCTAACGCTATCGGACTGAGCTTGTATAACTTCCTCAATATTCTGAATATCAACCAGATATGGTTTTATGGCCGCTGCTGTGGATTTGGAGATGAGTGGCTTGCGACCGTCGCCAGGCAAATTGGCTTTAACCCGTTTGATCACGGCAACGCGGTAAAAGCCAATGCCACACAAATCAATTTTGGCCAGTTGACTCGTTCGCAGCAAGTGATGGGAATTGGCTATTTATATGTTGAAAGTACGCTTGAAGGTGAATAGATAATTTATAACGCTATTTTTCATTATATATATTCACCCAGCCAATACATATAAACAAGAGAACTTCAGGAAACATGAGCGTGTTTCCTGAAGATCGCCGCATCACTCTTAAAATATTAGTAATCGCTGTTTAGTTAAATATAAACCCCCGCGCAAGTTTCCATTATTTTTAATCCTCTACGCTTAGCCTCCTTCGGCATATCAGTTTAATTTACCGAATACCTTTCCGAGTTAATTGTTCCATTAACACAGGAGTGACTCCAATGGAATTAGCCCGATCAACTGAAGGTTCTAACGCTGAAAAAGAGAGATATCCACGCGACAAAGTGTCCTGGACTACCGCCATTTCCTATGGCATAGGCAGTTATGGCGCAAATGTGATGTACGCCTTTATCGCTATTTACCTGATGTTGTATTACACCGACAGTTTTGGAATTAAAGCGGCCGCTGTAGGTTTATTATTTTTAATTGCTCGTCTGGTGGATGGTGCAACGGATATTGCCCTTGGGATCCTTGTGGATAATACCCACACAAAAATGGGTAAATTCAGGCCATGGATTTTGGTCGGCAGTATTCTGGTTTCCCTCACCACCGTGGCCTGTTTCCTTAGCCCTGATTTATCTGAAGCAGGAAAATTGGCTTACGCCTACTCCACCTATATTTTGTGGAGTATTTGCTTTGCGATTATTGATATCCCTTATTGGTCACTCTCTGCGGCAATCACTCAGGATCCGACGGAACGCAGCAAAGTCATCACCATCCCTCGAACCATTGCCACTTTTGGCTTTCTCTCCGTCAGTGCGGCAACCTTATGGCTGGTTAAATTTGTGGGGAGTTGGGCAGGCGTGGCGGTTATTTACAGCGCTATCTTCTTAATCTGCATGTTGATTACTTTCTTTGGTGTCAAAGAAAAATATTCCGTACCGCGAAAAGAGCGTCAAAGTTTTAAAGGGTTCTGGACGTTATTAAAACAACATCGCCCTCTTCGCCTGTTGTTGGTAGGCATGTTTTTATTAGAAATGATTGGCGTTATTCGTGGCACATTCCAACTCTATTTCTTTATTTATAATTTGAATGCGGAAATGATGCTCGGTGTCTTTCTCACCGTGTCGATGATTGCACAGGTTGCCGGAGCGGTAATTTCACCGTTTATCTCAGCAAAAATAGGCAAGAAGAACACTGCGATATATAGCAGTACTGTGATGGCTGCTGCATGTATGTTGCTGTTCTTTTTCCAGACCAATATCACCTTTATTTTCATCATTGGCGCACTGGCACCATTCTGTGGTGGCATCGGGCAAATATCGCTTTATTCGATGGTGGCAGACTGTGTGGAATATGGAGAATGGCGCAGTGGCAACCGTTCCGAAGGGATGGTTTTCTCTCTCAATATATTTAAGACCAAATTATCCGGAGCTATTGGTGGAGCTATTGGTGGTTTTATGTTGTCCTGGGCAGGGTATATCCCCCATCAGGTGCAAGCTGCTGAAACCGCAATGTGGATTGGCCTGTTATTTACCTTAATTCCCGGCGCATTAACGCTCATAAGTCTGATCCCCCTTTCCAGATATGAAATCACTGAGAAACGCTTTTACGAAATCCTTGAGGATATTCATCAACGTAATACCCATCCGCATGTAGAGGTGAAATCATGATTACCTGGAATGCCGAACAGCAGGTGTTTCATCTGCATAACCCACTGATTAGCTACGTGATAGGGATTGAACACCAGCGCTTTCTGGTGCATTGCTATTGGGGCAAACGCGTTACCGCTTTTCACCCGTTTCATGATTACCCGAAACTTGATCGCTCGTCATTTTCGCCGACCCCTGCCCACTGGCAGGACAGAACGTTCTCGCTCGATACCGTGTTGCAGGAATATCCTGGCCACGGCGCGGGAGATTACCGCGAGCCCGCTTATGAAGTGCGCTATGCGGATGGCCACCAGGTCAGTAATCTGCATTATGTTTCGCATCAAATCCTGACGGGCAAACCACACCTTGAAGGCTTACCCGCAACCTGGGTGGAAACGCCGGATGAAGCTGACACATTGATCATTACCCTCGCCGACCCAGTGACTCATCTGCAGGTTGAGCTGAGCTACACGGTATTTCGCTGTCTGCCGGTTATTACCCGCTCCGCACGCATTATTAACCAGAGCGATAAACCCTTAAGGCTGCTACGCGCTCTGAGCTGCTCGATAGATTTCCCTGATAGTGACTATCAGCAGATTCAGTTTCCGGGAGCCTGGGCGCGGGAACGTAGCCTTCATCGCCAGCCACTCAACCCTGGCATCACAGTGCTGGACAGCAAGCGCGGTGCCAGTAGTACCCATCAACAACCGTTTATTGGTCTGGTGCGCCCGGAAACCACGGAGATGCAGGGAGAAGCATGGGCGCTGCATCTGGTGTACAGCGGGAACTTTACCGCCCGTACCGAGGTTGATGCGTATCGCCAGACACGAGTCATGCTGGGCATTAACCCGCACGGTTTCGGCTGGCAGTTGCAGGCTGGAGAGAGCTTCCAGACGCCGGAAGTGGTAATGGCGTGGAGCGAGAGCGGTCTTAATGGCCTTTCTCAGGTGCTGCACCGACTTTATCGCGACAATCTGGTGCGCGGACAGCATCGCCATCTGGTTCGGCCGATTCTGGCCAACAACTGGGAATCCACCTACTTCAACTTTAACGAGGAAAAACTACTGCGTTTTGCCCGCAATGCAAAACAGCTTGGCGTGGAGCTGCTGATGCTGGATGACGGCTGGTTTGGCAAGCGCGAGGACGACACCTCATCGCTTGGCGACTGGTTCGTCAACCAGCAGAAGTTTCCCAATGGCCTGCGCCCGTTAATTGATCAGGTTCACAGGCTGGAGATGAAGTTCGGTTTGTGGTTTGAACCGGAGATGATTTCGCGGCGCAGTGAGTTATTCGCGCAGCATCCCGATTGGGTGCTCAACGCCGGGGACCAGCCACTTTCGCAAGGGCGTAATCAGTACATTCTTGACTTAGGTCGCCCGGAGGTGCGGAACAACATTCTGACGCAAATGTGCGCATTCCTGGAGCAACATCCCATTGATTACATCAAGTGGGATATGAATCGCAATATGACGGAGGTGGGCTCGACGACCGCAAGCCCCGAGCGCCAGCAGGAAACGGCTCACCGTTACATCCTGGGTCTGTATGAGCTGCTCGATGCGCTGACGACTCGTTTCCCGCACATTTTATTTGAATGTTGCGCGGGCGGAGGTGGGCGCTTCGACCCCGGAATGTTGCACTACATGGCCCAGGCCTGGGTGAGTGATAACACCGATGCGGCTTCACGGGTGCATATCCAGTACTCAACCAGCCTGCTCTACCCGCCGATTATGCAGTGCGCGCACGTTTCGGAAGTCCCGAATCATCAGATGGGGCGTTCCACCAGCATGGGCATGCGTGGCGCTGTTGCGATGAGTGGCAACTACGGCCTGATGCTCGACCTGATGCGCAAGGATACTGAACGTGACGAAGCGGTCTGTAAACAAATTGCTTTTTATAAACAGCACCGTGAATTGCTGCAATTTGGCACCTTCTGGCGCCTGGTAAGCCCCTGGGAAAATGCAGATTTTGCTGCGTGGATGTTCGTTTCGCAGGATAGAAGTGAAGCGCTTCTGATGGCGTTTTCTCTGGTCAGCCAGGCCTCTGCGCCGCACCGCTTAGTACGCCTTGCCGGGTTGGATGCCGACGTTATTTATCAGATAGACAACCAGCCGCAGCAGATTGGCGGGGATGAGCTGATGTACAGAGGGATGTATATCGACCCGCCGCTCAGCCGCGATTATGTCAGCCGTATCTGGCATCTGAAGCGCCTGCCATAGCTTTTTAGGGGGCTAATCGCCCCATTCTTTACTTATTCTAAACCCAAAATAATTCGAGTTGCAGCCAGGCGGCAAGGGAGCAAATCCCCAGGAGCTTACTTGAGTAAGTGACTGGGGTTTGTGAGTGCAGCCAACACCCCTGCGACTCGAAGTATGACGGGTATATTCATGGAAGGATCCCCTATGCGTGACATATCCTTACAACCGCTGCTGGCCGCCGCACTGGTCGCCGCTCCAGCGTTAATGATAGCGACGCCCGTGCAGGCCGAAGGTTTCGTAGATGACTCTCATTTAACTGGCGGTATTTACTACTCGCAACGCTACCGTGACAAACGCGATATGACCGTCGGTAGCCCGGATTACGGCCATTACGTTGAAGACCTTCACCACGCAACCTTTAACGCCAATCTCGATTTTGTTTCAGGTTACGCCGGGGGTTTTATTGGCCTTGACGTCGCAGGTTTTGCCGCCGCCAACCTCGCCACCGGCAGCGCCGCACACCCGAATGAAATTAGCCTTAGCTCGGCAAACCAGCGCTGGGATGAAGACTGGTCAGGGGATAAAGGCGGCTTCAACCTCTACAAAGCCGCGCTGAAATTAAAACATGACGATTACTGGATGCGCGCCGGTTATATCCAGCCAGCCGGACAAACGTTGCTCGCTGTGCACTGGGGATTTGTACCTGGTGCCTATCAGGGTGCTGAAATGGGTGGTACCTGGGACTTCGGTCAATATGGCGCACTCTCCAGCTCTTATTTCTGGTCAGATAAATACAAAGCCCCGTGGTACACCGAGATGTACGAATTCCGCGCCGCCGATAACACCACCAAAATCGATTACGTCCATGCCCTGGGCATACGCTACGACTTCAGGAATAAAGTAGTGCTGGAAACTTCATGGGCGCAGGCCGCTGATTTTATGGATCAATACATGACGAAGCTCTCGTACAGCTTCCCGGTGGCGGGAAACGATCTGCGCCTGAGCTATCAGTTTTATGGTGCCAGAGACATGGTCGGGGATAATTCGATTGCCGCTTACGGCTCGGTGAACGACGAATACGATGGGCTTGCCTGGCTGCAAGGGATAACACTCGGTTACACCCTTGATACGCTGGATTTTCGCCTCGAGGCGCAGACAGTAAAAGCCGAAGGCAACCAGGGATTCTTCCTGCAACGTATCACTCCGGCCTATGCCAGCTCCAACGGGCGGCTGGATATCTGGTGGGATGCAGGGTCTGACTTCGATGCCAACGGCGAAACCTCGGTTTTTGCCGGTGTGACCTATGACCTGAAAAACTATGAACTCCCAGGCTGGGCGGTTGGCGCGGGTTATGTGTATGGCTGGGGTGGCAAACCCTGCACCACATGTACCGTCGATGGCGAACTGGCAGACCAAAGCCAGCGCATTGATGAGTCCGCCTGGACATTCAATCTTGCCCATGTTGTGCAAACCGGTCGCCTGAAAGGCACGTTGTTCAATCTGCATTACATCAACTACGACAACCACGGCAGCAACCCGAACTACAGCGGCGGCTACAACAATATGTTCCAGGATGAAATTGACATTAAATTCAATGTCATTGCACCGTTTACTGTCTTTTAATGGAGGGCAAAATGATGAATAGAACGCTGTTTACCCTCGCATTGCTTGTCACGCTAAATGCCGCCCATGCAGCCGAATTTTCTCAGCAGGGGCAAAAAGTGACGGTGCGTCACGGCGAGTATACGTTGCGCTACGATCTCAGCCACGGTACCGGTGATTTACTGTGGAGCGACAAACCGCTGATTAAAACTTTCCACAGTGAAGCGGAGCTAAGTTCTGCAACACTCAATAGCCAGCAGGCCGTTAGCCGGACTGCGTTTTGGCAGAGTGTGAATGATAAACAACGAGGCGAAGGCGAGAAACTCACGCTGAGCAATCGCTTTGCCAACGGCAACATCCTGAGCATAACTTTCTGGTTCTTTGACGATAAAAGCTGGCTGTTGAGTGATATGCAGGTGGCCTCGGCACACCTTCTGGAGGTGAAAAAGCTCACGCCAGTCAGCGCGAAGTTTGCCGATATCGGGCAAGGGAAGGATAAACGCATCTACACCACACCTTACTCAAATAATTTCGATTTTGGGGTAGCGGCGGTTAACCACTTTGGTGTGAGCCAGAACGGCACGGATCGTTTCGCTAACCCACAGGAACCGATGGTGAAGTTCAACGGCGTGAGCCATTGGGTCACCGCACTGTTCGACAATATCAGCTACCACGGTTTAATCGCCGGTGCCGCAAGCGTAAAGAAATGGAAAAGTAGCCAGCTGCTGGGTGAAGCCCGACAAGCTAATGGGGCACTCAGCAAGTTCGCGCTGTACAACTGGGGCGGAACACAAAGTGGCAAACAGGTCAGTTCCGATCTGTTTTTTATCGGCTACTTCGAGGATTACCGCAACGGGCTGGAAACCTACGGGAAAATCTACAACCAGGGCGAACCCCGCCTCAACTGGCAGGGTGGCGTTCCCGTTGGGTTTAATGCGTTTTACTCGCACGATAGCTACGGTAAAGCGCGGGATATGTATGACATCACCGATTACGTCGCAAAAAATCTCAAACCACTCGGCTATGAGTACGTCAACATGGACGGCGGGTTCCAGCCCGAAAGCTATCCCGAGGGCATGAAAACATTCTCCGATTATGTGCATAAGAAGGAGCTGAAAGCGGGCGGCTATTTGACGCCATTTGCCATTTACGAAAACTGGCTGGATCTGCCGGTAGACGACACAGGTTACACCCACCGCGATGCCTGTTTGCATGATGAGAACGGCAAGCTGGTGAAAACCTATCTTGGCAGTTATGCGCTGGATATGTCACACCCGGCGGCGAAGTACATCGTGCGGCGGAATATTAAAAATTATCTCACCTGGGGTTACGACTACATCAAACTCGATTTTCTGGATATGGGTTTGTACGAAGGCAAGCACTACGATCCCGCAGTGAACGGCATTCAGAACTACCGCATTGGGATGCAGATTATGCGTGATGAAGTGCTGGCAAGTGGTCGCCCGGTATTCCTGAATGCATCCATCGCGCCATTGTTGCCAGCAGCGTTTACCCATGGTAGGCGTGCGGCCTGCGATACTTCGCTGGGGGTGGCAAACTATAGCGGCATTGAACGTCAGGCATTTAACAGCGCGGCGTCCTGGTGGAGCAATGGCACGTTATACGATTACAACGATGCCGATATGTTCCTGCCAGAGAACCTTTCTCAGGGGGCGAAGCGTTACGGTCAACTGGCAGCCCTGCGGCTTGCAACCACAGTTGCACTTGGCGGCGGGCACTGGCTGGCGGGGGACAATTTACCATTTATCGATGAAGACCGCAGCGCATGGCTGGAAAATAAAGCCTTGCTGAACGTAGCCAAAGACGGTGTCGCCGCACGTCCCGTTTCTATGAGTCATTTTTATCATGCTGGCGAACACAGCCCGGCAATACTGGTGCGAGCCGACGGCAAAGGTGGCGTGTACGCGGGCTTAACAAACTGGCAGAGCAAATCGATATCCTTGCCGCTTTCGCCTGAATCACTGGGGCTTAAAGCCGGTAGCGAGTGGCAGATAACCGAACTTTACAGTGGGCAAAGCTGGCAGCAAAAACTCGGCGTTTTGAGCTACCCACTGGCGGGAGGAGCGACCGCTCTGCTCCACTTCAGCAGACCCACTGGCGTGACTCTTCCTGCACCTGATAACCTGGCACAGGGTAAGGCGATTACCGCCACAACGAACAGCTATGAACTGGATTTGGGCAAGCTGACGCGATTTAATCAGGTCGTGGTTAAAGAACCGGCACCGTTTGCGATACGCAATTATGTGCTGGCTTATCAGAAGGATGGTGCATGGCACACATTAGCCCGTGGATTTATCCTCGGTGACAAGCGAACCTTTTCGCTCCCGGAATTGACCGCTCGTCATCTGCGCATTGAGTTTGATAGCCACGAAGGGACCCTTAACGAACCTGCAATTGAGGTTTACCAGCACGCCACAACAATTCCTGAGATGCGTGTCGTGCAGGATAGTAATGCACCGGGTAGCGAGCGCACCGATCTCCAGGGCGAGCAGCAACTCATGCAGACATTCACGCTGCAACAGCCCGATCTGCCAAAGCTCGATTTCTGGTTATCAGAAAATTATGTGGATGCCGTACCTGGCGATAATTTACGCTTACGAATTGTGGAGCTTGATGCTCATGACAATCCCACTCAAACACTATTTTCCGCAGCACTGCCACCGTTTAACCTGCCCGCAAGCCCGGCGATTTACTCGCTCTGGCCTCGTTTGATGGGGCTGGATATTAACAAACGCTATGCACTGATTTTCAGCTCACAGGGATCAACCACTCAACCTGGGGGAAAAAACAGTTACAGCCTGCGCGTAAGCACAAATAATCCCTACGCCCGCGGAGAACTTCGCCATTCTGTGGACAGCGGAAAAACCTGGCAGACTGATACCGTCCAGGATCTGTTATTTGCCCTTTATAGCAGCGCCCCTTTCAAATCGGGAGTGAAGTGATGTTCAAAGCAGGAATAATAATTTGCGGAATATTATTAACCGGATGTGCCGCCCAGACTGTCAATACACCACCGCCTATGTCGCCAATGGACGAGTGTAAACAGGCAACTCAAAATGGAGATACCGTGAATATCGCTGAGAAGTGTTCGGCGATTACCCGCGATCAATAGTCGCGTTAAAAATAACAAAGGGTGACAAACGGGTTTTGTAGGGTGGATAAACGTGAGCGTCATCCACCAGTTATGTCGGATGACGCTGCGCTTATCCGACCTACGAAGACTGATAAACGGGTTTTGTAGGGTGGATAAGCGTTAGCGTCATCCACCAGTTGTGTCGGCTTATGCGTAAACCGGCAAGCGGGCGCAGATATCCAGAACTTTCTTCTTAGTGCGCTCGATGACCGCTTCGTCGTTGATGTTATCTAACACATCACACATCCAGCCAGCCAGTTCGCGAACGTCAGCTTCGGTGAAGCCACGACGTGTTACAGCTGGTGTACCGATACGGATACCAGAAGTGACAAACGGGCTCTTCGGATCGTTTGGTACGCTGTTTTTGTTCACGGTGATGTTTGCGCGACCCAGAGCAGCATCAGCTTCTTTACCGGTCAGGTTTTTATCAACCAGATCCAGCAAGAACAGGTGGTTGTCAGTACCGCCAGACACCACTTTGTAGCCACGCTCCAGGAACACGGCAACCATCGCTTTCGCGTTTTTAGCAACCTGCTGCTGGTAAGTTTTGAACTCTGGCTCCATAGCTTCTTTCAGTGCAACAGCTTTACCCGCGATGACGTGCATCAGTGGGCCGCCCTGCGCGCCAGGGAAGACTGCGGAGTTCAGTTTTTTGTACAGCTCTTCGCTGCCGCCTTTAGCGAGGATCAAACCACCGCGTGGGCCTGCCAGCGTTTTGTGCGTTGTGGTTGTCACAACGTGTGCGTGTGGAACTGGGTTCGGGTAAACGTCTGCGGCAATCAGACCTGCAACGTGTGCCATGTCCACGAACAGGTAAGCGCCAACCATGTCTGCGATTTCACGCATTTTTGCCCAGTCAACAACGCCAGAATAAGCTGAGAAACCGCCGATGATCATCTTAGGTTTGTGTGCTTTAGCTTGTTTTTCCAGGTCTGCGTAATCGATATGACCTGTCTCATCGATACCGTAAGGCACGATGTTGTACAGCTTACCGGAGAAGTTTACCGGGGAGCCGTGAGTCAGGTGGCCGCCGTGTGCCAGGTTCATACCCAGAACGGTGTCGCCTGGTTCCAGCAGAGTGGTGTACACCGCGAAGTTAGCCTGTGAACCGGAGTGCGGTTGCACGTTAGCGTAATCAGCGCCGAACAGCTCTTTTGCACGGTCGATAGCCAGTTGCTCAACCACATCAACATATTCGCAACCGCCGTAGTAGCGTTTGCCTGGGTAACCTTCAGCGTATTTGTTGGTTAACTGAGAACCCTGAGCCTGCATAACGCGCGGGCTGGTGTAGTTTTCGGAGGCGATCAGTTCAATGTGCTCTTCCTGACGTACTTTTTCTTGCTCCATAGCCTGCCACAATTGGGCATCATAATCGGCAATGTTCATTTCACGCTTTAACATCCGCATCTCCTGACTCAGCTAACAGTAAATATTTGAACAGCTTTAAGGCCGCCTTAAATACAACGGGCAACAGTGTAAACCTAAACTCCGCTGTGTGATAGGTCTTGACAGAGGTTTTTACGCAAACGATTGGCTTGGCGTCCAGCAAGGGTTTGACGCGAATAGCTGTTCCCCATTTCTCCGGATATTAATTCATCATCAACATGCGGAAATTTCACGTTCTGTGACCCACATCGACTCCACAAGAGTCCATTTACAATGTAGTGCTTTTTTTTCGTCGGGGAATTTTATAAGATGCATTTAAAATACATCAATTAAATATTCTGATTAAAACCGGAGCCAAACCATGCTAGATGCACAAACCATCGCTGTTGTGAAATCCACGATTCCCCTGCTCGCCGCCACCGGCCCAAAACTTACCGCGCACTTTTACGATCGTATGTTCAGCCATAACCCAGAGCTGAAAGAGATCTTTAATATGAGCAACCAGCGCAACGGCGATCAGCGTGAAGCGCTGTTCAATGCGATTTGTGCCTACGCGACCAATATTGAGAATCTGGCGGCGCTGTTGCCTGCGGTAGAAAAAATCGCCCAAAAACATACCAGCTTCCAGATTAAACCTGAGCAGTACGACATTGTCGGCGGCCACCTGTTAGCCACGCTGGATGAAATGTTCAGCCCGGGCCAGGAAGTGTTGGATGCGTGGGGCAAAGCGTACGGCGTGCTGGCGGGTGTGTTTATCCATCGTGAAGCGGAAATTTACCAGGGGAACGCTGCGAAAAATGGCGGTTGGGAAGGCACTCGGGCATTCCGCATTGTGGCAAAAGAGCCGCAAAGTACGCTTATCACCAGTTTTGAGTTTGCCCCAGTGGATGGCGAAGCAGTTGCCGATTATCAGCCAGGTCAATATCTTGGCGTGTGGTTAAAACCTGAAGGGTTCCCACATCAGGAAATTCGCCAGTATTCTCTGACCCGTAAGCCCGATGGCAAAACTTATCGCATTGCCGTGAAACGTGAAGATCTGGGCCAGGTTTCAAGCTGGTTGCACAACCATGCACAAGTGGGTGACGAAGTTCATCTTGCTGCTCCGGCCGGTGATTTCTTTATGGATGTCGACCCCCAAACGCCGGTGACGTTGATTTCGGCTGGCGTCGGCCAGACACCGATGTTGGCGATGCTGGATACGCTGGCGAAAAATGGTCATGGCGCACAGGTAAACTGGTTCCATGCGGCAGATAACGGTGACGTGCATGCGTTTGCCGAAGAGGTGAATCGTCTGGGTGAACAGTTAGCGCGTTTTGAGCGTCACGTGTGGTATCGCGCGCCGGGTGAAATCTGCCGGGCACAGTCCAAATTCGATAGCGAAGGATTGATGGATTTAGTGGCACTGGAAAGCAAAATCAGCGCGCCAGATATGCAGTTTTATCTCTGCGGTCCGGTGGTGTTTAT
This sequence comes from Buttiauxella sp., assembly GCF_049686335.1. NCBI lineage: Bacteria > Pseudomonadati > Pseudomonadota > Gammaproteobacteria > Enterobacterales > Enterobacteriaceae > Buttiauxella > Buttiauxella sp. Next base: position 39,621 of record NZ_JBAVHX010000023.1, on the reverse strand, counting down.
GCGTTTTGCTGCGGAGCAGTTAGTGAAGTTGGGTGTTGCGCAGGACCAGATTCATTACGAGTGTTTTGGTCCACATAAAGTGATGTGATTTTTTAGCCGAAAACATGCCCTCACCCTGGCCCTCTCCCACAGGAGAGGGGATTTTCTTTCCCCCTCGCCCTCTCCCGCAGGAGAAGGGATTTTCTTTCCCCCTCGCCCCTTTGGGGAGAGGGCCGGGGTGAGGGGTAAAAATTAAATAGCAGCGTCGTCTTCTTCGCCAGTACGGATACGCACCACGCGAGCCACATCGAAGACAAAGATCTTACCATCACCGATTTTACCGGTTTGCGCGGTACGGATAATCGTGTCTACGCAGGTGTCGACGATATCGTCAGTCACCACAATTTCTATTTTCACCTTTGGCAGGAAATCTACCATGTACTCAGCACCACGGTACAGTTCGGTATGCCCTTTCTGACGACCAAAACCTTTTACTTCTGTTACCGTCATGCCGGTGATGCCAACTTCTGCCAGCGCTTCGCGAACGTCATCCAGTTTGAACGGTTTAATAATCGCATCAATTTTTTTCATGGTCTTCCCGGTTCCCGCACAACTTTAGTGTGCTGCTTGGCTACAGTGATCGTGGCTTCAAATTACCACAGACTACTCTTTAAAGTCATTGGCATCGAGTTCATGCCGTGAGAGTAATTTGTAGAATTCGGTACGGTTACGCCCCGCAACACGCGCCGCTTGAGTGACATTTCCCTTCGTCATTTGCAGCAGTTTGCGCAGATAGTTCAGCTCAAACTGATTACGGGCTTCGACAAAGGTCGGCAGCGCGGTGTTTTCCCCTTCCAGCGCCTGTTGAACCAGCGCTTCGCTGATTACCGGAGCCGAAGTTAGCGCCACACATTGTTCAATCACGTTGACCAACTGGCGCACGTTACCCGGCCAGCTTGCCGCCATCAGGCGTTTCATCGCATCGGTTGAGAAGCTACGCACGAAGGGTTTATGGCGGTCAGCCGATTGACGTAACAAATGATTAGCCAGCAACGGAACATCTTCGGCACGTTCGTGCAACGCCGGGATCTTGAGACTTACCACATTCAGGCGATAGAACAAGTCTTCACGAAACTCGCCCCGCTCCATAGCTTTGGGTAAATCACGGTGAGTGGCGGAGAGGATGCGCACATCGATATCGAGGTCACGATTGCTGCCCAGTGGGCGAACTTTACGCTCCTGCAACACGCGCAATAATTTGACCTGCAAAGGGATCGGCATATCACCGATTTCATCGAGGAATAGCGTTCCCCCTTCTGCGGCCTGGAACAACCCTTCTCTGCTGCTAACCGCACCAGTAAACGCGCCACGGGAATGGCCAAACAGTTCGGATTCCAGCAACTGCTCTGGCAATGCGCCGCAGTTAATGGCGATAAAGGCTTTTTTGCTACGCGGGCTGGCGTTATGAATGGCCTGGGCGAGGATCTCTTTGCCGGTGCCGCTTTGCCCATTAATCAGTACGCTCACATCAGACTGCGAGACCATACGGGCTTGTTCCAGCAAACGCTGCATGATGGGGCTGCGGGTGACGATGGTATCGCGCCACATGTCATCGCCGGCGATTTGCGAATGTGACAGCGCATCGTCAATGGCTTTGTACAGCGCGTCTTTATCAACCGGTTTGGTCAGGAAGCTAAACACACCCTGTTGTGTCGCAGCAACTGCGTCAGGAATGGAGCCGTGAGCGGTCAGAATGATGACGGGCATTCCCGGCTGTACTTTCTGGATTTCGGCAAATAAAGCCATGCCATCCATTTCATCCATCCGCAGGTCGCTTATCACCAGGTCAATTTTTTCACGCCCCAGCAGACGCAACCCTTCCGCACCACTTTCCGCCGTGGAGACGGTGTAACCTTCACTCGTCAGGCGCATACCAAGAAGTTTTAGCAGACCGGGATCGTCATCAACCAGCAACAATCTGGCGGGTTTACGCTGCGTCATGGTTTCGCCTCCTGCGCGGGTTTGGTGTTATCCGGTAACTCGGCAGTGGCCGGTTTACGGTTGGAAAGCTGGCGCTCGATGTCCGTGAGGTTTTCCAGTTTTCGGGTAGTCAGACTTAACTGGCTTCTGAGGCGTTGCTGCTGCTCGCGCAACATATCCAGCTCATTGTCAGAGCTTTGCTGCAATTTGCTGTAGCGGGTGCGTTCGTCAGAAAGCGCCAGTAAAGAAGCCTGCCCATCACGCCAGACCTGGAACAACGAACGCACTTGTGCCGGGACGTCAGCGGTCATCGCATCCAGTTTGGTCATGTAGCGGCGGCGCTCGGTTGGGGTGATTTTGGCGTTGGAGAGCAAAATGCCGCGCTTGAAGGTGTCGCGAAAGTTATCGGACGGCCAGCGGCGAGCTTCTGCCCGTGCCTGCGCTGGCGCTAAACGTTCGGAGCAATCCATCGCACGCAACCAGTACAGCGGGTTGGTGGTGGAATCATGGTTCTGGTTTTGCCAGATATCTTCACAATTCGTCGACAGGTAATCCGCCAGTTGTTGTTCCGGCTCTTCGACGAGTTGCGGGTGTTTTACGTCTTTCGGTGGCGTGTTTTGTACACAGCTCGCCAGTAATAACGGCACGAACAAAGCTGAGATCGGGCGAATCGACACAGAGCTGCCACGGCGGGATAACCAGCCATTGCGCAGCACGCTAAAAATTGTCACTTTCATTTTTTATTTTTTCTCGGGAAATACAGGCAACTCGATACGGAAGCAAACATCTGCCGTTTCATCGTCAATCAGGTGCAATTCGCCATGCATACGACGAATACAATCCAGGGCAATACTCAGACCCAGGCCGCTACCTTTTACTGCACCTTTTCGCTGGTGGCTTCCCTGATAAAAAGGTTCAAAGATCATCTCTCGCTCCGCAGACGGAATCGGGTCGCCTGTGTTCGCGACATCAATCTGCAGCATGTTACCCACCTGCGAGCTTCGTAGATAAATGGTACCGGATTCAGACCCATAGTGCACCGCATTGGAGTAGAGATTATCCAACACGCTGGTTAACAACATCGGTTCTGCCAGACAAGCCACCGGACTTAAATTGCACTCGGTACGCATCATTTTAGCCCGTGCTGGCAAACTGTGAGCAGCGATAATCACATCCATGAGTGGACCGAGCTCAACTTTTTCGAGTTCGACCGGGACATCGGCCAGTTTGCGGTTGTAATCCAATAATTGTTCAATCAATTTTTGTAAGTGACGGCTACTATTATCAAGAATTTCCACCACTTCTTTTTGGTCGTTTGTCAGTGGCCCGACAACCTGATCGGCCAGCAGTTCGGTGCCTTCACGCATACTGGCAAGCGGGGTTTTTAGTTCATGGGAAATGTGGCGCAAAAACTCATGGCGCTGGGATTCAAGCCATGAGAGACGTTCGCTTAACCAGACAATCCGCTGCCCGACCGAACGCAGTTCGCGTGGCCCCCCTTTGAACAGCACCGTGTTGCCCAGCGAATGCCCTTCCCCAAGCAAGTTAATCATCCGTTCAATGCCTTTCACCGGCCCGATGATCATGCGCGTAAAGATAATCACCAGCGCGAAACTCAGCAGGAATAAAACCAGCGCCTGCCAGCCAAAGAATTGTCCGCGTTCGGCGATTTCTTGTTGAAGTTGTTGTCCACGGGAAAAGACCACCGAGCGCGTGGCTTGCACCATTTCAGCATTCTTATTGGCGAAGGTTTCAAGGTTTGCCGAGGCGGTGGTATCCGGCCCGCTATTTTTACACTGGATTTCGGCGAGGTCGTTTAGCGATTTGCGCAGCACGTCATAGAGTTGATTGTCCGGCAACACGCCAGCGTGCGCTTCAAGCATTTGCGCGTAACGCTTACGTTGCCCTTGATAAAGCGTGGCGAGTGTTGCGTCATCCAGCACGCAGTACTGCCGGTAGCTACGCTCCATTTCCAGTGCCACGTTAGTCATGGCCTGGCTGCGACGCGCATCGACAAGTGTTGTGCGGTTAGTGAGTGCCGCCTGATCGCTTAGCGCATTCAGGCTTTGCCAGGCTTGCCACGCCAGAACCAACAGCGGAACCAGCACCAACAAAAAAGCCATCATCACAAGCTGGCGTAACGAGCGCGGGAAAAAATGCCACTGGTTCAAAAGCTTCATCTCATTCGGATTCTGAATAAGTCGATGCTAGCGGGGAATGGGCAGAGTTTAAAGTATTCAACTCAGAAAGAACCTTTATACCCAAGTGACTTCAGGATGCAGGTAGGCGGCAATCGAGTAAATCCCGATGAGCTTACTCCAGTAAGTGATTCGGGTGAGCGAGAGAAACCAACACCCCTGCGGCATGAAGGGCGACGGGTATAAAAACGACAAAGGCAGAGAATAATCTCTGCCTTTGTTCTGAAATCAGGCGGTGCCTTACTCAACGTTTCGCCCGGAGCATGATAAAGCAGTACGAGACTGGCAATAATCAAAAGTCGGACGGCAGGCACCTTGTGTGCGTCATTCGAAGGTTTATGTAGCACAACCCTTGCGGGGGCTGACATAAGAGGGTGAATGAGCCACTGCTGAGTATTATGCAGTATGTGTGCCAAGTTTGCTACAAAGTTTACATCTAAATGTTTTTATTATGTTTATTTAGCGTATAACTCATTTTTGAATTTGATTGTTTTTTGCTCTTAATGTCGCCATTTAGCAACACTTTACATATCGGTTTTACATATGATTTAAAATCAATAAGTTAAGTGTCACCTATTTGCGACAGTTATATTTACCCATTGTCGGCAATCGGTGACAAAAAAAATCCCTGCCGAAGCAGGGATGTTTAATAACTTAATCGAATTTAACCGAGTTGCTTACGCGCATTGCGGAAAATGCGCATCCACGGGCTGTCCTCACCCCATTCGGCTGGATGCCATGAGTTGCTGACGGTACGGAACACACGCTCCGGGTGCGGCATCATAATAGTGACGCGCCCGCTTTCGTTAGTGACTGCCGTGATCCCGTTTGGTGAACCGTTCGGGTTAGCGGGATAGTCTTGTGTCACTTTGCCGAAGTTGTCGATAAAGCGCAGCGCCACCAGCCCTTTGCTTTCCAGTGCTGCGAGATGCGCCGCATCGCGTACTTCAACATGCCCTTCACCGTGAGAAACAGCGATTGGCATATGCGAACCGACCATGCCTTGCAGCAACAACGACGGGCTGGAGGTCACTTCTACCAGACTGAAACGTGCTTCAAAGCGGTCAGAATGGTTGCGCACAAAGCGTGGCCACAGGTCACTGCCCGGGATCAGTTCGCGCAAATTCGACATCATCTGGCAACCGTTACATACGCCCAGCGCCAGAGTTTCTGGACGATGGAAGAAGGTCTCGAACTCATCGCGCACACGTGAATTAAAGAGGATGGATTTCGCCCAGCCTTCACCCGCGCCCAATACGTCGCCATAAGAGAAGCCGCCACACGCCACCAGCGCCTGGAAATCTTCCAGACCGCGACGGCCTGCCAGCAAATCACTCATGTGAACGTCGATGGCATCAAAACCTGCACGATGGAAGGCTGCAGCCATTTCAACGTGGGAGTTAACGCCCTGCTCGCGCAACACGGCAACTTTCGGACGTGCACTTTTAGCGATATACGGTGCCGCGATATCTTCTTTGATATCGAAGCTCAGTTTGACGTTCAGGCCAGGATCGTTGTCATTGGCTTTCGCTTTATGTTCCTGGTCAGCGCAATCAGGGTTGTCACGCAGACGCTGCATCTGCCAGGTGGTTTCCGCCCACCACATGCGAAGCTGGGTACGGCTTTCGCTAAATACAGCGTGACCGTCAGAGCTCAGAGTGAAGCGGTCACCTGCCACGGCTTTACCAAGGAAGTGAACACAATCCGCCAGACCATGATCCGCCAGAGTTTGCTCAACGTCCGCACGATCAGCCGCTTTAACCTGGATAACTGCGCCTAACTCTTCGTTGAACAGTGCTGCAAGGTGATCTTTACCCAAAGTGGCGATGTCCGCTTCGACGCCGCAGTGACCGGCAAAGGCCATCTCTGCCAGCGTCACCAACAAACCACCGTCAGAACGGTCGTGGTAGGCCAGCAGTTTCTGTTCAGCAACCAGTGCCTGAATGGCGTTAAAGAAGCCTTTAAGCTGCTCAGCACTGCGTACATCCGCAGGTTTGTCGCCCAGTTGACGGTAAACCTGGGACAGCGCGGTGGCGCCCAACGCGTTGTGACCTGCGCCTAAATCAATCAGCAGCAAGGCGTTGTCTTCGGATTGCAGCTGTGGCGTTACGGTACGACGCACATCTTCGACGCGGGCAAACGCGGTGATAACCAGTGACAGCGGAGAAGTCATCTCGCGCTGCTCAGTACCTTCCTGCCAGCGGGTTTTCATCGACATAGAATCTTTGCCGACCGGGATAGTCAGGCCAAGCGTCGGGCAAAGTTCTTCGCCGACAGCTTTCACTGCTTCGTACAGACCCGCATCTTCACCCGGGTGACCGGCTGCTGACATCCAGTTTGCTGAAAGTTTAATACGATTAAGTGCGCCGATTTGTGTGGCTGCGATGTTGGTCAGCGCTTCGCCGACTGCCAGACGCCCGGATGCAGCAAAGTCCAGCAGCGCAACCGGTGCACGCTCACCAAGAGACATCGCTTCACCGTAGTAGCTATCGAGGCTTGCGGTAGTGACCGCACAGTTAGCTACCGGGATCTGCCATGGGCCAACCATCTGGTCGCGAGCCACCATGCCCGTTACCGAACGGTCACCGATCGTCACCAGGAAGGTTTTCTCAGCGACCGTCGGTAAATGCAGCACACGTTTTACCGCATCAGCAATAGTGATATTGCGGCAATCCAGCGCATCACCTTTGGCTTTCAGGGTTTCAACGTTACGTTCCATTTTTGGCGTTTTGCCCAGCAGAACGTCCAGCGGCATATCAATCGGCTGGTTGTCGAAATGGCTGTCGTTGAGTGTCAGATGTTTCTCTTCGGTGGCTTCACCGATAACCGCGTATGGCGCGCGTTCACGACGGCAAAGCTCGTCAAACAGCGGCAACTGGTCTGGAGCAACCGCCAGGACATAACGCTCCTGGGATTCGTTACACCACACTTCCAGCGGGCTCATACCTGGCTCATCATTGAGGATGTCGCGCAGTTCAAAACGACCACCACGACCGCCATCGCTCACCAGTTCTGGCATCGCGTTAGACAGGCCGCCTGCCCCCACATCATGAATAAACAGGATTGGGTTGGCGTCACCTAATTGCCAGCAACGGTCGATAACTTCCTGGCAACGACGCTCCATTTCTGGGTTATCACGCTGCACGGAAGCAAAATCCAGATCTGCATCTGACTGGCCTGAAGCCATGGAAGAAGCCGCGCCACCGCCCAAACCGATGTTCATCGATGGGCCACCAAGCACGATGAGTTTCGCGCCAACGGTGATTTCGCCTTTCTGAACATGGTCTGCACGAATGTTGCCGATACCACCCGCCAGCATGATCGGCTTATGGTAACCGCGCAGTTCAACGCCGTTATGGCTGTTGACTTGCTCTTCGTAGGTACGGAAGTAGCCGGTCAGTGCCGGACGACCAAATTCGTTGTTAAATGCCGCACCGCCCAATGGGCCGTCGGTCATAATATCCAGCGCCGTTACAATGCGGTCTGGCTTGCCAAAATCTTCTTCCCACGGCTGTTCAAAGCCAGGAATACGCAAATTGGAAACCGAGAAACCAACCAGGCCCGCTTTTGGTTTAGCACCACGGCCTGTCGCACCTTCATCACGGATTTCGCCACCGGAACCGGTCGCCGCACCTGGCCACGGGGAAATTGCCGTTGGGTGGTTGTGGGTTTCGACTTTCATCAGGATATGCGCATCTTCCTGGTGATAGTCATAACGGCCCGCATCATGATCGGCAAAGAAACGCCCTACCGTCGAGCCTTCCATCACTGCGGCGTTATCTTTATAGGCAGATAACACATAGTCCGGGGTTTTCTCAAAGGTGTTTTTAATCATTTTGAACAGCGATTTAGGCTGTTCAACGCCATCGATAATCCAGTCGGCATTAAAGATTTTGTGGCGGCAATGTTCGGAGTTTGCCTGCGCAAACATGTACAGCTCGATGTCGTTCGGGTTGCGTCCCAGTTTGGTAAACGCATCCTGCAAATAATCGATTTCGTCTTCTGCCAGAGCCAGACCCAGACGGATGTTGGCTTCAACCAGCGCTTCGCGACCTTGAGTTAACAGGTCAACACTTTGCACCGGTGCAGGCTGATGTTGGGAGAACAGTTGCCGGGCATCATCGAGCGTGCCAAACACGCTTTCCATCATGCGGTCATGCAAGAGTGACGCAACTTCCTGACGCTGTGCATCAGTCAACGTGCTGCCGGTGACGTAATAAGCCACACCGCGCTCCAGGCGCTTCACTTTGGCTAAGTCACAGTTGTGGGCAATATCAGTCGCTTTAGAGGACCAGGGTGAGATGGTACCAGGACGCGGCGTGACCAGAATCAAGTGGCCGGTCGGGGCGTGGTCGGCAAGGGTTGGACCATATTTCAACAACCGTTGCAGACGGGCGTGCTCTTCAGAGTCGAGCTGCGCATCGAGATCGGCAAAGTGAACATACTCGGCATAAATGTCGCTGACCGGAAGGTTGGCGTCATTAAAACGGGCCAGTAATTTGTTAATACGAAATGCCGATAAAGCGGGCGAACCACGCAGAATTTCCATCATCAAAGATCTCTCGTCTTCGAAACGCCAGGGGGACGCTTCAGTGGGCGCAAGGGGAAAACGGGCGCCATTATAGATAATCCGCGGCCTTGACGAAACCGTTTGCGTAGAAATAAACGGATTAGTTTTCATTGGCGAGAATATAGCCAGAAATGTCGAATAAGTTGCACAGTGGCGTTTTGTTAAGCAAAATGCGCCACACCTTATTGTATAGCCTCCACTTTTGAAGCCTGTTGTTAGCTAAGACTCGTCGCCTCGTTGCAGATTAACTATTTGAAAAGATTTAAAATTAATTATCTGCTAATCGGTGCCGTAACCGTGTTGCTGGCAGTGGCGCTCTGGCCCTCCATTCCCTGGTTCGGAAAAGCCGAAAACCGTATCGCCGCCATTCAGGAGCGGGGGGTTCTGCGCGTCAGTACGATTGAATCGCCTCTGACCTATACCCTTTTTCAGGGCAAAAAAATTGGCCTCGATTACGAGTTAGCCGAACAGTTTGCTCAATATCTTGGCGTTAAGCTTGAAGTCACCGTACGGCCCAATATTCAGGAACTGTTTGACGATATTGATCATGGCAACGCCGATATTATCGCGGCGGGCCTGGTGTACGACACGCAACGCAGCCAGCATTACCGCGCGGGGCCAGCCTATTATTCCGTCTCACAGCAGATGGTTTATCGCATGGGTAGTGCACGTCCTAAGACGTTGGCTGGCATCAAAGAAAACCAGTTGGTGCTCTCGCCAGGCGTCACATCCCTCGGCGCGTTGAACAAACTGAAACAACAAAAATATCCTGATTTGAGCTGGCGTATTGATGAGCACCTCAGCAGTACAGAGCTGATGCAGCAAGTGGTGGATGGAAAGATTGCCTTTACCATTGCTGATTCGGTTGCGATAAGCACTTTCCAGCGCGTTCATCCACAACTGGCGGTTGCGCTGGATATCACAGATGAACAACCGGTGACGTGGTTCAGCGCATTAGATAGCGACGACAGCCTGTCCGCCGCCCTGCTCGACTTTTATAACCAACTCAACAGTGACGATACATTTGCGCGCCTTGAAGAGAAATATCTCGGCCACGTTGGGGATTTTGATTACGTCGATACCCGCACGTTCCTCAAAGCGGTCGATGCGGTACTCCCCGAGCTACAGCCCTTATTCGAAAAGTATGCCACCGAAATAGACTGGCGTTTGCTGGCTGCCATCTCTTATCAGGAATCACACTGGGATAACCAGGCAACGTCGCCAACCGGTGTCCGCGGGTTGATGATGCTGACCAAAAATACCGCGCAAAGCCTGGGCGTCACTGACCGGTTAGATCCGGAGCAAAGTATTGAAGGGGGAAGCCGTTATCTGAGGGATATGATGACCAAAGTCCCCGACAGTGTGCCAAAGGATGAACAGATTTGGTTTGCGCTGACGGCATATAACATGGGTTATGCCCATATGCTTGATGCCCGCCAGCTGACGGCGAAGCAGAAAGGCAATCCGGATAGCTGGGCAGATGTCAAAATACGTCTGCCACTACTGAGCCAAAAACAGTACTACACGAAAACAACCTATGGGTACGCCCGTGGTCACGAAGCGTATGCGTATGTGGAGAACATCCGGAAGTATTACATCAGCCTGGTGGGATACTTACTCGAAAAAGAGAAGCAGGAAGCGCAAGAGCAAAAATATGCCGGGGCGTATCCGGCCGTCGCTCCAGCCGAGTTGGCTATTCCGCGCTTCGGGCCTTTTCCTTTAGCGCCTTTTTCTCAAGACGCCGTGCTCGAAAAAAATCACTTAACATTGCCGAGCACTCTTCAGCCAAAACGCCCTCAGTCACAGTAACCTGGTGATTCATACCAGGATGACCCAAAACATCCATAAGCGAGCCAATGGCGCCGGTTTTGGCGTCACGCGCACCAAACACCAGTTGACCGATGCGGCCATGAACCATCGCCCCTGCACACATGACACAAGGCTCGAGGGTGACATAAAGCGTGGTTTCCAGCAGGCGATAGTTTTGCAATACCAGGCCGCCCTGACGTAGCGCCATAATTTCCGCGTGAGCAGTCGGATCGTGCCGGCCAATCGGACGGTTCCAGCCCTCGCCAATCACCTGGTTGTTATGCACCAGGACCGCACCTACCGGAACTTCACCTTCTTCCCATGCACGACGTGCGAGAGTCAATGCATGACGCATCCAGTGTTCATGGGTAAATTCGCTCAAGGGTTTCTCCGGGCTAGTTTCGGGCGGCGCATTATACACAGCTCCTTTTTATAGCCAAAATAATTCGAGGTGCAGGCAGGCGGCGACTTGAAGCACGAAGGATATTATTCGAGTTGCTGTAGCTGGCCTTCCGGAGTCACCCGCCAGCGGTGCTGACAGAAATAGAGTAAGGGGTTGTCCTGGTTGCTGTCGCTATAGCCACTATAGAGTTGTAGTGGCGTGCCGATTTGCTGTTCGAGCTGCGACACTTTTTCATGTCCCAGGCAACGCAATGTGAGTACCCACCCACCGTGGGAGCGCTTGATTTGGCTGGCGATTAATTTCACTTTTGGCAGCCACGGCGTATCGAAATAAACCTGCTGCACCAGCGGCTGTGGCGAGCCAGTGATCAACCAGACGTCAGCATCTGAGCTGGTGAGATAATCGGTCAGGCGTTGCTGCACCACGGGGAAAGCGGTGACCCGGCTGCGAAACCACGTCACGAAATTGGTTTCCAGTTGCTTGAGGCGCGTTTCACTATGACCAAAGGTTGCGCCCCACAATAGCAAACTCATCGGCCAGCGAGCGGCGCGTCCTTTAATCAGCAACGCGCCACCTATCACCGGCAGGAGCGGAACGACAAGTAACAGATTGAGGGGTTGACGGCGTAGCAGGTAGCGCAAGAAGCTGCCAAACATATCCTGCTGATGCAGCGTGCCATCTAAATCGAAAAAAACTACCCGACGCTCACTCTGAATTGCCAAACGTTACTCCTCTGGATCATTAAAGCCCATAAACCACGTAAATAAGAAACCAGCAATTACCGCTATTAAGAAGCCTAACAGATAGAACATCACTTTTCCGGCAACAATTGTTAATGCCAGGGGTAAACCTGAGATCCCGAAAGTGATGACAGTGGCCACTTTCCAGTAACTGATGAGCGCTCCGCCTACCGCGCCGCCTAAACAGGCGCCGATAAACGGTTTGCCGAGCGGAAGCGTGACCCCAAAAATCAGCGGTTCACCGATACCCAGCAACCCAACGGGTAACGCACCTTTAATCAGTTTTTTCAGGCGCTGATTACGCGTTTTCAGCAACACGGCCAGTGCCGCACCGACTTGTCCAACTCCTGCCATCGCCAGAATCGGCAACAATGCGTTTTGGCCGTGAGTCTGGATAAGTTCAACATGAATCGGCACCAGCCCCTGATGTAATCCCGACAATACCAGCGGCAGGAAGACACCCGATAGTACTGCCCCAACCACCAGCCCACCTTTATCAATCGCCAGGGTCGCACCATGGGCAATCGCGTCAGAAATCAGGCCACCTAATGGTTGCAGCGCCACAATCGCAATCGAGGCGGTAATTAATGTCGTCAGCAGCGGATTGAGAATTAACTCAATGGAACCCGGCAGTAATCGACGTAAGCGTTTTTCAATCCAGCACATCAGCGCGACCACCAGCAATACGGCAATCACCCCACCACGACCGGGCTGGAGATTTTCACCAAACAGCTGGATTTGCGCCAGTTGCGGGCTGGAAAGGATCCCGGCCATTACGCCACCCATCGCCATCGAACCGCCGAAGACTTTGGCGGCATTCACGCCAACCAGAATATTCATGATAGCAAACACCGCGCTACCGAAGATGGCAAGCAGGCCGAGAATGTTCGGATACTGCGTGGCAAGGTCACCGACAATGTCCGGGCGCTTGAGGATGTTGATGATCCCGGTTATCAATCCCGACGCTATAAAAGCAGGAATCAATGGAATAAAGACATTCGCCAGCTTACGCAGGGCTTCGCTCATCGGTGCCTGATAACGGGCTTTTGCCTGCGCTTTATTCTGCGCAATATCATCCTCGCTTGAGAGCGTCTGGCCACTGCTTTGCAACATTTCGCGCATCGCATCCACCACTTGTGCCGCACGACCTGGCCCAACAATCAGCTGATGCTGCTCGCCCTGCTTCACGTAGCCACTCACACCCGGCAGTTTTTTCAGGCGGGCAATATCAAGAAGGCTTACGTCATTCACTTCAACGCGCACGCGAGTCATGCAGTTTTCCAGACGGGCGATATTCCCCTGCCCACCGATTCCAAGCAAAATTTCACTGGCGAGAGTAGCTGTCTTATCCATGATTCAGAGCCTGCTTTTAGTTATAGCCTATCCCAGTAGGCGTTATTGTTGCAGTCAGTTTGAACACGGACAGCGCGCAGCAACCGGAACGTACACGTAGTACGTGAGGATTTTGAGCACTGCCCTGGTTCAAAATGGCAAATAAAATAGCCCTACTGAGATTGGCTAAGGGCTGAGCGAAGATAACCACTGCTGTCAGCCAGACGCGTGTGGGCGGTCTTTGCATCGACACCGGTGAGTATCATTAAAATGGCGGGTTTGACTTCGTAATCCGTCTGTTTGAGCGCGTTTTCGGCATCGATGCGTGTCGCGCCTGTCGCTTCAATCACGATACGGCATGCGCGGTCCACCAGCTTAATATTGGTGGCTTTCATATCGACCATCAGGTTCTGGTAGACCTTGCCCAGTTTCACCATCGCGCCGGTGGAAATCATGTTCAGGACCAGTTTTTGCGCGGTGCCTGATTTCAGACGTGTCGAGCCGGTTAATGCTTCTGGCCCAACAACCGGCGAAATAGCAATTTCAGCTTCCAGCGCGATAGCCGAACCCGGGTTACAGGAGATAGCCGCAGTACGACAGCCAAGGTGACGTGCATAACGCAAACCGCCAATCACATAAGGCGTACGCCCTGACGCGGCAAGCCCAACCACCATATCGTTTGCAGTAAGCCCAAGCTCTTTCAGGTCGTCCTCACCCAATTGCTGATTATCTTCAGCACCTTCAACCGCTTTCAGTAACGCACCCGGGCCACCGGCGATTAAACCAATCACCAGGCCATGTTGGACACCAAAAGTCGGCGGGCATTCAGAGGCATCCAGCACGCCTAAACGCCCACTGGTTCCCGCTCCCATATAAATCAAACGGCCACCAGCCTGCAATGAGGCCGCTGCGGCATCGACAGCTTTGGCCACCTCTGGCAGCGTTTTTTCGACTGCGCCCGCCACCAGGGCATCCTGTTGATTAAAACGCTGAACCATTTCCAGCGTGGAGAGGCAATCGAGATCCATAGTTTGTGGATTGCGAGTTTCAGAAACGAGTGAGCCGAGATTCATCATGCACCTTTGAATATTTAATTCCGTAAAGATTACACATAATGGAATATTAAATTCATTCAGGCGAGCGTAATTTACGTTATTATGGAGTTGCTCACATAATTGACCCGACGGACTGGAGAGGAAATGAACTGCTTATTGCGTATTCGAAGCCGCTACCCAACGCTTGCACAAAGTGACCGTAGACTGGCTGACTTTTTGCTGGAGAAGCCCGACTACGCCCGTCATCTAAGTTCACAGCAACTTGCTGCTGAAGCAGGCGTGAGCCAGTCAAGCGTCGTGAAGTTTTCCCAAAAGCTGGGATTCAAAGGGTTTCCGGCCCTCAAACTGGCAATCAGCGAAGCGCTGGCAAGCCACCAGGAATTGCAGTCCGTCCCGGTTCACAATCTGATTTTGGGTGATGACCCGCTGCGTTTAGTGGGCGAAAAGCTTATAAAGGATAATATGGCGGCGATGCACGCAACACTTGATGTCAACAGCGAAGAGAAGCTGCTGGCGAGTGTGGATATGTTGCGAAACGCACGGCGTGTGTTGCTTGTAGGCATTGGCGCGTCCGGCCTGGTGGCTAAGAATTTTGCCTGGAAGCTGATGAAAATTGGCATTAACGCGGTGGCTGAGCAAGACATGCACGCATTACTGGCGACGGCGCAAGCCTCGAGCAGCGACGATGTGCTGCTGGCGATTTCCTATTCTGGTGAACGGCGTGAGATAAATCTCGCTGCCGATGAAACACTGCGCACCGGCGCAAAAATCCTCGCCATTACCGGGTTTACACCTAACGCTTTACAGCAACGCGCCACGCTTTGTCTGTATACCATCGCTGAAGAACAAGCAACGCGCAGCGCGGCGATTTCATCTACCAGTGCGCAGATGATGCTCACTGATCTTCTGTTTATGGCGTTAGTGCAGCGTGATCTTGAACACGCGCCAAAACGGATCCGTCACAGTGAAGCGCTGGTAAAAAAACTGGTTTGACCGGAGTTTGGGCGTATAATGCCCGCCCTGTTTCTGTTGTTATCGAGATCTTCCCATGGCGCTGCTCATCACTAAAAAATGTATTAACTGCGATATGTGCGAGCCGGAGTGCCCGAACGAAGCCATTTCCATGGGGGATAGTATTTATGAGATCAACACCGATCGCTGCACCGAATGCGTCGGGCACTACGAAACACCTACCTGCCAGAAAGTTTGCCCGATCCCGAATACCATCATCAGCGATCCGGCACGCGTCGAGAACGAAGAGCAACTGTGGGACAAGTTTGTACAGTTGCACCACGCCGACAAACTCTAATTCTCAATAATCACGGTCGCACAGGCGTAATGGCGTTCATCAGCAAGCGTAACATGCACCGAACGAACGCCCATTCTTTGCGCCACTCGCTCCGCCTCTTCCCAAAAACGTAACTGTGGTTTACCGAGCGGATCGTTAAACACTTCGAACTGATTAAACGCCAGCCCGTTACGTATTCCGGTGCCAAAGGCTTTGGCCGCCGCTTCCTTTACCGCAAAACGTTTGGCGAGAAAGCGCACCGGTTGCTGGTGCGCTTGATATTGCAGCCATTCATTGGCGCTCAGCACACGCTTCGCCAGTCGGTCGCCCGAACGCGAGATAACGCTTTCTATGCGCGCTATCTCAACGATATCAGTGCCAAGGCCGAGAATGGCCATTAGCTACGCGCTTCCTGCATCAGGCGTTTCATTTCTGCGACTGCATCTTTCAAACCGCTCATCACGGCGCGACCAATAATCGCATGGCCGATATTCAGTTCATGCATTTCAGGCAGACGAGCAATGGCTTTAACGTTGTGATAAGTCAGACCATGTCCGGCATTCACTTTCAGGCCTTTTCCTGCGGCATAAGTTGCCGCTTCTGCAATACGTGCCAGTTCTTTGGCCTGAGTCGCTTCGTCTTTTGCATCGGCGTAGCAACCAGTATGAATTTCGATATATGGCGCGCCCACGGCGACGGCAGCATCAATTTGCGCGTGGTCGGCGTCGATAAACAGGGAAACCAGAATACCGGCATCGGCGAGGCGTTTGCAGGCATCGCGCATTTTATCCAGCTGACCGGCGACATCCAGCCCACCTTCGGTCGTCACTTCCTGACGCTTTTCCGGCACCAGGCAACAGAAATGCGGTTTAGTCTCGCAAGCAATGCCAATCATCTCTTCGGTGACGGCCATTTCCAGATTCATACGGGTGTCGAGGGTCTGGCGCAGAATACGCACATCGCGGTCGGTAATGTGGCGGCGATCTTCGCGCAGGTGAACCGTAATACCGTCAGCTCCTGCTTGCTCGCAGATAAATGCCGCCTGCACTGGGTCAGGATATGCCGTGCCACGTGCATTACGCAAAGTTGCGATGTGATCAATGTTTACGCCTAACAGTAATTCAGCCATGACAATCCTCGAGGTCAGAACAGGTTTGAGTTCCGGCAGTTTACACCCGGTGAGGAAAGCATGGCTACGATAAGGCGTTATTGCGGGTCTTGAGGTGATTTAATTGGTGGTTTTTTCGGCACAAACTGGCGGAATAATTCGCGGCTTTTAAGGGGTTTGCCACCCAGATAGGGTTTCAATGCCATACGGGTAAAGCGTTTTGCGGCGCGTAAGGTTGCAACATCAGGAAATTCGCGGTTCGCGAGGGCTTTTAATTCATGTCCGGTGAAACTGCGATTATCCACCACCAGGCTGGCGATAAACCCTTTCTCTTCACGATAGCGATAAGTCATGGTATCGCTAACTTCTTCCCCACTTCCGGCGCAGTGCAAGAAATCCACGCCATATCCCAGGTGCCCGAGCAGAGCCAATTCAAAACGGCGCAAAGCCGGTTCGGGTGAGCCGCTCGTTCCTGCTAATGCCTGAATGCAATGGAGGTAATCGAAGAATAATTCAGAGAAACGCGTTTCATCTTCCAGCACGCGAGAAACCAGTTCATTCACGTACAGGCCGCTGTAGAGCGTGATACCACTAAGCGGGAGAGCCAGTGAGACAGCTTCGGCGCTTCGCAGTGTTTTGACTTCACCACGACCGCCCCAGCGAACTAACAAGGGGGTAAAGGGTTGTAGCGTCCCTTTAAGATTAGAGCGACGAGAACGAGCGCCTTTCGCAATTAAACGAACGCGCCCGGACTCTTCAGAAAAGAGGTCAAGCAGAAGGCTGGTTTCGCTCCAGGGGCGACTATGCAGGACAAAAGCCCGTTGCCAGCCTTCCATTTTCTTATTTCAAATCGTCAGTATAGCCCAAGCTACGCAGTGCGCGCTCGTCATCAGCCCAACCGGATTTAACCTTAACCCACAGTTCAAGGTGGATTTTGGCTTCGAACATCTCTTCCATGTCTTTACGCGCTTCAATACCGATGGTTTTGATCTTGGCGCCTTTGTTGCCAATTACCATCTTCTTCTGGCCTTCACGTTCAACCAGAATCAGGCCATTAATGTCGAAACCGCCACGGGCGTTAGACACGAATTGCTCGATTTCAACGGTAACAGAATACGGCAACTCAGCACCGAGGAAACGCATCAGTTTTTCACGGATGATTTCAGATGCCATGAAACGCTGTGAACGGTCGGTGATGTAATCTTCCGGGAAGTGATGAATCGCTTCTGGCAGACGTTTACGAACGATGCTGGCGATTGTGTCCACGTTCATGCCATTCTCAGCAGAGATAGGCACGATATCGAGGAAGTTCATCTGGCTGCCGAGGAACTGCAGATGCGGCAGCAAAACGCCTTTATCCTGAACGTTGTCAACTTTGTTCACCGCCAGAATCACCGGCGCGCGAGCGTCACGCAGCTTGTTGAGCACCATCTCATCGTCTGCGGTCCACTTCGTCCCTTCAACTACAAAGATAACCAGCTCAACGTCACCGATAGAGCTGCTCGCCGCTTTGTTCATCAGGCGGTTGATCGCGCGTTTTTCTTCCATGTGCAGCCCTGGGGTATCAACATAAATTGCCTGATACGGGCCTTCAGTATGGATACCCATAATGCGGTGACGAGTGGTCTGCGCTTTACGGGAAGTGATAGAGATTTTTTGCCCAAGCAACTGGTTTAGCAGCGTGGATTTGCCGACATTCGGGCGACCAACGATGGCCACGAATCCGCAAAAGGTTTGTTCTTCGCTCATTATTCCAGCTCCAGCTTGATAAGCGCCTGCTCAGCTGCAGCCTGTTCCGCTTTACGGCGGCTTGAACCGGTACCAATCACCGGCTCAGGCAGGCCACTCACCTGACAGTGAATGGTAAATTCCTGATCGTGCGCTTCACCACGAACCTGCACAACCAAATAAGATGGCAGTGGCAAGTGGCGACCCTGCAAATACTCTTGCAGACGCGTCTTAGGGTCTTTTTGCTTGTCGCCTGGGCTAATTTCATCCAAACGAGATTGATACCAGGAAAGAATTAAACGCTCAACATTCTGGATATCGCTGTCGAGGAACACGCCACCAATTAAGGCTTCGACGGTATCGGCCAGAATAGATTCGCGACGGAAACCGCCACTTTTCAATTCGCCCGGCCCAAGGCGCAGACATTCGCCTAATTCGAATTCGCGGGCAATTTCTGCCAGCGTATTTCCGCGTACCAGCGTCGCACGCATACGGCTCATATCGCCTTCATCTACACGAGGAAAACGATGATAAAGCGCGTTTGCAATAACGTAGCTAAGAATGGAGTCGCCTAAAAACTCAAGACGCTCATTATGTTTGCTGCTGGCACTGCGATGCGTTAATGCCTGTTGCAACAGATCCTGATGTACAAAAGTGTAGCCCAGCTTACGCTGCAGCCTATTAATTACGATGGGGTTCATGCGATACCAATTAATGAATGCGTCAATTATTCAGCACACGGAACAGACCTGAAGAAGAGAACCAACGCTGTTTCGTTTGCCGTGGCTCCCTTACGGGAGCCAGCCTAATACGGGGGGATATTCTATACGCAACGACAAGGTATGTCGTCACTTGAATGGATTTAATTGATCAATGAATTCCGCCAATACGGCTTAAACGAACACCCGTTGGCCATTCACCCTCTTGTTTCTCAAAACTCATCCAGATTGCGGTCGCTTTACCTACCAGATTTGCCTCAGGAACAAAGCCCCAATAACGGCTATCAGCGCTGTTATCGCGGTTATCACCCATCATGAAGTAATGACCCGGCGGCACAATCCACGTTGCCAGTTGTTGACCCGGTTGCTGGTAGTACATCCCCAGTTGGTCTTGTGCAATTGGTACGGTCAGAATGCGGTGCGTCACGTCTCCCAGTGTTTCTTTGCGCTCAGACAGACGGATACCGTTTTCTTTAGTCTGGTTTAACGGCAACTCGAAGAAACCGGAGTTTGCTTCTCCACCGTTACGGCGCGCGAAAGTCTGCACAAAATCACCAGGTTCAACATTGCTATAAGTGATTGGCAACGCGTTATCACATGCCTGACCAGAACTACAATTTGGCTGAACAGTCACTTCTTTGGCGACAGGATCGTAGCTAACACGGTCGCCTGGCAAGCCGACTGCACGCTTGATGTAATCAAGACGCGGATCTTGTGGATATTTGAACACCACAATATCGCCACGTTTTGGATGACCGGTTTCGATGAGCGTTTTCTGGTAAATCGGATCTTTAATACCGTAAGCAAATTTCTCCACCAGAATAAAATCGCCAATTAATAACGTTGGCATCATTGATCCTGATGGGATCTGGAACGGTTCGTAAACAAACGAACGCACAATCAATACAATAGCGAGCACCGGGAATACGGATGCCCCCGTTTCTAACCAACCTGGTTTCGGTGCAACTTTTTTTAGCGTTTTGCTATCAAGTGCATCGCCAGTGGCAGCTTGCGCTGCCGCCTGTTTTTCCCGACGCTTTGGCGCAAAGATAAATTTATCAATACACCATAGAAGACCCGTTACCAGCGTCGCAATCACGAGGATTAGCGCAAACATATTCGCCATGCCAACTCCTTAAATTATTTGCCGTCTTTGCCAACATGGAGAATGGCGAGGAACGCTTCCTGAGGCAATTCGACGTTACCGACTTGCTTCATACGCTTCTTACCGTCTTTCTGTTTCTGCAGCAGCTTTTTCTTACGGCTTACGTCACCGCCGTAGCATTTTGCTAATACGTTTTTACGCAACTGTTTTACGGTCGAACGCGCAATGATATGTGCGCCGATTGCCGCCTGAATCGCGATGTCGAATTGTTGACGAGGGATCAGCTCTTGCATCTTCTCGACCAACTGGCGTCCACGGAACTGCGAGTTGCCACGGTGAGTGATCAATGCAAGGGCATCAACGCGATCGCCGTTAATCAATACGTCTACGCGCACCATGTCTGATGCCTGGAAGCGTTTGAAGTTATAGTCCAGGGAAGCATAGCCACGGGACGTTGATTTCAGGCGGTCGAAGAAGTCGAGTACCACTTCAGCCATTGGGATTTCATAGGTCAGCGCAACCTGGTTACCGTGGTAAACCATGTTGGTCTGCACGCCACGCTTCTCGATACATAGAGTGATAACGCTACCCAGATATTCCTGAGGCATCAGCATGTGACACTCAGCAATCGGCTCACGCAACTCAGCAATGTTATTCAGCGCTGGCAGCTTGGATGGGCTATCGACATAAATCGTCTCACCACTGGTGGTTTCAACTTCGTAAACTACGGTTGGCGCAGTGGTAATCAGATCCAGATCGTATTCACGCTCCAGACGTTCCTGAATGATTTCCATGTGCAGCAGACCGAGGAAGCCACAGCGGAAGCCGAAGCCCAACGCGGTAGAGCTTTCTGGTTCATAGAACAAAGACGCATCGTTCAGGCTCAGTTTGCCCAACGCATCACGGAAGTTCTCGTAATCGTCAGAGCTGACAGGGAACAGACCGGCATAAACCTGCGGTTTCACTTTTTTGAAGCCCGGCAGCGCTTTTTCTGCTGGGTTACGAGCAAGAGTCAAGGTATCGCCAACCGGTGCGCCCAGGATATCTTTGATTGCGCAGACCAACCAGCCTACTTCGCCGCAACCCAACACATCACGGTCAACACGTTTCGGCGTAAAGATACCCAGACGGTCAGCGTTATACACCTGGCCGGTACTCATGACTTTAATTTTATCGCCTTTCTTCATGGTGCCGTTTTTAATACGGACCAAAGAGACAACACCAAGATAGTTATCGAACCAGGAGTCAATGATCAGCGCCTGCAGTGGCGCGTCCGGATCACCTTCAGGACCTGGGATATCACGAACCAGACGTTCAAGAACATCGGTGACACCTAAACCGGTTTTTGCCGAGCAACGCACAGCATCTGCTGCATCAATGCCAACGATATCTTCAATTTCTTGCGCAGCACGTTCAGGATCGGCTGCTGGCAGGTCAATTTTGTTCAGGACAGGAACCACTTCCAGATCCATTTCCATCGCGGTATAGCAGTTTGCCAGGGTCTGAGCTTCTACGCCCTGACCGGCATCCACCACCAGCAATGCACCTTCACAAGCCGCTAATGAGCGGGAAACTTCATAAGAGAAGTCTACGTGGCCTGGGGTGTCGATGAAATTCAGGTGATAGGTTTCACCATCACTTGCTTTGTAATCCAGGGTAACGCTTTGCGCTTTAATGGTAATTCCGCGCTCACGTTCCAGATCCATGGAATCGAGGACCTGAGCCTCCATTTCACGATCCGACAGGCCACCGCAAATTTGGATAATACGGTCAGACAGCGTCGATTTGCCGTGGTCGATGTGGGCAATAATAGAAAAGTTACGTATATTCTTCATAGTTAGAGGTTTTTATGCCTTACAAATCCGGGAAAGCTCGGCGCAATGCGCTGTACAGAGCGTGATGTCAATGGCTGTCTTTTGCCTGAAACGCCGCATTCTACACTACAACGAGAAAGCGAGGAAACAGGTCATCATGCAAGCGTCGCTGAGAGATGAAAGACCTATGGAATGTGTGTCTAAAGGAATGCGGGCAGCGCAGATGTTACTGGCTGTCCGCAGAGGTCGTTGTTTCGACTCTTAGAGCATTTGGCGGTAAGGCGACGCTGAGAATAACGGGCTGCCAGGACTCACGACGACTGAGTTTCAAGGAGAAGCCACGCGCGATAAGAAAACCGCCCACTCCGCCTAACAGAGCGCCACAAATCGCCGCAAAGTTGGTACTAAACAGCGCCTGAAACAGTGCCGAAACCACAAATAATCCCACCAGCGGGGACATGTACACCAGTAATGCAGAGCCAATCAGACTGCCTTCGGCAATACCCAACTCGACTTTTTGCCCCACCACCAGTGGCGTATCGCAAGCCACCGCTAAGGTATGACTGGTTTGTGGACCTAGCTTATTAAGAACACGGCTGCCGCAACCTGCGCGTGAAGCACAGCTGTTGCATGACGCTTTAACGTCACAACTCAACAATGCTTCACCCTTTTGCCAGGAGATGACTGTTGCCCACTCCTTAATCATTGTGCAGTCCTGAATTTAATGCTGTCAGCAATACGTTTTGCCGTTTGTGGCGGCAACTCACCGACGATAGTGATTTCAGTTTTATCACGAATTTCGGAACTTACCGTGCGACGCCCGGTACGTAGGATCTGATCAGTGCTGTTATTGGCTGCGCGACTAATGTTAACCGAGAAGCTAAACAGGCCGTCAGAATATAGGCGTGATTCGATTGGAACATCAACGGTCGGCAATGGACGGCGGCTGCTGGAGACTTCACTAAAACCTTGCGGCAACCAGGTCGGCGCCCAGGAAAAATTGATTTTCTCAGCACCTGGCACTGATAACAGTGGCGGTAAATTCGCTTTCGCGAGGCTCTGCATCATGCCATTAGCTTCTTTGCTGACGTTGAAGGAGATGACACGGAATTGCTCCAGCGTTTCACCATCACGGTCCAGCAAATCAACACGCATCGGTAATTTGGTTTCGGAGTCCAACCACACCATGTAGCTGTATCGGGTGCCGTCTCGCGCCACGACTCGAATCACTTCGCACAGACGATCGGCAATACGCGTCCGTCCGACTGAAATGAAGTCGTAATAAGGCGTTAAACGTTTGAAGTCGGTATAGACGATGGATGGAAGCGAATCAACGATGTAGTCACCGGTGAGCGTAAAAGGCTCAAGCCCAGGTTCAAAGTAGCTGATTTCACTGCCACGCTGGACAACTTCTCGGCGCGGGCCATCCATCTGAAGCAATTGCGCGAGTGGACGATTATCAAGCCTTGCATGGCGATAGCGTAAGGACTCTATCCCTTGCTTATTAATGCTGATAAATGCCAACTCATAATTGAGTGACTGACTCGCCTGGTTCATTTGCTGCAACAATGCCCCGGACGAAACAGTGTCCGCCGAGGCATTTGAGCTGAACAACAGGCTGCTTGTCATAAGAGACACTGCATACCAAAGTTGCTTCATTACTGCGATTGAGTTCCTAACGTTTGGTTTCCTGGCACTTGTACCGCAGCTTGCTGGGTTTGTGCCTGTTCAAACTGGAGTTGCTCGGCGTGTAAACGACGCTGCAATTCGTAATCTTGCAACATAGCATTGATACGTCGACGTTGTTCCTGTACCTGCTGCTGACCGGTACTTGCAGTACTGTCAGACGGTACACCCAAACTTACCGGGCTCGCTTTACCCATCATAGGTAAAGTGTTGAACACTGGTGCTTCAGGCTGCGCAGGATTGTCAGATTGGCCATTATAGTGCTGCACACCAACAATAACCGCAAGTGATACGCATGCTGCAACACCTACCTGAGTCAATTGGCTGGCCCAAGGACGTACCTTATTCCAGAACGACATTTTCTGCCATTGCTGAGGTTCAGGCTGCTGTTCCGTGATAAGTGGCGTGACATGACGCACTGGTTCATTTTCAATCGCCGCCATAACATTGGCTGCAATATCAAAATGAAGCAATTCACTGGTATCGCCGCGCATAGTATCGCGGATTAGGTGGTAGCTCTCCCAGCTTTGCTGCAATGATTTGTCTTGTGATAAGACGCTCAGCAGCTCGCTATCCAGAGTTTCCCCATCCATTAAAGCGGAAAGCTGTTCTTTCTGCATGCCTAATTACCCTTCCAGTAACCCGCTATCGTCAACGCCTGATAAGCGGTTGAACTTTATTATCAATAGCTTCCCGCGCACGGAAAATACGAGAACGTACAGTCCCTACTGGGCAATCCATGATGGCGGCTATTTCTTCATAGCTCAAACCATCCAACTCCCGCAACGTAATTGCCATGCGTAAATCTTCAGGGAGTGACTCAATAGTACGGAAAACTATTTGTCTCAGTTCTTCAGACAACATTAAGTTCTCAGGGTTCGAAATTTCTTTTAATGCACTGCCACTTTCGTAGTTTTCCGCATCAATTGCATCCACATCGCTAGATGGAGGACGACGTCCCTGAGCAACCAGATAATTTTTTGCCGTGTTGACCGCGATGCGGTACAACCATGTATAAAACGCACTATCGCCACGGAATGAATCCAATGCGCGATAAGCTTTGATGAAAGACTCCTGCACCACGTCAGGAACATCTCCTGAAGGTACATAGCGGGAAACCAGACTCGCCACTTTATGCTGATAGCGAACCACCAGTAAATTAAATGACTTCTGATCTCCCTTCTGGACCCGTTCGACGAGGACCTGATCCGTTAACTGCTCGCTCATCCGAGGTAATGTCTCCCCAAACCTATTTCCACGCGTAATTGAAAAGCCACCCGAACTCTGCATAAATGAGCAAGTTCACGGTTGGAGCGCTCGATTTGAGCAAAGTTCCATTACGCCATTGTTTTCCTGATCTGTTCCACGAATTGTCTCTTCTTGATTATAAGTTTCATGGCACAAACGGTGGCACCTTTTTTATCCTGAAAGGCGATCGCTAGAATCATGCAGAGTATCGCATGAATCATGATTTTTCATCAGAAAATCTGCCACTAACGGTGAGCTGGCGCGAAAAAGTGTGTATTAACGCTATTATTCGGATGAAACTGAGTAAAACCCTCCTCTTGTTTAGTTGATATAACGCAGCCTTAAAAAAAGCGTGTTACAGCCCACATCGGATGATATGCTGGCCCAACCTTTGTTTAGTAAATTAAACACGATGAACGCAAATTCCGAACTCGCATGTGATGTACTTATCGTCGGTAGCGGAGCTGCTGGCCTATCTCTCGCTTTACGGCTTGCCGAAAACTGCAAAGTTATTGTTCTGAGTAAAGGGCCAATAAATGAAGGCTCGACATTCTATGCTCAAGGTGGCATTGCCGCGGTGTTTGATGAAACGGATAGCATCGATTCACATGTCGAAGACACGCTGATTGCAGGTGCCGGAATTTGCGATCGAGATGCGGTGGAATTTGTTGCCAGTAACGCGCGCCATTGTGTGCAGTGGTTAATCGATCAAGGCGTGCTGTTTGATACTGAGATCCAGGCAAATGGTGCTGAAAGCTACCATCTAACTCGCGAAGGTGGGCATAGCCATCGCCGCATTCTGCATGCTGCAGATGCCACAGGTAAAGAAGTTGAAACCACGCTGGTCGGCAAAGCGTTGAGCCATCCCAATATTCGCGTGATTGAGCGGAGTAACGCTGTCGATCTGATTGTTTCAGATAAGATTGGTCTGCCGGGCACCCGTCGCGTGGTGGGTGCGTGGATTTGGAACCGTAACCGCGAAAAAGTGGAAACTTGCCGGACGAAAGCTGTGGTTTTAGCCACCGGCGGCGCATCAAAAGTTTATCAATATACTACTAACCCGGATATTTCTTCGGGCGATGGTATTGCCATGGCCTGGCGTGCCGGTTGTCGTGTAGCGAACCTTGAGTTTAATCAGTTCCACCCTACCGCTTTGTTCCATCCGCAAGCGCGAAATTTCCTGCTAACCGAAGCATTACGCGGTGAAGGTGCGTATCTCAAACGCCCAGATGGTAGCCGATTTATGCCTGATTTTGATGAGCGCGGCGAACTTGCCCCGCGCGACATCGTCGCACGCGCCATCGATCATGAGATGAAACGTCTGGGTGCCGATTGCATGTATCTGGATATCAGCCACAAGCCCGAAGAGTTTGTGCGCCACCATTTCCCTACCATTTACGAAAAACTGATGGGACTGGGTATCGATCTTACTAAAGAACCGGTTCCCGTGGTACCTGCAGCCCACTATACCTGCGGCGGTGTGATGGTGGATGAGAATGGTCGCACTGACGTTGATGGCTTGTACGCTATCGGCGAAGTGACTTATACCGGGCTGCACGGTGCAAACCGTATGGCGTCAAATTCGTTACTCGAGTGTCTGGTTTATGGTTGGTCAGCCGCGGAGGATATTATGAAGCGCATGCCATACGCACGAATTTCCCGCTCATTGCCTGACTGGGATGACAGTCGCGTCGATAACCCTGATGAACAGGTGGTTATCCAGCACAACTGGCATGAACTGCGTCTGTTTATGTGGGATTACGTCGGGATCGTGCGCTCCACTCGCCGTCTGGAACGTGCATTGCGCAGAATTACCATGTTGCAGCAGGAAATCGACGAGTACTATGCCAACTTCCGCGTGTCGAACAATTTACTGGAACTTCGCAACCTGGTTCAGGTTGCAGAGTTAATTGTGCGCTGTGCCATGATGCGTAAAGAAAGCCGGGGTTTGCATTACACTCTGGACTACCCGGATTTGGCTGATAACTCCGGACCAAGCATTCTTTCGCCGCTTTACATAAACAAATAGAAGTCCTGGGTTAGGCCACAGTATCCTTCGGAATATTGCTGGTCTGGCCCACGAATAATCAAACGATCGGTAAAGTACTCTCCGTCTGTCGGTGACAACGCAAGCATCACACGATGCGGCAAACGCGTTTCATTATCTGCAATATCTGTACGATAACGTACAAACCATCCCTGCGTTTTTGCTAACTCAGTAAAAGCTGTTCCCGACGTTTCAGGCATGATCACACAGAAAAAGCCGTCTTCCGTGATCAATTCCGCTGCACTGCTCAGCAACGCCTGATGATCAAGCGTCGTGGTATAACGAGCCTGAGCACGTTCCGGGGATGCACAATCACTGCCCTGTGCAAAAAACGGTGGATTGCTAACTATTAACGAGTAACGTTGCGTAGCTTGCTGCGCCCACTCACGGATATCCGCACAATGAACATTAATGCGTGAAGACCACTTACACCCTGCCGCGTTTTCCGCGGCCTGCTCTGCGGCAATGGGATCAAGTTCCACGGCATCAATGATTACATCTTCAGACGTACGTTGCGCCAGCATCAATGCCAGCAACCCGCTACCAGTGCCGATATCCAGTGCATTCTTTACTTTAGCGACGGGAACCCACGCTCCCAGCAACGTGCCATCGGTACCAACTTTCATTGCGCATCGATCGTGCGCTACAAAGAACTGTTTAAAGGTGAATCCATCACGACGCAATACTGCTTTTTGACTGCACATCTTAGCTACCCTGTAGAGAAACTGGAGTAGCATAGGGGAAACTTGCAGCCAGGAAAAGCGTCAGTTACCCACACAAACAGATGAAGATCGCAGCCATAACGTCTATAATCGGCGCCCTACATAGAGGAAGACCATGACTGTAACCACTTTTTCCGAACTCGAACTTGACGAGAGCTTGTTGCTCGCGCTCCAGGACAAGGGCTTTACCCGCCCGACAGCTATTCAGGCTGCCGCCATTCCACCTGCACTTGAAGGGCGTGATGTCCTCGGTTCCGCACCAACCGGTACCGGTAAAACAGCCGCTTATTTGCTGCCTGTGTTACAGCATTTGGTCGATTTCCCGCGTAAGAAGTCTGGCCCACCACGTATTTTGATCGTCACGCCAACGCGTGAACTGGCAATGCAAGTGGCCGATCACGCTCGTGAACTGGCAAAACATACCCATCTTGATATCGCAACCATCACAGGTGGCGTGGCTTATATGAACCACGCAGAAGTGTTCAGCGAAAACCAGGATATCGTTGTTGCAACGACGGGTCGCCTGCTGCAATACATTAAAGAAGAAAATTTTGATTGCCGTGCGGTAGAGACACTGATTCTTGATGAAGCCGATCGCATGTTGGATCTGGGCTTTGCGCAGGATATCGAAACCATTGCTGCTGAAACTCGCTGGCGCAAACAAACCATGCTGTTCTCCGCAACGCTTGAAGGCGATGCAATTAAGAATTTTGCAGAGCGTTTGTTAGAAGACCCTGTTGAAGTTTCTGCTACATCATCAACTCGTGAGCGCAAGAAAATCCATCAGTGGTACTACCGCGCAGACAACGTTGAACATAAAACCGCGCTGTTGGTGCATTTGCTACAACAACCGGATACCACACGTTCAATCGTGTTTGTGCGTAAACGCGATCGTGTGCATGAATTAGTAGCGTGGCTGCGTGAAGCGGGTATCAACACCTGCTATCTCGAAGGCGAAATGGTGCAAATGAAGCGTACTGAAGCTATCAAGCGTTTGACTGATGGCCGCGTGAACGTACTGATTGCTACCGATGTTGCCGCGCGTGGTATTGATATTCCAGAAGTCAGCCATGTGTTCAACTTCGATATGCCACGTACCGCTGATACCTATCTGCACCGTATCGGGCGTACTGGCCGCGCTGGACTCAAAGGTACGGCAATTTCACTGGTTGAAGCGCATGACCATTTGCTGCTTGGCAAAGTCACTCGCTACATGAAAGAGCCGATGAAATCGCGTGTGATTGATGAACTGCGTCCTACGACTCGTGCGCCAAGTGAGAAACTCACGGGTAAACCGTCGAAGAAAGTTCTCGCCAGGCGCGAAGAGAAGAAAAAAGACGATAAAGAAAAACCGCGTGTGAAAGTTCGCCTTCGTGATAAGAAGAACGTTGGTAAGCGCCGCAAGCCAAGCAGTGCGAAAACTGACTCTGCTGAATAAATCGTCATTGATACTTAAAACCGCCTCCGTTTAGGCGGTTTTTTTATGTTTTGAATGGATGTTTTAGCGGTTTAATCATCATTATTGAATCAAACCCATAAAAAAAGCCGGTGCAGTTGCACCGGCTTTTTTAATATTTTAACTATTACAGGCTTGCTGTAAATGTACGAGCGATAACGTCACGCTGTTGTTCTGGAGTCAGTGAGTTGAAACGCACCGCATAACCAGACACACGAATGGTCAGCTGTGGGTATTTTTCTGGATGTTTAACTGCATCTTCCAGAGTTTCGCGGCGCAGAACGTTCACGTTCAAATGCTGACCACCTTCCACACGAACTTCAGGTTTTGCTTCAACTGGGATTTCACGATATTCGAACTCACCCAGTTTGCTCACTGCGACAACTTCATCTTCTGCAAAATCTGCTTTAGCACAGACACAACGCGCTTCGCCTTTCTCGCTGTCCAGCAGCCAGATAGAGTTCAGGAGTGAATCATTTGCAGCTTTAGTAATTTGGATACCAGTAATCATTTTATTTCTCCCTATGGGCTAATTTTGTGATTCTATTTCGGGCCATAAACTGGCTCATTGGTAAAACCATTGTTGCGTTACTGATCTTTATACTAGCCAAACACATGGCAAACCTTGATTTAAATCAATTAATTCCATGCAACCAATGTGGCTATCATATCATTTATTTGTTTTACATCAACTTAGCTCATTTAGTAGAAGTTAAAAATTATGTAAATTTTCAACTTTTTTTAGGTTCTTGCTTCTTCTGTAGCGCATTCATTTGCTTAGAAGAAAGAAGCCGTTAAGCTAGTCGCATTACGAATCGCAGGAGAGCGAGATGACGACCCAACTCACCTGGCACGATGTGCTGGCGCAAGAGAAGCAACAAACCTATTTCACGAATACGCTGGCAACCGTTGCTGAACGTCGTGCTGCTGGGGTAACTGTATACCCACCTCAGAAGGACGTCTTCAATGCTTTCAGATTTACTGAGCTAGGAGATGTGAAAGTTGTGATCCTGGGTCAGGATCCCTACCACGGACCAGGTCAAGCACATGGTCTGGCGTTCTCTGTGCTACCGGGTGTTGCGGTGCCACCTTCGCTATCCAATATGTATAAAGAGTTACAGAGTGACATTACGGATTTTGTGCGACCAAACCATGGCTATCTGGAAAGCTGGGCGCGCCAGGGCGTAATGCTGCTCAATACGGTTCTAACGGTTGAAGCAGGCAAGGCGCATTCGCATGCGAAATTAGGCTGGGAAACCTTTACGGATAAAGTCATCGCTTTGATAAATGAACATTGTGAAGGAGTAGTTTTCTTACTGTGGGGTTCACATGCACAGAAGAAAGGCAGCTTTATTGACCGGAACCGCCATTACGTTTTGCTGGCGCCTCATCCGTCGCCGTTGTCGGCACACCGGGGCTTTCTGGGATGCGGTCACTTCTCAAAAACCAATGAATATCTGGCAGAGCGTAATCAGCCCACCATTCACTGGACGCCAGAGTTACCTGAATAAAGAGAAAAAAAAGCCAGCTTACGCTTAATGCTGGTCACTTAAGGTGACCAGCAGCTTTTTTATCCGGGTATTTTCTGCTTCTGACCCTGAGTTCTCGTGGGCAACTTCGTTCCCTTCGCCCTGGTAATACCAGCCATTTCGCCTTCACATACAGCGTCCTTAACTCGCACGGCACCTTTCCGGGTAAAGCCCACGGCAACGTTATCAGCAGCCATGCCGTTTTTCTCCGGCTGGCTGCACAAATCATGGATTCGAGAGGAAGTTGGCGTTTGCGCAGCGTGACGGTATCAGTCAGCGTAAGTGCTCGCTGGATAAATTCAGAGGGGATAAATTCAGAGGGGTTGCGGGCATGTTCAGGCGTGGTGACATTGATAATGCCAGGGGCTTGTGAAAGTTCCAATTAAAAAGGGTCCATGATGAACATGAACCCTTTTTACACCAGCCACCGGATCGGTCAACCGATCCTTAAATGATCGGCATTAACCTTCACGGCTGGCTTTTTATTTAGCTCGGTCATTCTCAAAGCGTTACGCTTTGTTTTGACGCCACCATTCTGCCAACAACACACCTGTCGCGACAGATACGTTCAGGCTTTCGACATTACCGGTGCCATCGATGGCAACGCTCATGTCGGCATTTTCAAAGGTCGCATCGGAAACGCCTTCACGTTCCTGACCTAACACCAGAACCATTTTTTTCGGCAGCTCAGCTTTGAAAAGCGGAGTTCCTTTATGGCTTGATGTCGTGACAATCGCGTAACCTGCTTTACGGAATTGCTCCAGACCTTCATTGAAAGTCTCGCCGCTGATAGCTTCAACATGCTCGGCACCACCTTCGGCAGTACGAACCGCAGCGCCAGACTCAAGCATTGCTGCATCTTCCACCAGCAAACCTTTCACACCGAAGTGCGCGCAGCTACGCATAATGCCACCGAGGTTATGCGGGTTAGCGACGTTTTCCAGCGCCAACACACAATCTTCTTCACCAGCTTTAGACAGCCAGCTTTGAACGGTAATACCGCGACGTTTTTTGATGATGAAGCAAACGCCACCGTGGTGCTCTGTACCGGATGCTTTCACTAACTCAGCATCGTCGACCACATGGTAGGCTTTACGGTTTGCAGCCATCCAACGCAATGCTTCTTTGAAACGCGGCGTCACGCTCTGGACAAACCAGCCGCGAACGATGCAATCAGGACGGCTCAGGAACAGAGCCTGACAAGCATTTTCACCATAAACACGCGTTTCTTCCGCACGTTGGCGGCGAATCACTTCAGGGTCAACAATTGGTCTGCCGTTGGCACCCATTTGCTCGCCTGCTTCTACTACTTCTTCTCTTGGCGGACGTGAGACTGTTCTCCACGGGTTATCCCCGCGGTCTTCACGATCGTCACTACGATTCCGCTCGCGCCCTGCGCCAGGTTTATCATCGCGACGTGGACCACGACGGCCCTCACCCCGTGACGGTGCTGCAGGACGCCCACCGCCTTTACCTGTGCGCGGGTTTTGGCTGCGTTTTTCGCTGTCATCGTCACCGCGGACATACATCACTTTGACCTTGCCGCTTTTACCTTTAAATTCGTCGTTCATGCTTTTCTCCACCTGGCTGAGCGCGTGGCGCGCAGATTACCCGATGTGGCACTCGTTAGCCATTAACTTTGGTCAAAAGCCGGTAACTATTGTAGTCATCGAATAAATCACTTTGCTGGCACTCGACTAATCGCCGATAATATTTAACATATAAGAAACATCATCTATGACTTTCACCATTATTAGACAACACATCCTTTAGAGGTTAGTTATGAATACCGTTTGTGCCGCCTGCCAGGCAACTAATCGCATTCCTGATGAGCGTATTGATGACGGTGCCAAATGTGGCCGTTGTGGTCATGATCTCTTTGATGGTGAGGTGATTAATGCCACCAGCGAGACTCTGGATAAGCTGCTGCAAGACGACTTGCCTGTGGTAGTGGATTTCTGGGCACCATGGTGTGGCCCTTGTGTCAACTTCGCGCCAATTTTCGAAGATGTCGCTGAAGAACGAAGTGGCAAAGTACGCTTCGTTAAAGTGAATACTGAAGCAGAACCGACGCTTAGCGCACGTTTTCGCATCCGCAGTATTCCCACCATTATGGTGTTCAAAAAAGGTGAGATGGTCGACATGCTAAACGGAGCGATGCCGAAAGCCCCGTTTGATAGCTGGCTGAACGAAAATCTCTAAGTTAACGGGTACGTTTCTTGTACCTGTGAACTTCATCTACGTTAGAATGGCGTTTTTAAGCTTGTTTATCTGATGACTGAAAACGCCGTCTTACGTCTTCGTGCCGAACGCCTGGCGCGTGCAACTCGCCCTTTCCTCGCCCGTGGTAATCGCATTCGCCGTTGCCAGCGTTGCTTATTGCCGCTCAAACAGTGTTTGTGTGAAACGCTACAACCGCAGAATGCACGTAGCCGTTTCTGTTTAGTTATGTTCGATACGGAACCGATGAAGCCAAGTAATACTGGCAGACTGATTGCAGATATTCTTCCTGATACCGAAGCCTTCCAGTGGTCACGTACCGAGCCACCTGAGGCGCTGCTCGATTTAGTCAGCTCACCAGATTACCAGCCGATGGTTGTATTCCCTGCCTCATATGCAAGCATCGGACGTGAAGTGCTGACGATGCCGCCAAAAAGTGGCAAGCCACCGCTGTTTATTATGCTGGATGGCACCTGGACTGAAGCACGCAAGATGTTCCGAAAAAGCCCCTGGCTTGATCAACTGCCCGTTATTTCGGTTGATTTGAGTATTGTCTCTGCTTATCAGTTACGTGAAGCCCACGCAGACGGTCAATACTGCACAGCCGAAGTGGCCGCCGCACTACTCACACTGGCCGATGATGAACAAGCGGCAAGAGGTCTGACAGAGCATTTCACGTTGTTCCGTGAACGATATCTGGCAGGTAAACCTCATCATCAATCCCGTATCACAGCAGCAGAGCCAGAAAGCGTTTAAACTCACTGAGTTAATTCTCAGTGGAGAGAACAATGAGTCAACGTGGGCTGGAGGCGCTGCTGCGTCCCAAATCAATCGCTGTTATCGGCGCTTCGGCGAAAACAGATCGTGCCGGTTACTTAATGATGCGCAATCTGTTGGCTGGCGGTTTTAATGGCCCGGTAATGCCCGTAACACCGAGCCATAAAGCGGTATGCGGTGTTCTTGCCTGGCCTGATATATCAAGCCTCCCCTTTCCCCCTGACCTTGCAGTAATTTGTACTCACTCGAAACGTAACCTTGAATTATTGCAATCTCTGGGCGAAAAAGGGTGCAAAGCCTGCATCATTCTCTCCGCGCCACCAGAACAGCTCCCCGAATTATTAGCCTGTGCGACCCAATGGCAAATGCGTCTACTCGGACCCAATAGCCTCGGTCTGCTTGCCCCCTGGCAAGGCCTGAATGCGAGTTTCTCTCCCGTTCCGATTCAGAAAGGAAAGCTTGCATTTATCTCGCAATCTGCCGCCGTATCCAACACGATCCTCGACTGGGCGCAGCAACGGGAAATGGGATTCTCATGGTTTATTGCTCTGGGTGACAGCCTTGATATTGATGTTGATGAACTGCTGGATTATCTGGCTCGCGATACAAAAACCAGCGCAATTTTGCTGTATCTCGAACACCTAAGCGATGCACGACGTTTTGTCTCGGCTGCCCGAAGTGCTTCACGTAATAAACCCATTCTGGTGATTAAAAGCGGGCGCAGTGCAAAAGCGCAGGAACTGCTTAAAACACATTTAGGACTTGATGCCGCGTGGGACGCCGCTATTCAGCGTGCCGGTTTGTTACGCGTCCAGGACACTCATGAGCTGTTTTCGGCGGTAGAAACCTTAAGCCACATGCGTCCATTGCGTGGTGAGCGTTTGATGATTATCAGCAATGGCGCGGCACCTGCCGCTCTTGCACTGGACGAGTTATGGCTGCGGAACGGGAAGCTCGCGACGCTGAGTGATGAAATCCTTAATAAGCTAAAGAGTGCTTTGCCAGTCAGTGTTGAAAGTGGCAATCCATTAGATCTTCGCGATGATGCGACGCCTGAACGTTATCTGCGTGCTGTGGAAACCCTGCTCGATAGCCAAGATTTTGACGCGTTAATGATTATTCATGCTCCGAGTGCGGCGGCGCCAGGAACCGAAAGTGCCACCGCTTTAATTGAGCTGATACGCCGACACCCGCGCAGCAAATACATCACTTTAATCACCAACTGGTGCGGCGAGTTTTCTTCCCAGGAATCGAGGCGGTTATTCAGCGAAGCAGGCATTCCCACTTACCGTACGCCTGAAGGTGCCGTTACCGCCTTTATGCATATGGTGGAATATCGTCGAAACCAGAAGCAACTGCGTGAAACACCGGCTTTGCCCGCCAATTTGACAGCCAATACCAGCGAAGCTCACCTTCTTCTCCAGCAGGCATTAAGCGAAGGCGCTACCTCGCTCGATACCCATGAAGTTCGCCCTATTTTACAGGCGTATGGGCTGAATACGTTGCCAACCTGGATTGCGAGTGACAGCGCAGAAGCGGTGCATATTGCCGAACAAATTGGTTATCCCGTCGCGCTGAAGTTACGTTCCCCGGACATTCCGCATAAGTCTGAAGTCCAGGGGGTGATGCTGTATCTGAGAACTGCTACTGAGGTTCAGCAAGCCGCTGATGCGATTATTGATCGCGTTAAAATGGCGTGGCCACAAGCGCGGATCCACGGATTGTTGGTACAAAGCATGGCTAACCGTGCAGGCGCTCAGGAACTTCGAATCGTGGTTGAACACGATCCGGTATTTGGCCCGCTGATTATGTTAGGTGAAGGTGGCGTTGAATGGAGACCGGATCAGCAGGCGGTCGTGGCATTACCGCCGCTCAATATGAATCTCGCCCGCTATCTGGTTATTCAGGCTATCAAAAGCGGTAAGATCCGTGGGCGCAGCGCATTACGTCCGCTGGATGTTCCCGGAATTAGCCAAATCCTGGTTCAGGTTTCAAACTTAATCGTGGATTGCCCGGAAATTCGCCGCCTGGATATTCATCCCCTTCTGGCTTCGGGCAATGAATTCACCTTGCTGGATGTCACTTTGCAGCTCGATAAGTTTGAGGGCGATCCGGAAAGCCGTCTTGCCATTCGCCCTTATCCTTATCAACTGGAAGAAAACATCATTCTCAAGAATGGTGAACAATGTTTGTTCCGCCCGATCCTGCCGGAAGATGAACCGTTGCTACAACAGTTTATCTCCCTTGTCACCAAAGAGGATCTTTACTATCGCTATTTCAGTGAGATCAACGAATTTACCCATGAAGATTTAGCCAATATGACCCAGATCGACTACGATCGAGAAATGGCTTTTGTGGCTGTTCGTGAACAAAATGGATCACCGGAGATTATCGGTGTCACACGGGCAATCTCAGATCCCGATAATATTGATGCCGAGTTTGCGGTGCTGGTTCGTTCCGATTTGAAAGGGCTTGGACTGGGGCGACGCTTATTGGAAAAGCTGATTAGCTACACCGGTGATCATGGCCTGCAAAGGCTGAATGGTATTACGATGCCGAACAACCGCGGTATGGTCTCTTTAGCTCGCAAGCTTGGATTTGATGTCGATATTCAATTAGAAGATGGCATCGTAAGCCTGACTCTTCCATTGATTAAAAGCATAGATTCGTGAGTAAGGTACTGGAAAACTTACTCACTTTACGGGTCAGTAGTGGTATTATCAGCAAGTTCTGACGTCTGGATTTTGCAGAAGGCCATCCAATGAATAGAGAAGATACGCACTGTGATGTTGTCTAAATTTAAACGTAATAAACATCAACAACACCTTGCCCAATTGCCGAAGCTTTCTCAGTCAGTTGATGATGTAAAGACCCTTTTCTCCCCAGCGGATTTCCGTGAAGTTCTGCTGCAAAAAATTGCTGGTGCTACGCGCCGCATCTGCATTGTCGCACTGTATCTTGAGCAAGATGACGCCGGTAAAGCCGTGTTGCATGCTCTCTACAAGGCAAAGCAACAACGTCCGGAAATTGCAGTCACCGTTCTGGTTGACTGGCATCGTGCTCAACGAGGCCGTATTGGCGCGGCTGCGACTAACACCAATGCCGACTGGTATCAGCGTATGACCGAGGAGTACCCCGGCGTAGATATCCCCGTCTATGGCGTGCCGGTCAACACGCGTGAAGCCTTGGGCGTGCTGCATTTCAAAGGTTTTATCGTTGATGATTGCGTGATTTATAGCGGCGCGAGTATTAATGATGTTTACCTGCATCAGCAGGATAAATATCGCTATGACCGCTACCAGGTTGTCTGCAATTCTCAGCTGTCCGACATCATGTATAACTGGATGCAAGAAAATCTGGTTGGTGGTCGCGCAGTCCATCGATTAGACAGACAACATCGACCAAAAAGTCCGGAAATTAAAAATGACATTCGCTTATTCCGTCAGGAGTTACGTGATGCCAGTTTCCATTTCCAGGGCAATGCCGATAACGAGCAACTTGCCGTTACGCCGTTAGTTGGTCTGGGAAAAAGTAGTCTGCTGAACAAAACAATCTACCATTTAATGCCGTGTACCGAGCAAAAGCTGATTATCTGTACACCGTATTTCAACCTGCCAGCTGTGCTGGTGCGGAGTATCATCCAGCTGTTACGCGAAGGGAAAGAAGTCGAGATTATTGTCGGTGATAAAACGGCGAATGATTTTTATATTCCAGAAGATCAGCCGTTTAAGATAATTGGTGCATTGCCTTATCTCTATGAAATTAATCTTCGCCGCTTCCTGAGCCGTCTACAATACTACGTTAACAGTGGTCAATTGGTGGTACGTCTGTGGAAAGATGACGATAACAGCTATCACCTTAAAGGCATGTGGGTTGATGATGAGTGGATGCTGTTGACGGGTAATAACCTTAACCCGAGAGCATGGAGACTAGATTTGGAGAATGCGCTTCTTATTCATGATCCTAAACAAGAACTGGCCGCTCAACGTGACCATGAGTTAGATTTAATCCGGACTCATACTACGGTAGTTCAGCACTATCATGATCTACAGAGCATTGCTGATTACCCTGTGAAAGTGCGTAAACTTATTCGCCGTCTACGCCGTATCCGTATCGATCGTTTGATAAGTCGTATTCTGTAGTTCATCGCTATACTGAAAAGCCCTGCTTGCAGGGCTTTTTTGTACCCAGAGGATCATGAATGCTACGTCTTTTACTTCCCTCAATACTCCTTCTCAGCGGTTGTAGCCATATGGCGCAAGACCAGTGGCATGGTCAGGATAAAGCACAGCACTTTATCGCATCAGCTATTTTATCTGCTGCAGGTAATGAGTATGGCCAACATCAGGGATGGAGCGATTCCCGCAGCGCAAACTTCGGTTTCTTATTTTCCGTCAGTCTTGGAGCAACGAAAGAATTCTGGGATAGTCGGGAAGCTGGCAGCGGATGGAGCTGGAAAGATTTTACATGGGATGTAGCCGGTGCTGCCACCGGCTACGCAATCTGGCAACTCGCCAAATATTAGAGTTTGATTCCCTTCCCTTTGCGGTGCAGCATCAGGGAAACCAGGAATGCCAGAGCCCCCATTCCTGAGACATACCAGAAAAATGCGGTTTCCATTCCTATCGATTTCAGTGAAAGCGCGACATATTCCGCTGAGCCACCAAACAATGCATTCGCCACGGCATAAGACAGGCCGACACCTAATGCCCGGACTTCCGGTGGAAACATTTCTGCTTTCAAAATACCGCTAATGGACGTGTAAAAACTGACGATAAGCATAGCGAATATGACCAGGCCGAAAGCTGCATAAGGGGACGTCACGTTTTGCAATGCGGTAAGAATTGGCACAGTCATTACTGTCGCCAGTCCACCAAAACAAAGCATGGAGTTACGTCGGCCAATCTTGTCAGACAGCGCGCCAAAGAAGGGTTGTACCAACATAAATATAAACAATGCGAACGTCATCAGAGCGCTGGCAGTATTGGCATGCATGCCTGCGGTATTGACTAAATACTTTTGCAT
This sequence comes from Buttiauxella sp., assembly GCF_049686335.1. Classification (NCBI taxonomy): domain Bacteria; kingdom Pseudomonadati; phylum Pseudomonadota; class Gammaproteobacteria; order Enterobacterales; family Enterobacteriaceae; genus Buttiauxella; species Buttiauxella sp. The sequence continues at coordinate 1,083 of NZ_JBAVHX010000023.1, read as the reverse complement.
ATAAGTTGTGAAGGTATAAAAGCTTAACGAACCACCGGCGGTGAACCCCAGCACCATAATAAATGCACGGCGGTGTTTCCATAGCCCACTCAGAGTCCCTGCATCCTTATGTTCCCGTGTTGCTTTATCGGAGGTCTCGTCCAAAGAGCGGCGTAAATAGAGAGCAACAACAGCTAAAACGGCACCTAGTGCAAACGGAATTCGCCAGCCCCATTCACGTAACTCTTCTTCACTCAGAATTTGCTGAAGAACGACAACGACTAAAAGTGCTAAAAGCTGCCCGCCGATAAGCGTTACATATTGAAAAGACGCATAAAATCCTTTTCTCCCTTCTACAGCGACTTCACTCATGTATGTCGCACTTGTTCCGTACTCGCCTCCAACGGATAATCCCTGAAATAAGCGAGCCAACAAAAGAAGCGCAGGTGCCCATGTCCCGATAGTGGAGTAACCGGGTAAACAGGCGATCACTAACGATCCAAAGCACATCATACAAACCGAGATAAGCATGGAATTCTTACGTCCGTGTTTATCCGCAATATAGCCAAACAGCCAGCCTCCGATTGGCCGCATCAAGAAGCCTGCGGCAAATACGCCTGCTGTTTGCAAAAGTTGTGTTGTGCTATTACCTGAAGGAAAAAAGATGTGTGCAAAATAGAGGGAACAGAATGAGTAGACGTAGAAATCAAACCACTCAACCAAATTCCCGGACGATGCTCCCACAATTGCCCAAATGCGACGCCGCGTATCTGAACCTGTAAGAGCAGCTTTATCCTGATGTGTTGTTGCTGCTTCTGTCATTTTTTTCTCCTGTCTTCCTGAATAGGCATAAAGCCTGAAGATCCAGTAAAGCAGGTGATAAAAGAGATGCTATACAGAGTAATCTGTTTCGATGTAGTTGCAGTAAAAACTGTGAGCAAGCTAATCTTTTTGCGGGTTCTATTGGGGAAATTGCGTAAATTACTCGTATCATCCGGATACTCGCCCCGGAGGGGCCGCCGTAAACGGCGTTCAAATTGTTCCAGACAATTTTGTCACAGACAGCAAAAATCCCTGTACGTCAGTACAGGGCTTTTCACTTGA
>NZ_JBAVHX010000022.1:0-213074 GCF_049686335.1 Buttiauxella sp. | reverse complement strand
GCGTGACTTTCGCGGTCCCCGCCACCACAATCCAGTGCTCGGCGCGGTGGTGGTGCATCTGCAGTGAAAGACCTTCGCCCGGTTTCACGGTAATGCGTTTCACCTGGTAGCGTTCGCCTTCATCGATGGAGTCGTATTTGCCCCACGGGCGATACACTTCGCGGTGATTGTGGTGTTCATGGCGGCCATCAAATTTGATCTGCTCAACCACCTTTTTCACGCTTTGCACGTGGTCGCGGTCGGCAATCAGTACCGCATCTTTGGTCTGGACAACGATCAAATCTTTCACGCCAACGGTGGTGACCAGACCCGATTCCGCATAGATATAGCTGTTTTCGGAATCGTGACTAATAACGTCGCCATGGTGCACATTACCTTGCTGATTCTTGGCGCTGATATCCCACAACGATGACCATGAACCGACATCGCTCCAGCCTGCATCCATAGGCACCACAACCGCATCCGCAGTTTTTTCCATTACCGCGTAATCAATAGATTCGTCAGGACAGGCGAGGAATGCCGCTTCGTCCACACGGACAAAATCCAGATCCGGGTCGATGTTCGCCATCGCTTTTTCGCAGGCGCTGAGAATATCCGGACGGAATTTTTTCAGCTCTTCGAGGTAACGGCCAGCGCGGAACAGGAACATGCCGCTGTTCCAGTAATACTCACCGCTGGCAACATAAGCCTGCGCGGTAGTTAAATCTGGTTTTTCCACGAACTGTGCGACGCCAAATGCAACGGCATCAACATCAGGCGTGTTGGAATTAGCAATTTCGCCACGACGAATATAGCCATAACCGGTTTCTGGCAGGTCAGGAACGATACCAAAGGTCACCAGTTTCCCTGCGTTGGCATACGGCAGCGCGTTACGTACCGCTTCACGAAATGCCTCTTCGTTCTGAATCACATGGTCAGCCGCGAGGATCAACATCAGTGGATCTTGTTCCGGCTGATTACGCACGGCCGCAAGCGCTGCCAGCGCGATAGCCGGTGCAGTGTTACGTCCGGCAGGCTCGAGAACGATATTTTCCGTCAGCTTGTTTAGCTCACGTAGCTGCTCCGCCACAATAAAACGATGTTCTTCGTTGCAAATCACCACCGGGCTTTCGCACTCCACGCCGTTCAAACGGCTAATGGTGGTTTGCAACATCGTCAGTTCCCCTTTCAGGCACAGGAACTGTTTCGGGTAAAGCACGCGGGACAACGGCCACAAGCGGCTACCGTTACCACCCGCCATAATGACCGGATAGAGTTGTGGTTGAGCCATAATTAACCCCGAATATCTAAGATGAACTGGTTCAGCACGCTGTCTTTCTCCAGCGTACGCTCGGCATATTCACATGCCACCGTATTGTGTTCCGGCAATTGCAGGCAGCGCTCGATGCCATCGGCTAACGCGTCTACCGATTCCGGCTCGACACACACGGCAATTCCGGACCAGGCATCGCAAAGTTGGCCGAGTTCGGTATCACGTTCTGCGGTAATCACCGCATTACCGCCCACGGCAAGAATATTGGTCAGTTTGGATGGCAGAACCGCATCCGCCGCGCCCCGGCGCTGGATAACCAAATGGCAATCCGCGAGATGCAGTAATGCTGGCAACGCGTCGTAAGGCTGCAACGGATGGAACACCACGTTGTGCAATCCCTTCTCCTGCGCCTGTTTTTGCAAACGCGCTTTTCCGCCGCCCTGCCCGACAATCACAAATAAATACGGTTGATTCTCCATACGCTGCGCCACTTCAATGACGGTTTCCAGCCCCTGCTTTTCTCCGATATTGCCGGAGTAAAGAATGATTTTTTTATCTTCAGGCAGCTGTAAACGGGTGCGCACCGCTTGTACATCTTCATGGGAGATACCGCGAAAACGTTCAACTTCCGACCAGTTAGGAAAGAAGATCACTTTTTGCGGATCGACGCCCTTTTCCATCGCTTTGTTCATCATCGAACGCGAAATGGTCGAAACATTGTCAACGTTGTGCAGCCCGCTTTGTTCAAAGCGGGTCGCCAGTCGGGCGACTTTGCCCTGCTTTTTGCCCGCCATGCCCAGGCCGAGCATCGCGTCGACTTCGTAATCCTGGATATGCAGCAAGGTGCGCGCGCCACTCAGTTTTGCGAGCAGGCGCATGCCTGGTACGCAAAACAGCGTTGGCACTACGCCAATAATGCGATCCGGCTTCCAGCGACGTTGCGCCAGCAGCGGGAAGAATGAGCTCAGCGCAAAGCTGCCCAGATGGATCAGGCGCTTTAACGTTGAAGGCTGTTTTGGTACATACAGCGGGCAGCGCCAGACGGTGGCTGCACCCACTTCTTTTTTGTACTTCCAGGCGGAGTAATCTGGATGCACTTCCCAGACCGGATAGTAAGGTGGTGCGGTAATGACCCGCACCTCATGACCCTGGCGCGTCATCCATTCAACCATCTCACCGGTATATTTACCGATGCCTGTCAGCTCCGGTGAGTAGTTAATGCCGTATACAAGAATCTTCATTTGCACATTATCCTTCAGCCTGCTTCTGCGTTGCCCGCAAGAAAGTAAGCCCGGCTGTTGTCATGCACATCATCACGTTCGAGCAATTCCGCTGGCGTTAACCAGCGATAAGCACTGTGCTGCGCATCAGGCAGTTGCAGCACACTTGCCTCTACTCGCAGACGGAACCCCAGAACCACGTAGTGGGTGGAGAAATCCGTCCCGGAGAAGTTGTCGTCATAGAAATGCTGCCACACACCGTAAAACTCACCGTCTGCGAGGGTGAACGCTTGACCTAATTCCACTTCGGTTAAGCGCGCAAATGCGTGCTCCAGCGTTTCATCTTTCTGTACCCGGCCACCCGGCACGAACCAGTAGTTCTGCGCCGGGCGCTGAGTGCGTTGCCCCAACAGAAACTCGCCGTCCTGATTTTCAACAATCAGGTCGATGGAGATAAGCGGCGTGGAACGCACGACCGTTGCGAAGTCTTCAGCACTCAGGAACATGCCTACCCCCGGAACCGTTGCTGGTTTTCGAGGAACCACTGGTAGGTACTCGCAAGACCCGGCTCCAGGGTGATTTCCGGATACCAGCCCAGGCGGCGCAGCCGCGTCACATCCAGCAATTTGCGTGGCGTACCATCAGGTTTGGTGGCATCGAACACCACGCGACCGCGATAACCCGTCACTTTCGCGATGGTTTGCGCCAGCTCGCGGATGGTGCAATCGACACCGGTACCGACGTTGATATGCGAAAGCATTGGCTGGGTGTTTTCCTGCCACACTTCGCTCGCCAGTTCCATAATGTGGATGCTGGCTGCCGCCATATCATCAACGTGCAGGAATTCGCGCATTGGCGTACCGCTGCCCCACACCACCACATCAGGCGTATTCTGCTGAGTCGCTTCATGGAAACGACGCAGCAACGCCGGGATGACGTGGGAATTGCTCGGGTGGAAGTTATCGTGCGGGCCATACAAATTGGTTGGCATTACCGAACGATAATCGCGACCAAACTGGCGGTTGTATGACTCGCACAGTTTAATGCCCGCGATTTTGGCAATCGCATACGGCTCATTGGTCGCTTCGAGTGTGCCCTGCAGCAACTCGCTTTCCGCCATTGGCTGATTGGCCATCTTCGGATAAATGCACGATGAACCGAGGAACAGCAGCTTATTCACGTTGTGCGTATGGGCACTGTGAATAATGTTGGCCTCAATCATCATGTTTTCGTAGATGAAGTCAGCAGGATAAGTATTGTTCGCCACAATACCGCCCACTTTCGCCGCTGCCAGATAAACCTGATCGATACGCTCTTCGGCGAAGAACGCGTTAACCGCGGCACCATCCAGCAGATTCAGTTCATCACGTCCACGCAGCACCAGTTCAACGTCTGCACGTTGCTCAAGCTGGCGGACTATGGCAGAGCCGACCATCCCACGATGGCCAGCAACAAAGATACGGTGTTTATTCATGCTCAGGACTCCAGCGCGATGGCAACCTCGTAGCCGTGTGACTTAAGCAACGAGTGTTTTTTCGCCGCTTCGAGGTCTTTAGCAACCATTTCGCCGACCATTTCTTGCAGTGTGATTTCTGGTTTCCAGCCCAGTTTTTCGTGCGCTTTGGTTGGGTCGCCCAGCAGGGTTTCCACTTCAGCAGGACGGAAGTAACGCGGGTCGACAGAAACAATCACATCGCCTGGCTTCACACCCGGTGCATCGTGGCCGGTCACGGAAACAACAATGCCTTTCTCTTCAACACCGGTGCCTTCAAAGCGCAGTTTGATACCGAGTTGAGCGGCCGCCATTTCCACGAACTGGCGTACGGAGTACTGCACACCGGTGGCAATCACGAAGTCTTCCGGGGTTTCTTGTTGCAGCATCATCCACTGCATTTTCACGTAGTCTTTGGCATGGCCCCAGTCACGCAGGGAATCCATGTTCCCCAGATACAGGCATTTTTCCAGGCCCTGTGCGATGTTGGCGATAGCGCGGGTAATTTTGCGGGTCACGAAGGTTTCGCCACGACGTGGGGATTCGTGGTTGAACAGAATACCGTTACACGCATACATGCCGTAGGATTCGCGATAGTTTACGGTTATCCAGTAGGCATAAAGTTTGGCGACCGCATACGGGGAGCGCGGATAGAAAGGTGTGGTCTCTTTCTGCGGAGTTTCCTGCACCAGGCCATACAGCTCAGAAGTGGATGCCTGATAGAAACGGGTTTTCTTCTCAAGACCTAAGAAACGAATCGCTTCCAGCAGACGTAAAGTGCCCATCGCATCAACATCGGCGGTGTATTCCGGTGACTCAAAAGAAACCGCTACGTGGCTCATTGCCCCCAGGTTATACACTTCATCCGGCTGCACTTCGGAAAGAATACGGGTCAGGTTGGAGCTGTCCGTCAGATCACCGTAGTGCAGATGGAATTTTGGATTACCTGAATGAGGATCCTGGTAAATATGATCAACACGTTCGGTATTGAATGAAGATGCACGACGTTTGATGCCATGAACTTCGTAACCTTTTTCCAGCAGCAGTTCCGCCAGATAAGAGCCGTCTTGTCCGGTAACACCCGTGATGAGAGCTACTTTAGTCATAATAGATTTTCCTCTTTAAAAACCAGGTTCTGATTTGTCAGTCCGTAGGGTGGATAAACGAAGTGTCATCCACCGCAATGTCGGATGACGCAGGCTTATCCGACCTACATGTCTACAAAGCTCGATCTCGTATTTTTATTGCTGGGTTACCCCGGCATACGGCATTAGCCGGTAATGATTTATAAACGCTGCTACGTGCACCGACGACGGTGCCATTTCCAATAGTGACGCCGGGAGAGACAAATACATCGGTTGCCAGCCAGCATTTTTCGCCAATAACGATCGGGGTGGCGGTAATATCAAAATGCTTGCTCATATAATCGTGGCTACCGGTACATAAATAACACTTTTGTGACACCACAGAATTGGCACCAATCGTAATATCGCCCAGCGTATACAACACCGCGTCATCTCCAACCCAGGCATAATCACCTAACGTTAATTTCCATGGATAGGTAATTTTGACTGAGGGACGAATCACCACACCTTTACCAATTCGTGCGCCAAATAAACGTAATAAGAATGCACGCCAGCGATAAAATATTTGTGGTGACCAGGCAAATAATGTTGCCTGAACTGCCCACCACAGTTGAACTTTAATAGGATTGCCCCCGCGAAAACCTTTCGGCACCGAGAAGCCATTTAATTCCTGCATGATATTCCCTTCGTTTTATTGTCGGATGATGCTGCGCTTATCCGACCTACGAAACCTGTCCTTTACGAAACTACGCCTTGTTGTACATGGCCTTTGCTTTACCGGTGGTACGCAAACGCAACTTATAAGATAACTCTGCAATAAAGCCAGGAACGCCTAATATTTTACGCTGCACATTTTTTGCATCATGGCACAATTCAATATTATTCGACGTTGATACGCCGCCCATTGAAAATTCAGAGACGAAGCCCTTGACACGTTTAAAAGCGTAACCACTTTTATACATTTTCGCGGTCAAAGCATAATCTGATGAAACTTTATATTGCAGGTCGTACGGGTATTTGCGTAACCCGGTTACCGGAAAAAAAATCGCCTGATGGCTGGCAGGTAAGCTGTGATAAATATACCAACCCTGCTTGGCACGACGCGCGATTTTTGTCCCGTCACCGAAGTCTAATAATGCATCGCCAATCACCATCGCATTATCGCTCAAGGGCATGGCAGCAAGCTGATGGGCGACGTCTGCTATCTCCGGATGGAAGATATCACCTGAATTGAGGAACAAGGCATAACGGCCCTGGGCCATATCAATTCCTTTGTTCATCGCATCATAGATGCCGTTATCTGGTTCGCTGACATAACGTAAGTTGTACTGTCCATTGAGATTTTGCAGAAATTCTGCCGTACCGTCGTTTGAAGCGCCATCCACCACAATCCACTCAAATGTGATACCTGAAGCCTTCGCAAGATGAGCCAGCGACTGCCAGGTTTTTTCTATTCCGGCGAGATTTTTATAAGCAACGGTGATGACACTTAATAACATAATGGACCTCAGGTGTTCGTAATATTGAGTGCCTTGCGTAAAATAAAGGGACACACAATTAAGAACGCATATTCAGGGCTAAAAATCGAGCCGGTAAAAAACAGTGACATCGGCATAAACAGCCAGAGTTGCACACGGTAATTTTCATTATTACCAAACGCCGTGCGCATCATTTTAATGACTTTCGACATATACCAAATTGTCAGTATTACAGCAAACCAGGAAAAATAAATAATCAGGAGATACAAACCATTGTCTACTGTTTTACCGACATCCGCACCGTTAAAGATTCCGAATGATGCGACATATTCATATAAAGATCCGAAACGCACTACCCCGTCGATATTGCTTAATGAATATCCAACCATCGCGAGCGGACCAATAATACGGTAATACGACGACGAGCCTTCGGTTCCCAAATCACCCAGACGTGTAGCGATATAAGGAAACGCGAATACTAACCCTACTAAAAATACGGAAAGAGAGATAATCGCCAGTGGCAACTTCTTCTTGATGGCATTTTTATTAAGGTACTGAAATGCCCATTCCAGAAGATAAAACAGGATAAAAGTCATTACCCCTGAAAATGATCCTGAAAGAACTATCCCTAACAGAATCATACCATCAACTTTTGGTGTTTTGATACCGAACTGTTTGATGCTGAGCCAAATTGAGATTAATGCCAGAGCAAAAAATGCCGGCTCAAAATAGAGCGCTGTTGTTCGCTTACCACCGAAGCTAATAAAGTTCAGAACATAGCTATTACTGTATATAAGAAACTTCGAAATTTTCTCAATCAGGCTACTGCCGCCCGTCAGAATAATCTGAGCCATTTCCGCCGCGGCCAACATAACCACAATACCTACGACGCAATAAAATACCCTTAAAATTTTACGGTGATTGCGTTGTGAAATAGTTTTGAAGCGGCAGCTCCAGGTCATCGCCAGAATCAGCACGATATAGACAAACAATAATGTCGAGGTGACATATTTGCTGGCATTAAGCGATTGGCCGAAGATGTAGTTAAATGCTGTCAGCCCCGCACCGATGCCCAATGCAATCATCAATTTTTTGACGCTGATGCGTTCAATATACAAAAAGAGGATTGCCGGCAAGAAGGTGACTATCGTAATGGGGAAGCTTTCTCCCAATGAGGCCAACTTGACGTTGACCACCAGATAGATGAACGGTAACAGCAGATAACTACAGATTTTGATAGAACGAGACATACTCCTCCAGCATCTGTTGTCCACTGAAAGCCTGGCGGCTGGCGCTTTTGAACGCCTGCAACTCTTTGCCAAACACCTGCTGCGCCAACTGCTCTTTAGGCATTTTCACCAGTTCAAGCACGCGCTCATCGTTAAAGGTTTTGCCGCCCACTTTTCGCAGCACTTCATCTGCCGCTTCACTTTGAGTGGCAACAACCGGCACGCCAATCGACAATGCTTCGCACAAAATCAGCGGATAGTTATCCACCTGCGAGCTAAACACTAACGAGTCCATCTGGTTAAGCTGGCTCATCAGCGCTTTTTTATCCGTCATGTAGCCGTGGTTAACGACGTTCGGGCCGTTAAAGGGCGAGAACTTACCGAAGGTGTGCAATTCGATTTCATCCCCCAACGCCATGATTGCCTGCACCAGTTGCTGATTGGTTTTGCCGTCATAGCGCAGGTCATGGGCGACCACCGCCACTTTTGGTTTTTCGCTCGCCGTATGGGTAAGAGGCAGTTCAGCGAGGATCGCCTCGGTTGCTACATCAATGCCGTTATTAATGATTTTGCAGCGCCCTGCCCCGTAAATGCGGTTAAAGGCGTCGGCCACATGCTGGCTTGGGGAGATAAACTGGCAACCCAGCGCCAGCATTTCACGGAACAACTGGCGCTTGGAATCGATAAGCAGATGCGCACGGTCTCGTTTTACTGGCGGATAGTTATTTAAAGACGGGCATTTTTGGCAGCCTGTTTTCCAGCCATCACAACCATCGAGAAACGCGCAGCGCCCGGTGATGCTCCAGTGATCGTGCAGCGTCCAGACAAAAGTCACATCCGCTTTATGCGCCTTCACGCGCTGGCAAAAGGTCACCATCTCTTCGAGATTCAACCAGTAGCTGTGGACGACATGGAAATGCAGAACCACCGGACCCGCAGCGCGGGTCACTTTGCGGTACAGATTATTCAGGTTGCCAAACGGGTCGCGGTTAAAAAAGCGAAATAACACAATGTTGGCAATAGCCGTCAGACGCGGGGTGTGTTTTTCAACACCCTCGAATTTATCGTGGCTGGCGCTTTTCTTCCCGCCTTTGCCGTAACCGTAGATAAAACGTGAGCGCAGACCCGCGGCCCGGGCACGTTGGTGGAGATCGAGTGCCACACCCGCAGCGCCTCCTTCGGCGAGGCGAACGTTAAATTGCATAATATTCATTTAATTACCTTAACTCGCGCTTTCTCACCGACGACCAGCGCATTGTCCGGCACGTTGTCCAGCACCACACTACCCGCACCAACCACCACGTTATTACCCAACGTGATATCACCAATAATCACTACGTTGGCACCCAGATCCACACCGTTGCCAATCACCGGGCAATCATTGCTTTTGCTGCGATTGCCGATGGTGACGCCGTGACGGATAGTGAAATCATCTCCGGCGACCACGAATTTATTAATCACCACCGCATAACCGTGATGAATGGTGAAACGCCGACCGATAGTGGCTCCTGCCTGGATTTCATAGCCAAACAGGCACTCGGTGATAAAGCGATACAGCAAAATAATCGGAGCCGCCCAGAGATTATTGATGACGCTTTTTTTGCGCCACACCGAGCAAAAATGCGCGATGCGGTAAGCCATCACCATGCAGCACGGTCGTAAGCTCCAGGAGTTTGCGCGAAGATCTTCAAGCACCGTTATTTCCCCCGTAATCCATCAGCCAGGCGTTTGGTGTTGCGCACACTCAACAGCGCTAACAACGTGCGCAACGACATGCGCTTGTTACGGATCTGGTAGAGGGTAAACAGTTGGTATTTCTTACTGGCCCGGTCGAATTTGTCTTTGTGCTTTTGATAGAAGTGGAAGTAACCGGCGAACTTTTTCGGGGATTTAGTTATCTGCATTTCGCCGTGATTGATATGCAGAATTTGCGTGGCTTCTTCCACTTTCCACGGTTGGCCGTACTCCACCACCATGCGCAGGAAAATGTCGTAATCCTGAGCGGCCGCCAGTGTGGTATCAAACAGGCAGGCTTTGAAACGGTCGGCATAGGTAAATACCTGATTGCCAATAATATTGCGCTTATAAAACAGCTTTAAAGAAAACGGTGATTTCGGGTAGAGCGGCAAACTGGCGGGCTGGGAGTAAACCTGACCTTCGCAAACGTAGTCATTGGCATACAAAAAGGCGTGCGTCACCAGTTGATGTTTGTGTTCCAGGAAGACCGACAGACGATTGGGGGTCCATTCATCATCGTCATCAATACCTGTAATCAACTCCCCCGTCGCCTGGCTGATGGCCTGGTTACGCACCGAGCACGCACCGGAGTTGAACTCATTGCGGACGTAGCGCACGCGCGCATCGCCCAGTTCATCAACAAAACGCTGCAACTGCTCATACGAGGAAGAACAGTCGTCCACGATTAACATTTCCCAGTGTTCATAATCCTGGCGTAGCACCGATTTAATGGCGCGGATCGCCAACTGCTGACGGTTCCATGTCGGCATATAAATAGAAATAAGCGGGTTATTCATGGCATACCCCAAGTGTTGTTATGAAACAACCCTCATCCCACCCTTCTCCCTGAGGGAGAAGGAGAAAACCGTACCGTCCCCTCTCCCGGGGGAGAGGGTTAGGGTGAGGGCGTAACCTTCAATTATTTCGCATCAGAAATCCAGGGCGGATAAGCGAAGCGTCATCCGCCGGGTGGTGTCTGATTATTTCGCGTCAGATTTATATTCGTACTCGTAGTAACCATAATCTTCATATCCCGCTGCACGGCGGAAGATAGAGTTGAGGATCACGCCGCGTACGTTGATGCCATTTTGTTCAAAGCGGCTGAGGCTGGTTTCCACTTCTTTAAGCGTATTCACCGCGTAGCGCGCCACCATCAATGTGGTCCCTGCATGACGCCCAACCACAGCGGCGTCTGTTACCGCAAGTATTGGTGGGGTATCAATCAGTACCAGGTCATAATTTTTACTGGCCCATGCCACCAGTTCGGCAAAGCGCTCACTCATCAACAGTTCTGACGGATTGGATGGCACCATCCCACGCGGTATCAGGTCAAAATTAGGCACTGAGGTTTTTTGTGCACAATGGCTGATTTCAGCCTTACCCGATAACACATCCGCCAGGCCATTGGTGTTGGTGGTGCCCAGCAGTTCGTGGGTATAGCCTTTGCGCATATCGCAGTCGATAAGCAGCACGCGTTTGTTGGTCTGGCTGATGACCGCCGCGAGGTTGGCGCACACAAAGGTTTTCCCGATAGACGGGCTCACGCCGGTTAACATCAGGACATTGTTTGACGCCTGCATCATGGCGAAGTGCAGACTGGTACGCAGACTACGAATCGCTTCGATGGCCAGGTCTGTCGGGTTGCCGACAGCCAACAGTTGGCTTTGCTTGTTACGTCGCGCCCCTTTGACATTCCGCACCGTGGCGTTATCACGGGATTTCTGCCATTCAGAAAGTGGGATACTGGCATAAACCCCGATTCCCGCCTCTTCAAGTACCGCCGGGCTTTCGATGCCACGGTTGAACAAGGAACGTAACAGCACGCCCATCACTGACAACATCAAACCGAGAATAATGCTGCCGAGGATAATCAGCGCACGTTGCGGTTTCACCATGCCAGGCTGAGCAATAGCGGCATCGACAATACGCACATCGCCGACCGTGCTGGCCTCAGTGATTTTCAGCTCTTGCTGTTTGTTCAACAGCTGCATATAAACCTGCTGGCCGGATTCCACGTCACGGGTTAACCGCACGATTTCCTGTTGAGTTTTCGGCATCGCCGTCACGCGCCCGTTAAGGCGAGCTTTCTCTTCTTCGAGGGTCTGGCGTTTTTCCAGCAGCGTGCGATACGCCGGGTGAACTTTGGTGTACAGCTTGGAGATTTCAGCCTCTTTGAAGGTCAGCTCATTGAGCTGCGCATCAATATTGACCATGGTGTCGAGAACGGACTTGGCTTCAAGAGAGAGGTCTACCGAATCCTGCTGCTGGCGATAGGCATTCAGTTTATTTTCAGCCGCATCAAGACGGGAGCGCACATCTGGCAGTTGTTCGGCGAGGAATTTCAGGCTTTTCGCCGCCTCTTCCGACTTGCGCTGAACGTTCTGCTCAAGATAGTTACGGGTGATGCTATCGAGAATATCGCGGATTTTGTCGCGGTCTTCACCGGTATAAGACAGGCTCAGAACGCCGGTATCTTTGCCGTTTTCGGCTACCGTCAGGTTGCCCTGAAGCTGGTTAATCATGCCAAGCGTCGAGTATTTGGTGACCGTAAAGGTATCCCCGACCTGCGCTTTGATAGCGCTCACTTTCAGGGTGATGCCGCCCTGATTCAGCGTCTGGCCGACCTGCCCTTTGGCGCTAAATCCGTTATCGCTGGTCAGCAAATACTGCGTTGGGCTCAGCACTTCCACGGTAAAGACATTTTTGGCCTGACCGGCTGGAAGGGAAAAGGTATCGACCACCACGGTGTCATTCTGACGACCTTGCAGGCGATCCCAGCCTGCGCCCAGCAGCCAGAAACTGTTTTTCTCAACCGCGATATCGAGATTGAGATCGTCGACGGTTTTCCCCAATACCAGACGCGACTGAATCAACTGCATTTCAGCAGCAGACGCTGGCGGTTTGTTGGAGAGTGCGGAGTTAATATCATTGACCAGCGAGTTACCGGCGTTTTGTTCAATTTGCACCAGCGCATCGGCTTTATAGATGGGGGTGGCAAACAGTGCATACACCGTCGCCAGTGCCGCAAAGATTGCTGTGATCCCCAAAACCCACCAGCGGGCTTCGAGAACCGTACCAAACAATCGGCCAATATCGATTTCATCATTGCCCTCAGTCGGGGCGCTCGAACGGCGTGATTTTTCTGTCATTGTTATCCCTGATGAGCGTTGAGTGCGTGAGCCCATTTTTGGGCGCTGAGATCCAGAAGACCGTAAACCGCTTCAAAAGCGTCATGGCTTTTACGATACGGATCGGGAATTTCCCGTTCCGCATCCCAGTGACCAAACAGCATCACTTTGCCGCGCATTTCTGGAGCCATTTCGCAGATTGCGGAGATGTGGCGCTTTTCCATGGCGAGGATCAGGTCATATTCGCGGCACATTTTGCCGGAGACCTGTTTCGCACAATGCCCCTCAAGGGAGAGGTTATGCTGTTGCGCCACACGAACGGCACCGACATCAGCCCCTTTCCCCACCAGCGCCCCGAGTCCCGCAGACGTCACGGTTAACTGCGGGTGATAGCTTTTTAGTAACCGCTCAGCGGTTGGGGAACGGCAAATGTTCCCCACACAGACAACCAAAATTTTGTTGAACATAGCGCCTTACCAGGTATGGATATCTTTGGCTGCATCCGTCATATAACGAACGCCGCTGATGGTTGGCAGCAGTTGGTTAATCAGACGATTCCAACGCGTGACAGGTGCAGTGGTGACATACACCACGTCATAAGGTTGCAACTGGAATTCGGTACCCATCACCAGCGAGGTCGCATCGGACATATCAAGCTGATAAATGTTGGCAATTTTGCCGCCCTGCTTATCTTTGATTGGTCGAATAACGAAGATGCCGCTGGCGTTGGAGGCCGTCATATCCAGACCTTCGGCCTGGCCAAGCGCTTCGGTCAGCGTCATGCCGCTGAAGTCCATTTTCAGGGTGGTCTGTTTCTTCACTTCGCCCATCACGAACACTTTCAGATCGTCATTGCGCGGCACGAATAAAATGTCGCCGGGATAGAGCAAATGGTTCTGGCTCAGGTCGCCGTTTTGCATCAACGCTTGCAGGGAAATCCGTTTTTCCTGGCCGTTGTGAGTCAACACGACGTTGCGCCAGTCGGCCGCATCAGTCAGGCCGCCTGCGGCGTTGATAGCATCGAGAATAGTGAGCGGTACGTTGGTAATAGCCTGCTGACCGGATTTATTGACCTGGCCTGAGACATAGGCTTTCTGAGAGCGGAAGCCAGCGATATTAACGTCCACCTGCGGGTCTGCGATGTACGTCGCAAGACGGCTAGTAATATCACTGCGGATTTCAGACAAGGTTTTACCTGCGACTTTAACTTTGCCGACATACGGATAGAACATGGTGCCGTCCGACTGTACCCAGTTACCGGCATCGCTTGAGCTACGGTACTGACCTGCAGGGGTTGTCAGTTCAGGGTGGTCCCAGACCGTGACGTTTAACACGTCGCCTGGACCCACACGATATTGGTAGGCAGAAATTTCCTGGTCGAGAGACATATTTGGCTGCGCGACTGCTGGACGAACGCGTAATTGTTCAACCAGGCGCGGCGTTAACGGATAGACGTTAACCATGCGATCCAGATTAAAATCTGAATCTTGCTGCTTGATGACATCCTTCCCCATCGTCGACATATTGCTTCCGGGGAGGATGGTGCAACCACTCATAAGGGTTACCGACACCAATAAAGGCATCAATTTAAGTTTGTATTTTATCATTGAGTATTTATCACTATGGCAGAGTAATTATCCTGAACGAATAAAATAAGAGACTCGTTAGGTTTTTGAATGAGGCATGAATTGAAACCTGGTTGCCTTTAAAAATAACTGGCATCAATCCTAAAAAAACGCTTATTTCCCGACATCCTATTGACAGAATAATTAAGGCTTATTCTCTGGCCTTTGAGCATGCTACCGCCCCTGGCTTGCAGTCACCAACCTACTGAAAAGAGACAATTTATAAGGAGTAGCGCTGGCGGAGATTAAATCCCAAGAATTATCTTAGGAACATAAACCCGCGCCACCAGGTTAAATATCACGGCTTCAGCGAATATAAAAAAATACATCTAATATCAGATACCGATACGGATTGTTGCAGTTAACCCTATATCAGGCAAGGTACCACTGAGCAATCCCGGGACTTTTAAGAATAATATTAACAGCACAATTACACAGCTTTAGGAATTTCTTTATATTGACAGAAAATGAATAACTGATACGTCTGACGATAATATACAGATATATCTCATGTGAATTTAACGACAGAGAAAATAATGACTCCTTATTTAGCTAAAGAATTAATTATTTACCCTGGCAATTAAAAGGATATAAATGCAGGAACTCCTGGCATTTAAGCGGTTCAGCATTTATCCCGTCCACGACATTGCAATTCCTCCCCTGTTTATCCATCATTTCATTGTGACATTTGTCATCCTGTAAAAGGTTCTGAAAGAATTATGGAATGGATTGCCGACCCGTCTATCTGGGCAGGCCTCATAACACTGGTGGTTATTGAGCTGGTTCTGGGTATCGATAACCTGGTGTTTATCGCCATCCTTGCCGAAAAATTGCCTCCGGCGCAACGCGACCGCGCCCGTGTCACCGGCCTTATCCTCGCCATGTTGATGCGCTTATTGCTCCTGGCTTCAATATCCTGGCTTGTGACACTGACTCGTCCCCTGTTTCATGTAGGTGAACTCGCTTTTAGCGCCAGGGATCTGATCATGCTTTTCGGTGGCTTATTCCTGTTATTCAAAGCCACCGTGGAGTTGAATGAGCGCCTTGAAGGTAAAGACAGCGAAACACAGTCCCAGCGGCGCGGTGCGCGGTTCTGGCCTGTTGTCACGCAAATCGTGATTCTGGATGCAGTGTTTTCTCTCGATTCAGTGATTACTGCCGTGGGGATGGTGGACCATCTGGCCGTGATGATGGCGGCGGTAATTATCGCAATCTGCCTGATGCTACTGGCGAGCAAAGCGCTGACTCGCTTTGTGAACAACCATCCAACGATTGTGATTTTGTGTCTGAGCTTCCTGCTGATGATTGGTTTTAGCCTGGTGGCAGATGGCTTTGGCTACCACATTCCGAAAGGCTATTTGTACGCCGCCATTGGCTTCTCGGTGATGATTGAAAGCCTGAATCAACTTGCCATATTTAATCGCCGTCGCTTCTTATCGGCGGATCAGTCGTTACGCCAGCGTACAGCCGAAGCCGTGCTGCGTTTGTTGAACGGTAAAAAGGAAGAAGCTGAACTGGATGCACAGACCGCATCGTTGATTGCCGATCACTCGCATCAAGATGAGATCTTTGATCCGGTCGAGCGACTGATGATTGAACGGGTGCTGAATCTCAACCAGCGTACAGTGAGCAGCATCATGACCTCGCGTCATGACGTCGAATACATCAACCTGAGCGCCGCGGACGATGAAGTCCGCGCACTCCTGGATAAAAACCAACATACCCGTGTAGTGGTCACCGGCAGCGGCGACGAAATTTTGGGTGTGGTGCACGTTATTGATTTACTGCAGCAAACGTTGAAAGCTGAGCCGCTTAATCTTGAAGTGTTGATACGCCAGCCGTTGATCTTCCCTGAGACACTGACGTTGCTGGCTGCACTCGAGCAATTCCGTAACGCCAGAACGCACTTTGCTTTTGTGGTGGATGAGTTTGGTTCAGTCGAAGGGGTAGTGACATTAAGTGACGTGATGGAAACCATCGCCGGTAATTTGCCCAATGAAGTAGAAGAGATCGACGCGCGCCATGATATCCAGAAAAACCCGGATGGTAGCTGGACGGCAAACGGCCATATGCCGCTTGATGATTTAGTCCAGTACGTGCCGTTGCCGCTGGAAGACAAGCGCAACTATCACACCATTGCCGGGTTGCTTATGGAGTCGCTACAGCATATTCCGGTGACCGGTGAAACGGTTGAGGTGGGGAATTTCCTGTTACGCACCTTGCAAGTGGAGAGCCACCGGGTGCAGAAAGTGCAGATTGTACCGCTGGAAGTCGATGATGAGATGGATTACGAGGTGTGAGTCGAGAGGATAAAGTCGGATGACGCTACGCTTATCCGACCTACGATTCAGATTTTGTAGGGTGGATAAACGCAGCGATTTATAGCCGTTGTAGGGTGGATAAGCGCAGCGATTTATAGCCGTTGCAGGGCGGATAAGCGCAGCGTCATCCACCGTTACACGAAGCCTGAAACAACTACAGCTTATTCAGCAACTCCTTCACATCTTTCGATTTGCTGCTGTCTTTATGCTTATCTAACCAGTCATTCAGGCGACGTTTCGCTTCGTTTTGCAATTGCTTACGCAACACCTGGTCAACTTGTAATGAATAGTTCAGCTTCTGCCAGGGGCCATAGACGCGCAACGGGATAGGCGTGGTTTTCAGCACATCAATCAGCTTACTGTCCCCTTCCCAACCACCCAGCACGGTGACATTAAATCGGGTATCACAAAGCTGTTTGACCAAATCCAGTGAACCTTGCCCCGTCAGTTCAAGCATCGAAGATTTGCCTTCCATCTTCTTGAGCATCAGGTCACCGTTGTCGAGATTTGCCTGTGCCGAGAAGCTATCCAGCGTCGTCACGTTGTCGTAATTATCTTTGGCCTGCACATCGCCATTGCTACGAGTCACCGCTTGCTGGATCACCTGCTGGAAGTTCATCCCTTTCATCGTGGAGTGCGACATCGTAATGCTCGCATCCCCTTGCCAGCTACGGCGGAAAGCCTCGGCATTAAGTCTGTCGCCGCTAAACTCCCCTTCCATCGACAGCTTGCCAGACAACGCAATGGGATAATCGAAAGCGGTGAGGATCTGCCCGATTTCAATGTTATCGACTTTCGGCGTGAAGGTTAATTGCGGCTCGCCCTTGCGAGCATCAAGTTGGCCCGGGAACGACATGCTGCCATGGCCCAGATTCCCCATCAGTTCAGAAACCGTCAGAAGGCCGTACTGGTTATTTATCGCCGATTGCACATCGGTGAAGTCCAGCCCGCGCCAGCGCACATTGGAAGCGGCAATTTTAACCTGGGCGCTATAGCCACGCAGATTCTGATAACTGTTGTCTTCGGTGCCCGAGGCAATCACCGGACGTGCCAGTGTCGGTTGCTGCTGCGCCTTCTGGACCGTTTGAGAATTGGTGACAGCATTTGCCGCAACCAAACCATCGAGATTCAATTTATTGGCGTGCAGATCAATGACCCACTGAGGTTTATCCTCCAGCACGACGCTCGCGCTGCCTTGCAAATCGCTATCGTTTGCCGTCAATTGCAACTGACTGAGTTCGACCCGCCGTTCGGGTTCAAGCCAGCGCGCCGTCATGGTGCTGGTGCCAGAAATTCCTTTTGCAGGGAGATCGGCCCCTTGAATCTGATAATTGAGCTGAGAGATTTTGGCGCTAAGTTGCTGCGGGTAATCAGCGGCATTCAGGTCGGCCACCAGCGACAGATTCATATCGCGCTGGTCGCGATTGATCCGGCTGCTGAGTTCAATGTGCGCCTGTTTTTTATCATCCTGCTCCATGTGCAGATTGATATTACGTACCGTGATTTGTTCGTCGCCGTCATGCTGGAACACCAGCACGCTATCAACCACTTTCAATTTGGCGATGTCGAAAGACCAGCCGCGCGTATCGTCAGTTGTAGGGATGTTGCTTGATGGCCCAACTGGGGCATCTTTCGGACGTCGCTCTTCCGTTTGCGGGGTGAGTTGAATCACCGCCCCTTTAAGCATCACCTGATGAACTTGTAACTGGTGGGATATCAGCGGTATTAACGCTACATCAAGGCGCATGTTTTCAGCGCTAAGCAGCGGCTGGCTGGCCCCTGGTGCGGTAAGCGACATACGACCTGATAAAATACTGAGCTGCGGCCAGACGTGCCAACGCAGTGAACCATCTATCTTCAGCTGATAGCCACTGCGGGATTCAACCTGGCGCACCATATATTCACGAAAGTCATTGGGGTTAACCAACAGCACCAACGCAGAAAGGCCGGCTATCAGTACCACCAGCAAGATCATCAGCGTGGTTAAAAATCGTTTCATACAGTCCTCATACAGATGGGAACTCAGTCCTTATCAATACGGCTTGCAACCGCACCTTGCTGATCGCGATATTTCGCGTCCTGGCGGCTGTTATAAGGACGTGCAGCCGGGCCGGAGAGTGGCTCAAAGCTCAGTGCGCCAATCATCATGCCCGGGCGTAAGGCTAACGGCAGCTTACCGGAATTATAGAACTCAAGCACGATGCAGCCATGCCAGCCTGGGTCAATGCGGTGTGCGGTGACGTGAACCATCAGCCCCAAACGCGCTAAAGAAGAACGGCCATCTAACCAACCGACTAAATCGGCAGGCAGCGTAACCGACTCGAGCGTGACCGCCAAAGCCAACTCGCCAGGGTGCAGGTAGAAAGCATCGCCTTCGTTGAGGACGATTTCGTCACTCATCACGCGATCCAGCGCGGCACTGACTTCATCTTTAGGCCCGCTTAAATCAATAAACGGTGCGGTATGACCGCTGAAAGTACGGAATTTGTTACCCAAACGGACATCAACGGTCGCACCGCTAATGCGTTCAACTGGCGGACGAGGGGTAATCGTTAAGCGCCCGTCATCAAGCCAGGCTTCTATATCGCGGTCACACAAACGCATCGTTGATGCTCCTTATCAAGCTCAGTTTTGTTTACCCTGCCACAGCGCGCCAGAGATAGCCACGCTACGACGGGTAAATACCGGGATTACATTATTTTTTGCGAGCGAGCCAGAAGAATAGGCTCGCCGATGGCAGTTACGCCTGACAATTACTCAAAGAACTGACTGATTTTCGCCTTCAGAATATCAATGGCGATACGGTTTTTGCCCCCGCGCGGCACGATAATATCGGCATACTGCTTGGACGGTTCGATGAATTGTAAAAACATAGGACGAACGGTTTTCTGATACTGGGCCATGACAGAGTCCATTGAACGGCCACGTTCGTTAACATCACGTTTCATACGGCGCATCAGGCAAATATCCAGCGGCGTATCAACGAAAATAGAAAAGTTCATCTCTTCGCGCAGACGGGCATCCGTCAGCAACAAAATCCCTTCCAGAATGATGACTTTCTTCGGCATTAAGTGAACGGTATTACCAGTACGGGTGTGTTCCACATAGCTGTAAACAGGCAGTTCAATCGGATTACCGGCTTTCAGAGATTGAAGATGCTGGAACAGCAAGTTGTGGTCCATCGCATTAGGATGGTCGTAGTTGGTCTTAACTCGTTCTTCCATCGAAAGATGGCTTTGGTCTTTGTAGTAACTATCTTCTGGAATGACACCAATGTGTTCATCACCAACCTGATCACGCAGTTCGCGATACAGTGTGCTGGCTATAAGACTTTTACCTGAAGCCGACGCACCGGCTATCCCGATGATGACGCATTGATGGGACTTGTCAGTCATGTTGTAACGAGCCTTGTTGACTTAAATGTTGAGGAAGGGCGACGCTACATGCGTCAAACGCGGCAATTATAGGGAGATCCGCTCGCTGATACCAGAGTAATGCACTGTGGCGGGTGATTTAAGCTGACAGATGGTTAAGCCAAACGAAACCAGCGATTGCCTGGCCTTAAGACAAATCTGTTACCTGCGCGGTAAATAAGTCGGTCAAATATCACTTTTTGTGACTTCTTAATGTTAATTTAAGTTCTTCCTGCATAGGAAATGTAAATTGTTTGTACTAGCATAAACCGAAACTTATCTTTTTATTTGCATCCGGGCATGGCACCTGGCGGCACGCCTTAACGGATTTGCGGTAATGACCAAACAAAGCACAAAAGAGTTATTCGCGATGCCTTCCTTTGTACTGCCTCTGGGGTTGGGTTTTTTAAGTTTTATATTTACTTGTTACTCTCTTAAATTATCACTGGTTGGTACTGTTTTCGCGCCGTTGTGGTTCCCTACCTCTATCATGATGGTGGCATTATTCCGTAATCCATTGCGTCAATGGCCAATGGTGATTGTGGTCTGTGCGCTAGGAAGTTTGTGCGCTTCCGCAGTTTTACAGCCCGTACACGATATTAATCTCGGTTACACCCTAATCAATATTATTGAAGCGCTGATTGGTGCGTCATTAATGCGCCGCATGCTACCGGGTCATAACCCCCTGCAAAACCTGAGTAATTGGGTTAAGTTAGTATTTTGTAGCGCCCTGATCCCACCGATTATAGGCGGCTTACTGGCGGTATGGCTGGCGGGCCCGGATAGCGGAAGCCTGGCAAAAACCTTTTTTGTCTGGGTGCTATCCGAAACTATCGGGACACTGGCATTAGTACCGACTGCATTATTATTTAAACCCGATTATTTATTGCGTCATAAACACCCGAAATTATTACTCGAAACACTATTCACTTTAGTCATTACATTGACCCTTTCCTGGCTGACACTGCGTTATATGCCGTGGCCATTCACCTTTATTATTGTCTTTTTAATGTGGAGCGCGATTCGCCTGCCGCGCCTCGAAGCCTTTGTTGTTTTCCTCGGAACGTTAATGGTTGTCTCATTAATGATGGCAACAGACGGTCAGGTCGTGATGGAGCCCCATACCACGGTCATGAATAATGCGCCGTGGCTCCCCTTCCTGATGATTTTATTGCCTGCCAATGTCATGACGATGGTGATGTATTCGTTCCGTGAAGAGCGTAAGCACATTACGGAAAGCGAGGCGCGTTTTCGTAATGCGATGGAATATTCCGCCATCGGTATGGCGCTGGTATCGACTGACGGCCAGTGGCTGCAAGTCAATAAATCGCTGAGTAAATTCCTCGGATATACACCCGAACAACTCCGTTCACTGACCTTTCAACAAATCACCCATCCGGAAGATTTGCACGCCGATTTACAGCAGCTCAATATGTTGATAGGCGGCAGCATTAATAGTTATTCGATGGAGAAACGCTATTACACCAGTAAAGGCGATGTGGTGTGGGCGTTACTGGCGGTTTCTATCGTGCGCGACATCGACGCTTCGCCACTCTATTTGATCGCACAAGTAGAAGACATTAACGACCTCAAACATACCGAATGGGTAAATAAGCGGCTGATGGAACGCATCACGCTTGCCAATGAAGCCGGCGGGATTGGCATTTGGGAATGGGATCTGGTGAGCGATGTCATCAGCTGGGATAAACGCATGTTCGATCTCTACGAAGTCCCGGCACATGTGAAACCGACCTATGCTTTGTGGCTCAATTCTATCGTTGCTGAGGACGCGGCAGCCGCTGATAAAATCGTTCGCGATGGCCTGCGAGCCCGTGTTCCCTTCAAGCTGGAATACCGGATTCATGTTAAAGAAGGCATTCGTCATATTCGATCCCTTGCCAACCGCGTATTGAATAAAAATGGGGATGTTGAGCGCTTGCTCGGTATCAACATGGATATGACGGAAGTCAAACTGCTCAACGAAGCGCTGTATCAGGAGAAAGAACGCCTGCACATCACGCTGGACTCCATCGGTGAAGCGGTGATTTGTACCGACGTAGATATGAATGTCACCTTTATGAACCCGATAGCGGAAAAGCTCAGCGGCTGGCCGCAACAACAGGCTATCGGACAACACATTCTGACGATCCTCCATATCACCTTTGGCGACACCGGGCCGGTGATGGAAAACATTCATAGCGGTGATTATTCACGCACCACTATTGAACATGATGTGGTGCTGCATTGCCGTAACGGCGGCAGCTACGATATCCATTACAGCATTACGCAACTGACCACCCTCGATGGGCAAAGTATTGGCTCGGTGCTGGTTATTCAGGATGTGACCGAATCGCGTAAAATGCTCAAACAGCTGAGTTACAGCGCTTCGCACGATGGGCTGACCCACCTGGCAAACCGCGTCAGTTTCGAAAATCATCTCAAACGTTTACTGCAAAGTGCCGGAGAAAACCGTCAGCGCCACGCTCTGGTGTTCATCGACCTTGACCGTTTTAAAGCGGTTAATGACACCGCAGGCCATGCCGCCGGGGATGCATTACTGCGGGAGCTGGCCTCGTTGATGCTCAGCATGTTGCGCACCGGCGATTTCCTCGCGCGCTTAGGTGGCGATGAATTTGGTCTGCTGCTTCCGGATTGCTCGTCAGATAATGCTCGCCATATTTCTACACGTATCATCCAGAGCATTAACGACTATCACTTTACGTGGAACGGACGTTTACATCGTATTGGTGCGAGTGCGGGTATCACGCAAATTGATGCTGATAACCGCATTGCCTCTGAAGTGTTGTCTCAGGCGGATATTGCCTGCTACGCCTCGAAGAATGGTGGCCGTGGTCGGGTGACCGTGTTTGAATCTTCTCAGCATGCCATTCGCAAAGAGAACCAACATCTGCCGTTGGACGAGCAAAAACGTATCATCAACGAAAACCCTATCCTGATGATCGCCAAAGCCGTTGCGCCACCGCGTATTCCGGAATCGACCAGTTTCTATCTGCTGTCATTGCGTTTCTGGGGAAGTGACGACGTGGTGCTGGACGAAGCGATGTTCCGCGCGGCGGTGACCGACAGAGAGCTGCAATGCACCCTCGACCTGCGTATTTTCAATGAATTCTTCAACAAATTTGCCCAGCAGGTGACCAATAAAGGTTTTGGCGTAGCCCTTGGCCTCTCCTCTCACGGACTGGCCAGTGAGAAAGTTATCGACGAAATTCTGGAACGTTTAGCGGAAAGTTCGCTGCCTGCACGTCTGTTACACCTGATTATCCCGGATACCGCACTGCACAGTGAAGATGAAAAGATCGACCAGAACCTGCAACGCCTGCGGGATAATGGCTGCCATTTAATCCTCAGCCAGGTCGGTCGTGACCTCGACATCTTTAAACGCATTTCCCGCCAGAAGTTCAGCTACATCATTGTCGATGATGAACTGATTCAGAACGTGCATTGCAACCTGATGGACGAAATGATGGTGACGATTATCCATGGCCATGCCCAGCGTCAGTTCCTGCAAACCATCGCAGGCCCTGCCGATATGCCAATGGTGATGGATACGCTCTCCGGTATCGGTTTCGACCTGATTTATGGTGAAGCCGTCACCCAACCGGTTCCGCTGGAAATGTTACTGAATACCAGTTATTTCGCGATTAACTAATTCCCTTCGTCTTTCACGCTGCGGGTGCATTGGGAATCGGAATGCCATGGGTTAAATCTGGGAGCCAGCCGTCGCTATACCAGATATGCAATAACGCGTAGGAGCGCCAGGGTTTCCAGCGCTCCGCATAACGGCGGATTTGCGCCGGCGTCATGCCAGGAAACCGTTGCTTAATCAGGTAATCATCGGGTAAGAACACATCGCTTGCTTGCCAGCCACGCAAGGCTATGTAGTTTGCCGTCCAGCGGCCAATGCCCGGATAAGTGGTCAGCGCCTTAACCCCTTGTTCCACATCCGCAGGCGGGGTTAGCGGAAATTCCCCTGCCACCCTTAAACGCGCCAGATGGATAATCGCTTCACCGCGTTTCAGCGGCATTCCCAGTGCTTTGAGTTGTTCAGGGTTTAGCGATGCCAGGCGTTCGGGCGTCGGGAAAATCTTCCACTCCGGGTCTTCTGCAAGCGTCTCACCAAAGGCTTGCGCCAGTTTACTGGTGAGCTTTGCCGCCATCGCCACACTGACCAGCTGACCTAAAATTGCGCGGATTGACTGCTCGAAGGTATCCATGCAGCCCGGCAAGCGCAGGCCTGGACGTGCCGCCGATAAATCTCCCAGGCTTTCAAGAATGCTCTGCGGCTGGCATTCGAGATCCAACAGTTGTTTTATGCGCTGTAAAACTTCACCGGCGACCGGTTGTAACCCGGCACTTAAGGTCACGTTCAACTGACAAGCTGCTTCGTCGGGCTCAAGCGTCACTAATCCCTGGCAGTTATCGAGCGCAAAACTCCGGCAGTAACGAGTTTCGCTGACTTGTTCAATTGCAGTGACGGCGCGGCCTGCGAGAAAACCAAACATCCACTTCCAGTCATAAGGCGGGTGGTAATCCAACTGATACATTTTTTCGTCCTGTCGTTGAGTCGCGCCATTGATACAGCTTGAATTATGCAGGGTAATTCTATTGCCCGAAGGGAAACATTCCGCTAAAGTCGCCCCCCTTCTTCACCGGCATGGGTGCGTTATGCAATTTATAGGCTTTGATTATGGTACCGCAAACTGCTCTGTAGCAGTGATGCGCGATGGCGTTCCACAAGCGCTGGAGATGGAAAACGGTTCAACGTTGCTTCCTTCAATGTTGTGCGCACCCACGCGTGAAGCGGTCAGTGAGTGGTTATATCGCCATCACGAGGTTCCGGCAACAGGGACTGAAACGCAGGCCTTGCTGCGCCGCGCCGTCTCTTTTAACCGCGAAGAAGACATTGATGTTTTGCCAGGCAGCGTGCAGTTCGGGCTGAGTTCCCTGCGCCAGTATATGGAAGATCCGGAAGAGGTTTACTTTGTTAAATCACCGAAATCCTTCCTCGGCGCCACCGGCCTGAAACCACAGCAAGTCGCGCTGTTTGAAGATTTGGTCTGCGCGATGATGGTGCATATTCGCAATCAGGCGCAAAGCCAGGTTGCTGAGTCCATCACTCAGGCAGTGATTGGCCGCCCGATTAACTTCCAGGGATTAGGCGGTGACGAAGCGAACCAACAGGCGCAAGGGATCCTCGATCGCGCAGCACGTCGTGCCGGTTTTAAAGACGTGGTCTTCCAGTTTGAACCGGTTGCTGCGGGGCTGGATTTTGAAGCCACACTTACCGAAGAAAAACAGGTACTGGTTGTGGATATCGGCGGTGGTACCACCGACTGTTCAGTATTGCTGATGGGGCCACAATGGCGCGCCCGTCGTGACCGCGAACAGAGTTTGCTCGGCCACAGTGGTTGCCGTGTCGGGGGTAACGACCTCGATATTATGCTGGCATTTAAGCAGCTTTCTCCATTACTGGGGATGGGTGGCCAGACCGAGAAAGGTATCGCTCTGCCAGTATTGCCATGGTGGAATGCGGTGGCAATCAACGATGTTCCCGCGCAAAACGATTTTTACAGCAGCGCCAATGGCCGCATGCTCAATGAAATGGTGCGCGATTCGCGCGATCCAGAAAAAGTCGCATACCTGCAAAAAGTCTGGCGTCAGCGTCTGAGCTATCGCCTGGTGCGTGCTGCTGAAGAGAGTAAAATTGCCCTTTCAGACAGCCAAAAAGTTGCCACGCTGCTGCCATTTATCAGTAAAGAGTTGGGTTGTGAAATCAGCCAGCCTGAGCTGGAAAGTGCCATCAGCCAGCCGTTACAACGGATTCTCGAGCAGGTCACGCTGGCACTGGAAAACAGCGCCGTGAAACCTGACGTGATTTATCTCACCGGCGGTAGCGCTCGCTCACCATTGCTCAAACAGGCACTGGCTCAGCAATTACCGGGTATTCCGTTGGCCGGAGGCGATGATTTCGGCTCGGTGACCGCAGGCCTTGCCCGCTGGGCAGATGTGGTGTTCCGCGATTAACCCAACGCCGTGGGGAAACTCACGGCGTTTTAAATCTTGAAGACTTTATTGCCTTCGGGGAGTTGCACTAACAACGAAAGCTGCCCGCCCATTGCCTCGACGTAACGCTTAAGCGTTAGTACTTTTAGGTCATGACCCCGTTGTTCAATAGCGGCAATCGCCGGCTGACTCACCCCCATTTTTTCTGCGACCTGTTTTTGTGAGAGCGAAAGCTCTTCTCGCATTAATTGCAAACCTGTTTCCAGAACCATGACCTGCGCCATTTTCCAGATATCGGCCTGATCTTCAGGTGAAAATTCAGCTATTACATCCTGTAGTGTTTTCATTTATTTCTCTCCAGTTTGGCCAGGTGCAGAGAAAACCTCTTGCGCAGACTCAAAGGCTGCTCGTGATACCAATGATAAAAATCCTCAGTAAAGATTACTGTCCAGGTCATACGCTCACCTCATAAACTATAGTTTATTGATGAAAATTCAAACAGGATAGCATTCAACCGGATTCCTTCGAGTTACTACGCAAAAATCCACCATCCAGGATTAATCCATACAGTCCTTCATATTTCCTCCATTTTTCAGCCGCTTTCCCTCACTACACTAGTATCATTAGGCCTTGCCTCAAAATAATTCAGGATGAGAATACTTACACCTATGAAAGGCACGTTCACCGCACGTTGGTTATGGATTGCAGCCGCAGTCATTGTCGTTATCGCCGCCGTTTTTTACTGGCGCACCACCAGTTCCAGTAACGACACACCGGGTTCGCAATCTGAACAACGCCCTGCTGGCGGTCGGCACGGCATGCGTGGCGCGGCACTTGCGCCAGTTCAGGCAGCAACCGCGACCAGTGAATCGGTGCCGCGCTACCTGACCGGGCTTGGGACGATTACCGCCGCGAACACCGTAACGGTTCGAAGCCGTGTGGACGGGCAACTGCAGGCCATTCACTTCCAGGAAGGGCAACAAGTTAAAGCCGGTGATTTGCTGGCGGAAATCGACCCGAGCCAGTTCAAAATTGCGCTGGCGCAGGCCCAGGGCCAACTGGCAAAAGATCAGGCAACACTGGCTAATGCTCGCCGTGACCTCGCGCGTTTTCAGCAACTGGTCAAAACCAACCTGGTTTCACGCCAGGAACTGGACGCGCAACAAGCGTTAGTCAGTGAATCTGTCGGTACCATAAAAGCCGATGAAGCCTCGGTTGCCAGCGCACAGTTACAACTCGACTGGAGCCGCATCACCGCGCCGATTGATGGCCGTGTCGGTCTGAAACAAGTGGATGTCGGCAACCAGATTTCCAGCAGTGACGCCACCGGCATTGTGGTGCTGACCCAAACACACCCCATCGACCTGATTTTCACCTTGCCTGAAAACGACATTGCCACCGTGGTGAAGGCGCAGAAAGCCGGCGTGACGCTCAGCGTCGAAGCCTGGGATCGCACCAATAAACAGAAACTCAGCAGCGGATCTTTGCTGAGTCTTGATAACCAAATCGATGCCACAACCGGCACCATCAAACTCAAAGCGCGATTCAATAACGAAGACGATGCGTTGTTCCCCAATCAGTTTGTGAATGCGCGCATGCTGGTGGACACTCAACAAAACGCGGTAGTCATCCCTACCGCTGCGGTACAAATGGGCAATGAAGGCAACTTCGTTTGGGTACTCAACAGCGAAGATAAGGTCAGCAAACATCTGGTGACCGTCGGCATTCAGGACAGCCAAAAAGTGGTGATCACCGCTGGAGTTTCAGCCGGTGACCGTGTGGTCACAGACGGCATTGACCGCCTGACCGAAGGGGCGAAAGTGGAAGTGGTCGAGGCGCATTCGGCGACCTCAGCCCCCGTGTCAACCACACCTGAAGCACAGCCAAAACACAAACGTAACGGAGCGACTTCCTGATGCAGGTATTACCACCTGGCGCCACAGGAGGCCCATCGCGCCTGTTTATTCTGCGGCCAGTTGCCACCACCCTTTTAATGGTGGCTATCTTAATTGCCGGGATTATCGGTTATCGTTTTCTGCCGGTTTCTGCACTGCCCGAAGTTGATTACCCGACGATTCAAGTGGTGACGCTCTATCCGGGTGCCAGCCCGGATGTGGTGACATCGGCGATCACCGCCCCGCTTGAACGCCAGTTTGGGCAGATGTCCGGCCTCAAACAAATGTCTTCGCAAAGTGCCGGTGGCGCCTCGGTTGTAACACTGCAATTCCAGCTCACGCTGCCGCTTGATGTTGCCGAGCAGGAAGTCCAGGCGGCTATTAACGCCGCCACTAACCTGCTGCCAACCGATCTGCCCAACCCGCCGGTCTACAGCAAAGTTAACCCGGCGGATCCGCCGATTATGACGCTCGCCGTGACTTCAACCGCCATGCCGATGACCCAGGTTGAAGATATGGTGGAAACGCGCGTGGCGCAGAAGATTTCACAAGTTTCCGGCGTCGGTCTGGTGACGCTTTCTGGCGGCCAGCGCCCTGCGGTGCGCGTGAAACTCAACGCGCCTGCGATTGCTGCCCTTGGCTTAACCAGCGAAACCGTGCGCACCGCGATTACCAGCGCCAACGTCAATTCGGCAAAAGGTAGTCTGGATGGCCCTGACCGTGCCGTAACACTGTCCGCGAACGATCAAATGCAGTCTGCCGGGGAATATCGCAATCTGATAATCGCTTATCAGAATGGCGCGCCGATTCGTCTTGGGGATGTGGCAACGGTTGAGCAAGGTGCGGAAAACACCTGGCTCGGCGCCTGGGCAAACAAGCAGCCCGCGATTGTGATGAACGTGCAACGTCAGCCTGGCGCGAACATCATCGACACCGCCGACAGCATTCGTGCGATGTTACCCGCATTAACCAAAAGTCTGCCGAAATCGGTTGAGGTCAAATTACTCAGCGACCGCACCACCAATATCCGCGCCTCCGTCACCGACACGCAGCATGAGCTGATGCTCGCCATCGCCCTGGTGGTGATGATTATTTACGTGTTCCTGCGTAACGTTCCGGCCACCATTATTCCAGCTGTCGCGGTTCCGCTGTCGTTGATTGGTACGTTTGGTGTGATGGTGTTCCTCGACTTCTCAATCAACAACCTGACGCTGATGGCACTAACCATCGCCACTGGCTTTGTGGTGGATGATGCGATTGTGGTTATCGAAAACATCTCGCGCTACATCGAAAAAGGTGAAAAGCCGCTGGCTGCCTCGCTTAAAGGAGCCGGTGAAATTGGATTTACCATTATCTCGCTGACCTTTTCGCTGATCGCGGTACTGATCCCTCTGTTGTTTATGGGCGATATTGTTGGCCGCTTGTTCCGCGAATTTGCGGTCACGCTGGCAATCGCCATTCTGATTTCAGCGGTGGTCTCACTGACGCTGACGCCAATGATGTGCGCGCGCATGCTGAGCCACGAATCGCTGCGCAAACAGAACCGTTTCTCCCAGGCCTGCGAGCGCTTTTTCGACCGGGTGATTGCCGGTTACGGGCGCATGTTAACCCGCGTATTAAACCACCCGTGGCTCACGTTAGGTGTGGCTTTTGGCACCCTGGCGCTGACCATCGTGCTGTGGATTTTCATCCCCAAAGGCTTCTTCCCGATTCAGGATAACGGGATTATTCAGGGCACATTACAAGCGCCGCAATCGGTATCCTTTGCCAGCATGGCGCAGCGCCAGCAGCAGGTTGCCGATGTGGTGATGAAAGATCCGGCGGTAGAAAGCCTGACGTCGTTTATTGGCGTGGATGGCACCAACCCGTCGCTAAACAGCGCGCGTTTGCAAATCAACCTCAAACCGCTGAGCGACCGGGACGACCGCATTCCGGTGGTCATTAATCGCCTGCAAAATAACGTGGCAAAAGTGCCTGGCGTCGAGCTTTACCTGCAGCCGGTGCAGGATCTGACTATTGATACCACCGTCAGCCGCACGCAATATCAGTTCACTTTGCAGGCGACATCGCTTGAGGAACTCAGCACCTGGGTGCCGCAATTAACCGAAAAACTGCGCGCTTTGCCGGAACTGGCTGATGTCAGTAGCGACTGGCAGGATCAAGGGCTGGTGGCGTATGTGAATGTCGACCGGGCCAGTGCCAGCCGCCTGGGCATTTCGATGTCAGATGTGGATAACGCGCTGTATAACGCTTTTGGTCAGCGCCTGATTTCCACCATTTACACCCAGGCAAACCAGTATCGCGTGGTGCTTGAACACGATACCAGCACCACGCCAGGCCTGAGTGGGCTGGATAATATTCGTCTGACCAGTACCGATGGCGGCAGCGTGCCGTTAAGTAGCATTGCTAAAATCGAGCAGCGTTTTGCGCCGCTGACGGTCAACCATCTCGATCAGTTCCCGTCATCTACGTTCTCGTTTAACGTCACCAGTGATCATTCGCTGGGCGAAGCCGTGGAAGCGATTACGGCGGCTGAAAAAGATCTCGCGATGCCTGCGGATATCACCACCCAATTCCAGGGCAGCACCCTCGCCTTCCAGGCAGCGACAGGCAATACCATCTGGCTTATCATCGCCTCCGTAGTGGCGATGTATATCGTGCTCGGCGTGCTGTATGAGAGCTTTATTCACCCGATTACGATTTTGTCCACGCTGCCGACCGCAGGCGTCGGAGCCTTGCTGGCACTAATGCTGGCAGGGGCCGAACTGGATGTGATTGCTATCATCGGCATTATTTTGCTTATCGGGATCGTGAAGAAAAACGCCATCATGATGATCGACTTCGCGCTGGCGGCTGAGCGTGAACAAGGGATGAAGCCCTACGAGGCGATTTATCAGGCCTGTTTACTGCGTTTTCGCCCGATCCTGATGACCACACTTGCAGCACTACTCGGTGCGTTACCGCTGATGCTGTCAACGGGCGTCGGTGCTGAACTGCGCCGTCCGCTGGGCATTGGCATGGTGGGCGGGTTGCTGGTCAGCCAGGTGCTGACACTCTTTACCACGCCGGTTATCTATTTACTGTTTGATAACCTGTCCCATGCGGTGCGTCGCCGTTTTGGTCGTCGTGATGAGGAAATGCTGTGAAATTCTTCGCACTGTTCATCTATCGACCGGTCGCCACCATTTTACTGACCGTCGCCATCACGCTGTGCGGCGTGTTGGGCTTCCGTTTGCTGCCGGTAGCTCCGCTCCCGCAGGTGGATTTCCCGGTGATCATGGTCAGTGCTTCACTGCCCGGAGCATCACCTGAAACGATGGCCTCGTCAGTCGCCACACCGCTGGAACGCGCTCTTGGGCGTATTGCCGGTGTCAACGAGATGACGTCATCAAGCTCTCTGGGCAGCACGCGTATTATTCTCGAGTTTACTTTTGACCGTGACATCAACGGCGCTGCGCGTGACGTGCAGGCCGCGATTAACGCCGCACAAAGTCTGTTACCCAGCGGAATGCCAAGCCGCCCGACCTATCGCAAAGCCAACCCGTCAGACGCGCCAATTATTATTCTGACGCTCACCTCCGACACCTTTTCTCAGGGGCAGTTATATGATTTTGCCTCCACGCAACTGGCGCAAACCGTGGCGCAGATTGATGGCGTGGGTGATGTGGACATCGGCGGCAGCTCGCTCCCGGCGGTGCGCGTGGCACTCAATCCGCAAGCGCTGTTTAATCAGGGTGTGTCACTGGATGCGGTACGCGAAACCATTAGTAATGCCAACGTCCGCCGCCCGCAGGGTGCGCTGGAAGATAGCGCCCAGCGCTGGCAGCTACAAACCAACGATGAACTGAAAACCGCGGCGGAATATCAGCCGCTTATCATTCATTACAACAACGGCGGTGCGGTGCATTTAAGCGATGTCGCCACCGTGACCGACTCCGTGCAGGATGTACGTAACGCCGGGATGGCGAATGCGAAACCGGCCATTTTGCTGATGATCCGTAAATCGCAGGAAGCGAACATCATCGAAACGGTGGACAGGATCAGGGCAAAACTCCCTGAACTGCGCGAAACCATTCCGGCGTCGATCGATTTGCAAATTGCTCAGGATCGCTCGCCCACCATTCGTGCGTCGCTGGCTGAAGTTGAGCAATCTCTGGTTATTTCGATAGCCCTGGTGATTCTGGTGGTGTTCCTGTTCCTGCGCTCAGGCCGGGCGACACTTATCCCGGCGGTGGCAGTTCCGGTGTCGCTGATCGGCACGTTTATCGCCATGTATTTGTGTGGTTTCAGCCTGAACAATCTGTCGCTGATGGCGCTTACCATCGCCACCGGTTTTGTGGTGGATGACGCCATCGTGGTGCTGGAAAATATTTCGCGCCATCTCGAAGCGGGGGTGAAGCCTTTACAGGCTGCGCTGCAAGGGGTACGTGAAGTCGGCTTTACCGTGTTGTCGATGAGCCTGTCGCTGGTGGCAGTGTTCTTGCCGCTGCTGTTAATGGGTGGATTGCCGGGGCGATTATTTAAAGAGTTTGCCGTCACGCTGTCGGTCGCCATCGGGATTTCGCTGGTGGTGTCGATAACCCTCACGCCAATGATGTGCGGCTGGCTATTAAAGAACAAACCGCAGCACTCCCCTTCCCGCAACCGTGGATTTGGTCGCCTGTTAGTGGCGATGCAACAAGGTTACGGGCGCTCGCTCAAATGGGTGCTCAACCATACCAAACTGGTTGGGTTAGTACTGTTAGCGACCATTGCACTCAACGTTTGGTTGTATATCGCCATCCCGAAAACCTTCTTTCCGGAACAAGATACCGGCCGTTTGATGGGCAATATTCAGGCCGATCAGAGCATTTCCTTCCAGGCGATGCGCGGTAAATTGCAGGATTTCATGAAGATTGTGCGTGATGATCCTGCGGTCGAGAATGTGACTGGTTTTACCGGCGGTTCGCGGGTGAACAGCGGCATGATGTTTATTTCACTTAAACCGCTTTCTGAACGTAAAGAGACCGCGCAACAAGTCATCGACCGCCTGCGCAAATCGCTGGCGAAAGAGCCGGGAGCCAGCCTGTTTTTGATGGCAGTTCAGGATATTCGTGTCGGTGGCCGCCAGGCAAACGCCAGTTATCAGTACACTTTGCTTTCCGATAATTTGGCCGACCTGCGAACCTGGGAGCCCAAAATTCGCCAGGCGCTGGCAAAACTGCCGCAGCTGGCAGACGTCAACTCCGACAGCCAGAACAACGGTGCGGAAATGGATCTGATTTATGACCGTGAATCAATGGCCCGTCTGGGGATTAGCGTGTCAGAAGCTAATGCCTTGCTCAACAACGCCTTTGGTCAGCGTCAAATTTCAACTATCTATCAGCCACTTAACCAGTACAAAGTGGTGATGGAAGTGGATCCGCGCTATACCCAGGATATCAGCGCGTTGGACCAAATGTTCGTGATTAATAAAGACGGCAAGGCGATTCCGCTATCGTGGTTTGCAAAATGGCAACCGGCGAATGCGCCGTTGTCAGTCAACCATCAGGGGTTATCTGCGGCCTCGACGGTCTCCTTTAACCTGCCGACTGGCGTGTCGTTATCGGAAGCCAGCGAAGCGATTGACCGCACCATGACAGCACTCGGTGTGCCTTCAACCGTACGCGGGATGTACGCCGGCACCGCGCAGGTTTTCCAGGATACGATGAAATCCCAGGTGCTGCTGATTATCGCCGCCATCGCCACGGTGTATATCGTGTTGGGGATTTTGTATGAGAGCTACGTTCATCCGCTGACTATCCTGTCGACTCTGCCTTCGGCGGGGGTTGGAGCCCTGCTGGCGCTGGAATTATTTGGTGCACCGTTTAGCCTGATTGCGCTTATCGGTATCATGCTGTTAATCGGCATCGTGAAGAAAAATGCCATCATGATGGTGGACTTTGCCATCGACGCGCAGCGCAACGGCAATCTGCAACCGGAAGAGGCTATTTTCCAGGCCTGTTTGTTACGTTTCAGGCCCATCATGATGACCACCTTAGCAGCGTTGTTCGGTGCATTGCCGCTGGTGCTGACCAGCGGTGACGGTGCGGAACTACGCCAGCCGCTGGGGATAACGATTGTCGGCGGGCTGGTGGTCAGCCAGTTGCTGACGCTGTACACCACGCCGGTGGTGTATCTGTTCTTTGACCGTTTGCGCCTGCGGTTTGCACGTAAGCCCACTTCAGCAATCGCTGGCGGGTGACGCTACGCTTAACCGCCCTACAAAACTTGTCGTTGTAGGGTGGATAAGCGCCAGCGTCATCCACCGTTTTTGAAGGAAATGAATACATGACTGAGCTTCCCAGCGCCGTGCGCTGGCAACTGTGGATTGTCGCCTTCGGCTTCTTTATGCAGTCGCTCGACACCACCATCGTCAACACCGCCCTGCCCTCTATGGCGGCGAGCCTGGGGGAAAGCCCGTTACACATGCACTCGGTGATTGTTGCCTATGTGCTGACGGTGGCGGTGATGCTGCCTGCCAGCGGTTGGCTGGCTGACCGGGTTGGCGTGCGCAATATCTTCTTCACCGCCATCGTGTTATTCACCATCGGGTCGCTGTTTTGTGCTCACGCCTCAACGCTTAACGAACTGGTGATGGCGCGCGTGGTGCAAGGGATTGGCGGGGCGATGATGGTGCCAGTGGGGCGTTTGACGGTGATGAAAATTGTCCCGCGCGAACAGTATATGGCGGCCATGACATTCGTGACGTTGCCCGGGCAAATCGGCCCATTGCTCGGCCCGGCGCTGGGCGGGGTGCTGGTCGAGTACGCATCCTGGCACTGGATATTCCTGATCAATCTGCCGGTGGGCATTATCGGCGCTATCGCCACCTTATGGCTGATGCCGAACTACACCATGCAGACGCGTAAATTCGACATGATGGGTTTTGTGTTTCTTGCCTTTGGCATGGCGGCGCTGACCATCGCGCTGGATGGCGCAAAAGGTTTAGGCATCACCCCCTCCACGCTCTGGTTATTAGTCGGCGGTGGTGCGGCGGCGATTGCGCTCTATTTATGGCATGCCAAAGCCAATGACAATGCCTTATTTAACCTCAATTTGTTTAAAACTCATACCTTCTCCATTGGGTTGTTTGGCAGTTTTTGCGGCCGTATCGGCAGTGGGATGATCCCGTTTATGACGCCGGTCTTCCTGCAAATTGGCCTGGGATTTTCACCGTTCCACGCGGGTTTAATGATGGTGCCAATGGTGCTCGGCAGTATGGGCATGAAACGTATTGTGGTGCAGGTGGTTAACCGCTTTGGTTATCGTAATGTGTTAGTCGCCAGTACGCTGGCCTTAGCGCTGGTCATCCTGATGTTTATGGGCACCGCCCTGATGGGTTGGTACTACCTGCTGCCAGTGGTGCTGTTCTTGCTCGGCATGGTGAACTCCATGCGCTTCTCGTCAATGAATACCCTGACGCTGAAAGATTTGCCGGACGACCTCGCAAGCTCCGGCAATAGTATGCTGTCGATGGTCATGCAACTCTCTATGAGTATTGGCGTCACCATCGCCGGTCTGCTGCTCGGGCTGTATGGTCATCATCAGTTGACGGCAGATAGCGCGGCGGTGCATAGCGTCTTTATGTACACCTGGTTGAGCATGGCGCTGGTTATCGCCCTTCCGGCGTTTATCTTTGCCCGTGTTCCGAAAGACACCACCAAAAATGTCGTGATTGCGCGGCGTAAAAGGAGGAGCTCATGAAGCTCTGGCGGCCAGGCATTACCGGCAAACTGTTTTTGGCTATTTTCTCCACTTGCTTACTGGTGTTAGCCATTATGCATTGGGGCGTTCGGCTCAGCTTCGAGCACGGGTTTATTGATTACATCAAGCGTGGCAATGAACAGCGCCTGGAACTGTTGAGTGACGCGCTTGGGGAACAATATGCCCAGCACGGTAACTGGCAATTCCTGCGAAACAACGACCGCTTTATGTTCAAAATTCTGAAATCCTTTGAGCATGGCGATGAACAAAACCCAAAACTGCCGCCGCACGGCTGGCGCACGCAGTTCTGGGTGGTGGATCAGGATTTCAAAGTGCTGGTCGGCCCGCGTGGCCCGGTTCCCACTGACGGCATGCGCCGCGCCATTAACGTGAATGGACGCGATGCAGGCTGGGTGGTCGCCTCGCCCGTTGAGCGGCTAACGCGCAACACAGATATTAATTTTGACCGCCAGCAACGGCGCACCAGCTGGATTATCGTCGCGCTTTCCTCGCTACTGGCGGCGGCGGCTACATTTTTGCTGGCGCGAGGTTTACTGGCTCCGGTGAAAAGGCTGGTTGAAGGCACCCATAAACTGGCGGCGGGTGATTTCTCGACCCGCGTCGATTCCACCAGCCAGGATGAACTGGGTAAACTGGCACAAGACTTTAACCAACTCGCCAGCACGCTTGAGAAAAACCACAATATGCGCCGCGCCTATATGGCTGATATTTCTCACGAATTACGTACCCCGCTGGCTATTTTACGCGGCGAGCTGGAAGCGATTCAGGATGGGGTGCGCAAATTCACCCCTGAGTCGGTCGCATCGCTGCAGATGGAAGTGGCGACGCTGACCAAGCTGGTTGATGACCTGCACCAGTTGTCGATGTCTGACGAAGGGGCGCTGGCCTATCAGAAACAGTCGCTGGATATTATCAATCTGTTGGAAATTGCGGCCGGTGCGTTCCGTGAGCGTTTCAATTCGCGCGGTTTAACCATCCGCCTTGCGCTACCAGACAGCGTGAACATTTTTGGTGATAGTGACCGTTTAATGCAGTTATTCAATAATTTACTGGAAAACAGCCTGCGCTACACCGATGCCGGCGGGCAACTGGTGATTTCCGGTGAAGTCCTGCAACAGCGTTTTGTGATGCATTTCGCCGATAGCGCACCGGGCGTCAACGACGAACAGCTGACCATGCTGTTTGAGCGATTTTATCGCACTGAAGGTTCGCGCAACCGGGCCAGTGGCGGCTCAGGACTTGGGCTGTCGATCTGCCAGAACATTGTCGCCGCCCATAACGGCAAGCTTTATGCGACCCATTCGCCTTTCGGCGGGGTAAGCATTACAGTAGAGTTACCCTTGCAGCCAGAATCGTTGAGACCTGTATGACCGAATTACCCATTGACGAAAACACACCGCGCATCTTAATTGTTGAAGACGAGCCTAAGCTTGGGCAGTTGCTGATTGATTACTTACGCGCTGCGGGTTACGCGCCAGAACTGATCACCCACGGCGATAAAGTGCTGGCGTTTGTGCGCCAGACGCCGCCGGATCTGATCCTGCTCGATTTGATGCTGCCAGGCACCGATGGCCTGACATTATGCCGCGAGATCCGCCGATTCTCTGAAATCCCCATTGTGATGGTGACGGCCAAAATCGAAGAGATCGACCGTCTGTTAGGGCTGGAAATAGGTGCCGATGATTACATCTGCAAACCTTATAGTCCGCGTGAAGTGGTGGCGCGCGTCAAAACTATTTTGCGTCGCTGCAAACGCCAGCGCGATCCCATTCCTGCCGATGAAATCAGTCCACTGATTATCGATGAAAGTCGTTTCCAGGCCAGCTGGCGTGACAAACTGCTGGATTTAACGCCCGCTGAGTTTCGTCTGCTCAAAACACTTTCCCACGAACCGGGCAAAGTGTTTTCACGCGAACAACTGCTGAACCAGCTTTATGATGATTACCGTGTAGTGACTGACCGCACAATTGATAGCCATATCAAAAACCTGCGTCGCAAACTGGAATCTCTCGACGAAGAACAGTCGTTTATCCGTGCCGTGTATGGTGTGGGTTATCGCTGGGAAGCAGACGCCTGCCGGATTGCGTAAAGGTGGTTTCAGGAACTTATTGGCGCTATAATTCCCGCCCTAAAATTGTGGCTTAGTCACACGCTTTCAAACCACCGCACAGTATGCGGTGGTTTCTGACCTGAAATCAGACAACGAGAACCCCATGTTTAAACCAGAACTCCTTTCGCCAGCCGGAACGCTGAAAAATATGCGTTACGCCTTCGCTTATGGCGCCGATGCGGTCTACGCGGGACAACCGCGTTACAGCCTGCGTGTACGTAATAACGAATTCAATCACGAAAATTTACAGCTTGGCATTAATGAAGCCCATGAGCTGGGTAAAAAATTCTACGTGGTCGTCAACATTGCCCCACACAATGCCAAGCTGAAGACCTTTATTCGTGACCTGAAACCGGTTATCGATATGGGCCCGGATGCGCTGATTATGTCTGACCCGGGTCTTATCATGATGGTGCGTGAAGCCTTCCCTGAGATGGATGTTCACCTTTCCGTACAGGCTAACGCCGTAAACTGGGCGACGGTGAAGTTCTGGAAACAAATGGGGCTGACCCGCGTGATCCTTTCCCGCGAACTTTCCCTTGAAGAGATTGCAGAAGTACGCGAACAAGTGCCGGATATGGAGCTGGAAATCTTCGTCCACGGTGCCTTGTGCATGGCCTACTCTGGCCGCTGCCTGCTGTCGGGTTATATCAACAAACGCGATCCAAACCAGGGCACCTGCACTAACGCCTGCCGCTGGGAATATAAAGTCGAAGAAGGCAAAGAAGATGATGTGGGCAATATCGTCCATCTTCATGAGCCTATTCCGGTGCAGAACATCGAGCCTACGCTTGGCGCAGGGGCGCCGACCGACAAAGTATTTATGATGGAAGAAGCCAAACGTCCTGGCGAATATATGACCGCGTTCGAAGACGAACACGGCACTTACATTATGAACTCGAAAGATCTGCGAGCCATTGAACACGTTGAACGCCTGACCAAAATGGGCGTGCACTCGCTGAAAATCGAAGGTCGTACCAAATCTTATTATTACTGTGCCCGTACCGCACAGGTCTACCGCCGTGCGATTGATGATGCTGCTGCCGGTAAGCCATTCGACCCAACGCTTTTGACCACGCTCGAAGGCCTGGCGCATCGCGGTTACACCGAAGGTTTCCTACGCCGTCACAATCACGACGCGTATCAGAATTACGATTACGGCCACTCGGTTTCGGAAACTCAGCAGTTTGTCGGCGAGTTTACCGGTGAACGTCGCGGCGACCTGGCTGCGGTAAAAGTGAAGAATAAATTTCTGCTGGGCGACAGCCTGGAGTTGATGACGCCTCAAGGGAACGTCACGTTTACCCTCGAAGTGCTGGAAAATACCAAAGCGCAGCCGATTGAAGTCGCGCCGGGTGATGGTCATACGGTATGGATGCCTGTGCCGGAAGATGTATCGCTGGATTATGCTCTGCTAATGCGCAATTTAGCGGGTCAGACTTCGCGTGATCCGCACGCTAAATAGTTAATTTACGTTATTTTTTCGCGTTGAGATAATTCTTAGAAACCGATCACATACCGCTTCGTTTGATGCGGTTATTATCTCAGCGCTGAAAAACATAACCCATAAATGCTAGCTGTATCCACGAACCACCTCATTGGCCTGTGAAATCTCCCTTTCGCAGGCCTTCTTTTTTGCTATACCCCTCAGACTCATCCCGTTCTTACCCGTAAACTCTACGCATACAGTACACTTTGAATTCAACTACATTTCCTGAGGTATGCCATGGAGCAGTTTCCAGTAACGCTTGTTATCCTGAACGGTAAAGGTGCAGAAAACGACACCTTACGTAGCGCTGTGGAAGTCCTGCGTGGGGAGGGTTACACATTGCATATCCGTGTAACCTGGGAAAAAGGGGATGCGGTTCGTTATGTCGAAGAAGCCTCG
Source organism: Buttiauxella sp. (assembly GCF_049686335.1). Taxonomy (NCBI): domain Bacteria; kingdom Pseudomonadati; phylum Pseudomonadota; class Gammaproteobacteria; order Enterobacterales; family Enterobacteriaceae; genus Buttiauxella; species Buttiauxella sp. The sequence continues at coordinate 173,431 of NZ_JBAVHX010000022.1, read as the reverse complement.
CGTATCGGTGCGGCGACAGTGGTCGCAGGTGGCGGCGATGGCACCATCAACGAAGTAGCCACCGCGCTGGCAAAGCTTGCTCCTGAAAACCGCCCGGTGTTGGGGATTTTGCCTTTAGGCACCGCTAACGATTTCGCCACAAGTGTCGGGATCCCGCAGGAGTTAGACAAAGCGCTACAGCTGGCGATTGTCGGCAAAGGTGTGGCGATAGATTTGGTGCAGGTGAACGAATCATCCTTCTTTATTAATATGGCTACCGGCGGTTTTGGTACCCGTATTACGACCGAAACGCCTGAAAAGCTGAAAGCCGCACTCGGCGGCATCGCCTATTTTGTTCATGGACTGATTCGCATGGATACGCTCAAACCTGATACATGCGAAATTCGCGGAGAAGGTTTCGAGTGGCAAGGCGACGCACTGGTGATTGGTATTGGCAATGGCCGCCAGGCTGGCGGTGGGCAAGAGCTTTGCCCACAAGCGCTGATTAATGACGGGCTGCTGGAGCTGCGCATTTTTACCGGCGAAGAACTGCTACCAGCAATCTTTAATACCCTGACGCGCCCGGACGACAGCCCGAATATTATTGATGGGCGTTCATCATGGTTTGAGATCACCGCCCCACACGACATTACCTTTAACCTGGATGGCGAACCGCTGACGGGACAGAAATTCCGCATTGATGTTCGCACCAATGCGTTGAGCTGCCGTCTGCCGCCAAACTGCCCGCTATTGGGTTGATGGGTTACTTACTACAAAACAATGAAGGCGATCGGCTGGTGGTAAAAAGCCAGCTGGAGCCGGTTAATTGCTTGATATTAAGAAAAAACTTCGCATCAGGTTCTAAATAGAACAGCGGAAAGGTTCTCTTTAATAATGGCAGGTCAGTTGGATTTCCGGTTGAATCCGTCACTGACTTTGAAATGAGAAAATAATCATTTCCCTTACGCTGAAAATCAAAAAAGATATTCTGACTCACTTGTTCAACCGGAGCATTGTTCGATATCACTTCACCCCGCAGCAGCACCGCTCCGGTGTCACCATTAAAAACATATTGCATCGTGACATTGGCAATATTGTCTTCACGTTGAAGGGTTAATTCCCCGGTGCAGCTAAAATGGGTATTTTTCCAGTACAGATAACCCTTAACCGTCGCAATAGTGGATGCGATGAGTAACAATCCAGTTAATAACCATGATTTATTATTTGTCAATCGCATTGCCATCTTCCGTAATAACATAATGTGTGACACAGTGATTTTCTCGCCAGGCACTAAATGGACGCTCACAGGCCACAGCAGAAAAACGAGCGAAATTGTTATACGCCGTTAAATAGACATATTTATAATTTTCACAATTCATTTTAAAATCACGCGCATATAAGCGATGTTTTTTAAAGTCAGTCGTATCGGGATTAACAAAATAACTACAGTTACCCGGAGTAATTAACGGTTTAAATTCTGCAAAACGGTTATCCATACTCGCGTGCCAGGTTAAAAATGCCCCACCTACACAGAGCACGAACACCAGCGCACTTGCACCAGGCCATCCCTTAATCAGCGAAGCAGGCAAACGGCGCACCACCTTACGCGGTGGTGTTTGCACAGGCGTAGAAAGTTGTGGTTGCTCCGAAACAATCTTTGTACCTTCTTCACTGCGGGTTATTTTCAACGTATTTTCAAGTTTGACGCCGACCTTTGGGACGGTAACGATATAATCCTCATTGAGGCCAAACTCTTTAAATGCCCGACGCAAAAGGGAAATGTTTTGGTAAAAGGTATTATTAGTCACCTGGGCTCCATTACTCACCCATACTTCGTGGAAAAAATGTTCCCGAAGAACCACTTCCCCTTGATGATTAATCAATAATGCCAGGCATCTGCTCGCCGGTATACTCAGAGACAGAGGTGGCTGGTCGCTATTAATAGCGATAATCCTGTGTTTTTCAGGTAGAAAGGCCGCCACGCCATTCAGGATAATTTGTTTATTCACGTTATTCCTTACGCATTCAGACCAGGGGGTATAAAAGACTGATTAGATCCTTTTACTTAATCGACAAAGCATAACCCCACTGATTTCCCTCATCGTTAATTATGACAAATTTTACTACACCGTCCTGTAAATCTACCTTATTAAACGTAAAGAGAGGCTGCTGTGAAAAAGGTTTTAAGGTTATTCCCGTAGCAGAATAGCCAGCCATATTCACCTGCGCCAAAGAGATATTCCAGGGTGAAGGGTTGGATACCGTCAACCCCTCACTTGAGCGCGTAAATCGTAATTGCTTCCCCGCCTCTTGAGTCAACTTCCCGACTCCCGCTGGACGCCAGAACACCTTTAGCTGCGTACGAAACGCCAGCAGGATTTTTTCACTTTGCGCCACAGGCTGATTAGGCGGGATCTCATAAATATTGAGCCAAAACAGCGATTCACGATCGGCAGGCAAACCTTTACCGCTGGTGAGCAGCCGGAGAGAACGCTGTTCAAGCGGCGCCAGACGAAAAACAGGCGGCAGTACAACAAACGGCGATTCGGCCGTTTGCGGAATGCCTTGAGGGTCGCCATCGTCAATCCAGGCCTGCACCATTACCGGATAATCAGCACTGTTCGCAAGCGTAATGGATTGGGTCGCCGCGCCCTTGTCAAAGACTACTCGCGTAGCACTCAAATTCACCACCGCATGAGCGGGCAAGGCTAACCAAAGCCATAAAAACAGCAGCCTACTGCAGACGCATAAGGATTTGGGCATGAGCCTGATATCTCCCTGTTTGCAGTTGATCGCTTGAGAAACGCTCAAGATGCGCTTCAAATGTCTCGTGGTAACTATCAACACCGCTTTGGGTTCCGGTTTTGACCTGAGCGCCACCCAGCACTGGCACCCAACCTGCGCTTGTGCCTGTTCCACCAACATCGGAGGTGAGGAAGTTCATCGGGGTCCCGTTGCGCAATATCCTGACGCCAACGCCCCGCGCCTGGCCCGGCGCGCCGTAAGCATCATCAAGTAAATGAGTCACCGCACTCCCGCTGGTCAGGCCATATTTTTGCGCGGCCAGGACGTTCGCCACCGGAGCCAAAAATCCGAGTGCAACGTTCTGCTTGTTGGTGACCACGCCGGAAATGACGTTGGATTCGCAAGCAAATTCCAGCGAAAAAGGTGCGCTGACGCTGCGCCCTGCTCTGATATCCACGGCACTGATTCCCGGTAATTGCACAAAAGGCGTGAAATGGGTCACCTGGCAAATCGCCCCGCGACGCACGGTAATCCCATTATTGTAAAGGCTTATCACCGACGGCCAGTCGCCATACCAGCCAGCCCAGTTACCACCCCGATGCACCTGCCCCACTTTGATGCCATTCGACTCCAGTCCTGGGCCGCGAAACACAACATAAGCATTGGGGTTTACCCCGGCAAACGTGTATGTCGCATACGCGTTTGCAAAATATCGCGTATCCGCTGTTTTAATCAGCTCCACACGAATCGGCGAAAAATTTTTGGCTTTAATTAAAAAATTACCGTCTTTATCCGTATCAAAGTTGGTCATTGCCACCTGCTGCCAGATATCCGTGAATACCTGCCCGGTCGCTTCTAGCGTAATGCGCAGCGCGACATTTTTGGCATGGGTCAGATAAGCCCCCGGCACATCTTGCGCTTCATACCACCCGGCATAGACGTCATCGCCGTTGGTGGAAAACGCCTGGTAAAGCTGGCCTGCGGTATCCGGCGTACAGCGGAAAAATACCATTTCAGGATCCCATCCACCTTTGCGCGCATATTGGGTAAACGGGATCCCTCCGCCTGCTGCGAGTATCGTTCCGGGAGGCTGGAAAATATTATTGCTGCTGACATCAATCGATTTGCTCACGCCGGTCAGTTGCCCGTTCCAGCCATCTGCTCCACCGTTACCGCGCCATCGACTGGTTTTGCCATCACTGGCCGAACTCAGGCGATGTGAACCGAACTGACTGTTCGCACCGGTATACGGCTCAATAATGTATTCACATGCCGCCTGTCCCGTGGCGCTTAACATCATCAGTAGGCCGAACGCGAGTGTTGTCCTGGTTTTCACTTATTGGTTTCCTTACGCATCCGAACATTGAGCAGTCAGCGCGATTATCGCCCGCTGAGGTTGGTCATCGGTTAACTGATATTGAAAAACGCAGCTTTCGTCAGGGCCCGCGCCCCAACGCACGGTCAACTGTCCTTGCGTTGCCGGTAAACGGGCATACACCTGATTAGCCTGCCCGACCATCCCGACGACTTGATTATCTTCATCGAAGACTTCCGCCCCTTGAGGGAGCGAACCACGGCGTGATGTGACATCAATCAACGCCGCGGTCCCTTTTATAGTTGAGAACGATATCTTCACCGCGGCCCCGGCATACGGCGCAACGCGCTGCTGATTATCCTCAAGCTCAATGTCGGCCGCCATATTACGGGTGTCTAACTGAACATTGTTAAAACGATAGGGCGTTAGCGACGGCACAAGCGCGAAGCCTTGAGCGTTGATGGCGGCCCCCTGACCATTACTGACGCGAGCCCCTTCGGCGCCTTTTGCTTCCACCAGCGCGAAGGTATCGCCAAGCCACGGCCCAGCCGTGACACCGCCGCGATGCACCACCGCTGCACCCCGCATTCCACCGGACCATTGCTTGTAGTTTTCTGCCTGCGAATAGCTGCCATTCAGGGTGCCAAATGAGGTCATTTTTTGCAGCGAGGCGCTCCAGTTCTTTTGTGCAGCCTCGCCCGAATTGTTCTGGTATCCCGCTGAGACGGCATAGCTTGCGCTATCGTCCTCACTGATGGAGCCCGCCAGTGATGCCTGATAACTCGTGCCACTGTTTTTGCTGTGGCTGGCGGAAAGCGAGAGATAATCTTCGCGTTCACCAAACGTTAGCGGTACGGAGAAGGTCAGCGTGACAATATTTTCCGTCTGCCCGTGTCTGGCATTCTGCCCTGGCAGTCCATCTGCCCGTCGCGTGGTATCACGCCAGAATGTTTGCTGGCGACTTGCAGCCAGGTTGTAGCTTATTTGCCGCCACTGATTGGCATAACCAAACTGAAGCTGCGTATTGCGCCCACGCTCGCCGTAGTAATCGCTCACCGAACCGGAAAGCCATATCGAGCCATAACTACCCAGCTGCTGGTTAACGGTGGCGATAAACTGGTTGCGCTGCGAAAGCGTATCCGAACGCCAGACGTCACTGTCTTTAGCGACATTTCGTTCGCCCAGCACATCACTGAAATCACGGTATCCGGCGGTGGAATATCGATAGCCCGCCAGCGACACATTGGTGCCGGTTGCGCTAAATGAACGGCTCCAGGAAAGCTGGGTTCGCCAGCCGGTTTGTTTGCCATCCGGGAGCTGTGCGGATGACGCCGTCACATCCGCGCCAATCGCCCCAAGTTCCGATGCCCAGACGCCACCCAGAACGGTGGAAACGTACTCTTTCCCCAGTCGAACCCCGCCGTTAGCCGTCAGGCTGTTGGCAATCCCGCGTTCAAGAGTGAAATCACCGAACCAGTTGTCATCGGTATTGTAATCACGCGCTCGCCCGATAACCGCGTTATAACGCCAGACGCCAGGGCGCAAAGAGAGCGGCAGAGCGGAAAACGGCACCGTAAACTGGCTGCGGCTGCCGTTGGCTTCAATCACATCAACCTGCAAATCTCCTTGCCAGGCCGTGCTGGCAAGATCGTTAATCACAAACGGACCCTGCGCCACGTTGGTTTGGTACAACGTGCGCCCGTTCTGGCTGACCACCACACGCGCCGCACTTGCCGCGGTACCGCGAATTTCGGGTGCGTATCCCTGGCGGGATTGCGGCCACATCCGCTGGTCGGTTTCCAGTTTGACGCCAGTAAACGCCATACTGCTAAACAGGCTGCCACCACTGTAACTTTGCCCGGCGCTCAGGGTGCTTTGCAGCGCCGCAACCGGGCGTTGTAGCCAGGTTTGTAAGTTATCCCACTGGTAACGTTTTTTATCCCCATAACGGCTATAGCTTGCGGAGGATTGCTGGCGCATCTGCCACAAACCAAAGTTAATGCCCGCTGTCAGCCCCAACCAGCCGTACTCGCTCTGGCTTCCACCCGCGTCACTGTAATAAAAATTACTGTTGTAATTGGTGAACAGCAGGCTTTCACCCGCCTGCCACTGCTCGGGGGCAACGTAATCGTGCGGCACCTGCACCATTTCAGCCTGGGGGATGGCAACATCCAGCCGTAATACCGCGTTATCAAAGATATAACTTGCCCCTGCGACGCGTTTTGCGGGGCTTAAACAGTTTTCACTGGAGGGCGTGCTCAATGGCAGCACACCATTTTGTTCATAAAAAGCCAGCGGCAAACAAGGCGTCACATCCTCGCCTTCACTACGAAACATCACGCCTTCACGGGCGATAAAACGTCCGTTTAGCCAGATATCCACCAGATACTGACCCGGTGCCACCGAAGCCTCGCTGTTGAAGCGTGCAAGCCCTTGCCCGTAATCGCTCCCCAACAATAAGGCATCGTCGAAGGTATAGCTTTCGGCCTGTGAGACGAATGGCAATGCCCATCCGCCCAGTAAGCAAAGGCTTAACCAGTGATGTTTTTCCATAATTTTGCTTCCCTGCAAAGCCGCTAATGCTTCAGTGGAAGTGTTCCGCTCAGATAAGCGCCCTGGTCGTTAATCCATGTCATCTTCACGCTGTCGCCCGAAGGTGTGCCCGCTAAGCGCCACGATTTTGTCGCACCGGGGGCAATCATTTCGCCACTCAACGTCACGGGCTTACTGGCAACCGTCACCACCACATGGGCAACCGATGCGAAATAACCGCTGTGGTTGGTGAGGCTCAGTTGGCGGCCTGAAACCGAAGCGATTGTCGTTTTGTCCAGGGTATCCGGCGAGCCTTGTAATCCCGCGGGACGCCAGAACACTTTCATACGACTGCGCAGCATGACGATCATCTGACTGGAGGCTTCACTCCCTTTAGCCACTGGCGGGATTTGCAAGGTATTGAGCCAGAACACCGACTCTTTATCATTTGGCAAATCCGCGCCAGTAAACTGCAGGCGCAGGGTTTGACCGCTGTGCGCGGCCATGCGAAACATAGGAGGAGTCAGCACAAAGGGTGCGCGTGCGGTTTGCGGTGTTGACTGCGCATCGCCACTGTCCAGCCAGGCTTGCATGACATTCGGAAAGTCATCCTGGTTGGTTAACTGCACACTGACTTGCTTAGCCTCCGCTGGATACACCACGCGGTTGCCCGTCATCACAACACTTGCCTGGCTGCTTAAACAGGCACCCAGCAGAGCAAACGTCAGCAAACTTCTCCCTGAACTCATGTTCATCCCCTACGCGGTGCACGATTAAAGATAAGAAATTGCGTACTGCACTGCGGCGACGACATCACCCGCGCCAGCATTACCGGTTGGTGAGTAGTACTGCACGGCGTAATCGTGTTCACCGGAATGTTCCCCTGCCGGGATTGAGATCCCTGCAACAGCCGTTGGGTTACTCAGATCGATAACCGTCTTGCCCGAGGCATCTGTTAGCAATTGCAGCTCAACGTTCGCAGCTGTACCGCTACTGGCAAGGTTCCCGCTGCTGGTGACGTTGGTGCCAATAAACAAGGTTTTGATCTCTAAATTCGAGCTGTCTACGCTGCATCCACTAACGCCCATGGTGAACGTGGTCAGCCCTGCCGAAGAACCTGCGTCCGCAAGTTCACTTTTAGAGATGGTCGGTAACAGTACGACAGGGCGAGCAGATGAACCGTTAACGGTTACTGAACAAGTTTGATCGGTGATTTCACCTTTAAAGGTGATGGTATTTGTTGATTCCGCGAAAGACGCGCCGCTTAATAAAGCTGTCGTGCCGAATATTACAGGTAATAAAGCTTTCATCTTGTTGTCCTTGTGGTGTTGCTTTTGTCCTTATCGTGCAGTGCGAAATCCCAGAGCAAATAAGCCTGTTCCTGATAAATAAACAGATAAGGTTAAGCAGTTGAGAGTGATATATAACCTTAAGCAGAGACACTGCTGAAGGTAGGGTCATGTTATTGCTTCTTAGGAAAATTCCTAGATTTGTTTTCTGAATAATCTTTTCCGCCTTTCTTATATAAGAAAAACATCTTATATAAGAACGCAAGACCTGATTAAATTCATACTGTTATGATGTTTATCGAGAGATGAACGCGAAAAGGGAGTGATGCAGAATTATTTATCTTAACTATAAAAAACGCGTCAGGGGTGACCTGACGCGCGGTATTACTGGAGGTTTGCATTAATTAAAACTGAGCGACCTGGCTTGCCATTTCACGACTATATTGACGACTGGCGTTAACCAGCATTTGTGTATAAGGATTTTGTGCCGCTCCCTTTAATAATTCATCGGTAGTTAATGCTTCAAGAATACGACCATGTTGCATTACGCCCACGCGATGACATAAATGTGCAATTACGCCTAAATCGTGTGTCACCATTAAATAGGTGAGTTTCGATTCTTGCTGTAAATCCGAAAGCAAATTGAGAATTTCCGCCTGCACGGAAACATCCAGCGCCGATGTCGGTTCATCAAGCAGCAGCACTTGCGGCTCGAGCACCAGCGCACGGGCAATCGCGACGCGCTGGCGTTGCCCGCCGGAAAGCTGGTGCGGGTAGCGGCTGCGAAACGCGCGGTTGAGCCCGACTTTATCGAGCATCATATTGATACGTCGGTCGCGGTCAGTGAAGCCCTGAATTTGCAGCGGTTCCTCCAGAATATCGCCGATGGTGTGGCGCGGATGCAGCGAACCGTAGGGGTCCTGAAACACCATCTGCACCATGCGGCAACGTTCACGGCTAATTTTGTGCTCCAGCTCAGTAGCGTCAATCACCAGCTTGCCCTGCCAGTGGGTGAACAATCCCGCCAGACATTTCAGCACCGTGGTTTTCCCGGAACCAGACTCCCCGACCAGGCCAAAAATTTCCCCTTCGCCGACGCTGAAATTAACATCGAACAGCACCTGGTTGGTTTTCGCCCCTTCGCCAAAGGTTAAATTGAGCTGGCTGACTTCAATCATGGATGACATGCGTTGCTCCTTTATTCAGTTAGCCAACTGGCCTGTCGTTGCAGCACCGGCAAGTGCGCCCGGCGTTTGTCCATATCCGGCAATGCGCTGATAAGCCCCTGCGTATACGGATGGCGGGCGTTATCCAGATCTTTGGCGGCGATAGATTCCACCACCCGTCCGGCGTACATCACCAACACGCGGTCACAGAAACTGCGCACCAGGTTGATGTCGTGGCTGATGAAAATCAGCCCCAATCCGCGCGACTGGACTAAATCGTCGAGCAGCGCCAGCACTTGCAGACGCACCGACACATCGAGTGCGGAAGTCGGCTCATCGGCAATCACCATTTCCGGATCGGTAATCAGCATCATGGCAATCATAATGCGCTGCCCCTGCCCACCAGAAACCTCGTGTGGATAGAGGTTGTAGACGCGTTCGGGCTGGCGAATCCGCACCACTTCCAGCATCTCCAGCACTTTCTGCTTCGCTTCTTTATGCCCGACGCGATGGTGCGTCAGCCACGCTTCCGCTATCTGATCCCCGACGCACATCACGGGATTTAACGAGTATTTCGGGTCCTGCATAATCATTGAGATACGCTTGCCGCGAACATCACGCATCTGCGCATCGGTGGCATTGAGCAGGTCAACGTCGCCAAACTGCATACAGTCGGCGGTGATCAGTGCTTTTTTAGGATGCAGTTGCAAAAGCGCGCGGCCAACGGTGGACTTGCCGGAACCCGACTCGCCCACGATGGCCAGTTTCTCACGTCCGAGCTGGAAGGAAACACCACGCACCGCATGGGTTTGCTGACGACCATTGACGAAGGTTACATTCAGGTCGCGTACATCAAGCAGATGCGGCGAATTATTCGCTGCGAGGATCGAGGATGTCACGTAAGCCATCTCCCAGGAAGTTGAATGCCAGACTGTTGATTAAAATCGCCAGCCCCGGAATGGTGACTACCCACCAGCACTCCATCATGTAAGTGCGTCCGCTGGAGATCATCGCCCCCCACTCCGGCTCCGGCGGTTGCGCGCCAAGCCCAAGGAAGCCAAGACCTGCGGCGGTCAGGATAATCCCCGCCATATTCATGGTGATACGGATAATCACCGAAGGCATGCACAGCGGCACAATGTGCCGCCACAGCACGCGCACCGGCGATGCGCCCTGTAAACGGACGGCGGAGATAAAATCAGCCTGTCGTAAAGAGAGAGTTTCCGCTCGAGCCAGACGGGCAATCGGTGGCCAGGCGGTGAGCGTAATCGCGATCACCACATGCTCAAGGCCGGGACCGAGTGCTGCCACAAACGCCAGCGCCAGAACCAGGCTTGGGAAGGAGATGAAAATATCGGTGATGCGCATCAGCACCATATCGACTTTGCCACCAAAATATCCGGCCGTGACGCCAAGCAGTAAACCCAGCGGGCCGACGGTGACCGACACCAGCAGCACGATGTAGAGCGTGATGCGCGAGCCATAAACCAGGCGGCTGAAAATATCGCGGCCAAATTCGTCAGTGCCAAACCAGTGCGTGGAGTTGGGTGCCGTCAGCGCACGGTTGAGATCCTGTACCAGCGGCTTATACGGTGCTATCCATGGCGCAAATATCGCCACAATCAGCAACAGGAGGACAATCCCGCCGCCAATGGCCGTCAGCGGGTTACGTGCCATTTTACCGATAAAGCCAACCGCCCGAAGACCGGCGCGTTTTACGCGTAATGAACGCTCATCAGCCGCGGTAAGTTGGGGCGTTCCAAAGGAGACAGTCATGATTTTGTCCTCGGATCAAAGAGTTGGTAAAGCATGTCAGACAGCAGGTTGAGCAGCACAAAAATCACCCCCACCACCAGCACGCATCCCATCACCGCGTTCATATCGCCGAGCAGCAAACTGCCGGTGAGATAAGAACCGAACCCCGGCCAGGAGAACACGGTTTCTATCAGTACCGCCCCTTCCAGCAGCGAGCCATAAGCCAGCGCCACCACGGTCAGCAACTGCACCAGAATGTTTCGGAAGGCGTGATTCCAGATAACCTGGCGCTCAGTCAGCCCTTTTACCCGCGCGGTAATAATGAATTCCTGGGAAAGCTGCGCCAGCATAAAGCTGCGCGTCATACGGCTGATGTAGGCCATCGAGTGAAAGCCCAACAGCGAAGCAGGCAGAATCAGGTGGTTTAAGGCGTTGAAGAACACGGTCGCGTTTCCCGCCAGCAGCGCATCCACCAGCAACAAACCGCTGCGACGTGGCACTAAACCATCGAGCCCCAAATCCACGCGCCCTGCTCCGCCCACCCAACCCAGCCAGGCGTAAAACAGCAGCAGCCCCATCATCCCGACCCAAAATATTGGCGTTGAATAACCGGCCAGGCTGATAATGCGCACCGCGTAATCCACCACGCTGTTACGGCGAGCCGCCGCCCAGACACCCAACGGGATGCCCAAACCTGCGCCGACGATAATCGCCACCGTCGCCAGTTCAAGCGTCGCCGGGAAGACGCGTAAAATGTCGTCCACCACAGGTTTGCCGGTCAGCAATGCATTGCCTAAATCCCCATGCAGCAAGCCGCCGAGGTAGATCCAGAACTGGGTCGCCAGCGATTTATCAAAACCCAGCTGGTGATAAACCTGCTGATAGGTGCTTTGGTCCGCATCCGGGCCGACAATCGCCAGCACCGGATCGATAGGCATCACGCGGCCAATAAAGAAGGTCAGCAACAGCAGCCCAAACAAGGTGACGAGCACCTGGCTTAAGCGTTTAGAAAAACGCCGGGCGCGACTGCCCGGTGCCAGCAGAATCATGCTCATCCTTTATTCTCCCCATTTTCAGCGCCTGAGGTTTTGTAGACATCACGCAGGAAAGTGGTCGCAGACGGGTGCGGCTGGTAGTTCTGCACTTCTTTACGCACCACCACCGAATCCACCATTTGCGAAAGCGGTAATAACGCCGGGATCAGGTGGTCGTAACGCGTCTGAATCGCCTGATATTCCTCAAGTTGTTTTGCAGGATCGCGTTCTACCAGCGCCTGATCGATTTGCTGATTCAGGGTTTTGTCGTAGAAACTGGTGCGCCAGCCCTGGAAGTTGGTCAGACGTGCCGCGTCGCTGTTGTCCGGGTTGTAGACCAGCGAGCGCAGGCTTGAATGTGGATGCGGTTCCACGCCGCTGCCCCCGCGCCCGACCAGCATGTCGAACTTACGTTCGCGCATCGCACCATAAATCTGGTTGCCCGTTCCGGTGACGATTTTGGCGTTGATCCCCGCCTGCATCAGCGTGGACTGCACGGCGATGGCGATATTGAGGAATGGCTGATCGGCCAGCACGCGCAACGTGGTATCAAAACCGTCAGGATATCCGGCTTCAGCCAGCAGTTTTTTGGCGCGTTCGACATCCAGCGAGTAGCCCGGGTTTGGCAGCGTCGCAGGCATGCCAGACTGAATCGGACGCTGATGTAGCACGCCGTAGCCCGGCATTAGCGCTTTGTTGATGCCCTGATAATCAATCAGATAACGCACTGCTTCACGCACTTTGGGGTTGGCGAAATGCGGCTCTTTCATGCTCATGGCAACATAGTAAATGGTGCCTTTTTTCACGGCGTCGACTGTCATATCGGGGTCTTTACGCAGTGCGTTGACGTCTGATACCGCCATGTTGCTGGCAATATCCAGGTCACCTTTAGCAATCATCAGGCGTAAGGTTTGTGATTCCTGGAAGTGACGGAATACCACGCGGGACAGTTTCGGTTCACCGCGCCAGTAATCAGGATTACGCTTCATGCGCAGCACATCTTTTGCCTGCCACACTTCGAGGCTAAATGGCCCTGAACCTGCTTCGTTTGTCGTCAGCCAGCGGTTGCCCCAGTCATCGTTTTGTACATGCTGCTCGACAGTTTTGCTGTCCAGCACCACTACGCTCCCCAAAGCGGCAAGAGAGTAGATAACCAGCTGCGGGTCGTTGGCTTTCGGCAACGTGATTTCCACCGTAGAGGCATCCAGCGCCTTCACATGTTCATCGACATTCTTTTTGCTAAAACCGTAGGATTTCCAGACGGATGCCTGCGCCAGATTGAGGTGCAGGATGCGGCGCATCGACCATACGACGTCATCGGCGGTCAGCGGATTACCCGAATGGAATTTCACCCCATCGCGCAGGTGAAAAGTGAGGCGATTGCCGTCTTGTGAAATATCCCAGGATGTTGCCAGCGCCGGGCGCACATGCGTGAGTTTCGCCGGGTCCAGTTCCACCAGCGAGTCATAGAGATTCACCACCAGACCCACCACTTCGTTGCCGGTCATAGCCGCGGGATCAAGGGTGAGTAAGTTATTCATATTCATGCCGATAATCAGCTGGTCAGGGGGCGTTTTCGCCACTGCCGAGCCGCTGCCGAACATGAACAGGAGCGTGAGCAGCCACGCCCCCAGTCGGGAGCTTCGATTCATGATATTTACCGTTTTTGTAGGGTAGAGTTTGCCCAGGCGCTATCAGCCTGGGCTTATTATTTTCTTGTTTCCTTGCAACCCTAAATCATTGGTGTTGTATCAAGGCGGCAAGTTTGTGAATCCCGATGAGCTTACATAAGTCAGTGATTCGGGTGACCAAACACAGCCAACGCAGATACAGCGCCAGGGATGACGGGTTAATCTTTGCTAACGGTATGCGTTTCTATATATGAGAAGTTGATATCCTCCCCAAGGCCCGGGCGCTGTGGCAGATGCACAAAACCGTCGGCATCCATCGGGTCGACAATGCTGTTCAGGTAAGCGGCAGGTTCATCGTAATCGAGGAAAGGATGCAGTAAACCGCGCTCGTACCAACGGCAGTTACGGATGGCCCCAACTACCGCGAGGCTCGCCGCACCGTTGCCGTGAACTTCGCAATCCATACCGAAGGACTCCGCAAGCGCGGCCACTTTCATGGTTGGCGCAATCCCGCCGACGCCATTTGCCCCGGCACGCAGGATGTCGCACGCGCCCGCTTTTACCCAGTCAGCACGGCTATGGTGCTTGCCGCCAAGACTTTCAGGGCCGACAACATCAATGGATAAATTCTCTGAAAGCCAGACGTAGGACGCCATGCTCTCTTCTTCCATCGGTTCTTCAAACCAGGCAAAGTTGAGTTTTTCCAGCTGCTTACCGATGTATAACGCCTGGCTGCGGCTGTACCAGTGGTAGCCATCCAGCATTAAATCGATGTCCGGCCCCACCGCTTCACGCACGGCGGCACACGCTTTAACGTCCATTTTTGGGTCTGGCGCAAAGGCGACCGGAGGCATCCAGGTGTGGAGTTTTATCGCTTTATAGCCGCGAGCCACCAGCTTTTCAGCGAACTGGCCGAACTCATCCGGCGTGGATAAACCGCCTTCCAGTTCGTCCCCGCACATGGTGCTGCCATAGGCCGGGACTTTGTCGCGGAAACCACCGAGTAATTTGTAGACCGGCACTTTCAGTTTGCGGCCAATCAAGTCCCATAGCGCCTGCTCAACAAATGAGAGCGCGCGTTCAGTCAGTTGATGGGCGCTGCCGCGCTGCCAGTGCACCAGATCTTGCCAGATACGTTCGCGGTTAAAGGGGTCTTGCCCAACCAGTACTTTGCGAAAGAATGCATTCACCACATAAGGGCGCACCACTTCTGGCGGCGCGAAAGAGTAGCCGCAATCTCCTTCATCGGTGGTGATCGTCAGCATCGCCATTTTTGCGAGACTCTCAGGGCCGGGATGAGAATGACCGGCGCTGTCAGAGACACGGCGGGTTGGATAAGTAAAAACGGTTACATTTACGGATTCTATTTTCACGGCTGTTAGTGTCCTTTTGTGATTTTAAAACAGCGTTTCACCATCTACTGTATGCGTAAAAAAGCACCTTCGCCTCGTTCAAAGGTGCCTAAATAGGGGTGATTTTTTGGACATCTGCACAGGGGAAAGTGATGTTTTTCACAAAGTGTTATGGAATTGTGACGGAGATAACGGGGGAGTACGTTCGCCTGAACGTTTGAGGATATGGGGGGATGTCTATGGCGGAGCGGTGATTTTCCGTTCATATGGTGTGTGGTTCCTATGACGAAACGGTGATTTTCCGTTCACCTGAACGTTATTCGATCCCTCATATATCGGTGAACGGTGAACGTGCCAAGGAGAGAACGCCCTCTCCTTGGCAATCCTGGCGCCCGGCAAGTCAATCGCCGCTTCGCGGTAAACACCGTTTTTTACCCAACATTCGCGGTCGTTCGCGATTCGCTCCCGGCGATCGCTCTCTCACGTGGTTCCCGACCACGTGACCACGACTGAAGGGTAAAAACCGGCGCGATTGAAGCCGGGAACAAGGTCAAGGTCAAGGTCAAGGTCAAGATCAAGATCAAAACCTAAATTCTAAAGCCTTGCTGGTTTAGATTTTGACTTTAGTCCCGGTATAAATTGCCCCAGTGTTCCCCATAAGTCAGGGTTGAGCTGCCGGGAGCAGCGAAAGAGAGCGATCGCCGGGAGCGAATCGCGAGCGACCCTGAACGTTGGGGATAAGCTGGGGTTCACCGCGCAGCGGCAATTTAATCACCGGGCGCCGGGGTTGCCAGGGGGCTGGCGTGAGCCACCTGGCACGTTCACCGTTCATTGATATCTATGGGATCGAATAACGTTCGGGTGAACGGAAAATCACCGATCCCCGGCAAGCGGTCAAGCCGGCAATCACGCAATACTCACCTTGCTATCCAGATACACATCCTGAACCGCATTAATCAACTTCACGCCCTCGGACATCGATTTCTTGAACGCTTTGCGCCCCAGAATCAGCCCCATCCCACCGGCACGTTTGTTAATTACCGCCGTACGGACCGCGTCAGTCAGGTCAGTTTCACCGCCCGCTGCACCGCCGGAGTTTATCAGCCCGGCGCGACCCATATAGCAGTTTGCCAACTGATAACGCACCAAATCTATCGGGTTCTCGCTGGTCAGTTTGGTGTACACACGGTCGTCGGTATAACCGAAGTTAACCGCCTTGTAGCCCCCGTTATTTTCCGCCATTTTCTGTTTCACGATATCCGCGCCGATCGTGGCCGCCAGATGGTTCGCCTGGCCGGTGAGGTCAGCACTGACGTGGTAATCCACAGCGTCTTTTTTGAAATCCGGGTTACGCAGATACGCCCAGAGAACCGTCACTAACCCCAGTTCGTGCGCACGCTCAAACGCCACAGAGATCTCTTCAATCTGGCGACGTGACTCTGGTGAACCAAAGTAAATGGTCGCGCCCACCGCCACCGCACCCATATTGAATGCCTGCTCAACGCTTGCGTACAACGTCTGGTCGAAGGTATTCGGATAACTTAAGGTTTCGTTGTGGTTCAGTTTGACGAGGAATGGAATGCGGTGCGCGTAGCGGCGCGAAACTGAAGCCAGCACGCCGTAGGTCGACGCCACACAGTTACACCCCGCTTCAATCGCCAGTTCAACAATATTCTTCGGATCAAAATAGAGCGGGTTTGCCGCGAACGATGCCCCGGCGGAGTGCTCAACGCCCTGGTCGACCGGTAAAATTGAGAGGTAGCCAGTACCTGCCAGTCGACCGGTGTTATAGAGCGTCTGCATATTACGTAACACCGCTGGTGGGCGGTTGTTATCCACCATTACGCGGTCTACGTAATCCGAGCCTGGCAGATACAGCTGGTCTGCCGGAATAGTCATACAACGATGCTGTAACAAGCTGTCGGCATCTTTGCCAAGCAACTGAGCAATATCAGTCATAATTCGCTCCCGTTATTTCAGCGAGCCCCCTGCCCACTGAGAATGGATTGTCCTGGCCTGCTCTAGTCGATAAAAACAGGCAGTCCTAAGCCTGGTCGTGACTGGTCTGCTTCGCCACCCGGTGAGCACTTTTGGTTGCTTTTAAGGTGTAACCTTTTGCCACCATCGGCGCTATTTTTGCTACAGCGGTCAAAGAATCAACGCAAAGGTATTTAAAAGGTATTATTGATTGGTATGGTTATGGTGTACCCAACACAATCATGAAGGTTCTAAGTATGAAACGTACAACAATGAGTCTTTCATTCATGATGTTTATTGAATGGTTTATCTGGGGCGCCTGGTTCGTTCCTCTGTGGCTGTTCCTGAGTAAAAGTGGCTTTAGCCCGACAGAAATCGGCTGGTCTTACGCCTGTACTGCCATCGCCGCTATTTTGTCGCCGATTCTGGTCGGCTCGCTGACTGACCGCTTCTTTGCCGCGCAAAAAGTGCTGGCGCTATTGATGTTTGTCGGCGCGGTGCTGATGTATCTGGCCGCGCAGCAAACGGAGTTTGTCTACTTCTTCCCGCTTCTGCTGGCCTATTCCCTGACTTATATGCCGACCATTGCGCTGACCAATAGCATCGCGTTCTCCAATGTTGATGACGTCGAGCGCGACTTCCCGCGTATCCGGGTCATGGGGACGATAGGATGGATTGCTTCAGGTCTGGTGTGCGGTTTCCTGCCGCAAATGCTGGGCTTTAGTGATATTTCTGCGACCAACGTTCCATTGCTTATCACCGCTGGCAGCTCCGCACTGCTGGGTGTGTTTGCTCTGACACTGCCCAATACACCGCCAAAAAGTACCGGCAAAATGAGCCTGAAAGTGATGCTCGGTCTCGACGCTATCGTGCTGCTCAGAGACAAAAACTTCCTGGTGTTTTTCTTCTGCTCATTCCTGTTTGCCATGCCGCTGGCGTTTTATTACATCTTTGCCAACGGCTATCTGACCGAAGTGGGTATGCATAACGCCACTGGATGGATGACGCTGGGTCAGTTTTCCGAAATCTTCTTTATGCTGGCGCTTCCTTTCTTTATTAAGCGTTTTGGCATTAAAAAGGTATTACTGCTTGGTCTTATTACCGCAGCGATCCGTTACGGTTTCTTCATCTACGGGGGTGCCGACCACATCTTTACTTACGGCTTGCTGTTCCTCGGCATTTTGCTGCATGGCGTGAGTTACGACTTTTACTATGTCACCGCCTATATCTACGTGGATAAGAAAACACCGGTCCATATGCGTACTGCGGCGCAAGGGCTTATCACGCTGTGTTGTCAGGGTTTCGGTAGTTTGCTCGGTTATCGCATTGGTGCGCAGCTGATGGAAAAAATGTTCGCTTACCCTGCGCCGGTAACCGGTCAGACATTCAACTGGGCTGGAATGTGGGGCTTCGGCGCCATCATGATCGCGGTGATTACCGTGCTGTTCCTGGTGTTTTTCCGCGAGTCGGACAAAGAGATCACAACGATTGCCGTTGCTGGCAATCAATCTGAAAAAGAATTTAAGGAAGCATAAAAATGGAAAATCGAATTCTTGGAGCCTTTTACGGCCAGGCGTTAGGTGATGCGATGGGAATGCCATCGGAGTTGTGGCCACGCTCACGAGTGAAAGCGCACTTCGGTTGGATTGACCGCTTCCTGCCAGGCCCTGCGGAGAATAATGCCGCCTGCTATTTTGACCGTGCGCAGTTCACCGACGACACCTCAATGGCGCTGGCGCTGGCGGATGCGATTATCGAGCACGACGGCGCGATTAATGCTGACACTATTGGCCGCCACATTTTAACCTGGGCTGAAGGCTTTGATGCGTTCAACAAAAACGTTCTCGGCCCGACATCAAAAATTGCCCTCAATGCCATTAAACAAGGCACGCCGGTGAGCGAACTTGAGAACAACGGCGTAACCAACGGTGCAGCAATGCGAGCTTCCCCACTCGGCTGCCTGCTGCCGACGGGTAATCTTGACGCGTTTATTGATGAAGTCGCACTCGCTTCCAGCCCGACGCACAAATCTGATCTCGCCCTGGCCGGAGCCGTAGTGATTGCCTGGGCGATTTCTAAAGCCATCGAAGGGGCAAACTGGGAAACCATCTGCGACGCACTGCCCTCGGTTGCTCGCCATGCCCAGGAAAAACGCGTCACGACCTTTAATGCCTCTCTGGGCGCACGTATCGAACTGGCGCTGAACGTGGCCAGAAACGCGCACGGAATGGAGTCCGGCATGGAGCAGATTTATCAACTGGTCGGTACCGGCACCAGCACCATTGAGTCCGTGGCAGCGGCGATTGCGATGGTGGAACTTGCGCAAACTAACCCCAATCGCTGCGCGATTTTATGCGCCAACCTCGGTGGAGATACCGATACCATCGGCGCAATGGCGACGGCAATTTGCGGCGCACTCCACGGTGTGGAAAGTATTGATAGCGTGCTAAAACAACAGCTTGATGAGGTAAATCAACTCGACTTTACGCGTTACAGCCGCCTGTTTATGGCGTATCGCCAGCAGCGGGAGGCGCACGATGAAAGCCTGTGAGTTACATTCCCGCTTGCCGTCACTGGTGGCCCAACGCCCGGTTTGTGTGCTGGGCTCGGCGGTGATTGATGTCATCGCCGATGCTTATTCCCTGCCATGGCGCGGGTGCGATATCGAACTGCAACAGCAAAGCGTGAATATCGGTGGCTGCGCACTGAATATCGCGCTGACCCTTTCACGCCTCGGTATCGCCTCGAAAAATGCGCTGCCGATTGGCCAGGGAACCTGGGCGGATATCATTCGTGCAAGCCTTGATAAACAAGGCATTCATAGCGAAATCCACACTGACTGCGGCGATAACGGCTGGTGTCTGGCGTTGGTTGAGCCGGATGGTGAACGAACGTTTATGTCGTTCCGTGGCGTCGAGCATCAGTGGAATCAACAGTGGCTGGACAAACTACAGCTCGCATCTGGCACCCTGCTTTCGCTTTCGGGTTATCAACTGGCTGGCCCGTGCGCGGAGATGTTAGTGAGCTGGCTCGAATCGCTTACTGATGTCACCGCATTTATCGACTTCGGCCCTCGCATTGCCGATATTCCTGCCCCACTGTTGGCACGAATTATGGCCTGTAAACCGATTGTCTCGCTTAACCGCCAGGAAGCCGCCATTGCCGCCGAATGGTTGAAGGTGGCAGGCGACGACATTGAAGGTGTTTGTCGTACCTGGCTTGAACGTTATGACGCCCCGCTGATTGTGCGGCTCGATAAACAAGGCGCGTGGTATGGCTCACATGCGGCCATTGGGCTTGCTGAACCGTTCCCGGCAATCGTCGTCGATACCATCGGTGCGGGGGATAGCCATGCGGGCGGCACTCTTGCAGGTCTGGCTGCGGGATGGAGCCTGGCAGATGCGGTCTGTCTGGGAAATGCGGTGGCGTCTTATGTTGTGAGTCATCGTGGCGGCGACTGTGCGCCGCACTTGCAACAACTCAGTAAAACGCTACTCCTCACAAATAAAAACGTATAGATCGCTGCGGCAGTAGCTGATGCTGTATTCGATAGGCCGGTTTTGCGGATCAAAGGCGACTTGTTTAATAACCAGAACCGGCACTGGCGTTTCCAGTTTGATGTGCGACTGGAATTCGCTATCCGGCATTCTGGCACTCACACGGCTGCGGGTACGCTGTGGAATAATGTTCTGGCTGCGGAAATAGTCATACAATGAAACCCCGATGTCATCCGCATCGGCGATCAACTCCGCAGGAACGTACGACTCCTCTACAGATACCGCATCTTCATCAACGTAACGAATACGTTTGAGCAAGAACACATCGCTTTCCGCCGCCACATCCAGTTGTTCTGCCACTTCCGGCGAGCACTTCACCACCCGTTTATTGACCCACAGTGTGTTCGGTTTTTTACCGCGCAAAACCACCTGTTGAGAAAAACCGCGCGCCTCTTTGAGCGAATACTCAAAGGTGGTGTTAATCTGCGTCCCGTAACCCCGCGAACGTGTCACCACCCCATCATCTTCCAGCGTCTGCATCGCTTTGCGTACCGTGATGCGCGAAACACCGGTCAACTGGCTGAGATCACGCTCCCCCGGCAGAATATTGCCCTGCGGCAAAATACCGCTGCGCACAGCCGACTTCACCGTTTCGGCGAATTTCAAATACAACGGCATGTTATCGGCCTGCGAAAACCGCTGGATAAGCTGTTCAATAAGCTGAGTGTGAACCTGTTCCATTCGCGTAAGTGTCCGGAAGATTGGGTGAAAATGCAGTATAACCCAATGGTCTTTTAATGGTATTACCACCATTCGTGAAAATGATGTACCGGCCCGATCCCCGTCCCCACTTCCAGCGAATCCGCCTGTTCTAAAGCCTGCGATAACCAGCTTTTTGCCGCACTGATGGTTTGCGGCCAGTTGTTAAAGCGCGGATAAAGTGCGGCGAGTGCCGCAGATAATGTGCAGCCTGTTCCGTGAGTGTGACGGGTTTGCACACGCGGTGCGGTAAAACGCTGCGAGCCTTCGCGGGTAAATAACCAGTCAGGGCTTTCAGCATCATCAAGATGACCGCCTTTCATCAGCACCGCCTGGCAGCCCATGCCTAATAACGCATCGCCCTGCTGTTTCATTTCATGTTCATTGCGCGCATGAGGCACATCCAGCAGAGCGGCGGCTTCCGGCAGGTTCGGCGTAATCAGTGCCACTTGCGGTAAAAGCTTACGTCGCAGGCTGTCAACCGCCGAGGGTGCAAGCAAGGGATCGCCACTTTTCGCCAGCATCACCGTGTCGAGCACCACATTTTGCACGTGATAAAACGCCAGCCGCTCCGCCACTGCTTCAACAATATCTGTTTCAGCCAACATGCCGATTTTGATGGTATCAATGCGCACATCACTTAGTACTGAATCCAGTTGAGCCGCCACAAACTCGGGCTCGATGCGATAAACCGACTGCACGCCGCGAGTGTTTTGCGCCACCAGCGCGGTGATCACGCTGGTGCCATACGCCCCCAATGCGGAGAAAGTTTTCAGGTCCGCCTGGATACCCGCGCCACCGCTCGGGTCGGTCCCGGCAATGGTCAGGGCATTAATACGTTTTAAGCCTTTCATGCCAGCGCCTCCGCATTCAGCCCGTAAAGCGCGTCGAGAAATGCCGGGATAAAACTCCCGGGACCACGGCTTTCGGATATGGCCTGCTGACCGGCAAGCTTCATAAACTGGCAGGCCGCAGCAACGTTATCCAGCGGCGAACCAGGCAATGAACAACAGGCGGCAACCACAGCGGATAGTGCACAACCGGTACCGACCACCCGCGTCATCAAAACGCCACCGCCCGCCACGCTCCAGCTATTTTCTCCGTCGGTGATGTAGTCGCGCTCACCGGTTACCGCGACTATCGCGCCAGTGCGTTGCGCCAGCATCTGCGCCGCAGGGAGTGCGCAAAGCGCATCGTCGGTGCTATCCACGCCGCGCCCACCGGAATGGCCGCCCGCCAGCGCCAGGATTTCCGACGCATTCCCGCGAATGGCCGCCGGTTTTAGGGCCAGCACCTGGCTTGCGAATTGAGTACGGAACGCCAGGCCGCCGACAGCAACCGGATCCAGCACCCAGGGAGTGGAAGATTCATTTGCCGCATCAATGGCCGCAAGCATGGCGTGACTGCGCTCGCGGGTCAGTGTGCCGATATTGATCAGCAGCGCATGGGCTACAGGGCTGAATTGCGCGGCTTCTTGCGCTTCAATCACCATGGCCGGAGCCGCACCGATGGCAAGCAAAACATTGGCGGTAAAACTCTGCACCACATCGTTAGTCATGCAGTGAACAAGAGGGGAAGTGCGGCGAATTTGCCGTAAAATCGACGCGGCGGTATGGCCGGGTAGCAGGTCAGGTTGCATCATAAAGCTCCTGTCCGGCGTGAAGAAGGGATACCGGACAGGCATCTGACTTCCCTACGCTGGCATTATCCAGATCAGGTGGTACGGGTTTTTCTCAGCCTTCACAAAGAAGGGCACCCCGAGTCATTTAATTCAAAATCAAAAACTTGCGATTAACAATGCGTTAATCGCTGTTCAGCGATAATGCCAGCGGGAAGTCAAAGACACAACCCCATAAAAACACAATGTGTCCCAGCTTTCGGCATAGGGTACAAACATTCAGCAGTCCCGTGTCATCATGAGACTTCACCCTGGCGACAGCAGCGGCGCGTTATCTAAACCAGGGATCGCTTGCAATATCATTTCAGAACTTGCCCATGATAAATATGGGGGTCGGGCTGCTTAATGTGTCAGAGGTAATATTATTAAAAAAGTCACCTCCGAGTTTTGGAGAGGAAATGGAATTATGGAGAACGGCAATCAATATTTGTATGTAACCGCGCAAGGATTATAAGCCCCAAGATCTGACTAAAATAATATCCGTTCTCTCGTTGACGCATATTTAGGCCGTGGGTTTACGAATCAACGGGGGATAATTCTGTCAATATTTATTGGAAGTCGGAGATTTTCCAAATAGAAAAAGAGGTATTTAAAATAGAAATGAACAGTTAGTAAAAAGGGGCCAGTAACGGGTCCCCCCTTTTCAATGACCTCTGTTGTGAATTTCAACAAGTTTTTCAGCTACAGCCATTTGTTGCTCCGAAAATGACGCACCTCGCGCTTCCATAGCCCCCGCATATCGCATTAGGTTTTTCTGTAACTCCTCATGCAACATAAGCTGGGAAGACATAATGATCGGTACGCCTTCTCGCTCGGCTAACTTCTCGACTCCATAGATAAATTCAGAAATCTTGTCTCGATTGCCCATCCATGAAGGAAGCCGTCCTCCCCCTGAGGTAACGTCTCTTGATGACCGGAGCTTATCAGCGTGATGCATTCTTGTTTTGGCCTTCATGTATCCTTGAAAAACGAGGAAAGCAATATATGCAACGATTGACAAGCCTGCTGTAGGCCAGGCAAGAACTAAAGCCGCAATAAAAAGAATAGCCGCCATGTAGATTACCCCGGTGACGAAAGAATATTAAAAATAAGAATGAAACGGGGGCCAGTGGAATCCCCTACTTCTTTAATTATCTACAAATAAGACTCTGACCTACATACGTACAGGACGTGCCGTCTGACCCGATTACATTGTTCCCCACCCGATTATAAATCGTGGATCCCGATGAACCATACGACTGAACCTGCGGGGCGGTGTAGGACTGGCTCTGCTGTAGTATCTGCTGCCCTGAATTCTGGAATGATTGTCCGGTTTGCTGTAGCTGCTGATTTAATTGTGCCATCTGCATCTGCTGATTCATTTGCTGCATCTGGTACATCTGAATGTCACCTTGTGTCATCGCATCTCGGTAGCCAGTTTCAACATAATCATCATCCATGCACATGATTCTTGCGTAATCAATTTGCCTGAAATGTTTACAGGAATCATCCCCAGCCATGTAATAGTTACCGTTGAAATAGTTAGGTGCCGCCGTTCTTGCACATCCCGATAAAAAACAGACAGCAAGACAAAGCACGCATTTTTTTAACATGGACAACCTCAAAATAAGAACATTCTTAGACAAGGTAATAATCCAGACTATGTAAGAAAAAGTAAATAAGAACCGATCTATGAATATTAGTAGGGTCGAATGCCTGATTTACGAGAATACCAGCCAATAAACGCTTTGATGGGTGCATCCATCGATCAACATGCAGCAGAGCTAACTCGGTGCTCCCCACACGGCATCGAGATCAAGGTATTGACCGGGTATCAGTTGCGCCAACTTTTGGCATGGCTTGAGGTGTTGAGATAAGGCGTAAGAAAAAAGCGCTGTAAACCGCTGGTGTTTCTGAGCGGCGATAAATTTGAGTGGCGTTACACGAACAACGCAACATAAACAGACTAACCCTGGTTGGATTCCGGAGAATTACGGGTATCCTTAGCCGGTTGTCCTCAATTTCATTTTTTTCGAAATACCGGAATTATTTCTCTATGCGTATGATGCGTAACCCTTTAAGAGTGCCGCTGCTGTTGATGGCATTGTTGTCTTGCTTGTTGATGACCCCTTTCCTGTCTCAGGCAGATGAAGCCACCGGGCAATCTGCTACAGAAACGCCTGTTAAGGTTAACGCCAGCACTGCTCTGCCGGCTCTGCAAAAGCAGCTGGATTCTCTTAAACAGCGAGTCTCTGCTGCAAAAGCGGATAAACAGTTCACCGCCCTTAATGACGACGCGCAAAAGCTGGCTGCCGAAGCGGATAAGCTCGCCGTGGCGCTGGCTCCGCAGCTTGCGCAGGTTCAGGGGCAACTGGATGTGCTTGGGCCTGCACCGGCACCGGGTACGCTGACGGAAACACCGCAGGTTGTCAGTCAGCGCAAGCAATTGAACAACAGCAAAACCTTGCTCACGACGCAAATCGAGCAATCGAAAGCCATTGCCGTGGGCGCACAAAACCTCTCATCACAAATTTCCGGGCTGCGTCGTGACGCGCTGAAAACACAAATCGCACTTAACACCGGCAGTATTCTGGGCGCGGATTTTTGGTCGCCGGTATTTGATCCAAGCGATAAAGATGCGGTGCGTTTTGATGAATTCGGAACACAAGTTAGCGATGCCTGGCACCAGGCATGGAGCGACGACTGGCGCGTAGGAAGCGCCATTTATCTGCTGCTGGCGTTAGGGATTGGGCTTTTTGGCCGTCGCGCACTGGACAAACCATTGAACTGGGTGTTGCCACGCTGGTTGCCGCAAGGGCGTTTTCGTCGCAGTTTCCTCGCCTGCTTTACCACGTTAAGCACCACGCTGACGCTGGGTATCAGCATGCAGTTGTTGTGTTACACCTTTACCCGACTGCCTGACACCTCGCAGTGGGTGATGGAGTTTGCTGAACAGTTAGTGGAGTTGACCTATTTCTCAGCGGTGATAGCCGGTATGGGTATCGCGTTACTATCGAATAGCCATCCGTCCTGGCGCCTGCCGGGTATTGCCGATCCACTGGCGAAAACGCTGTCTTCGTTCCCGATTTTGTTAGCAACCTTCATCTTTATCTTTGGCATCATCGAACAGCTGAATGCGCTGGTCGGTGCGAGTATTGCCGCTACGCTTTTCGGCAACGGTCTGGCGGCTTTGCTGGTCGCGCTCAACTGCCTGATAGCGCCAATTCGGGTGAACAGGATCCGTCGTAAAATGAGTGCCGAGGGCGAGCAAACCGAGGCTCGCTCAACAGTTGCTGGTCTAATTCATCTGGTTATCAGCCTTACGGCATTCGTTATCCTGCTGGCTTTGCTGATTGGTTACATTCCGCTGGCGCGCTTCGTCACTTTCGAATTGCTGTGGATTGGCCTGGTGGTTTGCAGCCTGTATCTGCTGATTCATTTCGTGGTGGATTTGTGTGAAGCGGTCTTCTCCCCTTCCACTCAGACCGGGAAAATCCTCAAGAGCACGCTGAGCCTCAATGACCGCCATCTTTCCCTTGCCGCGACATTGTTCTCCGCTTTAGGGAAAACCAGCCTGTTGATTATGGCAGCCGTTGCGCTGCTGAATGGTACCTTCGGCACCACAACGCCGATGGAATTGCTGATCAAAATCGCCGAGATGTGGGGCGGAAAAGGCCTCGAGGGGATGAATATTATCCCTGCTCACGCGGTTAATGCGGTGCTGTGTCTGGTTGTCGGCTGGTATGTATTGCGTTCCACACGCCGTTGGCTGGACAACGATTTCCTGCCAAAAACCAATATGGACCGCGGCCTGCGCGCCTCACTGGTAACGCTATTTACCAACGTCGGCTATGTACTGATTATCATGCTGACATTGTCGATGCTCGGCATTGAATGGAACAAACTGGCGTGGATCGTCAGCGCCTTGTCGGTGGGCATCGGTTTTGGTCTACAGGAGATTGTGAAGAACTTTATCTCCGGGCTGATTCTGTTAACCGAGCGCCCGGTGAAAGTGGGCGATTTGGTGAGTATCAGTGGTGTTGAAGGTGATATTCGCCGCATTAATGTGCGCGCAACGGAAATCCAGTTAGGCGACAAATCTACGGTCATTGTGCCCAATTCACAGCTTATCTCGCAGAACGTACGTAACGCCACGATGGGCAATGCACAAGGTGTGGCGACCATCGCCCTGACTTTCCCGCTCGATATCGACCCTGAGCAAGTGCGCAATTTGCTGCTCGACGCCTATAACTTGCATGAATCTATTCTGGAAAACCCGCCACCGTCCGTCAGCTTTAAAGAGCTGGGGCCAACCGGGATTGTGCTGAGTGTGACCGGCTACGTAAACAGCCCGCGCATGGTCAGTTCGACCCGCAGTGATCTGCTCTATGAGATCCTTAAAATGCTGCGTGCGGCGGAAATAAGCCTCAGCCAGACACAAACAATGGTGCTGGAACAACCTGCGGCGAAGGTTGTTAGCGAAACATAATCGACAAAGCCACTGGTGCGCCTCGTGCCAGTGGCCCTTCAAATGAAGGTTTCAAACCCCGCCCGGCTACCAATCATTCTTTTTAAGAATACTTACCGAAAACACATTCATCAATTTGATTTATATCAACAACGGCGAACCCTCGCGGCAGCATTATTTCGCCACAAAATGACATTCAAACTCTTAAACTTTCCCGATGGGCAATAATTAAGAGATGCTAATAAATAAGAGAGTTAATGATGAATAAGTTAAACGTGGTAGTTGCAGCAATGTTGGGTGGATTGGTGTTATCGCCTGCGGCAATGGCACTGGATTTAGCCAACGGTAGCTGGAAAGGTGCAGGTGAGCCAGTGAACGTAGTGGTCAACAAAAACGCGGTAACCATCAATGGTAAAAAAGCGACCCGAACCATTAATAACCCTGATTTTGCCGAGTGGAAAGGCGCAGGTTACACCCTGAGTTTCACCCGCAGCGGTAATGAAACCACTGGCGAATGGGCTGCATCGCGTAAGCATGGCGCATTGCAACAAGCCAGCAGCACCAGCGTGACAAGTGCGAAGAAACTCGAGAAAAAAGATCTGATGGGCCTGTCCACCAGCGCAGTAGAAGCGAAGCTGAAAGCCGCTGGCTGGAAAGAGGTTTATCCGTATACCGAATACACACTTAACGGCCAGCGCGTAAAGATTCAATATCGCGCGGATTATTCTAACTCTGTCGTTTTCCAGTAATTAAAAAGGCCGGTCTGAATGACCGGCCTTCGTTTCTGCTATATAACCCCAAAAGACTATTTCAGCTTCAGGCTTTGCCCATACTTCCATAAAATAAAACCTGTCTGATAATTATTATGTGACGTCTGTATATTGATATCGTAGGAGTAGCCTGTTTCATAATTGAAGTCAGAAAGTCCTAAAATACATTCACCTGATTTTAAATCGATACTGATGACTGGGGAATAAAATTGCTTCTCATAACTCATCTTTTCATCACCTGCTTTCATAATTGAAACTCTGAGAAGTTTCTCCTGCGCAACTAAATTTTCTTTTTTAATAAATACACAAACTTTATCATTCACAACCACAGCGTCTGCTTGAGCGTACTTTGGGGATCTATCACCCATAGGGCAACCGGCTAATAATATTGATATTAAAATAACAGCTATATTTTTCATTTTGGAAACCCTCGCAAACGTACCATCATGCCATGTTGGTACTGATAAACATGAGCCATTTCATGAACAAAAAAAATGCTGACTTGCTGGCCTTTCTAATGAATAATCATCACTGTATTCTTTGTCACGAAAGTACATCTCTCCATTTGGAGTCATACCGTAATTATTGCCCTGCAATGAAAAGGGTAGATAACTTTCTTTATGAACCCAGACCCGGTAATAAGCAATAGTGTTACCAAAAACACGTCTTGCCAATCTTAGTTCCCCATCAGATAACCGTCTTAGACGCCCTTCACTACCTCTGTCTTTGTTGAATTTCATCTGCATCATCCTTTATACATAAGCCACCGATATTATTTATCCATAGACGATGCATATATTTCACAAACAACCATATAAACTTTACATGCATACTAAATATGGAAACCCATCAAATAGAGCACCAAAATGATGAGCAATCAATTTAAATGACAATTTTCGGGGTTTAGATTCGGACAGAGGATAATAAATAGAGGGGGAGGTATTATTGTCGTTATGCAGAGAGTGCTTAAATACTCACTCTCTGCATTTGAAGGATTATTATCAGGACAACAATTCAATCGGCTCGTCATTACCGCGAGCGCGCCACAGTACAAACCAGCGTTGAATCGACGCCACCATAATCACCAGCCCCAGTGCGACCATCACAATCGAAATCGTACCGTTGAAGATGTTGAAGCCTTTGGCTGCGCTATTGAAGTAGACGTTTTTCACCATCCAGTACGCTGCATAGTTTACCGTCACGTACAGATACGCCAGCGGGACCAGGCAGGTCAGTGCGTACCAGCGCTTTTCCGACATACGCAGAATAATGGTGGTACCGATCATCAGGCCGATGGAGGCCATCAGTTGGTTTGATACGCCAAACAGCGCCCACACGGAGTTGATATCGCCGGAGTTCAACAGGTAGCCCCACAGTAAACAGGCGACGATGCTGCAACCAATCGCGCCTGGCATCCAGTTGGTGCGTTTGAGCGGTGACCAGATATCGCCCAGGAAATCTTGCAGTAAATAGCGCGCAACGCGGGTACCGGAATCTACCGCCGTCAGGATAAATACCGCTTCAAACATAATGACGAACTGGAAGAAGTAAGAGGCTAAATGGCTAAACCATGGGATACGGGTGAAGATATCCGCCATACCCACCGCCAGCGTGACTGCCCCACCGGTACGACCGTATAAATCCAGGCCGATAGATTCACTCAGTTGCGGCAGGTTTACCACGTCCATTCCGAGGCCAGCAAAGACTTCCGGAGTGGCGTTGATGGCGAAGTAATCCGCAGGGTGTAGTGCGGTCGCGGCGATTAATGCCATCACGCCGACCACGCATTCCGCCAGCATCGCACCGAAAGCTACCGGCAGAATATCGTTCCATTTATCGATTTGCTTCGGCGTAGTGCCGGAACCGATAAACGCGTGGAAACCAGAAATCGCTCCGCAAGCAATGGTTATCGAGATAAATGGCCAAACCGGGCCTGCCAGCACGGGGCCGTTACCGTGGATAAACTGGGTGACGGCCGGGAATTGAATTTCCGGGTTAATGAACACCACGCCAATCACCAGCGCGCCAAACACGCCGATTTTCATAAAGCTTGAGAGGTATCCACGCGGCGTCAGTAGCATCCACACCGGGAGTGCGGTGGCAAAAAACGCATAGAACGGCAGCACCAGGCTAACGGTCGAGGCACGGAAACTCAGCCATTCACCGAATGCAGATTCCTGAATATACGGCCCTGCAATGACGCAGCCGAAGATCACCAGAATCCCCACCCAGGTAGCACCGCGCATACTGCCGGTGAAACGCTCCCACAGGCCAACGCAAATCGCCACGGGGATGGTCATAAACACCGCGAAGGTACCCCACGGGTTACGTTCCAGCGCGTGAACCACCACCATCGACAAACCTGCCATGGTTATGGTGATGATGAATAACATGGCCAGACCGGTACACCAGCCCGCGACTGGCCCAAGCTCCGCTTTTGCCACTTCTGAGAGTGACTTACCACGGTGCTTCATGGAGGCGAAAAGTACCACGGTATCGTGTACCGCACCGCCTACCACGCAGCCAATTAACAGCCATAAGAAACTTGGCAGATAACCGTATTGTGCCGCCAGTACCGGCCCGACAAGAGGACCCGCTGCAGCAATCGCCGCAAAGTGGCTGCCAAAGTTAACCCATTTTTTTGTCGGGACGTAGTCTTTGCCGTCCTCAAGAATATGTGACGGTGTGATTTCTGAGTCATCAGCGTTCAGCACTTTACGGACGAAAAACACCCCGTAAAGGCGATAGCAGATAGCAAGAATACACAGGGTCGCGATAACAAAAGTTAGTGCGTGTTGCATAACCCACTCCAGAGCCATAGGTAAAAAGTTCAGGGATATGCTGGCATGGGTTTGAGAGGCAATAGCCGGGAGTTTGCGTGAGCGGTTGTATTAGCGTGTGAGCGGTTAGAAAGGGGGAGTGAGTGGTTTGCTGAATTGTCGGATGACGCTGCGCTTATCCGACCTACGTAATCAAAAATTGTCGGGCGGACAAGCGCAGCGTCATCCGACCGACGAAATCAAAAACTCCAGGGCGGATAAGCGCAAGCGCCATCCTACCGACGAAATCAAAAACTCCAGGGCGGATAAGCACAAGCGCCATCCGACCGACGAAATCAAAAATTGTAGGGCGGATAAGCGTAGCGTCATCCGCCGCTTTACCTTACTTCTCTGAACGCAGCGCTTTCACCTGCTCAGCCGTCACATCCCCTGGCAAACCACCCCAGGTCACACGCAGATAGTTCACCAGTTCAGCGACCTGCTCATCGTTCAAGCGATCGCCAAAGCCCGGCATACTTTGCATGCTTTCCCCGTTCGGGAAATTCTGCGCTGGCAGTCCGTCAAGCACCGAGACAATCAGGTTTTTGGCATCTGGCTGGCGCAACGTCGCATTGTTCAGCATCGAAACCGCGACATGCGGTTTGCCCTCGCCTTCACGTGCGTGACAACCGGCACACTGGTCGAGATAAGTCATGCGCCCTGCTTCGCTTCCTTTACCGAGTGGTGCCGGAACCGCAGCCGGAGGCGCTTCACCCATCAGGTAGGTCGCCATCGCTTTCTGATCCCCAGGCGTCAGGTGCTGCGTGCTCAGGTCAACCACCATGTGCATTTCACTAAACGCGCTGCCTTGCGGGGCCATACCCGTAGTCAGGAATTGACTCACATCCTGCGGCGTCCATCCACGTTGCGCCAACGCTTTAGGCGTAATATCAGGTGCCATAAAGCGCCCTAATTCCCCGCCCTGCATCGCTTTATCCAGCTTCATTTGACCGAGTAATCCGCGCTCGGTATGGCATTCGCCACAGTGCCCAAGCACATCGGCCAGATAACGGCCACGATGCCAGTCGGCGGAATTACCTTCTGAAATCGCCGGTAGAGGATCGTTGCTATGGAACAGGATATTCCAGCCAATCAGCGCGATACGCTGGTTGAACGGGAAGGCCATTTCGTTGTCAGGCGTTGCCACATCAACCGCTGGGCGCGTCATCAAATAGGCATACATGTCATCGGAATCCTGACGCGTAATATTTTTGTACGACGTGTAAGGCATCGCCGGGAACAGATGACGCCCGGTCGGGGTCACGCCTTCGGTCAGCGCTTTGTAGAAGTCATCTTTCGTCCAGCGACCGATCCCGTAATCCGCTGACGGTGTCAGGTTGCTGCCGTAAATAGTACCGTATGGGGATTCCAGCGGATACCCCCCTGCCAGCGGTGCGCCACCCGATGCAGTGTGACAAGCCGCGCAGTCAGCGGCTTTCGCCAGATAACTACCCCGCTCGATTTGCTCCTTGCTGGCCGTCACTTTCTGCACCGGACCGTCATAGGTGCGGTATTCCCGCCAGTAAAGGATCGCCACAATAATGACGATTATCGCCAGCACAATGAGCGCGAGACGTTTTTTCATTTCGCCCCCTCCTTCACCAGGCCCGGCGTTTTCAACACCACGTCGCGCACGGCTTCGTAATAACGCACGTATCCGGTGCAACGACAGATATGGTTTTCCAGCGCGTGAGAAATCGCCTCTTCCAGGTTGTCACGCTCGATAGGTTCACGCTTGAGCTTTTCAACAAAAATTGTCGCGGCATTCACAAAGCCCGGTGTGCAGTAACCACACTGGAAGCTGTAATGATCGAGGAAAGATTGCTGAATGGGGGAAAGCTCAACCACTTCGCCTTGTTCATCCACTTTGGCGTGGCCTTCAACGGTGCGGACTTTTTTGCCGTTAAAGAAATGGGCGCCAGTGATGCAGGTGCGCACTTCTTCGCTGGTGCCGCTTGGGTTATCGACAATCGCCACACAGGCGTGGCAAATACCCTGTCCGCAACCCAGACGTGAACCGGTCAAATAGACATATTCGTGCAGGAAATCGATCATCATCAACCCTTCCGGCACATCCATCGGGCCGTACGGTTTGTTGTTGATAGTCAGGGTGATAGGTTTAGTTTTGATGCTCATGGTAATACCTCACGAATATTTTCAGCACGGACAGGCAAATCACGGAAACGGTGGCCGGTGGCATCGGCGATGGCGTTAACCAGCGCAGCGACGACCGGGATCATCACGACTTCAGCCATACCTTTTGGCGGGTCGGTTTCCGAAAGCGCCGGCAGTACATCGCCAGTCTGTTTCCAGACCGCAACGTCACTGGCACGCGGCAGGTGATAACGGTTGAAGTTCCATGTCCCGTTGCCTGGTCCGTCTTCATAGAGTGGTAAATATTCGTGTAGCGCGTGGCCGATACCCATCGCCAGGCCGCCTTGCAACTGTCCGGACACCAGCTCAGGTACGATTAAGTTGCCGCACTCCATAATCGAGTGGTGATTCAACAATTCCACTTCGCCTGTCGCCAGGCTCACAGCGACTTCGGCCAGCGTGCCGACGGCGCTGTAATAAGTTACCGACGCGTTATTACGCTGCGTAGGCGGGTAATAGACGTTACTGCGTGCAAGCGTGGTGAATTCACCGCTGCCATTGCGCACCGCCAGGCCATCAATCGGCAGGCGTCTGGTTTGTTGGTTGAGGGTGAAATCGGCTTCTGCCCACTGCCAGCGGTTAAACACGTGTACCGCCGCACCGGTCATTAGCCCCATTTCATGGGCTTTTTTCGCTAACAATTCGAGGCTGAGAATTTCCAGTCCTGCCGCGGTTAAACCGCCTTCAACCCAACGGGCGTCTTCGATGCGCACCACTAATGGCGCGGCCTGGCCGCCGCCAATGCCGGTGGTCCAGATAGACATCGCCGCCGGCCACAAGCCCTGTTCAAACACCAGACGTGCGGCTTCTCGCGTGCTGTGAGAGAAATAATAGGCTGAGTTACTGGCGCTGGATGGCGAGCAATAAGACGGCGACCAGGAGGGATTCGCCGCCAGTTTGTCCTGTTCTTCCTGCGACATAATGTACGGGTCACCACTGGTGATAATCGGCAGCGATGTCCAGTCCGTCACCGAGAAATGCGATTCGTCAGCTGGTTTACCCAACCACTGCGCGCACAGTACCGATTGCGACGTTGACATGCCGGTGCCCATTTCCGCGCCGCTGTGATACAAAATAACGCGTCCATCGGCGCTGACTTCCACCCGCGCAAATGAGGTTTCCGCCCCGGTACCAAAATCTTTTTGTACGCAACCGAAGCCCACGCCAAAGCGTTTGCCCGGGTTTTTCATTTCAAATTCGGCTTTACGTTCAGCACGCTTCAGCCACATCTCATGTTTAGCGGCTTTTGCCAGCACTTCATCCACACGAATCGCGCCGGCAGGAATCGCACCCTGAGTGTTTTTCATGCCAGATTTCAGCGCGTTGCGCATGCGGAATTCAATCGGATCGATATTCAGTTCTGCGGCAATTTCATCGACCATCATTTCAGTGGCTGCCATACTTTGCAGTGTGCCGTAGCCGCGAGCGGAACCAGCATCGATGGCACGAGAAGCCACACCCACCGCTGATAAATCGCTTTTCTGGAAGTAATAAATAGATTGTGCAGCCGTAGCACCCACCATCGATACCGACGGGGTAAAGTTGCTGCGCCCGCCACCGTTGGCCGTCATGTCACCCAAAAATGACTGCATGATGCCGGTCTTTTTGTTCACCGCGATGGTGTAGTTCATATCAAAAGCGTGACGTTTGAGCGAACTCTGGAACTGCTCGTAGCGGTCATTGGCCAGACGCACCGGATGCCCGTCGCCATACATCGCCGCCACCGCGCCGTAATACGGGAAGTTGTAGTGATCTTTGGAACCATAACCGACGGTGTAAC
Organism: Buttiauxella sp.; assembly: GCF_049686335.1. Lineage (NCBI taxonomy): Bacteria > Pseudomonadati > Pseudomonadota > Gammaproteobacteria > Enterobacterales > Enterobacteriaceae > Buttiauxella > Buttiauxella sp. Next base: position 138,752 of record NZ_JBAVHX010000022.1, on the reverse strand, counting down.
ACGGATGCAGAATCAGCTGTTTCACCGGTGTTGTGCGTTTTGCCAGCATGCGTGGCATTTCGTCCGCCACTTCCTGCGGAGATTGCGTCGGTACGACTAAATGCAACGTTTGTGTGGTTTCGTCGAACCAGCCATTGGCGTTATCCGGCTCAAGGGCTGCGGTATCAATCGATTGAGTGGTGTAACGGCGCGACATGACCAGCCAGTCTTGCGGTGGGCTTTTCAGCTCATCGGCAATCATGCCCGCGTAATACATGCCTTCTTCGTCCAGCTTGCCGCCTTCACGCCCTTCAGGCCAGACCGGCAAATGCTTTCTCATGGCCGTCGGGAAAATCGGCATATCTTTCAGGCTGGAGAATTTGTCGTCATCTTGCGATGTTTCGCCACCGACGCGCACGAAGCGGAAGGTTCCCCACGGATCACGCTCCAGCGGCCCGGTTTCAGCGCCATACTGAATGACGTCGTCTTTAAATTTCAGTTTGTCTTTTGCAAAGCGGAAGCGGGCAAAGTCGTGGTAGATGAGAATTGCGACAGCTTGCCCCAGATACGCTGGCGTTTTACCAGTCGGCAACAGCATGTCGTCACCGTAAAACGCCGGGAAGGCCAGGCCATCACGCGCTAAATCTTCGGCGGTGACCAGGCGGTCAGGTTTCAGGTCATCGCCGAGCAAAGAGAGGTCGATACCGCTGAACAAGCGGTCAGCTTTGGTCGTACGCAAGATAAAGGCATGGGCTTGTTTTTGCGGCCAGTGCGGCATGTCGACGGCACGGATATCACGCGCAAAGACTTTTTGCCCCATGACTTTAGAACGGCCATCAATGCGGAAACGAATGCGTTTGTTTTTTGCATCCCAGTTTGGAGACTGGAGGATTTTTTCTTCGAATAGCGCGGCATAGGCACGGCTATAAAGAGGGGCGAGGTAGACCGCGACACCTGCGACCACGGCGCTCTTGATAAAGCGGCGCCGTGATGGATTGAAATTGCTCATAAAACGTCCCGTTTAAATTATTATTGTCTTTTTTTCAAACAATTAAGCGTGATTCTTATACATTTCCGCACTGAATATAAGTATATATATTTAACCTAAATCATGTGAGAATTAACATCTCATTTTCATAAAAAAAACATTGTTGCGCAAACGTTTCATCATATTGCGTCATCAAGAAAGCACTGAGGAATCAGTCCTGAATATGAAAGCAGGCATTATTATCGCCGCCGCTGGGCGTGCGGAACGCTTCAAAAAAGCCGGTGGGCAAGGCAATAAACTTGATGCGTTGCTCAATGATGAAAGCGTGTTTGCGCAAACACTGCGCCATGCGCTGGCCTCGGGCCTGGCGGTTCATGTGGTGACTCGCCCGGAAAACAGTCACATTCAGGCGTTGTGCAGTGCGCAACAGGTTCCGGTTACGCTTATCGAGAGTAGCGGATTGGGCGAGTCAATTGCTGCCGGTGTTCACGCAACCCCAGACTGGCACGGCTGGCTGATTCATCTGGCGGATATGCCGTTTGTCAGCGCTGCGGTGTTTGTCGAGGTGGCGCAGGCTCTGGAAACTCACCCGCTGGTGCGGCCTTGCGCAAACGCGCAGCCGGGTCATCCGGTAGGGTTTTCCCCCGGCTGGTATCGCCAACTTTGCCAGTTAAGCGGTGATAACGGTGCGCGTGAATTACTGCGCGGTGAAACCATTCATTTTATCAATGTTAACGATGTCGACTCACAACGCGATATCGATCTTCCTTCACAGCTGACACAACAAAGTGAGAAAAATCATGCAGCATCTTGATATCAGTGTGATTCGCACGGCTTGCGTCTGGCTTGCCGAACAACCGGTCTGGCTGTGTACGGTGTTAAATACCTATGGTTCATCGCCCCGCTCACCGGGAGCCTTAATGGTTGCAACCGCCGATCGGCGTTTTTGTGGCTCGCTTTCGGGTGGCTGTGTGGAAGAGGATTTTTTGCAGCGCATCGCGCAAGGTGAGTATCAGCAAGCCAGCCAGATTGTGCGTTATGGCGAAGGCGGGCTGGAGCCGGGTATCGCGCTGCCCTGTGGCGGCGTATTGGATATTCTGGTCGAATACCTGCCTGCAACGCCCGGGAATGTGCAGTATCTCGAAAGAATGAGTGAAGCATTAAATGGTCATTTTGCTCTGGAAAAACGCCTTACGCTCCCTGAGCCTTGCCGTCATCTGGAAGTAACAGAGTTTGCGGATATGACCCAGGTTGAACGCCACGGGCAACAGGTGACATTGCATATTGCTGCCGCCCCGCGTTTGCTGATTGCCGGGTTGTCGAGCGTCGCGCTGTTTTGCGCCGAGTTTGCCAGTTCCCTGGGCTTTGAAGTGTTGGTTTGTGAGAACCGGCCAGAGGCGCTGGAGAATTTTGCCGCCCAGCTTAAAACTGACATTACGCTGCTGAAACAATTCCCGGCGAACTATCTCGAGCAGCAGTCCTGCCACGCCAATACCGCGATTGTCGCACTGACTCACGATCCACGTATGGATGACCTGACAATGATGGAAGCGGTGAATACACCTGCGTTTTACATTGGTGCGATGGGGTCGCAGAAGAACAGCGCGCGGCGGCTTGAGCGTTTAGAGAAGCTGGCGGAGTTAAGCCCTGATGAGTTGCAACGCATACATGCGCCCATTGGCTTACCTCTTGGCAGCAAAACACCAGCAGAAATCGCACTCGCAGTGATGGCGGATATCGTAAAAAGGAAAAACGAAGCGCGGGGATAGCGTCGGAGATTCGAGGTTTTGTGTCGGATGACGCTGGCGCTTATCCGACCTACGAAATGCAGTCGTAGAGTGGATAAGCGCAATAAAATTTACTTCTTCGCGACGTGCACGCGTGCGGTTAAACCACGCAGGAAGTAGCGCAGAAACTGGTCGCCACATTCACGGAAGTTTTTGTTTTCTGGTGCGCGCATCATCGCCGTGATTTCTGGCATAGAGATGCGGAATTCCTGGGTCGTCAGAATTTCAAGTACGTCATCAGTTTTCAAATCAAACGCAATACGCAGCTTTTTCAGGATGATGTTATTGGTCATCTTGCGTTCAATTTTCGGTGCAGGCTTGCTTTCATCTTTACCGCGTTTGAAGTAAATCAAACCGTTAAGGAAGTTTGCCATCAGAATGTCCGGGCAAAGTTTGAAGTTCTCTTCGTCTTCTTTTTTGGTCCAGGTTACGATCTGCTCAGCAGTCACGGCAGTGTCGGTCAGGGCGAAAATTTTCACCATATCGTCATTGCCCAAATTCAGCATGTAGCGCACGCTGCGCAGTACGTCGTTATTCATCATAGTGGTGGTTCCCTCGTTCTAAATCTGGAAAGCGGGCAGTATATAGAGATAGCGCTATATACCCTAAAACTATATTGCTTTAAGCCCCAGTGCCTCTTTCAGGCTTTTTAAATATCGACGGCTAACCGGAACGGACTGCCCATCGCGCAGCATCAGTTCGGCCTGCCCTCCGTCTTCAAAGCGGATCTCTTTGAGATGCGCCATATTGACCAGATATTGTCGATGGCAGCGCACCAGCGGGGTACGGCTTTCGAGGGTGCGCAACGTCAATTCCGTGAACCCTTCAGCGCCGTGGGCGTTGGTAACATACACGCCGCTCATTCTGCTACTGGCAAACATCACCTCCTCCATTTGTAGCAGGTAAATTCGGCTCTGCCCGGTGCACGGGATAAATTTGAGGTCTTCCTGGTTTGGCGCGAGCAGCGTCATGTCCTGATCGACGCGTTCATGGCGCAACCGGTGTAAGGTTTTCTCCAGCCGTTTGCTCTCTATCGGTTTGAGCAAATAGTCAAAAGCGTGTTCTTCGAATGCCTGCACCGCGTACTCATCAAAAGCGGTGAGAAACACGATGTAGGGACGCTGTTCCGGATCCAGCATGCTCGCCATTTCCAGCCCGCTGATGCGCGGCATCTGGATATCTGCAAACACCACATCGGGGCGCAGACGATGCACCGCGCCAATCGCTTCCACCGCATTACCACACTCCCCCACAATCTCAAGGTCAGGCTCGTTTTGCAGCATGATACGCAGGTTTTCACGCGCCAGCGGCTCGTCGTCGACAATCAGCACTTTTAACATGGGGTTTCCTCCAGAGGTAAACGTAGGGTAATGCGGGTAAATCGGTCAGTCTCAAAATCCACTTTAATGCCGCAGTCATCGCCGTAGCGGGCGCGCAGGCGCTTATCCACCAGGCTCATGCCCAACCCGCTGGCATGCGTGTTTTGTTGATATAAACCGGCATTGTCTTCCACTGACAAGTGTAAATATTCGCCCGTCTGACAGGCGTTAATCGTGATTTCGCCGACCCCAAGCAGTTGCGAGGTGCCGTGTTTAATCGCGTTTTCGACAATCGGCTGCAAAGTGAAGGCCGGTAAGCGTATCTGCGCCAGAGACGTCGGGACATTGAGTTGCACTTTTAAGCGCGACTGAAAACGTGCCTGTTCGATTTGCAGATAAGCGTTCACGTGCTCGATTTCATCGGCAAGGGTCACAATCTCGCTCGGGCGTTTTAAATTTTTACGGAAGAAAGTCGAGAGATATTGCACCAGCTGACACGCCTGTTCGTTATCCCGGCGAATAACCGCCACCAGCGTATTCAGTGCGTTAAACAAGAAATGTGGATTGACCTGCGCGTGCAGCAGTTTGATTTCTGACTGCGTCAGCATCTGCTTTTGCCGTTCGTACTGCCCCGCTAAAATTTGTGCAGATAACAGTTGTGCAATGCCTTCGCCCAGCGTGCGGTTAATGGAGCTGAACAGGCGGTTTTTCGCTTCATAGAGTTTGATGGTACCAATCACGCGGCTGTTCTCGCCATACAGCGGGATAACCAGCGTCGAGCCAAGTTTGCAGTGGGGATGCAGCGAGCAGCGATACGGCACTTCATTGCCATCGGCATACACCACTTCGCCGCGCTCGATGGCCTGCCAGGTATATTCAGAAGAAATAGGACGACCGGGTAGATGGTGATCCGCACCGATGCCGGTAAACGCCAGCAGCTTTTCATTATCGGTGATGGCGACGGCCCCAATATCCAGCTCATGATGCAGCACCTGCGCTACTTTCATGCTGTTTTCCTGGTTAAAACCCTGGCGCAAAATCCCTTCGGTGGAGGCGGCGACTTTCAGCGCGGTGGCTGAAAATGCCGAGGTGTACTTTTCCAGCATCGCGCGTTTGTCGAGCAAAATACGCATGAATAACGCCGCCCCCACGGTGTTAGTGACCACCATTGGCGCGGCAATACTTTTCACTAAATGCAGGGCGTCAGCAAATGGGCGGGCGATCAGCAGAATTATGCCCATCTGGAAAATCTCAGCCACCAGCGTAATCCCGCCTGCGGTCAGCGGATTAAACAATAAATCGCTGCGCCCACGGCGAATCAGTAAACGATGTAACAACCCGCCGAGCAGACCTTCGACGATGGTGGAAAACATGCAGCTCAACGCCGTCATGCCGCCCATTGAATAACGATGCAGTCCGCCAGTCAGCCCGACCAGCCCGCCCACTAACGGCCCGCCGAGCAAGCCTCCCATCACGGCGCCAATGGCGCGCGTGTTGGCGATGGAGTCGTCAATGTGCAGACCAAAATAGGTGCCCATAATGCAGAAGATGGAGAAGGTGACGTAGCACAAAAGTTTGTGGGGTAAACGGACGGTGACCTGCATCAGCGGGATAAACACGCGCGTTTTACTCATCAACCAGGCGATAACCAGATAGACGCACATCTGCTGAAGCAGCAGTAACACCAGGTTAAACTCGTACATTGCATCCGTGGCCGTTAAGTATTAATGGGCGCGTAACATACAGGGATGCGGCTTAACTTTCTTTGAAGGGATTCAATAATTTTTGATTTAGTGAATAAATAGCCCTCACCCCGGCCCTCTCCCACAGGAGAGGGGGAAAAATAGAGCGGTTTTCTCCTTCTCCCTTAGGGAGAAGGCCGGGATGAGGGTGGTTTTAAATTACACCGCGCGGAAAGCGATATCCGCTGGAATCACTTCACCTTGCCAGTAAAGCGTTGACGCAACACTTCCCGCCAGCTGGCGATACACCGATGTAAATTCGCTTTCCGGACGGCTGACCACCGTCGGTTTACCGGCATCAAGATCTTCACGCAGCGTAATATGCAGCGGCATCTGCCCCAGCAGTTTGGTGTGGTACTGGTCCGCCAGTTTCTGCGCGCCGCCCGTACCAAAAATCGCTTCATGATGACCGCAATTGCTGCAAACATGCATGCTCATGTTCTCAACGATGCCCAATACCGGCACATCCACTTTCTCGAACATCACAATGCCTTTGCGCGCATCAATGAGCGCAATATCCTGCGGCGTGGTGACCACTACAGCGCCGGTTACCGGAATGTTTTGCGCAAGCGTTAACTGAATGTCGCCGGTGCCCGGTGGCATATCCAGCACCAGGTAATCCAAATCCGGCCACATAGTTTCTTGCAGCATTTGCATCAGCGCTTTGCTGGCCATCGGGCCGCGCCACACCATGGCGTTTTCATCGGTGACCAGATAACCAATCGAATTAGTAGCCAGGCCGTGCGCCATGATTGGCGTCATGTGCGTGCCATCGGGTGAAGTTGGGCGTTCATGTTCTGCACCCAGCATGGTAGGAATGGACGGGCCATAAATATCCGCATCGAGGATCCCGACTTTTGCCCCTTCCGCAATCAGCGCCAGCGCCAGATTCACCGCGGTACTCGACTTCCCTACCCCGCCTTTGCCGGAGCTGACGGCGATAATATTCTTCACGCCGTTGATGCCTGGATGGTTTTTCACGCGCTTTAACGTGGCGATATTGTGGCTAAGCTTCCAGTCCACCGCTTTGGCACCGGTGATACGCAATAAATCTGAGCTGCATTGCTCTTGCAAAGCCTCAAAACCACTGCGCCAGGCGAACGGCATCAGCAACTCGACATGTAAGGTCTCATCGAGCATCGCGACGTGATGCAGGGCCTTTAACGCGGTCAGATTATGTTTGAGGGTTGGGTGCTGAAAATTGGCCAGAGTCCCGGCGACCATAGCGCGCAGCTGCTCGGGGGATTTGCTTGCCTGGGATTGAGAGTTCATCCCGACTCCTTATGTTTTTTTATCGGACATTGCAGTGTGTTAAGCATACCAGAACCCATAAGGCGCGATAAAAATTTCCTTGTGCGCCTTGTGTGGTTTACCCCGGGGCGGCACTCGGTTAACATCTAAAGCCCTTTTCTATTTAGAAGATGCAATTTTTACTATGGCTCAAACCGCGAAGAAATTATTGGTAACGTGCGCACTTCCGTACGCTAACGGCTCAATCCACCTCGGTCATATGCTGGAGCACATTCAGGCTGATGTCTGGGTCCGTTACCAACGAATGCGCGGAAACACGGTTAACTTCATCTGCGCAGACGATGCACACGGTACCCCTATCATGCTGAAAGCACAGCAGTTAGGCATTACTCCCGAGCAGATGATTGCCGAAATGAGTCAGGAGCATCAGACTGATTTTGCTGGTTTTAACATCAGCTATGATAACTATCACTCCACGCATAGCGATGAAAACCGCGACCTGGCGTCGCTGATTTATGGTCGCCTGAAAGAGAATGGTTTTATTAAAAACCGTACCATTTCTCAGCTTTACGATCCGGAAAAAGGCATGTTCCTGCCAGACCGTTTCGTTAAAGGCACCTGCCCGAAATGTAAAGCACCTGACCAATACGGTGATAACTGCGAAGTCTGTGGCGCAACTTACAGCCCAACCGAGCTTATCGAACCGAAATCTGTTGTGTCTGGCGCAACGCCTGAAATGCGTGATTCCGAGCACTTCTTCTTTGATTTGCCATCGTTTAGCGAAATGCTGCAAGCCTGGACCCGCTCGGGTGCGCTGCAAGAACAAGTGGCGAACAAAATGCAGGAGTGGTTCGAGTCTGGCCTGCAACAGTGGGATATCTCCCGCGATGCGCCGTACTTCGGCTTTGAAATTCCTGGTGCACCGGGTAAATATTTCTACGTCTGGCTGGATGCGCCAATCGGCTACATGGGTTCGTTCAAAAACCTGTGTGACAAACGCGGCGATACCGAGAGCTTCGACGAATACTGGAAGAAAGATTCCACTACCGAGCTGTATCACTTCATCGGTAAAGACATCGTTTACTTCCACAGCCTGTTCTGGCCAGCGATGCTGGAAGGCAGCGGCTTCCGTAAGCCGACCAACCTGTTTGTTCATGGCTATGTGATGGTCAACGGCGCGAAGATGTCCAAATCCCGCGGCACGTTCATTAAGGCCAGCACCTGGTTGAACCATTTCGACGCGGATAGCCTGCGTTATTACTACACCGCGAAACTGTCCTCTCGCATCGACGATATCGACCTGAATCTGGAAGATTTCGTGCAGCGCGTAAACAGCGACATCGTCAACAAAGTGGTCAACCTGGCTTCCCGTAATGCAGGCTTTATTGCCAAGCGTTTTGACGGCCAGCTGTCTGCAGACATTGCCGATCCAGCCCTGTACAAAACCTTCACCGATGCGGCGCAAACCATTGGTGAAGCGTGGGAAAGCCGCGAGTTTGGTAAAGCGGTGCGTGAAATCATGGCGCTGGCCGATGCGGCAAACCGTTATGTGGATGAGCAAGCGCCGTGGGTTGTGGCAAAACAGGAAGGCCGTGATGCAGACCTGCAAGCCATCTGCACCATGGGCATTAACTTGTTCCGCGTGCTGATGACCTGGCTGAAACCGGTTCTGCCTACCCTTGCTGAACGTGCTGAAGCGTTCCTGAACACTGAACTGACCTGGGACAGCATCAACACCCCGCTGGTGAACCATAAAGTGAACACTTTCAAAGCGCTGTATAACCGCATTGAAATGAAACAGGTTGAAGCGCTGGTTGAAGCGTCAAAAGAAGAAGTGAAAGTCGCCAGCACCCCGGTAACGGGCCCACTGGCTGATGACCCGATTGCTGACACCATCGCTTTTGATGATTTCGCCAAAGTGGATCTGCGTGTTGCGCTAATCGAAAAAGCAGAATTTGTAGAAGGCTCTGACAAGCTGCTGCGCCTGACGTTGGATCTGGGCGGCGAGAAACGTAACGTGTTCTCCGGTATCCGTTCAGCGTATCCCGATCCTGCGGCACTTGAAGGCCGTTTGACCATTATGGTGGCAAACCTGGCACCGCGTAAAATGCGCTTCGGCATCTCTGAAGGGATGGTGATGGCAGCAGGTCCTGGCGGGAAAGATATCTTCCTGTTAAGCCCGGATAGCGGTGCGCAAGCGGGTATGGCAGTTAAGTAATCGCCAACCAGTAAAATCTTTAATGGCTCCCATCACCGGGAGCCATTTTTTTTCCCGCCAGGGGTATATATCTAAAAATTAACTAAGCTTTGCCATCGACAAATTTTTAAGTTATGCAGAATGGTTATTTTAGTTATCAATTTGTAATTTTTATACTGCGGACTCACTTCACCATTAATGGTCCGCCACGATGACAATTCATTCTTCACAACCTGACGTTGAATTTAAAAACCTGACTATTCGCCGTTTATCCGGGAATATTGGCGCTGAGATTGTTGACTTCAAAATAACACCTGACATTGATGACAATATATTTTCACAAATAGAAGCCGCACTGGTGAAATATAAAGTTCTCTTTTTCCGCAAGCAGACACAATTAAATGACGAATCTCACCAGGCATTTGGTGCACGATTTGGCAAAGTGGTCGCGCACCCTACCGTACCGGCCCCTACGGGCACCAAACTCTTCGAACTGGACGCGTCTAAAGGCGGCGGCAGAGCGGATTCCTGGCATACCGATGTCACCTTCGTTGAGGCTTTCCCAAAAATTTCCATTTTGCGTGGCGTAAAAATTCCTGAATACGGCGGCGATACCGTGTGGGCAAATACCGCGACCGCTTATGAAAACCTGCCTGAAGAGTTAAAACGCTTTGCTGAAAGCCTGCGAGCGGTGCACAGCAATGATTATGACTATGGCGCAGACCGTATTGTGGCCGAACAGCAGCGCCTGGATCATCATCGTAAAGTCTTTGTTTCTGCGGTTTATGAGGCAGAGCATCCGGTTGTCCATGTGCATCCGGTAAGCGGCGAAAAAGCACTGTTGCTCGGTCATTTCTTCAAACGCTTATCAGGCTTCAGCAGCCGCGAATCAGCGCGCCTGTTTGAGTTGCTGCAAAACCGTGTCATCCAACTGGAAAACACCGTGCGCTGGCAGTGGCAGCAAGATGACGTGGTGATTTGGGATAACCGTGCCACACAGCATTACGCGGTCAATGATTACGGTACGCAACCGCGCCTCGTACGCCGCGTCACCATTGAGGGCGAAGCCGCCATTGCCGTTGATGGCAGCCGTAGCCGCACCTTGAGCCGCCCGGACGAACAATCTCCCGTCAGCGAAGTGGCCTAAGCCACGAATAAAGAGGAAGAGAATGATGCAACGTCGGGATTTATTGAAAGCGATGGCGGCCTTCGGGGTTTATGCGATGGTACCGTCTTTTGCACGCGGCGCTAACGGTGCCAAAAAGTATGATGGCGTGACGCTGAATGTCTCGACGTTTAGCACCGCTTACCCCACTTTACTGCGCCAGTGGCTACCGGAATTTGAAGCGTTGACCGGGGCGAAAGTGAACTTCGATACGCCCGCGTTTCCGGTTTATAACCAGCGAGCCGATCTCGAGTTGTCCACCAAAGGTTCCGCCTACGACGTGGTCAACGTAACGTTTATCTACACCAGCCGCTGGATCAACTCCGGCTGGTTAACACCGCTGGATGAATTCATCGCCAACCCAAATCTGACGAGTGCCGAGTGGGACGTGCATGACTTCCTGCAAGGCGGACTGGCACCCGAAACCGGGCGGGACGGCAAACTATACGGCATTCCGTGGGTAGTCGAAGGAATGATGTCAGGCGCCTCGCGCTTTGATTTGGTGACACAAGCCGGGCTTAACTATCCTGATACCACCGACGATCTGATTAAGGTTTTCCAGGCCGTCAATAAAAAGGAACGTGTGGCGGCTTACGTGACCGATAGCCATTACGGCTGGACGTTCATTCCTTATCTGCAAGCGTTTGGCGGTAACGTGTTCCGCAATCCCCCTGACGATCTGTTCCCGACACTTGATACTCCAGAGGCTATCGCCGCAGCGGACTATTTTGCACGACTTATCCGCGAGTTTGGCCCGAACGGTGGCCTGACTTACACCGCAGATCAATCGACCCAGGCACTGAAGTTGGGGCGCGTTAATTTCTCCGATTCAAGCCAGCCCTACCTGGCGCAGCTTGGCGACCCGGCATCTTCACGCACGTTAAAAACCGTGAATTTCGGTCCTCTGGTACAGGGCCCGGCGGGACGTTTCCCTGGGATGGCGGTACACGCGCTGGGGATCCCTGCCGGTTCGAAAAATAAAGAGGCAGCGTGGGCATTTATTCAGTGGGCGCTTTCGAAGCAAACTACCCAGCGGGCGGTTCAGGCGGGGTACGGTTCGCCAACACGCCGTAGCGATATTGACTCCCAGGCCTATCGCAGTAAGCAAATTATCAACGGTGTCGATTTGTCTCAGCTTTCGCTCAGTGCCATTGAACGTGCAGCCCAGGGTGGCTACATGAAATACCGCACTGTGGATGTTTACCCTCAGGTTGACCAGCAGCTCAATAAGGCTATCGCGTTGATTATTTCTGGCCAACTTTCGGCTAAACAGGCGATGCAGCAGGCTCAAACCGCGTCGATTGCCGATCTCAGACGCTCGGGTGCGAAAATCTAAGGAGCCTTGATGAAGGGTAAAACCAACTGGCGTAGCCAACAGCGCAACGCCTGGCTGGCTGGGTTAATGCCGTCGATTATTTTGCTGGTGGTGATTACGTTATTACCGGCGATGGCATTAATCATTACCAGCCTGACACCGTTAAGTCTGACTAATCCTCAAGAAACATTTAATTTTAGCGACCCGTTAATTAATTACCGGCAACTTCTCGAGGACCCACGTTTTCTTAATTCTATTATTACGCAAATAAAATTATCGTTAGTCAGCGTGTTATTCCAGGTAATTATTGGGCTGGGTTTAGCATTACTATTAAATGGCACCTCTGCGTGGCTGCATACCGCCAGGACATTATTTTTGATCCCCATGGTGCTACCCCCGATTATCGTGGCGCTTATCTGGAAAATCATTTACACACCGGACATTAGCCCGCTGCATCAAGTGTTAGAGCTTTGGGGGATCACCCTCAATTCGCTGATTGCCAATCCCGCGACGGCTTTATGGGCGATTGCGGTGGCGGATATCTGGCAGTGGTTCCCGTTTACCATGTTGATGGTGCTGGCGGCTTTGCAGATGATCCCGCGTGATCCGCTAGAAGCCGCAAGTCTGGACGGCGCCACGGCGCGGAATATCTTCCGCTATATCGTATTGCCGTACATTAAACCGGTGCTGGTGGTCTGCGCCCTATTCCGGCTTATCGACAGCTTCAAAGCCTTCCCGCTGATTTACATTTTAACCGACGGCGGACCGGGCACGGTCACCGAAGTCACCAACTATTACGGCTTCATTCAGGCGTTTAATTTCTCGTACTGGGGCTATGGCAGTGCTATCGCGGTGGTCATTCTGATCGGGGTATTTGTCCTGAGCTACATCATTGGCAAAGCGGGGTGGAGCGATGAGCGAAAAGCTAGCGCTTGAGCAGGTGTCGGGTAACACCAGACGCAGAAAACCTTTTCGTCTGCGAGGCAGTCGGGAAGTCGCGACCTGGCTATTGCTGTTGGCCGTGCTTTCCCCGTTCCTGTGGATGGTGGTGATGGCATTTCGCCCGGCCATCGAGGTGTTTGACCTCACGCTGTGGTTTACCCCGACGCTTGATGCCTTTCGCGCGCTCTGGCAGGGGAATTTTCTCCACTCGTTCGGTAACAGTCTGCTGGTGAGTACGCTGTCAACCGGACTTTCGCTGGCGATTGGCGTTCCCGCGGCGTGGGTATTAACCCGCTGGCAATTCCCCGGGCGCAGATACGTGGCACTCTGGATCCTGGTGACCCGTATGGCGCCGCCCATCGCGTTCACTATCCCCTTTTATCTCGCCTGGCGCTGGTTAGGTTTGCAGGACACGGTCATTGGGCTGGCGATTGTCTATCTCACCTTTAACCTTGCGATTGTTATCTGGCTGATGCAGACCTTTTTTGCAGCAGTCCCTGGCGCTTTAGAAGAGGCGGCCTGGCTTGATGGTTGTTCTATCTGGCGAACATTCTGGACCATTACGCTTCCGCTGGTGGCGCCAGGCTTAGCGGCGACCGCCATTCTCTGTTTTATTTTTTCGTGGAACGATTTCTTCTATGCCCTGATCCTGACTCGCACCCAGGCTGTCACGGCACCGGTAGCTATCGTTAATTTTCTCCAGTACGAGGGGTGGGAGTGGAGCAAAATAGCGGCCAGCGGCACGCTGGTGATGCTGCCGGTGGTGGCATTTACGTTGCTGGTACGCCGCTATCTCGTTCACGGCCTGACTGCTGGCGGTCTGAAGGACTAAATCATGGCAACGATTACGTTAAGCAATATTCATAAACGTTATGAAGATAACGTGATAATCAACGGGCTGGAGTTAACCATTCACGAAGGCGAATTTGTCGCGCTGGTTGGCCCTTCAGGTTGCGGAAAATCCACCCTGTTGCGCATGATTGCCGGGCTTGAAAGCATTACCGACGGTGAGATTGCGCTGGATGGAGAAATCGTTAACGATATTTCCCCGCAAGATAGAAACATCGCGATGGTGTTCCAGAACTACGCGTTATACCCGCATATGACCGTGGCAGAGAACATGGGGTTTTCACTCAAAATGCAGGGCGTGGCAAAACTGCTGATTGATGAACGCGTCGCTCAGGTAGCACAAACACTGGGCTTATCCTCGCTGCTCAAGCGTAAACCAGGCCAGCTATCTGGCGGCCAGCGTCAGCGTGTGGCGATGGGGCGGGCTATTTTGCGCAACCCGCGCGTGTTCCTGTTTGATGAACCGCTGTCAAACCTCGATGCCAAGCTGCGGGTCGAGATGCGAACCGAAATCAAAGCACTACACCAGCGCCTCAACGCCACCATGGTTTATGTGACTCACGATCAGGTCGAAGCGATGACAATGGCCGACAGGATTGTGGTGCTCAAGGATGGTGTCATCGAGCAAGTCGGTACGCCACTTGAGCTCTACGATCGCCCGCGCAATGCCTTTGTCGCCGGGTTTATTGGCTCCCCTTCGATGAATTTACTTAGCGGTAAGGTCGATCATGAATCGGTGGTCACCGATGATGGTTTACGCCTGCCGTTAGCCAACGTGCCGGACGTCGTGCAGGGGCAGCGCGTTTTGTACGGCGTGCGGCCAGAGCATTTTTCTCAGGTTGCACAAGGAGGCGTGGTGGCAGAAGTGAATGTCGTGGAGCCAACGGGTGCTGAAACACAGATCGCGCTCAACATCGGTAATCAAAAGGCGATTGCGGTTTTCAGAGACAGGATACAAACGAAACCGGGAAGTGAAATGCGCTTACTGCCAGACGTTCAGCTGGCGCATCTGTTTGATGAGCACAGCGGCGCGCGGATTAACTAGCGTTTGCGTTCAGGGGAACAAAACTGCTTCCCCTGAACCGTGACGAATCTGCTGTGGCCGTTTAGCTCACCAGAGGATTACGCATCCGTTCTGTTACCAACCGTCTTATCTTTTAAGAACGCGAACATTAACGCGAGCCAGAGAACGCCACCCAGTAAGTTCAGCAGGCTGAACAAACCGTTGCCACCATGCAGATAAGCATGCTTGCTCACCTCGATGCCAACGGTGAAAATCAGCATCTGCAACATACCCATCGCCGCCGATACCGTGCCTTTACTCATGTCGCTGGCGAACAGCGTCAGGCGTACCAGACCGGCGTTGGCAAGGCCAATACCAAAGGCGTAAATACTCAGTCCAGCGGTCATCCACAGATACGCATGGGTCGAGGCAACAGTTGCCACAGCTGCCACCACCAGACCCGGCACAATCCACCAGCCGCCAAGAATAATCAGCGAGCGCACGCTGCGGCGAGAGGTTAAACGCGCCAGCACCAGATTACCGAGGATGAGTGCGCCGAAGATTGGCACCTGCAATAGACCGTATTCGTAGGTCGAGAGTTTTTCACCGCTGATGATGATAATCGGCGACTGTGCAATCCACGCCAGCAGCGGCAGGCTGACAAAACCGATCGCCAGCGCACCTGCGACAAAACGCCCGTTGCTCAGCACCAGTTTGTAATCATAGCCTAAATCACGCAGCGACAGTTTCTCGCCCAGGCGCGTCGCAGTTTCCGGCATCGCGCGATGCAATCCGTAAAACGAAAAAGCCGCGAGTGCTGCAAACAACACAAACATGGTTTCCCACGGCGCGTAGTGGATCCAGGCAGCACCCACCAGCGGGCCAAGCAAAGGTGCTATCAATGCCACGTTCGCCATCAGCGCCGTGATTTTAATGCAGACCGCTTCTTCGAAGGATTCCTGGATGGCGGCATACCCCACCGCGCCAATAAAGCACAGGCTGACCCCTTGTAAGAATCGCAGGAAGGTAAATTGCTCAATGTTCTGTGCCAGCAGCGTGGCAAGACAGGTGACGATAAACCACACCACGCCCGTCAACATCACCGGACGACGGCCAATACGGTCTGACAGCGGCCCAAGCAGCCACTGTAAAAACATCCCGCCCGCCAGATACGCCGTCATGGAGGTTGGCACCCATTCGATGCCGGCGTTGTATTGCTCGACAACCGCCAGCATGCCGGGCTGGATCATGTCATTGCCGATATAGGTAGAAAATTCATAGAGCACCAGGCACAGCGGGAATAGCAGTGCCTGGCGACCCAGTCGCTTATTATTTTGCATTAGATACTCAAGAGAGAAGAAAACGCTCAAATTGTAATAAATAGATTGCGTGGTAGATAGTGAATTGTTGTTGATACGAAGTCGATTGCTCTGTTGTTTAAGGTTTTCTTAATAAGCTCAAAGTAGTCTGTCGTCCTATAGTCACGATGCAGGGTGTACGGCATCATCTCCAAATGATGGGTTAAGGAACCAAAATTGTTATGATCGAACAACTCAATCAGGCTCTCTTTTTGCTGATTAATGCCACGCCGCAGTCACCTGAGTGGCTGATAAAATTTGCGATTTTTATCGCCAAAGATTTAATCAATATCGTACCGCTGCTGATTGCCATTTTGTGGTTGTGGGGTGAACGCAAACAAATGACCGCCCAACGCATGATGATTATCAAGACTGCGATAGCGCTGATTCTTTGCATGTCGTTATCGTGGATTATTGGTCATCTGTTTCCCCATGACAGACCGTTTGTTAGCGGGTTTGGCTATAACTTCCTGCACCATGCGCCGGATGACTCTTACCCAAGCGACCACGGCACGGTGATTTACACCTTCTCACTGGCATTTTTGGCCTGGCACCGGGTGTGGTCAGGCCTGGTGTTGTTTGCTCTCGCATGCGCCATCGCCTGGTCACGCGTTTACCTCGGCGTGCACTGGCCGCTGGATATGCTCGGCGGTTTGCTGGTTGGGCTGTGTGCTTGCCTGCTTTCGCAAATGGTCTGGAACCTGTCTGGCGAGCAGATATACGCCCGCTTGCATCAAGCCTATCGTTTCTGTTTTGCCCCGTTCATTCGCAAAGGTTGGGTGCGTGACTAAGTGATTTTGCAAAGGTAATATGCGTTTATCGAAACCCGGCGATGCCGGGTTTTTCATCTTCAGAGGGCAATATGGAAACCCGGCGCGACGAACGCATCAACCGCCTGATTCAGGCGCTTAAACGCAGCGACAAAATTCACCTCAAGGAAGCGTCTGCTTTACTGGGTGTCTCTGAAATGACTATTCGCCGTGACCTGAGCAATGACGCTGGGCCGGTGGTTCTGTTAGGCGGCTATGTGGTTCTCGAACCCCGTAGCGTCACCGCCAATCACTATCTGTTGAGCGATCAGAAAACCCGTCGTATTGAAGAAAAACGCCATGCAGCACGTCTGGCGGCGGCATTGGTGCGCCCGCATCAAACGGTATTTTTTGATTGTGGCACCACCACGCCATACATCATCGAAGCCTTAGATGACGAGATGGAATTTACCGGGGTTTGCTATTCGTTAAACACTTTTCTGGCGTTGCAGGACAAACCCGGCTGTCGGGTTATTTTGAGTGGCGGCGAATTTCACGCCAGCAATGCGATTTTCAAGCCGATTAATTTCCAGGAATGCCTGAATAACTTCTGCCCGGATATCGCCTTTTTCTCGGCGGCGGGTGTTCACATGCGTCACGGCGCGACCTGCTTTAATCTTGATGAGTTGCCGGTAAAACATTGGGCATTAGCGATGGCACAGCAGCGCGTGCTGGTGGTAGATGACAGCAAATTTGGCAAAGTGCGTTCAGCCTGCATGGGGCCCATTTCTGCGTTTGATTTGCTTATCAGCAACCAACAACCCGACGCCGAGTTTGTGGCGTTTGCGGCATCAGAGAATCTTTCTCTTCAATGGAAATAGTAAAATAGTCCGCCAAAATAATTCGAGTCGCAGAAAGGCGGCAAAAGCGTGAAGCCCCAGGAGCTTACATAAGTAAGTGACTGGGGTTCAGGAATGCAGCCAACGCATCTGCGGCTCGAAGTATGAAGGAGGGATTAGAACCAGCTGCCGAACCAGGAATGGAACTTCATCATCACAAAATCCCACATCCGGCTAAAGAAACCACCCTCTTCCACTGCCTGCATCACCATCAGCGGACGCTGTTCGATTGATTTGCCGTTAAGCTGGAAGTCGATTGTCCCAACGACCTGGCCTTTTTTCAGCGGTGCGGTCAGTTGCGGATCGTTAAGTTTGTAACTTGCCTTCAGGTTCTTCAGTTGACCGCGAGGAATGGTGACTGAGCCACCTTCGCCCGCGCCAAGATTCACTTCGCTTTTATCACCGAACCACACGCGCTGGGTGACAAAAGTCGCATCCGGTTTAATAGGTGTGACGGTTTCAAAGAAGCGGAAGCCCCACGTCAGCAATTTTTCACTTTCATTGAATCGAACACGGTCGGTTTTGGTACCCAAAACCACGGAAATCAAACGCATATCTCCCGAAGTCGCTGACGCCACCAGGTTGTAACCTGCGCCGGTGGTGGTGCCGGTTTTCATGCCATCAACATTAAGATTGGAGCTCCACAGCAAGCGGTTGCGGTTCGGCTGCTTGATGTTATTAAAGGTGAACTCTTTCTCTTTGTGGATGGCGTACTCTTCTGGTACGTCGTGAATTAAGGCTTTACCCAGCAACGCCATATCGCGCGCGGTGCTGAACTGCCCTGGTGCATCAAGGCCGTGTACGGTTTTGAAGGTGGTGTTAGTGAGGTTCAGTTTTTGCGCGTAGTTGTTCATCAGGCTGACGAACGAATCCTGGCTGCCTGCCACAAAATCGGCAATCGCAATGCTGGCATCGTTACCTGACTGAATGATGACGCCTTTGTTCAAATCCTCAACCGAGACTTTATCGCCTGGTTTGAGGAACATCAGCGAGGAACCACGCAGCGCCGGATTACCGGTTGCCCAGGCATCTTTGCCGATGGTCACCATATCGGTCAGTTTGATTTTATCTGCTTTGATGGCCTGGCCAACCACATAGCTGGTCATCAGTTTCGTCAGGCTTGCCGGATCGAGTTGGAGATCGGCATTTCCTTCCGCCAACACTTTGCCGCTGGCGTAATCCATTAATATCCAGGCTTTAGCATCCACTTGCGGTGCGTCAGCAGTCTGTTCTGCGCTCATCGCAGGCGCGGCCAGAAGCAGCAGGGTCGAGCCTGCGAGTAATGCTCGTAGCGAAGCAGGGATTTGCAAAGTTTTCATAACACCACCCAGTATCCATTCTAAAAAAGTCACGACACACGCCGTTACTTAATGTTTCAAGTTGCCAGTAAGCTAACGCGCGGAAGAATCGAAAGAAACATAACGTTGGTAAAGTTTTTTAAGTTTATTCGATAACTGCGCGAGTTGCCGCCACGTTGACGAGTTTTTTACCAACCGTTGAACCTGCGTGCTGTTTTCTTCATCGGCAAACGGCATACTGAAGTGTAAATCCATGAATGAGGAAACAAAATGATTACTGTTTGGGGCAGAGACAATTCGACAAATGTGAAGAAAGTGTTGTGGTGCCTGGAAGAGTTAGGCGTGGCGTATCACTCAATCCCCGCTGGTGGGAAATTTGGCAAAACCCAGGATGCAGAATATCTGGCGATGAACCCCAATGCGCTGGTGCCGTGTATTCACGATGACACCACCGACCTGACGTTGTGGGAGTCCAATACCATCGTGCGATATCTGGCGGCCCAGTACGGTAAAGATTCTCTATGGATTGCAGAGCCTGCGGCACGTGCGCGCGGTGAAAAATGGATGGACTGGACGGGGACCTCGCTTGCGGGTCCGCATCGCGGTGTATTTATCAGCCTGGTTCGCGTTGCACCAGAGCAACGTGATGAAAAGCTCATCGCCGACAGCATCGAGCAATGTAACGCGCTGTTTGCCATGGTGGATGCTGAACTTGCGAAGCAGCCGTGGCTTGGCGGCGCAGAATTTAGCACCGCTGATATTGCGCTGGCTCCGAGTATCTACAACCTGCTCAATCTCGATATCAAATGGAATGATTTCCCTAACCTGCAACGCTGGTATCAGCAAATGACCCAGCGCCCGGCGTTTAAGAAAATCGTTATGATTCCATTAAGTTAAAGACTCGCTCCGTAGGCCGGATAAGCGTAGCGTCATCCGACACGTTCACCTGTAATGCTGGCGCAAAGGGTGGATGACGCTATCGCGTATCCACCCTACAAAACTGAGTTGGTCGGATAAGCGCAGCGTCATCCGACACCTTCACCTGCAATGACTGGCGCAAATGGTGGATGACGCTATCGCTTATCCACCCTACAAAACTGAGTAGGTCGGATAAGCACAGCGTCATCCGACACGTTCACCTGCAATGACTGGCGAAAATGGTGGATGACGCTATCGCTTATCCACCCTACAAAACTGAGTAGGTCGGATAAGCGCAGCGTCTTCCGACACGTTCACCTGCAATGCTGGCGCAAATGGTGGATGACGCTATCGCTTATCCACCCTACAAAACTGAGTTATGCGCTAACTCGTTGGGCTGATTTTTAACAATTGCCCGTCAGATTCGTCGGTCAGGACATACAGATAACCGTCCGGGCCGACGCGCACATCACGGATTCGCTCGCCGTGGTCGTCCAGCAAACGCGTTTGTTTCGTGACTTTGTCGCCACTGAGCGTCAGCTCAATCAGGTTTTTCTCTTTCAATGCGCCAATAAACAACTTTCCTTTCCACTGTGGGAAGGTGTCGGCGTGATAAAACGCCATACCGCTCACCGCGGGTGAAATTTTCCAGTAATAGAGCGGTTGTTCAGTCCCCGCCACGATTTCCCCTTTTGCTTCAGGGATAGGCAGGCCGCTGTAATTAATACCCCACGTCGCCAGTGGCCAGCCATAGTTTTTACCTGGATGTGCGACGTTGATTTCGTCGCCGCCCTTCGGCCCGTGTTCATTAAGCCACAGCTCGCCGTTCGCCGGATTAAACGCCAGACCTTGTGGATTACGGTGACCGTAAGACCAGATTTCACTTCGGGCGCCCTGTTTGCCAGCAAACGGGTTATCAGGAGGCACATCGCCGTTCTGCGTCAGACGCACCAGCTTGCCCTGGAGTTTGTCCAGATCCTGCGCTGTTGATCGCTGATTGTTTTCACCCAGCGCGATAAACAGATAACCCTTGTTATCGAACGCCATGCGTCCGCCGAAGTGGTTGCCGGTCGATAATTTTGGCATTTGACGGAAAACGACTTTGAAGTTTTCCAGACGCTGCATATTGTCGCTCAGCGTACCGTAACCGACGGCAGTGCCAGCTTCACCATCACTATTCGCTTCGGCAAAACTCAGCCATACGCGGCGGCTTTTTTCAAAGTCCGGTGCTAAAACGACATCCAGCAAGCCCCCTTGCCCTTGCGCCCACACTTTTGGCACGCCAACAATCGGATCACCTAACCCTTCACCAGGCTGCCAGCGACGTAATTGACCATCACGCAGCGTAATCAACAACCCCTGATTATTAGGCAGAAACGCAAGTGACCAGGGATGATCGAGCTTACTTTGCAGCACTTCCACCTTAACCTCGGCGGCCTGGGCAACACTGGCTGAAAGTAGTAATGACGCAGCAATGAATGAACGTAATAACGACCGTGGCATAGCTCTCTCCTTTTCGGATCTACCCGATAAGGTTAGCTTTCCAGGAATTGGGACTGGCAGTTTTACAAAAACTTTACCAGAGGGGAGTCGCCTCCCCTCGGAATTTCAACTTTCTAACGCCAGTTGGTGCCCCATAAGATCTTTCAGGCTGGCAGAAAGTTGTCGCAAGCAGTTTTCAAGCTTATCGGCATCTATTGCGATGTACTGCGGGCAATCGTGAGGCCCGCTCATCAGGCAAACCGCAGCGGCAGATACCGCGCCGATCCCCTGATTGAGGCTCGCTATTTCTTGTGAGCTAAGACGGGATGTGAGGCTTAAACACTTTTCACGATACTCAGCAGACAAGTCGAACAAGTTATCGCGCAGATGCTCGGTTTCATTGACAGACATATAGCCTTTGGCTTTTCTCAATGAGAGATAAGCGGCTACGTCTATTTTCGCGATAATCATCTTTTTCAGGACTTCGCGTTTCAGTGACTCCCCGGTCATACATTTACCCCCCGTGTGATGAGAACTAAAAGCACACACTTAAAGTATGGATAAAATTTAGACAGGCCGGGCTTTATCAGCGCCTTTTTTGATCTTCAGCAACAAGTTTTACAAACGTTAACATTTACACAGAAACAAGGCGTCAGGCTGATTAAGTTGCCCGACAAGTGGCGGTGTGATGCTGTTCCTCGAACATTTGACGTAACACACTGTGACCAAGGTTGTTTTGCCAGGTGAAGCTGTTTTGCAGCACCACAACGGCGAAATGATTCTGGCGATCAATTCCAATATAGCTGGAATACCCACCAATGTAGCCGACCTGATAAGTGATGGTTTGTTCGCCATAGGTGTCCGTCACCCAGGCAATATTGGCAGCTTCTTTTTCACGCGGATAATAGATTTTCATCGTATCAACGATAGCTTTATCCAGCGTTGCGTGGCCGGTGCTTTCCAGATGAGCGGCGGCAAAAGTCAGCAAATCAGCGGTATCGGTATACAAGCCGCCCGCTCCGAGCATGTTGCCGGTGAACTGCCAGTCAGGAACGACTTGCCCACGGGGAATAAACTTCGGCTGGCTGCCCGCATGACCAATGGCACGCAGCGGATAACTTTTGAGTTTTTGCGGAGTAAAACTGCTGTTGTGCATCTCAAGCGGATCGAAGATCAGCGTTTGCACCAACTGGTCGGCACGCAGGCCGGTTTGATAATGCAAAACATAATCCAGCACCGCATAGCCCAGGTTTGAGTAATGGGGCTCGGTACTGTGGGGTTTGGAAAAATCTGCCAGATCGGCCACTACATCGTCACTATCAAGATGCGCATAGAAATTCTCGCCATTGCCCAGATAACGAATAAAGGCTGTTAACATCGGCAAATCCATATTCTGCCGTGGCAACCCTGAGGTATGAGTCACCAGTTGCAGCAACGTGATTTTCTTTGCATCCGCACTTAATGGCACCGACGGCGGCATTAAGGTTTCAAGCGTATCCGACCAGTGCAACCGCCCCTGCGCCACTAATATCGCGGTCGCTTCGGCGGTCATCCCTTTACTCAGCGAGCCGACGGCAAACAACGTCTGTTGATTGACGGGATGACGGTGCATTGTATCGGTGACACCCAACTGCCAGAAGTGGCGTTGGTTACTGGCGTCAATCACCCCAACTACCAACCCGGGAGATTGCTGTTCAACCATGGCGGGGAGCCATTGGTTAATATCACGCGATTCTGATGCGCCACAAACACGTTGTGCTTTTTGCGGCACTTCTGCCTCGGGGGCCACGTTAGACAGCGTGCCACACCCCGCCAGCGTAAAACCGAGCAGCAACGTACTCATGTCACGGGGAAGTTTCCTCAATTAGTTCGCTGCCACACAAGGTTTGGCATCGAGTCCGATGAACATCGTGCGGTTTTCGCCGACTTTTTTCAGGCCGAAGTTACTGCTGTGGTAGCGATAAAATGCCTGTCCGCCGCTCATACGTTGGTAAGAATAACGGTCGCCGTTGTACCAGGCATAATCGCCATCTATAGCGAGTTTCTCACCGCCGCAAACAAACTTCTGTGCCGTGGCTGGCGGCGTGTTGAGCGGTGTTGGGATGATGTTACAAGCTGATACCAACAGAACACCCGTCAGCATCCCCCAAAGGGCTAAAATCTTGCGCATGATGCGGTTCTCTCTTTAAGCGGGACGTTACGATTATGTAAAGCCGGAAGATAATAGAGCCTGCTTCCCCGGTAAGCAAAAACTAAGCACTTCAATGATTCTGAAATTTCATCTTGTGCGCCGGGAAAAACAAGCAGTAGAGCCTTATGGCAAACCCGTGTAGAATCGCCCGGTTTTTATTTTCTGTTTACTTTGTGAGCGTGACCTGTATGCAACAACCCCGTATTGGCTTTGTCTCCCTCGGCTGCCCAAAAAACCTCGTTGATTCTGAACGGATCCTGACTGAGCTGCGCACCGAAGGTTACGATGTAGTGCCTAGCTATGATGATGCCGATATGGTTATCGTTAACACCTGTGGCTTTATCGACAGTGCCGTACAAGAGTCGCTTGAAGCGATCGGCGAAGCGCTGAACGAAAATGGCAAAGTGATTGTGACCGGCTGTTTAGGGGCCAAAGAAGATCAAATCCGTGAAGTGCACCCTAAAGTTCTGGAAATCACTGGCCCGCATAGTTACGAGCAAGTTTTGCAGCACGTTCACCACTATGTGCCAAAACCAAAACACAACCCGTTCCTGAGCCTGGTGCCAGAACAAGGCGTGAAGCTGACTCCGCGTCACTATGCGTATCTGAAAATTTCTGAAGGCTGCAACCACCGTTGTACTTTCTGCATCATCCCTTCAATGCGTGGCGATCTCGACAGCCGCCCGATTGGCGATGTGTTATCTGAAGCAAAACGTCTGGTTGATGCTGGTGTTAAAGAGCTGCTGGTTATCTCTCAAGACACCTCCGCGTATGGCGTAGATGTCAAGCACCGCACGGGTTTCTACAATGGCGAGCCGGTGAAAACCAGCATGGTGAGCCTGTGCGAGCAACTGGCAAAACTCGGTGTCTGGACGCGTCTGCACTACGTTTACCCGTACCCACACGTGGATGATGTGATCCCATTGATGGCCGAAGGTAAGATCCTGCCGTATCTGGATATTCCTTTGCAGCACGCCAGCCCGCGCATTCTGAAGCTGATGAAGCGCCCAGGCAGTGTTGATCGTCAGTTGCAGCGCATTAAGCAATGGCGTGAGATTTGCCCGGATCTGACGCTGCGTTCCACCTTCATTGTTGGCTTCCCTGGCGAAACTGAAGAAGATTTCCAGATGCTGCTCGACTTCCTGAAAGAAGCGCGCCTGGATCGCGTCGGCTGCTTTAAGTTCAGCCCGGTAGAAGGTGCGACCGCCAACGAACTGGCCGATCCAGTACCGGAAGATGTCAAAGAAGAGCGCTGGAACCGTTTCATGCAGCTGCAACAGCAGATTTCTGCTGAGCGTTTGCAAGAGAAAGTCGGCCGCGAAATTCTGGTGATCGTCGATGAAGTTGACGAAGAAGGTGCAATTGGCCGCAGCATGGCTGATGCTCCAGAAATCGACGGCGCGGTTTACCTGAATGGCGAAACCAAATTGAAACCAGGTGATGTGGTGCGCGTGAAAGTAGAAAACGCGGACGAATATGACCTGTGGGGTTCAGTGGTTTAAATTTTGAATGTCGGATGACGCTAACGCTTATCCGACCTACGATTTTGAATGTCGGATGATGCTAACGCTTATCCGACCTACGAAATACAGTTGTAGGGCGGATAAGCGCAAGCGTCATCCGCCTTTTTTTCTTTGAAATTAACCTTTTAGCTTCGGATCTAACGCGTCCCGCAAACCATCCCCTAACAAGTTAAACGCCAGCACCGTCAGAAAGATCGCCAGACTCGGGAAAATGGCCACATGCGGCGCAATCACCATATCCGCTCGCGCCTCGTTAAGCATCGCGCCCCACTCCGGCGTTGGTGGCTGCGCGCCTAATCCTAAAAATGACAAACTCGCGGCTGAGATTATCGACGTGCCAATACGCATGGTGAAATAGACCACTATCGATGAAACCGTCCCTGGCAGAATATGACGGAAGATAATGGTCGCATCCGAAGCACCAATACTGCGGGCCGACTCGATAAAGGTTTGATGTTTTAGCACCAGCGTGTTGCCGCGCACCAGGCGGGCAAAAGCGGGAATACTAAAAATAGCGACCGCGATAATCACGTTCGACATCCCGCTGCCCATCACCGCGACCACAGCAATCGCCAGCAAAATCCCCGGAAAGGCGAACAGCACATCGCAAATCCGCATAATGACGCGATCCCACCACCCTTCATAATATCCAGCCAGCAGGCCGAAAAAGGTGCCAATTAACGCGCCAATGAGTACCGAGAACACCCCGGCCGCCAGCGAGATTTGCGCCCCGACCAGCACACGGCTGAAAATATCCCGCCCTAACGAATCCACGCCAAACCAGTGCATCATTGACGGGCCATCATTGAGCCGATCGTAATCAAAATAGTTTTCCGCATCGAACGGTGAAATCCACGGCGCAATCAGGGCGATAGCAATCAGGAACAACACGAATGCCCCTGCGAACATCGCCACCGGCTGCTTGCGTAAGCGGCGCAAAAATTCGTGCCACGGGGTGCGCACCTGATCTGGCCGAACAATCGGCATCGCATTCAGTACTGCCTGGCGTCGCCAGTTAAAGAGTCGCATCCTTACTTGTACCTGATAGCCGGGTTAATGGCGGCGTAGAGCAAATCCACCACTAAGTTGATAACAATAAATTCCAGCGAGAACAGCAGCACTTCCGCCTGAATCACGGGGTAGTCGCGCATCTCGACCGAATCCACCAGCAAGCGCCCAAGCCCCGGCCAGTTAAATACCTTTTCGACGACAATCGATCCGCCGAGCAAAAATCCGAACTGCAAGCCCATCATAGTGATCACCGGGATCATCGCGTTACGTAGCCCGTGTTTGAGGACTATCAGGGTTTCGCTCACCCCTTTCGCGCGTGCGGTTCGCATGTAATCTTCTTGCAGCACATCGACGAACGAGGCGCGGGTAAAACGCGCCATGACGGCCGCTACCGCCGCCCCTAACGTCACTGACGGTAAAATGTAATGCTGCCAGCTATCCGCACCCACCGTTGGCAGCCAGCCCAGTTCCACGGAAAACACCTGCATCAGTAACATCCCCAGCGCAAACGCCGGGAAAGAGATGCCGGACACCGCAATCGTCATGCTCAGTCTGTCCGGCCAGCGATTGCGCCAGACGGCGGAAATAATGCCGGTGAACAGGCCAAAGATTACCGCCCAAACCATGCTGGTGATAGTGAGCCAGAAAGTGGGCATGAAACGGCTGGCGATCTCTTCGGAAACCGGACGGCGCGACACCATCGAGGTTCCAAAATCCCCCTGAATGATATTGCTGATGTAGTGTAAGAATTGCTGCCACAGCGGCAAATCCAGACCCAGTTGATTACGCACCATCGCCACAACCGTGGCATCGGCGTCCGGCCCGGCAATCAAACGCGCCGGGTCCCCAGGCAACATATGGACGAACAGGAACACCAGCACCGCGACGATGAGTAGCGTGGGGATGAGGCCTAGCAGGCGTTTAAGGAAGTAGTTAAACATTGTTTTTACACACCCTCACCTTTAACCACCCTCACCCCGACCCTCTCCCTGAGGGAGAGGGAGTAGAAGAGAACACCGGACTCTTCCCTCTCCTGGGGGAGAGGGAGTAGAAGAGAACACCGGACAATTCCCACTCCTGAGGGAGAGGGAGGGAAAGAGAAAACCGGACAGTCCCCTCTCCTGAGGGAGAAGGAGGGAAAGAGAAAACCGGACAGTCCCCTCTCCTGGGGGAGAGGGAGTAGAAGAGAACACCGGACAGTCCCCTCTCCTGGGGGAGAGGGCCAGGGTGAGGGCAAACCATCACTCTTTCAAATCTGCGTCATCAAAACTAAATCCGGTATCCGGCATCACATAAAAACCGCTGAGGGTTTTGCTGTGGGCGGAAACCAGTTTTTCCACTACCAACGGCACCCATGGATTCTCTTTCCAGATGGTGTCCTGGGCGTCTTTGTACAGCTTCGCTTTATCATCGCGATTGGTGGTTTTCAATGCTTCAACCAGATCTTTATCCACCTGCGGATTACTGTAGAACGCCGTGTTAAACAGCGTTGGCGGCCAGTTAGAGGAAGCGAACAGTGGCGACAACGCCCAGTCAGCTTCGCCCGTCGACGCCGACCAGCCGGTGTAGAACATTCTCACGCCGCTCTCTTTCTGGCCTTTACCTTCGACTTCAGCGGCACGCTGCCCGGCATCCATCGCCGTGACTTTCACTTTGATGCCAACCTGCGCGAGTTGCTGCTGAGTGAACTGCAAAACTTTTTGCGCGGTACTGTGGTTGTGCGATGACCACAAGGTGGTTTCAAAACCGTTCGGATAACCCGCTTCTTTCAGCAGTTCGCGGGCTTTTGCCGGGTCGTATGGCCACGGTTTGTACTTTTGCGCAAAATCAATGGATGGCGGCACCACGCCTTCGGCTGGTGTCGCATAACCGGCAAACGCCACTTTCACCAGTGCCTGGCGGTTGATTGCGTAGTTGATAGCTTCACGGACTTTTGGATTATCAAACGGCTTTTGCGTCACGTTCATGCTGAGATAACGCTGCATGATCGAAGGCGATGCCACCAGTTCCAGCTTGTCGTTTTTCTCAAGCACTCCGGCCTGCTCGTAAGGGATTGGGAACGCAAATTGCGCTTCACCGGTTTGCAGCATCGCCGCACGAGTATTGTTATCCACCACAGGACGCCAGGTGATGGTGTCGAGTTTAGGCAGCCCCTGCTTCCAGTAACCGTCGAATTTCTTCACCTTCACAAAATCAGTCTGGTTCCAGGTTTCCAGTTGATACGGGCCAGTCCCGACCGGATGGAAACCAATCTCTTTGCCGTATTTTTTCAGGGCTGCCGGAGAAATCATGGCGGTTGCCGGGTGGGCGAGAATATTAATAAACGCCGAGAACGGCTGTTTAAGCGTGATTTTTACGGTGTTGGCATCAACGGCTTCAGTCTTCGCAATGGCTTTGTAGAGGTTATAACGCTTGAGATGATTTTCAGGGTTGCTGGCGCGATCGAGGTTGGCCTTCACCGCTTCGGCGTTGAAATCCGTGCCATCCTGGAATTTCACTCCAGGGTGCAATTTGATGGTGTAAACCAGCCCGTCGTCAGAAACGGTGTAGCTTTCTGCCAGCACATTTTGCAGTTTCATCTCTTTATCAAGGCCAAATAGCCCCTGATAAAACGACTTTGCCACCGCTTGTGAAAGCGTGTCATTGGCATCATACGGGTCAAGCGTGGTGAAATTGGATGCTACAGCGACGACGACATCTTTAGCGGCAAATGCCGGTGCGGCAATCACGCTGGTGGCAAGACCCGCCGCCAACAGCCACTTTTTACTTTTTATTGCTGTCATGGTGTTCTCCTGATTTTCCTTGGCCGAAATAGGCTTATCTTTGTGCCCGGGCAACGAAGTGCCCAGGCCCGACATTCACAAGCGTTGCAACGTGCGGTTCATAACCCAGTTTGTGCGTGGTACTGGGGATTTCATCAGAGAGCAAAACGGGTTTAGGCCGACGATGCTCAGGATCAGCCACCGGCACTGCCGCCATTAATTTCCGGGTATACGGATGTTGCGGATTTTCAAACACCGCGCGACGGGGGCCGATTTCAACAATTTGCCCGAGGTACATCACCGCCACGCGGTGACAGATACGCTCAACGACCGCCATATCATGAGAAATAAACAAAAAGGCGATGCCAAATTCGCGCTGGAGATCCATCATCAGGTTGATGATTTGCGCCCGAATCGAAACATCGAGCGCCGAGACTGACTCATCAGCAATCACCACTTTTGGATTGAGCGCCAATGCCCGGGCGATGCATATACGCTGGCGTTGCCCACCGGAAAACTCGTGCGGATAACGCCACGCATGCTCCGCCTGTAACCCGACGCGCTCCAGCAACCAGGCCACGCGTTCTTGCGCCTGCTCCTTGGGCATGACGTTATGCACCAGAAGCGGCTCCATAATCGAATACCCCACCGTCAGACGCGGGTCGAGGGAGGCATACGGGTCCTGGAAAATAAACTGGATGTCTTTGCGCACATGCTGCATGTCGGAATTTGACAGCGTGTCGATGCGCTGGCCGTTGAAGTGAATGCTGCCGCCCTGTGTTTCAACCAGGCGTAATAGCGCTCGCCCGGTGGTGGATTTGCCACTGCCCGACTCCCCCACCAGCCCCAGCGTTTCACCAGGCCATAAATCAAAACTCACTTTTTCTACCGCATGTACCCGACTGGTGACCCGGTTGAAAATACCGCTGCGGATATCAAAGCGCGTCACCAGCTCCCGAACTTCCAGCACCGGCACCGCTCCTGGGGCAATGGTATCTTGTTCGGTTTCGGCTTCCGGTTGGTCAGGGTTTTGCGGATCCGCCAGCGTAAATTGACGCGGTAAATCACGACCATTCATCGCGCCAAGACGGGGTACCGCCGCCAAAAGCGTTTTGGTATAAGGGTGAACGGGGGCGTTAAAGATCTGCTCAACGCTCCCGGTTTCGACCGCTTCACCGCGATACATCACCAGCACGCGATCGGCGATATCCGCCACCACGCCCATATCATGGGTGATAAAAATCACGCCCATTTGCATTTCATCTTGCAACACGCGGATAAGCTGGAGGATTTGCACCTGAATGGTCACGTCCAGCGCGGTGGTCGGTTCATCGGCAATCAGCACCGCCGGGCGACACGAGAGCGCCATCGCAATCATCACACGCTGGCGCATACCACCAGAGAGCTGGTGCGGAAATCGCCCCAAAATAGCTTTTGCTTCCGGAATACGCACTCGCTCGAGCATGCGGCGCGCCTCTTCCATCGCCGCCTGTTTACCCAGCCCCTGATGTAAGCGGATAGATTCGGCAATTTGTTCGCCCACGGGAAAGACCGGATTGAGCGACGTCATGGGTTCCTGAAAAATCATGGCGATGTCCGCGCCGCGCACATGGCGCATTTGCGACGAACTCAGCGTGGCGGGTTCGATGACCTCACCGTTGCGGCGGCGCAGCAAGATTTTATCGCACTCCACGACGCTGGCGGTCTTTTCCAGCAGGCGCATTAAGGCCAGCGCAGTGACTGATTTCCCGGAACCGGACTCCCCGACAATCGCCAGAGTCTCGCCGCGTTTTAGCGCAAACGACAAGTCGGACACAGCCTGGGTATCGACCTTTTCCTGACGAAAGCGAACGTTGAGTGCGCTGACACAGAGCACGTCGTCGTCGGGCAAATCATGACTGTGGGGCATCAATGCTCCTGGCTATTATAAATTCCGACATTTGGGGCATCCCCGACATAACCGTAGCCGCGGTACATCCCTTCGCTGTTAAATGGCAGCGCCACGTTGCCTTCGCTATCGATAGCAATCACCCCGCCGCTGCCTTGCAACACCGGAAGTTTTTCCATCACCACGCGATCAGTCGCTTGTTGCAGACTCAGCCCGCCATATTCCATCAACGCCGCAATATCGTAGGCCGCGAGGGTTTTCATAAACACTTCGCCCGTACCTGTGCAAGAGACCGCGACGTTGGCATTATTGGCATAACAACCCGCGCCGATAATCGGTGAATCGCCAACACGCCCCGGCATTTTATTGGTCATGCCGCCCGTTGAGGTTGCAGCCGCCAGATTGCCATATTGATCGAGCGCGACGGCACCGACGGTGCCAAATTTGGTGTCAGGATTGATCGGTTCATCACCATCGTGATCGAGTACGGTCTGGTCATTTTCCAGAGCACGCTTTAATTGATCCCAGCGCTGCTGGGTGAAGAAAATATCAGGGGTGACCGGTTCAAGCCCTTGCTGCTCAGCAAAATTTTCTGCCCCTCGGCCGATTAACAGCACATGCGGGCTGTGTTCCAGCACCTGTCGGGCGGCGAGAATGGGATTGCGAATATGGCTAACGCCCGCCACGGCACCCGCTTCCAGGGTATTACCGTCCATCACGCAAGCATCCAGTTCGTGGGTGCCGTCGTGGGTAAAGACCGCACCGATACCCGCGTTAAATAAGGGGCATTCTTCAAGCAAGCGCACCGCTTCGGTCACTGCATCCAGTGCGCTGCCACCGGCTGCAAGCAACGCCTGGCCCGCCTCTACGATTTCCGATAAGGCTTTAATATAAAGCAGTTCTTTTTCCGGGCTGAGTTGCGCACGGGTAATAGCTCCCGCGCCACCATGAATAGCGATTACTGCTTTGGTCATGTCGACATTGCCTTGTCAGAGTTTGTTTTATTCTTAGATTATTGTCGGATGACGCTGCGCTTATCCGACCTACAAAACCAACACAGGATGGATAAGCGCAGCGTTATCCACTATATCCACCATCCGAAATCTCGCCCGCTAAAAATCTATAAGTATCAGATTCGTTGCTGTTAACTAATTCGATTTTTGAATATAGAAAGATGTAAAAGTGATGTAAAGAATAATGACAAAATGGATTACCCATAATGGGACATTCAGCGTCAACGATTTCTCTGACATAATGTTTGCCATATTTTTCCCGCGCAGCAGGAGCTTTCATGGAATTTAACGCCGGGCTTATCCCCCTTGAAACCGCAATGGAACAGATGTTGTCTCGTATTGTTCCTGTCACCGAATCCGAGTCCATCCCTTTGCTGGCAGCAGCTGGGCGCATTACCTCGCACCCTGTCACTTCACCGATTGATGTCCCAGGGTTTGATAACTCAGCCATGGATGGTTACGCGGTACGCCTGCAAGATATTGCGCTGGGTTCAGCACTGCCCGTTGCGGGGAAAGCCTTTGCCGGGCAGCCGTTTGCCGGCGAGTGGCCAGAAGGCACTTGCATTCGCATTATGACTGGCGCACCCGTGCCGCAAGGCACCGATGCCGTTGTCATGCAGGAAGAAGCCACTGTGACCGAAAGCGGCGTTCGTTTTAACGAAGCTGTAAAAAACGGGCAAAACGTGCGTCTGCGTGGGGAAGATATTCGTCAGGGTGCGAGCGTTTTACCGGCAGGTAAAAAACTCACCGCCGCTGAGTTACCGCTGATTGCCTCACTGGGTATTGCCGACGTCGCTGTGTTTCGCAAAGTGCGCACGGCAGTATTTTCTACCGGCGATGAACTGCAACTGCCGGGTACGCCGCTCGGTGAAGGTCAAATCTATGACACCAACCGTCTGGCGGTGCATATCATGCTTGAGCAACTGGGTTGTGAAGTTATGGATCTGGGGATTATTCGTGATGATCCTGAAGCGTTGCGTGCGGCATTTATTGAAGCGGACAGCAAGGCCGATGTGGTTATCAGCAGCGGCGGCGTTTCCGTTGGCGAAGCAGATTACACCAAACAGTTGTTGGAAGAACTCGGCGAAGTGGGTTTCTGGAAACTTGCCATCAAACCGGGCAAACCGTTTGCATTTGGGCGCCTGCAAAATAGCTGGTTCTGCGGCCTGCCGGGTAATCCGGTTTCTGCGGCGCTGACCTTCTATCAACTGGTCCAGCCCTTGTTGGCGAAACTAAGCGGTCAGCAAGGCAATCCTCTGCCACCACGCCAGCGTGCGCGTACCGTTGGGCGTCTGAAAAAATCCCCAGGTCGCCTCGATTTCCAGCGTGGCATGATGCGCACGGGTGAGGACGGACAATTAGAAGTGGTGAGCACCGGTCATCAGGGTTCGCATATTTTCAGCTCATTTAGTCAGGCTAACTGTTTCATCGTCATGGAGCGTGAACGTGGGAATGTAGAAGCAGGCGACTGGGTCGAGGTTGAGCCGTTCAACCATTTGTTTGGAGGCTAACGATGGGCGCTGAACTGAGCGATCGGGAGATGCTGCGCTACAACCGCCAGATTATTCTGCGCGGTTTCGATTTTGACGGACAGGAAGCACTGAAAGCCGCGCGTGTATTAGTTGTTGGGCTTGGCGGGCTGGGTTGCGCCAGCGCGCCCTATCTGGCGGCAGCGGGTGTTGGTCACTTAACGTTGTTAGATTTCGATACCGTGGCGCTGTCTAATTTGCAGCGCCAGACGCTACATCGCGATGCGACCATCGGGCAGCCAAAAGTCGATTCTGCCCGTGATGTGCTTGCAGCGATTAACCCTCATATTCAGATTGACGCTATCAACGCGCTGTTAGACGAAACGCAGTTAATGGAAATGATTGCGGAGCATGACCTGGTGATGGATTGCACTGACAACGTAGCCATTCGTAATCAGCTAAATCAGTGCTGTTTTACGCTTAAAAAGCCGTTAGTTTCTGGCGCGGCCATTCGTATGGAAGGCCAAATCAGCGTCTTTACTTATCGGGATGGTGAACCCTGTTACCGCTGCCTGAGCCGCCTGTTTGGCGATAACGCCCTCACCTGTGTTGAAGCGGGAGTGATGGCACCGTTAGTTGGCGTTATCGGCTCACTGCAAGCGATGGAAGCCCTTAAAGTGTTGACGCATTACGGCACGTCCGCTGCTGGGAAAATCGTGATGTACGATGCGATGACCTGCCAGTTCCGCGAAATGAAACTGCCCCGCAATCCACAATGCGAGGTATGCGGGAAGTAATTGCGAGATAGTGGGGTGATACCCTACTATCTAAATTAATTAATCCTCTAATAATTGCATTAATCTATTTAATTAATGATTCAACTAATAATATTATTCGCACAATAAATGATTAAACCCAAAAGATCGATAGTGTGAATTAATTCATTAAAAAAAATCTAACGCAACTTTTTAATTCATTTATTTCTTTAGCATTGCACATGCCCCCCCCCCCACTTTAGTATTCAAACAACATTTTCAACCCAGTATCATCTTAATTTTCAGATGATAAATGGAAATAAACAGTATGAAGAAATTTGTTTTTGCATTCATCTTGGTACTCATTCAATCTTCCGCTTATGCAAACATTACGGTTTACCCAATGGCTCTGGGTCTGGATTCAAAAGGCGAAGGCAGCGTAAGATTAATATCTAAAACTAACGATGTACAATTTGTAAAAACCCGCCTTCTCAAAATAACCAACCCAGGTACACCTGAAGAAAAAGAAATTGAAATGACTTCGGGGAGTGGGGAAGGCTTAGCTATTATGCCACCAAAATTTGCTATTCCTGGTGGAAGCAGCAAACTGGTCCGTTTTGTTGCCATGAATACGCCAGAGAAAGAAGAAATTTATCGCGTCATGTTTGAGAGCGTACCTTCGCTTGACGATGCATCATCCGATAATACCGGAACGGGTATTAAGACCGATGTGAGCGTGAATCTTGTCTGGGGTATTTTAGTTACCGTACCATCAGCTAACCCAGAAATTAAAATTGCATTATCCTCCGACAATAAAAACTTAATAAATAACGGCACGCAACGCATAAAAATTATTGATATTGGCTTATGCCAGCACGGTAAAAAAGAATCAGAATGTCAGTGGAAAAAAGAAAACAAAAATATATACCCAGACAAGAGCTACGACTTACCACTAACATCAAACTATGAAAAAGTCATTGTTAAATACAGAAACTGGATGGATAAGAAAGAGTCCAGCATTGAATTGAAAATGAATTAATGAGACCTCTCATTATTTAGTACCTGTAGGTAGATTTGTAGTTCAATCTAAGTTCAATATTAAGGATAATATTATATGAAATCGTTTGCTTTGAAACCCCTTGCCGTTGCTGCACTGTTTATTTCACTGGCAGGTTCAGCCGTTGCTGTGCAGAAAGATATCACGGTAACCGCTAACGTTGACGCCAGTATTGATATGACTTTGTCAGACGGTAGTGCACTGCCGAAATCTGTAGAGATGCAATATATCCCTGGCAATGGTTTGTCACCGGTCTCGATGATGACAAAAATCTGGTCAAATGCCACCGCTTCAACTGCGGGTGATGTGCATCTGCAATTAATTACCGCGCCACAGTTAGTGAATAACACCGGCCCAGTTGCCAACCCAGTCCCACTGTCTGTGAGCTGGGGTGGTGAAGCACTGAGCGCCGGAACACCGATTGATTTGAAAACTGCAGCGCTTTTCCCTAATGGTGCAGAGGCCGCAAAAACCGGTTCTCTGGCGAAAGAATTAACCATCGCACAGGCCACCAAAGGGCCTGTAGAAACAGGTATGTATCAGGGCGTGGTCAGCATTTACCTTTATCAGGATCCAACGACTGCACCATAGTCTACTCTGGCATTTCTTTAAAATGAAAACTCAGCCAGTTGTCATACTGGCTGAGTTTCAATTTCAAAAAACATATTTATTGCTGACATTATTTTAGTCCCAAAATAATTCAAGCTGCACTGAGACGGCAAAAGAGCAAGTCCCGATGAGCTTACATAAGTAAGTGATTCGAATGAGTGGCTGTAGCCAATAAAGAGGCAGCTTAAAGTATGACGGGATAGTGTTAATGGCAACAGCAGTAGAATTTATTATTTATATTCATCCGCGTCGGGTGGCTAATATCATGGATGATTGCTGGTGAATTTCTATGAAAAAATATCAATTTATTATATTTGCAGTGTTTTCTCTGGAAGTCTACTCAGCCCCATTAAAAATCCCCGCTGGGTTTGAAATTCTCGCTCAGGGTCAGCAGGAGCGTGTTGATGTCGTAGTCTCTGGCAAACATATCGGTTTTTTTGAGGCCATTGTCAGTCTCGACAGTCTGAAATTTGTCGAACCAGAAAAAGTCCTTACTGCCCTGGAATTACCTTCCAAAACAACAGAAAAAGATTATCCGCTTATTCTCCAGGCTCTGAGCAACTCTTTAGCGCGCAATGACACACTAGCCTGCAGTTACGGGCAGCAGAATACCGGGTGCGGCTATATTCAATCTGATAGCGTTGATGCTATTTACGACAACAGTGAAAACAGTGTCAGCCTGTTTATGAAAAAAGCGTGGATGCCGGTTTCGGGTAAGCATGATTTGTATCTGTCCCCGACAACCAGTGATGTAGTGAACGCTTTTATTCACCAGCAGGATATCAATTTTCTGGCTCAGGAAGACTACAGCAATTTCTTTATTCAGGGTTCGGGAGCACTGGGGGTTAGTGATAACAGTTATATCGCCGGAGACTGGTCATTCTCTGCTACGCAAAATGAAGATGAAAATGATAATCAGGCGGACCTGAACGATCTTTATTATCGCTATGATATTGGCAAGCGTTATTACACGCAGCTGGGCCGTATGGATAGCCGGATGTTATTCAACAACCAGGGCGGTAATTTTAATTTCAGTTTTCTGCCGCTGGGTGCCATTGACGGGGTGCGAGTCGGCACCACACTCAGTTACCTTAACCGCGAACAGGCAAATAAAGGAACACCACTTACCGTGTTGCTTTCACGTAATGCCCGTGTCGATGCTTACCGCAATGAACAGTTACTCGGCTCTTTTTACCTCTCGGCCGGTAACCAGAATATTGACAGTTCTTTATTCCCCTCCGGCAGTTATAACGTGCAGTTGCGTGTGTATGAAAGCAACCAACTGGTGCGCACGGAAACCGCCCCTTTTACCAAAACGGGTGGAATGGATGATGGCAACATTCACTGGTTTGCACAGGGCGGAAAAATAAGTGACGGCGGTACGCAGGACAATACCGCCTTCCAGGCCGGGGTGCGTGTACCCTTCTCCCCTGCCCTTTCGCTGACGCTGGGTACAGCGGCGGTGGACAGTACCGGCTATGTTGAATCCGGCATTGATTATTCACCCGATTTAGGTGCCGCCGGTAGCGTGAGCCTGACGGGCAGGCTGTTCCGCGATTCCGAAAACAGCCACGGCGACAGCGAACAAATTAGCTGGACTGCCAGCAATCTCCCCTCCCTGAGCCTGTACCGTTTTTCATCTTCTGGCGACCACTGTTCCGGCAACTATGACAACGACAGCAGCGATTATACCAACCTGGGGTGCTATGAAAGCCTCAATGCCACGCTCAGTGCCAATGCGCTGTCATGGAATTTCATGCTGGGCTATATCCAAACGAAGAATAATTCCGATTACCATACGCCGTGGGATGAAGACAAAAGCTTTGAAGACAACCTGTTAGAGCAGGCCAGTGAAAACAATACTTCAGAATCCATTCAGTTTAGCGCCTCACGGGCATTCAGCCGCAATGACTGGATGTTCAATACCACATTAGGGCTTTTCCACCGCAAAGATGATGGATATAACGGCACCGATAATGGCATTTACCTTTCACTTGCTGTCAGCCAGTCTCCGCGTGCCGATGAAAACGGAGCCAGCCAGTCCACTCGCCTGAGTGCTGATTATCGCGACAGTCAGAACCAGTCATCACAGTTGTCTTATAACGCCTCTCACAGTTGGTATCAGGACAGTGATAGCCACAAAGAGCTGACGCTTGAAGCCGGGGGGATCAATACCGATACGCTGGATGCCAGCATCAGCGGGCGTCTTGAGGGGCAATACGGCAACCTGAGCTCCACGCTGTCTGACAGTTACGATCAACAAATGGACAAACACACCAGCGCCCTTAGCGGTACCTGGAGTTCCAGCCTTGCGCTCAGCCGCGAAGGCCTGCACTGGGGTGCCGCGGGCTACAACGAGCCTTCTTCTGCTGTTCTTGTCGATATAGACGACCTCGGTGAAGAGGATGACGGAATTGCCGTGGAGGCAAGAGTCTCCGGCAGCCGTACTGCACATATCACCCAGGGCGG
This sequence comes from Buttiauxella sp., assembly GCF_049686335.1. NCBI lineage: Bacteria > Pseudomonadati > Pseudomonadota > Gammaproteobacteria > Enterobacterales > Enterobacteriaceae > Buttiauxella > Buttiauxella sp. The sequence continues at coordinate 100,764 of NZ_JBAVHX010000022.1, read as the reverse complement.
TGCCGCCCTGTTCCCGTTAATGGGCTTTGAGCCTGCTGTGGTGGAAATCAGCGACAGCAGCGCCCCTCTCAGCCAGGGCAGTACCACAAATATCATCAACGGCTCCGGTGGGCGAAATATTATGCTGCTGCCGGGGAAACTGCGTCTGCGCCATGTCCAGGTTGAGCATCTGTACGGTTTTACGGGCCGCCTGCTATTGCCCGCCTCGGCAAAAGCGCATCCGGTCATTGGCCTGAACAGCAAAATGCTGCTGCTTAGTGAAGATGGCGGCTTTACGGCTGAGCTGACCACCCAGGCTCCTGCGCTCTATTTATTATCCGGGCAAACCATTTATCAGTGCCCACTCAAAGTCAAAAAACAGCGGGGGATTATTCGCTTTATCGGTGAGGTTTCCTGCCTGTCGATCAACCGTGAAGATTTACCTGATGACGTCAACGAACTGTTGCTGGCGAAATTGAAATCCCGGCAAGTCATAGAAACCGTCTCGGCGGGAGGAAAAGAATGAAACGGATAGCATTGTTAATGATTTTGTGGGCGAGTTCAGGTGCCACGCTAGCAACGGTTGTTCCTCCGGCACCCAGTACGGTGAATATCAACCGTACCGTTGACCGAATGTCGCCACCTTCCGCAGATATCAGTATCTGGAAACGTGCGTCAGGTGGATACGACACGACAGATCCCAAAAAATGGGCGCGAAACGCCTGGGTATGTGAAAGTTCAAGCGATCCCACACATGGACAATGTTCAACATCCGCTATATGGGGTGCAACAGGAACTACAGTCCTACCGTTGTTGTTTGTAGAAAAACGCAGTGGAATGCGTGTCACGCTCAATCTTAGCGGTTTTCGTACTACCGTTAATCATGAAAATGGCTGCGTCGGCATGGAATATAATTACCAAATATACACGGCAAAGGGCATGGTCTGCTATGACGGGGTTGACGGCGGGGGCGGTAATGCTTCAGAAGTTGTTTTAACCCTGGATATTCCCGCAGCTGAGTTGCGCAAGCTACCCATCGGTGGGATCTGGGAGGCAGAATTACATCTCAAACTTATGCAATGGGATCCCAATCAATTTTTGGCCGATTTCATATCAAATATCAAACTAAATGTTATCGACCCGAACCATATCGATATTTACTTCCCGGAATTCAGTCATGCCACGCCTTTAGTGGAGCTTGACTTGCGCCCGCGCGGCGCACCGGACGCCAGTGCGTATGCGCAAGATACCACTAATCTGGATATGTGTTTATACGACGGTTACAACTCTAACAGTACCCGCTTTGAACTGCGACTCAAAGACGAAGGCGTGGTGCCAGCAGGCCGGGCAAGCGAGGATTTTTCAATTTTCCGCGAGGGTGGTGCAAAAGGCCCTGAACGCGACAGAATTGATTACCGCGTTAAACTTCAGGACCCGGAAACCGGCGGTATGCTGGCGGTGAAAAACAATCAAATCATTGTCTGGACGCATGTTAATCAGAATAAAATTCGCCCGGTCCGGTTGCCGAGCATCACCTACCCGGTGTTGTGCGTGCCGACACCGTTACTGCTTGAAGTCGATAAGTTTACGGTGCTGGATAAAAATGCCGGGCATTATCGCGGGACGCTGACTGTCATTTTCACCCCAACGACCCCAACAGTGGATTGAGTTTATTTTTATTGAGTGGGTAAAGCGATTTTACCCACTCAGAACACGCCTTTTATCTCTGCTTTATTATCGCCCCTAACTCGTCCTTTACTCATCATAAAACCCCATGCTACTCGCCACCGTATGCCTCTTGTTCGGGCGAATTAAAATCTACTGATGTATATGCGCCGGTTATTAGCCTGATTGATCGCATGGAACGCACCCCAAAATTAGCGGCACATTGTAATCTCCTTTAAATGACTGTCGCCAAATTGGTTTAATTTGTCATTTGTCACACTTTATAATATATTCACTACAAAAATTATTCATGGGAATTAATCCACCCCCAAAATCAATAAAACCAACCGCCATCACCACTTTTAATCAATTAAATTGATCTTATCGATCTATTATATTTGATATAAAAAATAGATATATTCACCTATAATTTACAGCACATTTAGCGCTGGAGTTTTGTAATTCTTAATTTTCATTAATTTAATTTCACCGGCATCAGAAAAAGTCAATTAACTTTTACCCACAATTATTTTCGTGCAAGTATTTAAAATGTTTTGTTTGTTTTTTTTCGCAAGCAATTATTACCACACACCCGATAACTCCGGGGCAGGATTCAAAAGGTGAAGGCAATATAAGATTAATCTCTAAAACTATACAATTTGTAAAAACTCGCCTCCTCAAAATAACCAATCCCGATCCCCCTCAAAAGGAATTGAAATGCCCCAGCAGTGGCGAAGACTTAGCAAGCTTACCGCCAAAATTTGCTATTCCCGGCGGGAGTAACAAACTGATCTGTTTTGTGTCCATTTGAACGCCAGAAAAATAAGGCATTCATCCGTAGCATATAAAATTATTCGATATTGAATTGTGTCAGCGTCATAACATAATAAAAACATACACCCAGAAAAATATACTTTACCTCCGGTTAGAAGCTTTAAAAAAATCATCGTTAAATACACAAACTGTTTACCTGATGACGTCAACGAACTGTTGCTGGCGAAATCAAAATCCCGGCAGTTCATAGGATCCGTCCAGACGGAAGGAAAAGAATGAATCGGATAACATTGTTGATTATTTTGTGGACCATGCCTTTTATATTGCATGCAGAAATACGCGTTCCTGCACCCAGTACAGTGAATATTCTGCGCACCTTTGACCGGATGGCACCACCCTCTGCGGATATCAATATCTGGTCGCGGGAGTCTGGTGGTTATGATGCAGAAGTTCCCATTAAATGGTCGGGAAATCACTGGATATGTGAAAGCAACAGTGACCCCAAACATGGCCAATGCCCAACATCGGGTCAGTGGTCAGCGGGTGGAACGACAACAGTACCGCTATTATTTACCGAAAAGCGCAGTGGAATGCAGGTGGTGCTAAATATTGAGGGCTATCATGAGATGGCTTTTAATGGTGAGTACTCGTGCGCTAAATATACAGGTCACTATCAAATCTATGGTGCGGGAGGAGGAATCTGTGGGGATGGCACCTCACTATCTGAGGCGGTCTTAACGGTTAACCTCACCACCTCTGAGCTAAGAAAACTACCCGTGGGTGGGATTTGGCAAGCCGATTTACATCTCAAACTCATGCAATGGGACCCCAGGCTGTTTCTGGCCGATTTCAACGCACATATCGACCTGAATGTTATCGACCCGAACCATATCGATATTTACTTCCCGGAATTCAGTCATGCCACACCTTTAGTGGAGCTAGACTTGCGACCACGCGGCGCACCGGATGCCAGTGCTTATGCGCAAGACACCACTTATCTGGATATGTGTTTATACGACGGTTACAACTCAAACAGTACCCGCTTTGAACTGCGACTCAAGGACGAAGGTGTGGTGCCGGCAGGCCGGGCAAGTGAGGATTTTTCAATTTTCCGCGAGGGTGGCACAAAAGGCCCTGAACACGACAGAATTGATTATCACGTAAAACTTCAGGACCCGGAAACCGGCGGTATGCTGGCGGTGAAAAACAATCAAAGCATTGTCTGGACGCAAATTAATCAGAATAAAATTCGCCCCGTCAGATTGCCGGGCATCACCTACCCGGTGTTGTGCGTGCCTACACCGTTACTGCTCGAAGTCGATAAGTTTACGGTGCTGGATAAAAATGCCGGGCATTATCGCGGAACGCTTTCCGTGATTTTCACCCCAACGACTCCAACAGTGGATTGAGATTATTTGAAGGGAGTGGGTAAAGCGATTTTACTCACTCAGAACCCGCCTTTTATCTCGTCCTAAAGATCATCCCTAACTCGCCCTTCACTCATCATACAATCCCACACTACTCACCGCCGTATGGCGCTTGTTCGGGCGAATACGACGCACTGAGTCACGCACCACTAACATCCCATTGAGCAATAAATTCCCGACCGGCGCATCCGGGCGAATTAAACGCTGCTGAAGAATATGCACCGCTTCTTCGCCTAACTGGTCACGCGGGACGTGTACCGACGTCAGCGGCACATCGTGAATGGCAGCCAGATTGAAACCGTCGATACTCATTACCGAAATATCATGCGGCACGCGTAACCCGGCATTTTGCAGCGCACTCACCGCTCCCGCCGCCATAAAATCCCCGCCGACCAGAATCGCCGTTGGCAACTGTTGGCGCGGCGTTTTTTCCAGAAATTCGCTAATCAGTTTTTCACTCTCTTTAGCGCTAAAACTCTGGGCGGTAATCAGATGGCATGAGTCATCAAAATGCAGATTATTGGCATCCCATGCGTCGCGGATGCCCGCCAGACGCAGCTCCATCGTGTAGCGGCGCAAACAGAGTAAATTCACCACCGATTTATGCCCCTGCTCGAACAGGTAACTTGCCGCGAAATCGCCAATCAGCTGATGATCCGGCGCCACACCAGGCAGGCGCATTTTGCGATCGCGGCAGTTGATCAACACGCACGGTTTGCCGAGATCTACCGCCAGATCGTGAATATGCGGATCGTCGATGCCGAGCAAAATAGCCGCTTCTGTTTCTACCTCGTTCATTTTGCTCAAAAATAGGTTGGCATCACTGTCGTTTTCTTCCAGCGCGCAGTAACGCAGCCGCACCTCGTGGGGTGAGAGCGCCTTACTCAGCCCTTGCGTGACACGATAATAAAAGACGTCAGACCGCTCATCAAACGCACGCTGCGGTGCGAAAACAACCAAACTATTAAGTAACATGCGCCCGGCAGCCATGCCCGCGAGTACGCCCTTTTGCCCGGCGCAGTCCAAAACCTGCTGCCGCGCCTGCTCGCTGGTATTGGATTTCCCGGCAAGGACACGTGAAACCGTGCTGATTGAAAGGCCGGTTTCCGCTGCAATTTCGGCGATTTTTAGCTTTTTACTCATTATGTGATCTACGCCCATTTCCGCCATGAAAAATTTCTCATGACAAAGTTTATGGCTTTATCACTGGTTTTATCGTTATCAAACCCACGTATTTGGCTTTCATATGAAAAATTTTGCATAAAAGTCGCTATTGACCATTTTCTAACTGTTTTACGCTCTCTCCACTGCCGCAATTGAGCCTGCCTGTTCGCGGCAAGAAGCAAATAAAATAATTATTAATCAAATAGATACAATTTTCACAATTTTAAATTGTGGCAAATATTCCGACAGATACTGCTTCTACGTGGAGAACAACATGAGTCATGGCATAAATCCTGGGGTCACTGCCGTTAAGGCCAAACGCACCATTCGTAACCTGCGCTGGTGGGTTCTGGTGCTGTTTTTATTAGGCGTTACCGTCAACTACATTACGCGCAACTCCCTCGGTATTTTGGCACCAGAACTGAAAACCAGTCTGGGTATTACTACCGAACAATATTCATGGATTGTCGGCGCCTTTCAGCTCGCCTACACCCTGTTCCAGCCGATCTGCGGTTGGTTGATTGATGTTATCGGCCTGAAACTGGGCTTCTTAGTTTGCGCCGGGATTTGGGCTGTGGTTTGTGTGATGCACGCAGGGGCCGGAAGCTGGTTGCAACTGGCCATTTTGCGCTTCTTTATGGGGGGTGCCGAAGCGGCGGCAACGCCTGCTAACGCCAAAACTATCGGCGAATGGTTCCCGAAAAAAGAACGCCCGATTGCCGCAGGTTGGGCAGGCGTTGGCTTCTCAATCGGAGCGATGCTCGCACCGCCAATCATCTATTTTGCCCATGCTTCTTTTGGCTGGCAGGGTGCGTTCATGTTTACTGGCGTGCTGGCGATGTTATGGGTGATTTTGTGGTGGCTGTTCTATCACAACCCGGAACAACACCCGAACCTCAGCAAAGAAGAACTGGAATTTATTAAGCAGGATAACGAACCTGAAGCGGTAAAACTGCCCTTCCTGACCGCACTGAAAACCGTCGGCAAAAACAAACGCTTTTACGGTATCGCCATTCCGGCATTTATGGCTGAACCGGCCTGGGCGGTGCTGAGTTTCTGGGTACCGTTGTACCTGGCAAGCGAACGCGGCATGGATCTGAAACAGATCGCCATGTTCGCCTGGTTGCCGTTCCTCGCCGCAGACCTCGGCAGCGTCGCCAGTGGTTATCTGACTAAGATTTACACCCGCTGGTTTGGCTGTTCTCGCACTAACTCCATCGTGGCAAGTTCCGTGACCGGCGCATTCCTGATGATTTCTCTGGCGCTGGTCGCCATTACCAAAGACCCGTACATCACCATTGCGCTTATCTCCGTCGGCGGCTTCGGGCACCAGATTATCTCCTGCATGTTGAGCGCGCTAGTTGTTGACTCCTTCGATAAAGGCCAGATGGCGACGGTCAACGGCATGCGTGGTTCTGCCGCATGGATTGCCAGTTTCTTATTCTCGCTGCTGATTGGCGTCACCGCCGACAAGATTGGCTACAACCCGCTATTTATTGCCATGGGCTTTTTTGACCTGATTGGCGCTGTATTCCTGATTTCTTTTATTGCTGAACGCCGCACCAAGCGCGCCTGAAATGGATTGTGAACGATGAAAACTTTGAAGAGCTGGACACTGTTGAAATCTGATGCCAACCACGTGGAGTTAAGCGTGGACGGCAAGCACCGCCTGAACCTGTTTGTGCTGGAACAAGGTATGTTCCGCGTGCTGATTAAGCGCGAAAATAAGCTGGCGCTTAACCGCACCTGGAGCATTGCGCCACAGAATGACGTGCCGTGGGAAGGGCGTGATCGTGAGAGTCTGCAAGGCTTCACGCTGCCAGGTTTTACATTGGAAGAACGTGACGAAACATTGTGTATCAGCACCGATAAACTGCGCGTCACCGTCCACCAGCCGCTGTGGCTTGCGTGGGAATATAAGAACCAGAACGGCGAATGGCAAATGCTCGCCAGCGATCGCCCGACCAGCGCGTATTTATTGAATGCTCACGGCGATGGTGTGGCGCACTATCAGCGTCGCTTTAAAGAAGAACGTTACTACGGCCTCGGCGAGAAAGCGGGCCCATTGCAGCGCACCGGTAAGCGTTATGAAATGCGTAACCTGGACGCTATGGGTTATAACGCCGAGTCCACTGACCCGTTGTACAAACATATTCCCTTCACCATCACGCGCCGCCCGGACGTCAGTTTTGGGATGTTTTACGACAACCTGAGCAGCTGCTGGCTGGATTTGGGTAATGAGATCGACAACTATCACCTGCCCTACCGCCGCTGGCAGGCAGAATCGGGCGATGTGGATTATTACCTGTTCCTCGGCCCGCAGGTTTTAGACGTCACCAAAGCGTTTGTACGCCTGACCGGTAAAACGCTGTTTGGCCCGAAATGGAGCCTGGGTTACAGCGGTTCGACCATGCATTACACCGATGCGCCAGACGCGCAAAACCAGTTGATGAGCTTTATCAAACTGTGTGAGGAGCATGCGATTCCATGCGATTCGTTCCAGCTTTCGTCCGGTTATACGTCGATTAATAACAAGCGTTACGTGTTCAACTGGAACTACGACAAAGTCCCGCAGCCAAAAGTGATGAGCCAGGCATTCCATGATGCAGGGATCAAACTGGCAGCCAATATCAAACCATGCCTGTTGCAGGATCATCCGCGTTATCAGGAGGTCGTCGAGCAAGGGCTGTTTATTAAGGATTCCGAGCAAGATAGCCCGGAACGTTCGATCTTCTGGGATGACGAAGGTTCGCATCTCGATTTCACCAACCCGGCAACGGTGAAATGGTGGCAAAACGGCGTCACCACGCAACTGCTGGAAATGGGCATCGACTCCACGTGGAACGATAATAACGAATACGAAGTGTGGGACGGTGAAGCGCGTTGCCACGGCTTTGGCGAAGAGATTGCTATCAAAAATATCCGTCCGGTGATGCCGCTATTAATGATGCGCGCCTCACTCGAAGCGCAGCAAACTTTTGCCCCGGAAAAACGTCCGTATCTCATTTCCCGTTCCGGTTGCGCCGGGATGCAGCGTTACGTGCAAACCTGGAGCGGTGATAACCGCACTAACTGGAATACGCTGCGCTACAACACCCGCATGGGCGTGGGCATGAGCCTGTCAGGTTTATATAACGTGGGGCACGATGTCGGCGGTTTTTCAGGCGACAAACCTGATGCGGAGCTGTTTGTGCGTTGGGTACAAAATGGCGTGATGCATCCGCGTTTCACTATCCACTCGTGGAATGACGACCAAACCGTCAACGAACCGTGGATGTATTCGTCGGTTACTCCAGCCATTCGCAGCGCTATCGAAACGCGTTATCGTCTGCTGCCCTATTTCTACACCCTGCTATGGCAGGCGCATGCGGATGACGAGCCAATGCTGCGCTCAACGTTCCTCGACCACGAGCATGACGCGAAAACCTTCGACGAGTGTGACGACTTTATGCTTGGCCGAGATCTGTTAGTGGCAAGCGTGGTGGAAGAAGGCCAGCGTGAGCGTGAAGTCTGGCTGCCGGAAAACGGCGCAGGTTGGTATGACTACTACACCGGTCAGTGGTATAGCGGCGGCCAGAGTATTGTGGTTGATGCACCACTGGAACGCTTGCCGTTACTGGTTCGTGCGGGAGCTGCCCTGCCTCATTCGGCACGTATTACTCACGTGGATGCCAAAGCTGACACGGTGCGCGAGTTGAAAGTTTATCCTCTGCAAGGCACTGGCGTTTCGCACGGCAGCCTGTTTGAAGATGACGGCGAATCGTGGGGGTATCAGCAAGGCAATGCGCTGTGGCTGAACTGGGAAATTCGCTGCACCGCAGATGAAATTCATGTGAACTTCACTCGTAAAGGTGATTATCAACCGGCCTGGAAAGAGATGACGTTAACGCTACCTGCTGGAGAGAAACGTCGTTTGATTGTTGGCGGGAAAGTGCAGGATTGTTGGAAGGTTTAATCAATAAAAAAACCGCCGAAAGGCGGTTTTAAACTGCTGATTAAGTTATTTCGTAGGTCGGATAAGCGCAGCGTCATCCGACAATCAGGTGCAACTGGTGGATGACGCTGTCGCTTATCCACCCTACAAAACTAAATTAGCCGTCAATACCTTTGCTGCGCAGGTAATCTTCATAGCCACCGGTAAAGTCAATCACGCGCTCTGGTGTAATTTCAATCACGCGGGTTGCCAGTGAACTTACAAACTCACGGTCATGGGAAACGAAGATCAGCGTGCCCGGGTACATTTCCAGCGCCATGTTCAGCGACTCGATAGATTCCATATCGAGGTGGTTGGTTGGTTCATCCATGACCAGAACGTTCGGACGTTCCATCATTAACTTACCAAACAACATGCGGCCTTTCTCACCACCAGACAGCACCTTCGCAGGCTTTTTGATATCGTCCTGGCTGAACAACAGACGGCCCAGGATGCTGCGCACCGCTTGCTCGTCATCACCTTCTTGCATCCACTGGCTCATCCAGTCGAACACCGTCAGATTGTTTTCAAACTCGTACTCGTGATCCTGCGCGTAGTAACCGATCTGTACGTTTTCAGACCATTTCACAGTTCCCGCATCTGGAGTATGTTCGCCTACCAGGGTTTTAAGCAGGGTAGATTTACCCACGCCGTTCGTCCCGAGGATGGCGAGTTTTTCACCCACTTCCAGCAGCATGTTAACGTCTTTGAATAGCGGGTTGCCTTCAAAGCCTTTCGCCAGCGCTTCCACTTCCAGCGCATTACGGAACAGTTTCTTGTCTTGTTCGAAGCGAATGAACGGGTTCTGACGACTTGATGCTTTCACTTCATCAAGCTTAATTTTATCAATCTGACGAGCACGAGAAGTTGCCTGACGAGATTTCGATGCGTTGGCGCTAAAGCGACTAACGAAGGATTGCAGGTCAGCAATCTGCGCTTTTTTCTTCGCGTTGTCAGACAGCAGACGCTCACGCGCCTGGGTCGCCGCAGTCATGTATTCGTCGTAGTTACCCGGATACACGCGCAGTTCACCGTAGTCCAGATCCGCCATGTGCGTGCACACCATGTTCAGGAAGTGACGGTCGTGCGAGATGATGATCATGGTGCTGTTGCGCTCGTTGAGCACCGTCTCCAGCCAACGGATGGTGTCGATGTCCAGGTTGTTCGTCGGTTCATCGAGCAGCAGAATATCAGGGTTTGAGAACAGCGCCTGCGCCAGCAATACGCGGAGTTTCCAGCCTGGAGCGACTTCACTCATCGGGCCGTAATGCTGTTCTACAGGGATGCCGACGCCTAACAGCAGTTCACCCGCGCGGGCTTCAGCGGTGTAACCGTCCATTTCGCCGTACAGAACTTCCAGATCAGCCACTTTGTAGCCGTCTTCTTCGCTCATCTCTGGCAGCGCGTAAATGCGGTCGCGCTCTTCTTTCACTTCCCAGAGTTCAGCATGGCCCATGATCACCGTGTCGAGTACGGTGAATTTTTCGAAGGCGAACTGATCCTGACGCAGCTTACCGATACGCTCGTTCGGATCGAGCGAGACGTTGCCAAGCGTTGGATCTAAATCGCCACCGAGGATCTTCATAAAGGTAGACTTGCCGCTACCGTTAGCGCCGATCAAGCCGTAACGGTTGCCGCCGCCAAATTTGACAGAAATATTTTCAAACAGCGGCTTACTGCCGAATTGCATTGTGACGTTACTGGAAACTAGCACAGAGATGTCCTGATAAAAGAATTATGTAAGATGTGAGATCGGGCACATTATGCCATAACTCAATGTGTAGATCGCCCTGCTTATGCATTGGCGATAAAATAATCAATACGCAAAAAAATGTGATTTAATCCACATCTGATTTCCCAGGTAGCGCGAATGCACATATAATGCGCGGCTAAACCGCTCCGTTTCTTCACTAACTAGCCTGCATGGCCATAAATACTTCGCATACGATGAATATGAAACTACGCACTATTTTACTGGCATTTGTGGCTGTCGTGTCTTTTAGCAAAACAGCTTCTGCCGTGACCTATCCTCTGCCTACTGATGGCAGCCGTTTGATTGGTCAAAACCAGGTTGTCACTATTCCTGAAGGTAGCACCGCACCGCTGGAAGAATTCGCAGCACGTTACCAGATGGGTCTTTCCAACATGTTGGAAGCAAACCCTGGAGTTGACCCGTATTTGCCAAAACCGGGCACTATCCTGAACATTCCTCAGCAGTTGATCCTGCCGGATACCGTTCATGAAGGTATTGTCATCAACAGTGCTGAAATGCGCCTCTACTATTACCCGGCTGGCACCAACACGGTTATCGTGCTGCCAATCGGTATCGGCCAGTTGGGTAAAGACACCCCAATGAACTGGACGACAAAAGTAGAACGTAAGAAAGCTGGCCCAACCTGGACACCAACAGCGAAAATGCATGCTGAATATATTGCTGCGGGTACGCCACTGCCAGCGGTTGTTCCAGCAGGCCCGGACAACCCTATGGGTCTGTATGCGCTGTATATCGGTCGTCTGTACGCGATTCACGGTACCAACGCGAACTTCGGTATCGGCCTGCGCGTGAGCCACGGTTGTGTGCGTCTGCGTAACGAAGACATCAAGTTCCTGTTCGAGAAAGTGCCAGTCGGTACTCGCGTTCAGTTCATCAACGAACCGGTTAAAGCCACCGTTGAGCCAGATGGCGCACGCTACATTGAAGTGCATAACCCACTGTCTACCACTGAAGCGCAGTTCAACTCTCGTGAGATTGTTCCAATTACGCTGAAGAACAACGTGACTGCCATTACTGCGCAGCCAGACGTTGACAGCACCGTATTGGATCAAGCGATTCAGGGCCGTTCCGGTATGCCGGTACGCTTGAACTAAGCCTGGTTTATCCAATTGAAAGCGGCCTACGGGCCGCTTTTTTTATGCCTGTAAAACGCAGCGCTGTGCTATTGCCCAAAACTTTCTGGAGCGTTCCAACCAGGAATGTTTGGTATGCTAATAATTCATGATGTGACCGGTAGCACATTTTTGAGTTTAATTGTATGATGAATGCGTTTTCTAAAAGGTAATCACTATGCGTAACTCACTTACCGCACTTTGGCAGTACCTGCGAGCATTTATTATAATTTACATATGCTTATATGCAGGCATTGCTATCTCGTCACTGCTTCCCATGACTATTCCTGGCAGCATTATTGGCATGCTCATTCTGTTTGTTTTGCTGTCACTGCAAATCGTTCCTGCCAAATGGGCTAAGCCAGGTTGCCAGATACTGATTCGTAATATGGCACTGCTGTTTGTGCCGATTGGCGTGGGTGTTATGCAGTATGTCGATGTGATAAAGCAGCAATTTGGCCCGGTGGTCGTGTCGTGCTTTATCAGTACATTAGTGGTGCTGGTCGTGGTGAGCTGGTCTTCTCATTTAATCCATGGAGAACGAAAAGTCGTGGGTGAGCATGAGGGTGAAACAAAATGATGCATCATCTATGGTGGTCTTTACCCTTAACGCTGGTGACTTTTTTCCTCGCCCGCCAGGTCGCTGTACGTTATAAATCGCCGATCCTGAACCCGTTGCTGATCTCCATGATTGTGATAATTCCAATTCTGGTCTTCACCCGTACGCCTTACGAACATTATTTCGAAGGCAGTAAAATATTGAATGACTTGCTGCAGCCCGCAGTTGTGGCCCTCGCCTTCCCGCTTTACGAACAGCTGCATCAGATTCGCGCACGTTGGAAATCCATTATCACTATCTGTTTTATCGGCAGCATGGTGGCGATGATTACCGGGACATCGGTAGCACTGCTGATGGGCGCAACCCCACAAATTGCCGCATCAATCTTGCCTAAATCAGTGACCACACCGATTGCCATGGCGGTCGGCGGCAGTATCGGTGGTATTCCTGCCATCAGCGCGGTGTGCGTTATTTTCGTCGGTATTCTGGGGGCGGTGTTTGGTCATACCTTGTTGAATCTGATGCGTATTACGACTAAATCATCACGTGGGCTGGCGATGGGAGCGGCTTCACACGCCCTGGGCACGGCACGCTGTGCAGAACTTGATTACCAGGAAGGTGCGTTTAGTTCACTGGCACTGGTGATTTGCGGCATCATTACCTCATTGATTGCCCCGTTCCTGTTCCCCATTATTTTAGCTGTAGTGGGTTAAAACTTGCGAGAGATCGCGCATTTTCATTCTTTATTTCATAAGTTGCATTTGTAATTAGATAAAGATCACATATAAAGCCTATGCAGACCCGTAAACTACGGGTCAATAACTTGCTATGAGGCTAATATCCATGCGCTCACGTTTTCAGGCTGCTCTCGCACAACTCCCGGCTCCACTGCAAGCCGCACTGCAACCCTTGATTGCTGACTCTCATTTCCCGGCAATGTTTATTGCTTCCGAAGTAGAATCACTGAAAGCTCAGACCGGACTGGATGACGATGCGCTGGCGTTTGCCTTATTGCCGCTCGCAGCCTCTTGTGCCCGTGCTGATTTATCCCAGTTCTACGTGGGAGCCGTGGCTCGCGGCGTCAGTGGTAACCTTTATTTTGGCGGCAATATGGAGTTTCCAGGCTCCACCATGCAGCAGACCGTTCATGCCGAGCAGAGTGCAATTACCCACGCCTGGATGCGCGGTGAAAAAGCACTTTCAGCGATTACTGTTAACTACACACCATGCGGTCACTGCCGTCAGTTTATGAATGAACTGAATAGCGGTGTGGCATTGCGTATTAATTTGCCAGGCCGTAAACCTGCCACCCTCGGCGATTATCTGCCGGATGCCTTTGGCCCACGCGATTTAGAAATCAAAACTTTGCTGCTTGATGAAATGGATCATGGCTTTGCATTGCAAGGCGATGAACTGAGTCAAGCCGCTATTACCGCAGCAAACCGCAGCCACGCGCCGTACAGTAATGCGCCATCAGGTGTGGCGCTGGAAATGCGTGACGGGACGATCTTCAAAGGCAGCTACGCGGAAAACGCAGCCTTCAACCCTTCCTTGCCGCCACTGCAGGCAGCACTGAATCTGTTGAGCCTGTCGGGTTACGACTATAACGAGATTCAGCGTGCCATCCTTGCTGAGAAAGCCGCTGCGCCACTGACACAATGGGACGCCACCGCTGCCACACTCAAAGCGCTGGGTTGCATGAATATTGACCGTACTCTTCTCAATTGATGCTCGCAGTACGGGTGCGGATGCGCCCGTACTGTTGAAAATTAACTCGACCAACCTCGTGAATCTTGCTCTTCACCACCAGGTAAAGTAGCCTTGGATAAAATTCCCTCCCTTTATTGAGCCGCAAGTCCATGTTGAAGCGCGTGTTTTATAGCCTGTTGGTAATAATCGGATTGGCTGTGGTAGCTGCGCTTTGTCTTGACCGTTGGATAAGCTGGAAAACTGCACCCTACGTCTATGATGACCTGCAGGATTTACCCTACCGCCAGGTCGGCGTCGTCCTTGGCACCGCCAAGTATTACCGGACCGGTGTGATTAATCAGTACTATCAATATCGTATTCAAGGTGCGTTAAATGCCTATAACAGCGGCAAGGTGAACTACCTGCTGTTAAGCGGCGATAATGCGCTGCAAAGTTACAACGAACCGATGACGATGCGAAAAGATCTGATTGCCGGTGGTGTTGACCCGGCAGACATCGTGCTGGATTACGCCGGTTTTCGTACCCTGGACTCCATCGTTCGTACCCGAAAAGTCTTTGATACCAATGATTTCATCATCATCACTCAGCGTTTCCATTGCGAACGTGCGCTGTTTATCGCCCTACATATGGGGATTCAGGCGCAGTGTTACGCCGTCCCTTCACCGAAAAATATGATGACCGTGCGGGTTCGCGAATTTGGTGCACGTTTAGGGGCGCTGGCGGATTTATATATCTTCAAGCGTGAACCGCGTTTCCTTGGGCCGCTAGTGCCCATCCCTGCGATGTATGAAGTCCCGGAAGATGCGCAAGCTTACCCGGCGGTGACACCAGAGCAGTTGCTGGAATTGCAGAAAGAAGTGAAGAAATAGCAGGCATAAAAAAACCCGCACCGAATACTAAGTGCGGGTCTTGGTAAAACGTTGAGTATTACTTCTTACGAGCGTATTTCAGTGAATCCAGCGCTACCGCGAAGATAATAATCGCACCCTTAATAATATACTGCCAGTAAGGGTTCACGCCGATATACGTCAGACCGTAGTTGATGACGGTGAAGATGATAACACCGGTCACTACGCCTACGACCGTACCCACCCCGCCACTAAATGACACGCCGCCGACTACGCACGCCGCAATCGCATCCAGTTCATACATGAAGCCGAGGTTGTTGGTTGCAGAACCGATACGACCGGCTTCCAACATCCCACCAAAGGCGTAGAACACACCAGACAGCGCATAAATCATGATCAAGTTCAGTGCAACGTTAACACCAGAAACTTTAGCCGCTTCAGGGTTACCACCGATAGCGAAGATGTTCTTACCAAAGCGGGTTTTGTTCCACAGGATCCAGACAAAGCCAATCGCAATCAGGGCATAGAAGGTGATGTACGAGAGCTTAAAGTTACCCATCTTGATAAAGCCCTGGGTAAAGGTCGAGAATCCGCTATCAAACCCCGCAATCGGTGATGCACCGACAAAGTCGTAGTACAGGGAGTTAATACCGTAAACGATGATCATGGTACCCAAAGTGGTGATAAACGGCGTCACGTTCAGGTAAGCGATGATAATGCCGTTAACCAGACCAATGATGGCACCGATAGCGCACACGATCAGGATAACCAGAGCAATTGGCATGGTTTGCATATCAGGGAAAACTTTGTTCACGTTTTCCATCGACTGTAAGAATGTGGCAGAAACCACCGCAGCCAGACCCACCTGACGACCCGCTGAAAGGTCAGTACCCTGAGTGACAATCAGACCTGCCACGCCCAGTGCAATAATAATACGCACAGAAGATTGGGTCAGAATGTTACTTAAGTTCATTAAACTTAAAAACGTTGGATCCTGGAAAATAATAATCGCCAGTAGCACCAGCAATACGACATAAATGCCGCCTTCTTTCAGATAAGTTAGAAAACTTTTCTTATTTAACGCACTCATTTTAACAGCCCCTAAATTATCAAAGGTGCACAGACGCAAGACGTAATATTTCGTTCTGCGTGGTTGTTTTAGTGTCTACAATACCGGCAACGAGACCATTGCTCATGACCAGGATACGATCTGTAATCCCTAACAACTCTGGCATTTCGGACGAAATAATGATGATTCCTTTCCCTTTTTTGGCAAGTTCAGCAATGAGCTGATAAATTTCAAACTTTGCCCCAACGTCAATCCCACGAGTTGGTTCATCTAACATTAAAATTTCCGGCTGGGTTAATAACCAACGACCGATAATGACTTTCTGTTGGTTACCGCCTGATAGCGAACCAATTGCCGTGCGGTGTCCTGGTGTTTTGACACGCATGGAGTCGATTACCCACTGGGTATCGCTTTTCATGCGCGAATTATCCAGCAAGCCAACTTTATTTTTATAATTGCGAATATTAGAAATCAGCGAGTTAAAACCGATATCCAGATAGGCATAAATACCGGTTGAGCGACGCTCTTCCGTCACCAACGCAAAACCATGGTTAATGGCTTCATTCGCAGTATGGTTATTAATCTTTTTGCCGTGCAGCATAATGGTACCGTCTGATTTTTCACGGATACCAAATAGCGTTTCAACAATATCAGTACGTTTCGCACCGACCAGACCGGCAATTCCGAGAATTTCCCCTTTGTGCAAATCAAAGGAAACATCGCGAATCGAGGGTTGACGCAGTGAGGTCAGGTTACGGACTTCCATAATCACTTCACCCGGCACGTTCTCTTTTGTCGGGAAACGTTGGTTCAGCGAGCGGCCAACCATCATGGAGATGATCTTGTCCATATCCAGCCCTTCTAATGGCTGGGTGGCAATCCATTGTCCGTCACGTAAGATCGTGATTTCATCACAAAGCTGGAAGATCTCTTCCATTTTATGAGAGATATAAACAATGCCGCAGCCACGTTCTTTTAGCTTACGAATGATTTTGAAAAGGTGGTTAACTTCCTTTTCTGTCAATGAGGATGTTGGCTCATCCATGATGACGATTTTGGCATTGTAAGAGAACGCTTTGGCAATTTCGATCATCTGCATTTGTGAAACTGACAGCGTGCCAACGCGGGCGCGCGGATCAATATCAATATCCAGTTCATCGAAAATGTGTTTGGTATCGCGGTACATTTTGTCCTGGTCGACAAATACACCTTTGGTTGGATAACGACCCAGCCACATGTTATCCATTACGGTACGCTGTAATACCAGGTTTAATTCCTGGTGCACCATGGAAATACCGTTTTCCAGCGCTTCTTTGGTGCTGGAGAAGTTAACTTCATTACCCTGAAAAAGAATGCTGCCGGAATCTTTGCTGTAGATCCCAAATAGGCATTTTAATAATGTTGATTTACCTGCACCGTTCTCTCCCATTAAAGCGTGAATGGAATGAGGACGGACTTTTAAATTAACATTATCCAGTGCCTTAACGCCGGGGAATGATTTATTAATGTTGGTCATTTCCAACAAATATTCCGACGACTGATTTGTAATATTGTCGACCATAATTACGGTTCCAATAGTGTCACTGAGTGGATTGAGCCGGACGAAAATTACATCCGGCTCGACACTTTTTTTTAAAACCATGTCCAAAATAATTCGAGTGCAGTTAACGCAGCTGCGGCTCGAAATATGAAGGACATTTATTTACCGGTAAATTCAGCCAGATTGCTTTGATCAACACCGACGTAAGGGATACGAACGATTTTGTTATCAATCTTCCACTTAGTACCTTCAGCGGCAGGCTTACCATCGGCCAGGTTTTTAGCCAGATCGAAGGTTGCTTTAGCCTGGTTGTTAGCGTCGTTCAGAACGGTACCCGCCATTGCGCCAGACTTAACCATAGCCAGTGCTTCTGGCAGGGCATCTACACCAAATACTGGGATAGAAGATTTGTTGTGTGCTTTCAGCGCTTCTACAGCACCCATAGCCATCGCATCGTTGTTGGCGATAACCACTTCGATTTTGTTAGCGTTCGGGCCGGACAACCATGCGTCCATCTTATCTTTAGCCTGAGCGGTGTCCCACATTGCAGTGTCTAACTGCAGTTGTTGGGTTTTCAGGCCTTTGGTGTTCAGCTCTTTAATAACATAGGTAGTACGTGCTTCAGCATCCGGGTGGCCTGGTTCGCCTTTCAGCAGAACGAATTGAACCTGACCATCTTTGTTCAGATCCCATGCTGGGTTAGCCGCCCAATGTTTAGCAATCAGGTCGCCCTGGATGATGCCAGATTCTTTAGAGTCAGTACCCACGTAGTAAGCTTTGTCGTAGCTATCCAGCGCTTTACGAGAAGGTTCTTTGTTGTAGAACACAATTGGAATGTTCTGGCCGCGTGCTTTTTCGATAACAGTGCCCGCTGCAGCTGGGTCAACCAGGTTGATTGCCAGCGCTTTAACGCCTTTTGCCAACAGCACGTCAATCTGATCGTTCTGCTTGGACTGGTCGTTCTGGGAGTCGTTCATCAGCAGTTCAACGTCAGGTGAAGCTTTTGCGTCTTTCTCAATCGCTTTGCGTACTACTGACATGAAGTTATCGTCGTATTTGTAAATGGTCACACCAATACGAGTATCAGCTGCATGAGCGGCTGCACCAAACAACATGCAAGACATAACGGCGGACAGGGTCAAAACCTTCTTATTCATGGTATCTCCGGTTTTTTTGCAGGGTAGTTCTAGTGGTATTCAGGCAGGCAGCATTGTTATAGAAACGTTACTGAGTGCCGAAAATTTTTCTCTGTTAAAAAAACTCTTCCGTGTTCTGTAACGATCCATAACTGCTTTTATTGATATCCCCGTCATACTTCAAATCGCTGATGCGTTGGCTGCGTTTGCTCGCCCGAATCTCTTACCAGAGTAAGCTCATCGGGACTCACGCTCTTGCCGCCTTACTTCAACTTGAATTACTTGGGTATAATTTTTTTGCTTAATACCTATACGTAAACTGATTAATCACCGTTACATATAGTTTCAGCTGATAAGACGCTGACATCATAGTCATCGCAATGTTAATTAACTGTGAATTTACTCACAAATTGAAACCGGTTACATCAAAGACTTTGTTCAGAGAGTGATCGGTGCCGCAGTTTGCCGTGGAGCCACTGAATGGCGACGGACTAAAGTCGGCATAAAACAGTGTGTTGCACCAATATCGAGCGTTCCTGCTGCCCCTTGTAAGGCCAGCTCAGTCGCCAGACGCGCCATTGAAACAATGGGGTAACGCACCGTAGTGAGTTGCGGATCGGTGTAACGCGCGATAGGAATATCATCAAAGCCAATCACTGAAACATGATGCGGGACGACAATTCCGTTATCTTTCAATGCGGTTAACGCTCCGGCTGCCATGCTGTCGTTGTAAGCAAATACCGCAGTGAGCTGCAGGTTGCGGCCCAGTAATTCCACCATTGCCGCTTCGCCACCCTGCATATCTGGTGAACCCACGCCCACCCAGCTTTCAGGCGGTGTAATTCCCTGCTCCGTCATACCGCGCATCCACCCTTCCCGGCGTTGTGCGTTATCTTCAATCGCGTGGCTGGAGGCCAGATAACCAATGCGTTGATGGCCCTGATTAAACAGCATTCGTGTGGCCATTAACGCACCACTAACGTTATCAAGCCCTACGCATCGGTGCTCATAACCCGGCACGATGCGATTAACCAGCACCATACCTGGAATTTGATCGAGGAACTCGCCTAACTCTTGATCGCTAAGGGCTTTGGCGTGAACAATCAATGCGTTACAACGTTGACGAATCAACACTTCAATCGCATGACGCTCTTTTTCTTCCTGATGATAACTGTTGCCGATGAGGACATATTTGTTGTGCTGCTGTGCCACAACATCCACCGCTTTAACCAGTGCGCCAAAGAACGGGTCAGACACATCCATCACGACGACGCCGATGGTGTCACTGACCTGCGTTGCCAGAGCCTGGGCGTTGGCGTTCGGCCGGTATCCCAGCTGCGCCACCGCCTGCATGACACTTTCACGGGTATCCGCACTGACGAGCGCACTGTTATTAAGAACACGGGAAACGGTCGCCACTGAGACACCGGCGATGCGGGCAACGTCACGAATGGTGATCATATTTTTCACCAGTCGAAAGAGGAGTTAGTCTCATGAATACACCCTGTATATGGCAAGGTGGCTATTCTGGCAGTGACTTAGAAATGACTACGTGAGGATGATCACATCAATGAAAACGGTTACATACAATTCGTTAACGTTTGTGATGTATATCATTATCTTGCTGTATGTTTCAGGGAGACCCCTGCTGCGCGGGCAGTCAGCTGCCGCCACAGCCACTCAACTGGCCCCTGGCGGAAGTAACGCAACCACAGCAGAGAGAACAGGATATTGATAGCCCAGACAGCAGGTACAAACGCCAGCAAAGTGAGGCGGTCATACTTCATGAACCCGTCGAAGCGGAAGAAGAAAGTGGTGCAAATAACTGATTGTAATAGGTAATTCGACAAAGCCATGCGACCAACATGCGCCACAGCATTGACCAGGCGAAGGCGCGAAAGCTGCGGCCAGTATCCAAATGCCAGGGCGGCATAGCCGATAGTCTGGAACGGCGCACTCAATTCACGCGGGGCTTGCAGCAAGAAAGCACACCAACGATACGACCAGCCAACATGCCACTGAGCATAGATAGCCGGGATATTAATTAACATACCGACGATGATAAGCCACAGTCCCGTGCGGCGGTAATGATGCAAACTAAACTCGCCCCGCAACCAACCGCAACGCATTAATGACGCACCCAGCAACATCATTCCAGCCAGTTGCCAGCCGTACTGCGCACCTAACGCCACCAGATTTGAAGAGAGTAAGTCCACGCGGTTACTGATGGCTTCGTGACCGCCATTGAGTTTCCACCATTGCTCATACTGCAAATTTGCCGCATCAGGAACCCATGAACGATTCGGCGCATCCCCTGAAATAAAGCCCAGCAACAACAGCACACCAATACCAGTGAGATACAACATTACGCCGGTATTAAACAGCGAACGTATTCCCGGCGCGTCGCGTATCAGGCGCCAGCACACCAGCCCTACCAGACCGTAAGCCAGCAAAATATCGCCATCCCACAAGAAGATAGCGTGCATGAAACCCAACAATACTAATAACGTAAGACGCGACTGTATCCAGCGTTTGCCGCGATGTAACAACATCTGCAGGCCTGCGCCAAATAAGAGAGCGAATAGCGTGAGGAATTTAACCTGGGCAAACAGATCGAGAATTGCCCATGTCCACGCATTGCGGTCGGTAATCGCCCCGGACCATGCTGGATTGAGGTACGCCGCCTTCGGTAAACCGAAAGCCACGATATTAAGCAGCAGGATGCCGAGAATTGCGACGCCACGGACAAAATCCAGCGTGACATTTCTCTCCATACACCCTGCCCGATTAATGTTAGTTATGACGCACAGCGCGCAGGAATTCCTGACGTGTATTCTGACTGGACTTGAACAAGCCACCTAAGGATGTGGTGGTTGTCGCACTGGTGGCATCCTGCACACCACGCGCTTTCACACAATAATGGACCGCATCAATAGATACCGCCACATTGTTGGTGCCAAGCAGTGTTTGCAGAGCAATCAGGATCTGCTGAGTTAAGCGCTCCTGCACCTGCGGACGCTGCGCGAAGAATTGCACAATGCGGTTAATTTTTGACAGGCCAATCACCGTGTCTTTCGGCAAATAAGAAACGGTCGCTTTACCGTCGATGGTCACGAAATGGTGTTCACAAGTACTGGTGAGCGTAATGTTACGCACCGTGACCATTTCATCGACCTTCATCTTATTCTCGATGACAGTGATTTTCGGGAAGTTGGCGTAATCAAGGCCGGAGAAAATCTCATCGACATACATTTTTGCGATGCGATGCGGGGTTTCCATCAAGCTGTCGTCGCTCAAATCAAGATTCAGCAACAGCATGATTTCCGTCATATGCTCGGCAATCTGACGCTTGCGGGTTTCGTTGTCTAACTCACGCAATTGTGGACGCAGCGGGGTTTCCAGGCCGCGTGCAAGTAATGCTTCGTGAACCAATGCGGCTTCTGGACTTAATGATGACATGTTATTTTCTCCTGCAGGTGAGACTGACCTCGGCCCTACGTGGGGCAAAGTGTGCGCTCATTGTGCGTGAGCGCGGTCGCATAATCCAGTAGTGCGAACGATAATTATTGAAATCGTCAAAACCTCAACTATTTCCGCCAAACCAAACCGCCGCCTACCAATAAAGCAAATCCAGCGATATATAACGCGGGCTCGAGTTGACCTGTGAGCGACGTGGATATCGCCGATAACATCGGGCCGACCAACTGCCCCATAGCATATCCGGTGGTCAGCAATCCCGCCATGTAACGAGTATGCTGTGGCGCCAGTTCACGGCCATATTGTAATGACAGTTGCACTGCGCATAAGAACCCGCCTCCGACTAACAACGACCCCAGGACCAGCCCAAACATGCCGGGAATCATATCTGAGGCAAATACCCCGAGTGCCTGTAACCAGAGCACCAGTGCCAGACGCTGATGAGTTTGCAGCCATTGACGCGCAGCGATACCCAGTAAAATGCCACATACCGCTGCCCCGCCAAATATCGGCCAGACAAATTGCGCAAAGGCACTACCCGGAAAACGGGCGCTGGCCATCTGCGATAAAAACGTAGCAGGCAAAATATAGCCAAATCCTGCCAGGCTGTAGCTCCAGACCAGGCGTTTGAGTGGCGCAGTTAAGACCAGCGGCTCAGGCGCGGATTCCGGGCGGTGTAACTCCCCTTTCCGCGGCAAGTTGCGGGCAATCAATACAATGAAAAACAGCGCCAGAAAACCATACACCAGCCAGGCAAGGCTTGCGGATAAACCGTAGCTGTGAATCAAAACCGCCAATAAACCACTGATAAATATCCCGGCACCCGGGCCGGCAAATACCGCAGCGCTTAAACCGGGTTTACCTAAATGCGCCAGTTGCTCGTTGCTCCAGGCGGCAATTAATACCATCGCCCAACCACTGGCTGCGCCAATCAGAAAACGAATCAGGGCGTGCCATAATGCGGCATCTACGGTGGCTGACAGCAGCGTTAAAATCACCGCCCCCCAGACACCGCACATCAAACGTAACTCGACACGTCGGTGCGCGCGCATGGCATCCCACGCCCCCACCAGATATCCAAGGTAGTTAATTGCTGCTACCAAACCCGCACTGGTTAGGGTAAGTTGCCCTTCCGCTATCATCAGCGGGACTTGTGGCGTAAACGCAAAACGGCCTATGCCCATGGCGACGACCAACACCAGAAATCCCGTTAACGCTATACGTGCCGCCACACCGCCCCCAATTGTTACGATTCCGTTGCCAGTATGATGCAGCATGGCTAGACTGGGGAGAAGTGAATATTCCTCAATCACATTGAATAGATACCCAAAATACTTCGATGCGGCTTGAAATATGAAGGGTAAAAATTAAGGACCTCTGGATGGAACTCCTGGAAGAACACCGATGTTTTGAAGGCTGGCAACAACGCTGGCGTCATGATTCCACGGTACTGAAATGCCCGATGACGTTCAGTATTTTTCTGCCAACGCCGCGTGATACCGCTACTCCACCGGTTCTGTACTGGCTTTCCGGTTTGACCTGTAACGATGAAAACTTCACTACCAAAGCGGGCGCACAGCGTGTTGCATCTGAGCTGGGTATTGTGCTGGTAATGCCAGATACCAGTCCGCGCGGTGAGAACGTGCCAAATAGTGACAGCTACGATCTCGGCCAGGGCGCAGGTTTTTACCTCAACGCCACCGAGCAGCCGTGGGCTGAGCATTTCCGCATGTACGACTATATTAATGACGAACTGCCCGCGTTGATTGCTGATAATTTCAGTATCAGCGAGAAAGCCTCTATTTTCGGCCATTCGATGGGTGGTCACGGCGCACTGACCATCGCGTTAAAAAATCCAGGCCGTTATTGTTCAGTTTCCGCATTTGCACCGATTGTGAACCCAACCCGTGTGCCGTGGGGGCAAAAAGCCTTTAACGCCTATTTAGGTTCGAACGAAGAGAAATGGCGCGAGTGGGATAGTTGCTGTTTGTTGATGCAGGCCGACAGCGCGCAGGCGATTCCGGTGCTTATTGATCAAGGCGATGCCGATCAATTTCTGGCTGATCAACTGCAACCTGCGCAGTTTGCGGAAGTTGCACGTCAGAAGAACTGGCCGTTAACGTTGCGTGTGCAACCGGGTTACGATCACAGCTATTATTTTATCTCTTCATTTGTTGAAGATCATTTGCGCTTCCACGCAGAGCATTTGGCGTAGCAATACAGTCGGATGACGCTTCGCTTATCCGACCTACGCGATAATAGTGGTGGTCGAGCGTAAGCATCGTCCACCACAAACACTGCATCGTAGGGTGGATAAGCGAAGCGTCATCCACCACCAGCCCGAAGTCGTAAGGTGGATAAGCGAAGCGTCATCCACCACAAACACAACATCGTAGGGTGGATAAGCGAAGCGTCATCCACCATTTACACGCTCAATTAGAACGAATAATCCACCGCCATAAAGTAACGACGGCCATCTTCGTTATAACTGTAATCGTCACGACTCAAATCTTTGTCGCCCAGGTTCAGCACACCTGCACGTAATTTGACGCTTTTCGTCGCCTTCCATGCCGCACCGGTATTCCATACCACGTAACCACCAGGCGTTGCTTCACCGTTGGTAGTGGCACGTTGCTCGCCGGTATAATTCCCTGAAACATAGAATGACCAGTCATCCAACGGCGCCCAATCCACTGTACCGTTGGCGGTATGGAATGGCAGAGTAGCCAGAGGTTTATTGCCACCGCCACTCAGATCACGACCGTCGTTATAGGTGTAATTCAGCGTCAACTTCCATTGATCGTTGAACGGTACTTTCACCTCGGTTTCCACACCGCGAACGCGTGCTTTGTTGACGTTGTAGTATTTGAAGACCGGGCGACCCGCATTGTCAAAACCAACAAAGTTTGGATAAGACGGTGCCAGTGAACGGTCCTGGGTACGGTTAATACCAATCATGTCATCGAGGTTGTTCTGGAAGGTGGTGATACTTCCTGACACGCCATCCAGAATCCCTTCATCACCGGCAAAGTAAAGACCCAGCTCGAAGCTTTCGCTGGTTTCCGGTTTCAAATCCGGGCTACCGACAATCTTACAAGAACCACGGCACGAGTTACTGGTCCAGTCCGGGCTCAATTGCAGCAACGATGGCGCTTTAAATGCCGTTGCCCAGCCACCTTTCATGGTGATGGTATCCGTCGCGCTATACACCAGGTATGCACGCGGACTCCAGTGATCACCGTAAGTTTCGTGGTCATCCATACGCACGCCGGTGGTCAACGCCAGCGGTTCGAATATCCGCCATTCGTCTTCCAGGAACAGGGCGTACTGGCTGGCCGAGGTTGCGGTGCTGTTGCTGCCGGTGAGGTTAACAGGGTCAGTCAGCTTATCGTGACGCCATTCACCACCAAAGGTCAGCAACTGGTTAATCTCGCCCAAAGGCAGCACCAGTTTTCCGTCGAGGCTATTGTTGCGCGACGTGATAGGTGCGCTGTTGCCGGGATTGAGGTTATCAATCTTGTCGCCATAGAAACGCAGTTCGGTATTGCCGTAATCCCAACGCCCATTATGGGAAATCGAGTAATCCTGGCGCTCCATGCGGTTTTGGTTCAGAGAGTCTGAATCCCTGTCCTGACGGTCAAAACCGTAACCAAAGCTCATGTCCTGGTTTTCGGTTGGCGTCAGGGCAAACTCAGCGCTGCCGCTGCGTGTGGTGAAACCTTCAATGCGGGGAGTTTCACCCGTCGCACTGGTGCTGGAAGGTTCTTGTTTATCTTTCTCGCGTTTACCGAGGTTGCCATAAACTTTTACCCCAAGCAGATCGTCAATGATGGGGCCGCTGGCGAAGAAGTTGCTGTTGTAAGAATCGCCGCGATCGCGATTTTCCTGAATGGTGGTATCCGCCGTCACGGTGCCGTGCCAGGCCTTGCCCACTTTGCGCGTAATAATGTTAACCACGCCGCCTAACGCATCTGAGCCGTATAACGATGACATCGGCCCGCGCACCACTTCGATACGTTCGATAGCATCAACCGGGATCCAGTTAAGGTCAAAATCGTTATGACGGAAGACAGCGTTACGCGAGTTCACCCGCTTGCCATCCACCAAAATCAGCGTGTAGCTACTGTCCAGACCACGAATACTGACCCCCTGGCGGTTATCCCCTTCGTTGGTGAGTTGCACACCCGGGACTTCCTGCAGAACATCTTTCAGGTTCTGGATAGGCTTTTTCTTCAGATCTTCTTGAGTAATCACGCTAATACTGGCTGGGGCATCTTTGAGGTTTTGCTCAGTAGCAGACGCAGTAACAACCATCGTGTCTTCACGTTCTTCGGCAATGACCGGAAACGCAGCTGTGATTAATGACGCGCAAAGTCCTCCCCGGACGATGGGATTCAACCTTAACATTCCTTTCTCCATGAGGTGAATAGCAAACTGTATCAATGGACTGCGCTCACATTCCCTGGTGCGTCGTTGGCTACATTGGCCATCGACAGCGCGCTTAACTCATCGACATCCAGCCGAGGAAAAGCGTGGCGACACCTTAAATTAAACGAGAATGGTTATCAATCAAATTGTTAAAATTTGTAATGTATGGAGAGGTGTTGTAACGGAAGAAAAACTTTTTGTAGGGCCGAAATTGTAGGGCGGATAAACGAAGTGTCATCCGCCATAAAGCCGTGAATTTATTGCCCGCTACTTATTGCCCGTAATAGGCGCTTTTGCCGTGTTTACGCAGATAGTGTTTATCGAGCAATTGCGGCTGCATATTGCCGAGTTGCGGTGTTAATTGGGTAGAAAATAGCCCCATATAAGCGCACTCCTCCAGCACCACCGCGTTATGCACCGCATCAGCCGCATCTTTCCCCCAGGCAAATGGACCGTGAGCATTCACCAGCACCGCCGGAACCTGTAACGGATCGATATCCCGCTCAACAAACGTCTGAATAATCACTTCGCCGGTCTGATGCTCATATTCCCCGGAAATTTCCTCCTGCGTCATCAAACGCGTACACGGAATGGTGCCGTAGAAATAGTCCGCATGCGTGGTGCCCCAGGCCGGTAAATCCCGCCCGGCTTGTGCCCAGATAGTTGCGTGGCGCGAATGAGTGTGGACGATGCCGCCAATGCCTGGGAAACGGCGATATAGCGCCAGATGGGTTGCGGTATCCGATGACGGTTTTTTGCTGCCTTCTACTACCGCACCGCTTTGCAAATCCACCACCACCATATCTTCGGCACGCATACCGTCGTATTCCACGCCGGACGGTTTAATCACCACTAAACCCAGCTCACGATCGATAGCACTGACGTTGCCCCAGGTAAACGTCACCAAATGATGGGCTGGCAGGGCGAGATTCGCCTCCAGTACTTGCTGCTTTAATGGCTCTAACATACGAATCCTCCTTCCTGCATACGTTCTTCAATCCAGCGCCGTGCCTGTATAATCTCCAGTACCGGTTCTTTCGCTTTTTCCGTCCACATTTCTACCAGGAATGCGCCACGATAATTGAGCTGCTTTAGCGTGCGGAACACGCCAACGAAATCGACGCAGCCCTCGCCAAATGGCACATCGCGAAATTGCCCGGCGCTGGTTTCGGTCACTAACTGGGTATCTTTGAGATGAATGGCCGCGATACGGTCGATGCCAAGGGTTAGCTCCGCCTGCACGTCATTGCCCCAGGCGCTAAGATTGCCGACATCCGGATAAACACTGAACCACGGTGACGACAGCACGTTGTCCCACTTCTTCCATTTGGTTATCGAATTCATAAATTCGGTATCCATAATTTCCACCGCCAGCATGACTTGTGCCCCTGCCGCCTGCTCCACCGCCCACGCCAGCCCTTCAGCAAAGCGCTGCTGCGTGCCTTCATCTCGCTCTTCGTAATAGACGTCATACCCCGCCAGTTGGATGGTGCGAATGCCTAAATCACGCGCCAGTTTGATGGCTTTACTCATCACCTCACGCGCACGCTCGCGCACGGTTTCATCGTGGCTACCGAACGGGAAACGACGGTGCGCAGAAAGGCACATCGACGGGATCGTGACGCCGCTTTCCAGCATCGCTTCCACAAGCGAAGCACGTTGCGTGGTGCTCCACTCCAGGCGTGCGAGGCGTTCGTCGGTTTCATCCAGCGACATTTCGACAAAATCAAACCCGCAGCTTTTTGCCAGCGCCAGGCGTTCCGGCCAGGAAAGGTGTTTAGGCAGCGCTTTTTCGTAAATCCCTAACGGATGAACTCTCATGCTTTTGCCCCCCAGATATCGCGGATTTGCAGGTGGAAATCTTGCGCAACCTGTTGTGGATTAGCCGCGCCAGAAAGTGCGCGCCCGGCGATAAACGCCTTCACGTTAATATCGCGAAACAGCGGCAAATCGGCGGGTGTGATGCCACCGGTTATGGATAACTCAAGTCCGATATCTGACAGCACTTTCATTCGCGTTAAGTCTTCGGCACCCCAGGTCTGACCGCTGGCCTGAGCATCGCGACCACGGTGATAAATCGCCTGGCGGATGCCGGTTTTATGCCAGGCTCGCGCATCGTCAAACGTCCAGTTACCAAACAGCTCAATCTGGATTTCACCACCCCGCGCCAGCGCGACCTGGTGTGCTTTTTCCACCGTTGCCAGCGGTGCGGCACAAATTACCGTCATCCAGTTAGCCCCGGCATTAAACGCTTGCTCGGCAAGAGTTTCTCCCGCATCGGCCACTTTCCAGTCGGCAACGATCAGTTTCTGCGGGCAAAGTTTGCGTAACTGGCGCACCGCATTCAGCCCCTCGGTCAGACACAGTAGCGTGCCCGCTTCGATAATATCGACGCTGTCGCTCAATAAAGCAGCGTCACGTAATGCGGGTTGTAGCTCGGTGTAATCGAGAGCGAGTTGTAATAATGGACGGCTCATAATGTGGATCCCCTGGTGTTTTTCAGTGACGCACAACAGGAATGAAAGCCCTGTAGCGCTTCAATCAGTAACTGGTATTTTTGATATTTGGTTTGGTAAGCCTGCCAGGCTGCGGGATCGGGATGAATCACCCGGGTGGCATGTGTAAGTTGCTGCTGCGCCTGAGTGAAACTGGTGAACATGCCGGTGCCAACCAGTGCGGCAAGCGCTGCGCCCAGACAACCGGTTTCTTCTACCTGCGGCAATTCCACCGCAAGACCGCTGACATCCGCCAGCATCTGCATCCAGACATCGGAATGCGCCGGGCCGCCGGTCACGCGCAGGGTTTTAGCACGGCTAAACCGCTCGCGTATCCGGTTAAGATGCGTCATATGGCTGAACACCACGCCCTCATAAACGGCCTGCAACAGGTGCCCGCGATGGTGCGACGACTGCAAGCCATAAAAGCCGCTGGTCATTTCAAGCCCGGCGTTACTGCCGTACAAAAACGGCAGAAACAGAACGTCACTCCCCGCTTTGGGCAAGGCAGAAACCGCGCGGTTGATGTCATCAAAACTCAGGTTTCCGCACTGGGCCGTCAGCCATTCGAGGTTGGCCGACGACGTGGGACTCGCTTCGTGAACAATGAACTGACCGGGTGAAACGAAGCGCCCGTAAACATAGGGATGAGGTTCCTGGTCGCTTATTCCATTAGCAATGCCGCTGGTGACAGCCCAGGTTCCCATCACCGCATTGAGCGCCGTGTCATCATGCAGACCCGCGCACAATGCGGTAGAAACCACGTCGAACAGGCCGCCGACAACGGGCGTACCCGCTGCCAGACCGGTTACGGCGGCCACATCCGATGTGATTTCCCCGCAAATTTGGCTTGAACCGACAACCGGTGGCAGCGCCGGAAAAACCTCTTCAATACCCAACCACGACAGCAGTTGCGGGTCATACGCCCCGCGATTCATGTTGTAGAGATTGGACTCGGAAATATTGCTCTCTTCGCAGCCTTTCACGCCTGTCAGGCACCAGCGCAGATAGTCATGCGCCATCATCACCGTGCCGATTTGCGAGTAACGCTCCGGCTGGTGCTGCTTTACCCAGCGCAGCAATGAAACCGGATGCCCGGTCCATAAGGTCTGGCGCGTGTGCGGGTAAAGCAGTTCGGGGATGTTGTCCCGCTGCCAGTCACTGACAATATTTAGCGCGCGCCTGTCGGAAGAGAGCATCGCAAGCCCCAAAGGCTGGTCATTTTTATCCAGCAGGAACAGGCCTTTGCCCTGAGCTGAAATGCCGATGCCTTTAACCTGGCTGCCGCTGATGGCAGAACGTTTTAGCAATGTGGCAATCGTGTCGGCACAACTTTGCCAAAGCCCATGCATGTCGCGTTCAGCCCAGCCAGGTTTCTCACCCACCGTGGCCAACGCCTGGCGCTGAATGGCGTATTCCCGGCCCTGCTGGTCGTACAACCCTGCTTTGAGATAGGTCCCGCCGCAGTCGATGCCCAGCCAGAATTGTTGTTTCATTGTTTTCTCTCTTCAGTGCAAACCTGATGGTGGATGACGCTGCGCTTATCCACCCTACAAAACGCCCCCAGCCAGTAGGTCGGATAAGCGCAGCGTCATCCGACATAAGCAACATCCCCAGCCAGTACGTCGGATAAGCGCAGCGTCATCCGACAAAAGCAACATCCCCAGCCAGTAGGTCAGATAAGCGCAGCGTCATCCGACATAAGCAACATCCCCAGCCAGTAGGTCGGATAAGCGCAGCGTCATCCGACATAAGCAACATCCCCAGCCAGTAAGTCGGATAAGCGCAGCGTCATCCGACATAAGCAACATCCCCAGCCAGTAGGTCAGATAAGCGCAGCGTCATCCGACAAAAATCAGTGCGTCGTTAAGTGGCCATCCGGCTCAGGCAGATCGCTGCTGTTCGGTGCATCACATTTCGCCGGTAACATCAGCGCCAGCAGCGAGGCAATCGCCAGCGAAATCGCCAGGCAATACACGCCCGCATCTTTGCTGTAGAAAGTAATCAACACGCCGACGGCATACGGGCCGCAGAAGCCGCCGAGATTACCCAGCGCGTTGATCACCCCCCGCGCCCCACCGGCCATTTCTGCGCTAAAAAGGCGAGCAGGTATCGTCCAGAACACCCCTGCGGCGGATTGCAAAAAGACTCCGCAACCGACCAGCGCGGCGTAGGAAAGCCAGATGTGTTCCTTGAGGACCACGGACATAAACATGCAGAACGCGAAGCCCATTAGCGGCAGAGCGACGAACAATTTACGTTTGCCTGTGCGGTCAGAAAGCGAGGAGAAAATGAACATGCCCGCCATCGCGCCGACGTACGGCAGAATCGCTAACATGCCCACCTGCCCCATGGTGCTGTGGGTCAGTTCTTTGAGGATGGTCGGCAGCCACAAGGTGTAGCCGTAAATTCCGGTCTGATAGAAAAAGTTGAGCGCGATGAGTTGCCACATGGTGCGGTCAGCAAGCACCGCGCTGAGTGACGCATTCTTCACTGCCGTTTTCGCCAGCTGTTTTTGTTCAGCGTTTAGCGTGTCAATCAGCCACTTTTTCTCACGTTCATCTATCCAGCGGGCTTCTTGCGGGCGGTCACAAACGGTCAGCGACCACAACACCAGAACCACCGCGGAGAGCAAACCTTCGATAATGAACAGCCAGCGCCAGTCCATCGCTGAAATAATCCAGCCGGAAAGCGGTGCCGTGATAATCCCGGCGATAGGCACAAACATGATCACAATTGCGTTAGCGCGCCCACGTTCGGCATCCGGGAACCAGTTGCTGATCATCGTCAGCACCACCGGCAACATGCCCCCTTCCGCCACACCCAGGGCGAAGCGTAAAAACAGCAGTTGATATTGGTTAGTAATCAAGCCGGTGAGAATGGAAATAATCACCCACGCCACCAGCGACCAGCCGATAAACTTTTTGCCGCTACCGTGAACGGCAATTTTCCCGCCCGGAACCTGGAGGAACAAATAGCCAATAAAGAAGATGCCGCCCGCAAGACCCGCCATGGTGGCGGAAATACCTAAATCACTGTCCATCCCACCCGGCATGGCGAAAGCAATATTCACCCGATCCATATAGGAAATAATACAGGTGATTAAAATGGGTGGAATTATTCTAAGCCAACGGCTTCGTGGAATATCATTTGTTTGGGTTACAGAGTTAGCGTTCATAAATTATTCTCGATAATAAAAAATAGGATCTGGCGTGCCCTTTAATATAAAAAGGAACGGTTTTTTTCTTAACTCGTCGAATAATGATTATTTATAATTATGTTAATGCGCTACGTAGTGCGGAAATCCCGTCAGCTAAAATAGCCACCCGATGGTCAACAGAGGCTTCCGGGTTTATTTCTAATAATTTAATGCCAATAAATTTAAATGACTCCCGCGGAGAAACTCTCAACATTTCCCTGGCAATCTCTACCGTCAGCAAGCTTTCTTCAGTGAATGTGGAGAACGGAGCGTGTGAATCTTGCCATTTTCCATACGGGCCATTCAACGAGGTGCCAGAGAACATCAGCGCCGACAGCTTCCCGGTTTGCTGGCAAAGCCGTGCATGTTCCAGAGGGAGCGTGGTGTTGCGCCCTTCAATGGCAGATCTCGCCCAGTTCAGGCAAATCCCCAGGTCACTTTTCAGCTCCTGCTCAAGGGGCAAAAAACCCTTGCGAGCATCAGGCTGAGTCATTGCATCGCAATGTTCAATCACCAGGTCACAAGGCCAGTCCCAGCTTTGCAGTTCTGTTAAAGATTGAGTAAAACATTCAGCTGCTTGCGTCACAGAAGGATTACCGATGGCGGGTGCCGCCTGTATCTCCAGCGCAATCACTTTTTGTTTACCAAAACGGTCGTTGGTGCGGCTAATTTTTTCCCACACGTGGCGATAGTATTCCACGCAACTTTTGCGCTGGGTTTCATCCGTTGATGCAAGGCCAAATCCACCGTTAGCGCCTCTGCGACGCATGGTTTCCATAATGGCGGTCACCACAATTTGCCAGTCATCCGGCGTATGTTTAAACAGATATTCATCGCCATAAGGATGCAAATGCTGAAGGCAAGGTTGTTCCAGCCCGCGAATACCGGGCACATCGGCTAATTGGCGCCAGAATTGTGTTTCCTGTTCTTCCCCTGACTGGTGGAACGAAGGTGCGCAGGGGTACGCGCCAATAATAAAACCGGCGTTATTCTCTTTCATTTTGTGTCCCTTAAATGAATTAAAGCTCTTTTACCGCGACCTTAACAACCACCTTTCTTATTTCCGTTTCTTTATTTTTATGACATGCCGGACGGTGGACATCCTGCGGGAAAAATATGGCGTAACTTCCTGGTGACATGGTTAAAAAGGATTCATACGCCATATTCTGATAAAAAAGAATATCGCGTTCCTGCTGGTAAGGTACTGCAATAATATTTTCGCCATTATCCGCAGCCACACCAATAATTTCCTCACCCCATGCCAGAAATTGAATATCAATATATCGACGATGAACTTCTGGTAAATTATCTTGCGCCGGGCAAGTGGTTAAATCCAGTATTTGGGCGTAAATATCACGCCCCTTTATTTCGATAACCCCTGGTTCCACTGCGCGAAAATCCGTGTTACGCAAAAACTCCAGCGCCTGTGTGATAGCGGGTGGCAAAACGCAGGGATTTTTTTGAGCGATATGTCCAAAAATCATGGTATTCACCGCTACAGCGCTTTAATTCTCGCCCACACGCTGTCATCGATGGTGATGCCATCGCGACGGTTTTCGGCAAGGATCCGGGTAAATTCATGGCCTGGCAAACGCACCGCTTCGTCAGGATTAGCCCGCTCGGCGCTGGTGACGTATTCCACAATGCGTTGCAGTTTGGCGTCACGCGTTGGGCCATCGATAAGTTTGTCCACCTCAATGGCGATAAATATCTGCGAAATGCCATATTCGTCGCTGTTGTCTTCGGTGACTTCGGCCACAGATGCACCGTTGGAAAGCAGCGTGGCAATCATATCGAGCACAATCGACAACCCAGATCCTTTCCAGTAACCCATTGGCAAAATACGACGGTTTTTCTCCACAATACCCGGCTCACGCGTGAGGTTGCCTTCGTCATCAAAGCCACCATCAACCGGAAGCTGACGCCCCGCCAGACGGTTCACTTCCAGCATGCCGTAGGAGAACATCGACATCGACATATCCACCATGGTGATAGGTTCGCCTGGGATTGCGACAATCAGCGGGTTGGTTCCGATGCGGCATTCTTTTGCGCCCCACGGTGGCATGACGGCAATGGAGTTGGTCCAGCAAATGCCAATGTAACCTTGCTCCGCCGCCTGCCAGCCGTAGCTGCCACCGCGCATCCAGTGGTTTGCATTACGCAGCGCCACCAGGCCAATTCCGTGATCGGAGGCCAGCAAAATCGCGCGATCCATCATTTTCTTCGCCGTCAGATTGCCAATGGAGCGATGTGCATCCCACTGTTCGATTGCCCCAAGACGGGTCACGCAGGTGGGTTTGGCATCAGGAATAATATCGCCATTATCCAGTTGCTGAATGAAGCGCGGGAAACGATTAACGCCGTGGGAATAGACGCCCGACTCGGTGGTCTGGGCAAACATCTGCGCACACCCGGCGGCGGTTTGCGCTGCCACGCCTCGCGCCAGCAATACTCTTTCGAACTCCTGCTTTAACTGCTCAAAGGTCACTTTCATGCCTGACTCCCGGTTTTCTCACCATCGGTGTGAGTGATTTTAGATCTGCATATTTCACTATGCGAAATCTGATTTCAAAAATATACAGTTCAATTTTTAACAAGTCAAAGCAGGCGCGTTTTTTAAAAATCATTTAAATCAATGTGTTAATATTTGCGTGTTGAGATCGTGAACTGAACCACACTTTGCGCTACCATCAGTGCGCGGCGAAATTACGGGAAGGAAGAGATGAGCGATAAAGAGAGCGATGTAAGCAAAGAGAAGGACAGACCGGCTGGCAGCCAGAGTTTATTCCGTGGCCTGCAGCTCATTGAGATCCTCAGTAACTACCCCAACGGTTGCCCGCTGGCGCATTTATCTGAGCTGGCTGAATTGAATAAAAGTACCGTGCATCGCCTGTTACAGGGGTTGCAGTCATGCGGATACGTGACGCCTGCGCCTGCCGCGGGGAGTTACCGTCTGACGACAAAATTTATCTCGGTCGGGCAAAAGGCGCTTTCATCGTTAAATATCATTCACGTTGCCGCCCCGCATCTGGAGACGCTGAACATCGTCACCGGCGAAACGGTGAACTTTTCGAGCCGTGAAGACGACCATGCGATTTTGATTTATAAGCTCGAGCCGACTACCGGAATGCTGCGTACCCGGGCGTATATCGGCCAGCATATGCCGCTGTACTGCTCGGCAATGGGTAAGATTTATATGGCCTTTGGTCATGCGGAATATGTCGAGAATTACTGGCAAACGCATCAGGATGAGATCCAACCGCTGACGCGCAATACCATTACCAGCCTGGAGCAGATGTATCAGGAGCTGGAGCAGATCCGCGAGCAAAAATTAGCCATGGACCGGGAAGAGAACGAGTTAGGCGTTTCGTGTATTGCAGTACCGGTGTTTGATATTCACCATCGCGTGAGTTATTCGATTTCAATTTCGCTTTCTACGGCCAAACTGCGTCAGGTAGGAGAGAAGAAGTTATTGAAACCGTTGCAGGAAACGGCTGCGGCGATTTCGCGTGAATTGGGATTAAATGGTTAATCTGCTGCCATTCTGATGGGGCACAGGCATAAAAAAAGGCGCGATAATCGCGCCTTTTTCAATGGTGCATTGTTACTTTTTAAACGTTTGTGGGAACGTCATTTCGCTGTATTTCACGAAACGAGAACCTTTAGTTATCTTGTAACCGAACCAAATCGCCAGGAACAATGGAATACCGATGTAGGTTGCAGTCACGCCAGCCCAATCAATTCTGTCGGCCAGGAAGGCTTCGTAGTTCTGACCCAGGGTGATAATCAGGCACAGAATGAAGGCAAAGATTGGCCCAATTGGGAAGAAGCCTGAAACGTACGGCAAGTCGTTGAGATCAAGCCCGCGCTTCACATAACCACGACGGAAACGGTAGTGGCTAATCGCAATACCTAACCAGGCGATAAAGCCCGTCATACCGGAGGTGTTCAGCAGCCACAAGTAAACGGTCTGGTTGCCGTACATGGATGTCAGGAAGCACAAACCGGCTACCACAGTTGTTGCAAGCAGCGCATAACGCGGCACACCGCCTACAGACAACTTAGAGAAAATGCGTGGTGCTTTGCCATCGCAGGCCAGGGTGTAAAGCATACGGGTTGAGGCGTACATCCCGGAGTTACCCGCTGACAGTACCGCAGTCAGGATAACGGCGTTCATCACAGCCGCAGCAGACAACAGACCTGCGTGCTCAAATACCAGGGTGAACGGGCTCACGCCGATATCTTTCACATCATTACGCAGCAAGCTCGGATCGGTATAAGGAATGATCAGGCTGATAATCAGAATCGCGAACACATAGAACAGCAGGATACGCCAGAACACCTGACGCACAGCACGTGGAATGTTCTTACCTGGATCTTCAGATTCACCCGCAGCGACACCGATAAGTTCCGTCCCCTGGAAGGAGAAGCCGACTATCATTGCCACGCCTATCATGGCGGAGAATCCACCGGCGAATGGCGCGTCACCAATCGTCCAGTTGCTCCAGCCCGCAGGTTGAGCGCCTTTGAAGATGCCCAGAATCATCATCACGCCGACAATGATAAAGATGATAACTGTCGTCACTTTAATCAGTGAGAACCAGTATTCTGCTTCACCAAAGCCTTTAACGGAGATGTAGTTGAGCAGGAACATGATGCCGAGGAACAAGGCACTCCAGATCCAGCCTGGGGTGTCAGGGAACCAGTAGTTCATCACCAGTTGTGATGCGACGAGGTCAACCGCGATAGTTACCGCCCAGTTGTACCAGTAGTTCCAGCCCAGCGCGAAGCCGAAGCCTTCTTCAACGTATTGCTGACCGTAGGTGGCAAAAGAACCAGAAACCGGCATATATGCCGCAAGCTCGCCCAGACTTGTCATCAGGAAATACACCATCAGACCAATCAGGATATAGGAGAGCAGCGCACCGCCAGGGCCCGCCTGAGAAATGGTTGCACCAGAGGCAACAAATAGCCCGGTTCCGATGGATCCGCCAATGGCGATCATCGTTAAGTGGCGCGCTTTTAGCTCACGTCGTAAGCCAGGCGCTTGTGTTGTTTTATCTTGAGAAACCATAGAAAATTGCGGTCCTTCCAAAAAATGAGGCGCGATTGTAGCAAACCAGTCTTATACATATAGTAGAAATACGAAGATATAAGAGAGCTTCATGATCGGAGGCGAATTATAAGTAACGCTCTTATGATATGAGGTGCGAAAGCGTGCGGGTAAATCGGTGGTGATGTGAGGGAATCCTTTCCCCACGCGGTCTGGAGCGATGAGTTATTTAAAATCCACCTTCATGAGTTCAGGGATACTGAACTCGCGGGTAGTTTCGACACAGCGACTAATGTAATCAACAAAACGTGGCGGCGGCGACATGCCTAAATCCAACAGTTTTTTATTCGAAAAACGCACATTTAACATGGAGAATTCACCGTACAAACGCATTGCCCTTAACATCAGGCGTTCATTGCACGGCCCATAAATCTCTTTGAAATTTCGACGATTTTTTACCAGTTCGCTGTATTCAACCTGCTCATAAGTTGAATAAATAGGGTTCTGATTTAAAGCAGCCGCCATCGCGCGGTCTATTTCAACAAACTGGGTACTCCCGGTATCCCCCGCAGAAATGTGATAGACCTTTTCGGCCAGTTCCGGGCACTTAGTTAAGAGCAACAGTGCTTCGGCGCAATAATCGACCGGGATGACATCGATTTTATCTTCCAGAGAACACATGAATTTCCCGAGCATTAACGCCATGCGGAACACCCAGAAAATACTGCTGGAGGGGCGACACCCTTCTTCGCTGTGCCCTACCACAATTGACGGCCGGGCAATCACCAGCGGGAGCTGCGGGCATTGTTCGACAATCAATTGTTCGATGGTGGATTTAGACCAGGTGTACTGAACTAAATGTTCTTCTTCCGGTTTGCGCGCCATGCTCTCCGTGACTAATGTCCCGGCTTCTGGTACGCACGACATAGCAGTTCCGACGTGCACAAAGCGCACCAGAC
The DNA here is from genome assembly GCF_049686335.1 of Buttiauxella sp. NCBI lineage: Bacteria > Pseudomonadati > Pseudomonadota > Gammaproteobacteria > Enterobacterales > Enterobacteriaceae > Buttiauxella > Buttiauxella sp. The sequence continues at coordinate 62,423 of NZ_JBAVHX010000022.1, read as the reverse complement.
CTGAAACTTCTGCCATGCGTTTAACGAATTTCAGTGTTCCTTCAACATTAACTTTCCAGATTAAGGCATTATCGCCAAATGACGCGACGGCAGCTGAGTTAATCACATGTGTTACTGAGGAAAGTCGGTCGTCATTCAAAAAGGTTTCTGAATAAGCCAGGTCACCCAGCAAGATATTTTGGGTATTAATTTTAGAGAGTAAGGTTTCACTACAACCAAAATTAGCCAGATTATTTTTGATGCGTACCACGCCCTCTTCAGCGGTGTCTGCTCTCACCAGCAAAAGAATGGATTTAATAGACGAATCAGAAAGTGCTCGCGCTAGCACAGCACCGCCCAGAAAGCCTGTTGCACCGGTAATCAGTAGATTGCTCATTAGAAAATACTCTGAATTAAAAACGCCATAGTAAGTGGCGATTTATAAACATCGCATCAATAAACATGAGAGGAAAAAAGAGGTTTCTTTATTATTTGTAACCAACTTCATCTGCCACTTAATAATACTAAATTAAATTAGCAGCTGTTTAGCCCGGGTATATTGAATTTATTTTTCGTTAAGACTCTTCCAAACCAAATGACCAACATTTAATTAACCAATTAAATATAATTTATTCCAGTTTATTTCATTCGGATGGTATTACGGCAACTTTAAGTATTACACCTGAAAACCCCATCCCCTTATAGCAAGATGGGTTTCCAGCAAACTCGAGACTTACTTTTCGCAGTACTTCAAAAAGCGCTGTAATGCGTTTGAAATGTGCTTCTGGCGATGATGAATGCGATACAACGTGCGCACCAGGCGTGGCAATGGCACCGGCACTTCCACCAGCGATCCCGCTTCTAACTGCTCTTCGATAACACGACGTGACAGGCAGCTTATCCCAAGGCCATGGCGTACAGCGTGTTTTATCGCTTCTGAATTGCCTAATTCCATACACAACTGGAACTGCGGCAAATGCGAAAGCAGCAGGTAGTCAACAATTTCACGGGTACCGGAGCCTTTCTCACGCAGGATCCACTGCTGTTGCGCCAGGGTTTCCAGGGTGATCGGTTGTTGTAAGAAAGGTGCACTCGGCGGCGCAAACACCACCAGTTCGTCTTCCAGCCACGGCTCGGTGACCAGTTCGGTCATATGGCTTGGCCCTTCAATCAGGCCGATATCGACACGGAAATCCGCCACTGCGTTAATCACGTCCTGGCTATTGCCAACGCTCATCTCCAGCGGTAATGCGGGGAAATCATGGCGATAATGAGCAATCATTTCCGGCAGAATATAGTTACCGATGGTACTACTGGCGAAAACGCGGATCGCGCCGTTATCTTCTTTAAACAGCTGTTCGACTTCCGCAGCCTGTTCCAGCAAGCCAACCACGCGCGGATACAACAATCGGCCATGTTCGTTGACCACCAGACGCTTACCGACGCGGTCAAACAACTGCACCCCCAGTTGCCCTTCGAGGTCGGACAGCGCGGCACTCACCGCTGACTGCGACAGCGACAGCATCTGAGAAGCCTGAGTTGTCGAACCGCTTTTGAGCACTTCGGCGAACACTTCAAGTTGCCGCAGAGTGATATGCATATTAAGCACGCCTTAACACTTATTCAGATTGGTTATAAATATATAATCAATTTTATTTTTAAGCCAGCAGGCCATACACTTTTGCCATAACAAAGGAGAAGGTTATGGCTACGTTATCAATTCCCACTCATCGACATTCATTGTGGCATTTTTTGCCGGGCCTTGCGCTGGCAGGCGGCATTACTGCACTGGCTCTTTGGCTGGGTAACATTCCTTCGGTCGCAGGCCTTGGTCTGGGAGCATTAACACTCGCTATTCTGTGCGGGATGGTTATCGGCAACACGTTGTACCCAAAAATCTGGCAGCACTGTGATGGTGGCGTGCTGTTTGCAAAGCAACATTTATTGCGCCTTGGCATCATTCTTTATGGTTTTCGACTGACGTTTTCGCAAATTGCAGATGTCGGTGTCAGTGGCGTTGTCATCGACATTCTGACCTTAAGCAGTACCTTTGCCCTCGCCTGCTGGCTGGGCCAGAAAGTATTTGGTCTGGATAAACAAACCAGCTGGTTAATTGGTGCCGGGAGCAGTATTTGTGGTGCCGCCGCGATTCTGGCCACCGAGCCGGTTGTCAAAGCGGAAGCCAGCAAAGTCACGGTAGCCGTCGCAACGGTGGTGATCTTCGGTACGCTGGCCATCTTCATTTATCCGATGATGTATCCGTATGTCACGCAGTGGTTCACTCCCGAAACGTTTGGGATTTATACCGGTTCGACCATGCATGAAGTGGCGCAAGTCGTGGCGGCTGGGCATGCCGTTAGCCCTGAGACTGAAAATGCGGCGGTGATTGCAAAAATGCTGCGCGTTATGATGCTGGCTCCGTTCCTGATTTTCCTGGCAGCGCGCGTCAAACAGCTTGCTCCAGCCGGTCAGGCGCAGAAAAGCAAAATTACCATTCCATGGTTTGCAGTGCTGTTTATTGTGGTGGCGATGTTTAACTCGCTGCACCTGCTGCCAGCCTGGGCGGTTAATGGCCTGATTACGCTGGATACTTTCTTGTTAGCCATGGCGATGGCGGCTCTCGGTTTGACGACTCACATTAGCGCGCTGAAAAAAGCCGGTGTGCGCCCGCTATTGATGGCACTGGTGCTGTTTATCTGGCTTATCGTCGGTGGCGGCGCGATTAACCTCGGCATACATCATTTAATGGCCTGATATTTCCTGTCTAACCCGCTATCATTGACGCTTTCCCGGTAGCGGGTTTTGACAGGAGAAAGAATGATGAAGTTTATTGGCGCACATGTCAGTGCCGCTGGTGGTCTGGAAAATGCCGCGATTCGCGCACATGAGCTTGAAGCCACTGCTTTTGCCCTGTTCACCAAAAATCAACGTCAGTGGCGCGCAGCACCATTGACCGAAGAAGTTATCAGTAATTTCAAACGTGCCTGTGAAAAGTACAACTACGGTCCAGGCCAAATCCTCCCACACGATAGCTACCTGATTAACCTCGGTCATCCCGTCGAAGAAGCGCTGGAAAAATCCCGTGAAGCCTTTATTGATGAGCTGGAACGCTGCATGAAATTGGGACTGTCGCTGCTGAATTTCCATCCAGGCAGCCACCTGATGCAAATCCCGGAAGAAGAGTGTCTGGCGCGTATCGCGCAGTCAATCAACATCGCGCTGGATAAAACTGAAGGCGTGACAGCGGTGATTGAAAACACCGCGGGCCAGGGGAGCAACCTCGGTTTCCGCTTTGAGCATCTGGCAGCCATCATTGATGGCGTAGAAGATAAATCTCGCGTCGGTGTGTGTATCGACACCTGCCACGCTTTTGCTGCGGGATACGATCTGCGTACTGAAGCGGATTGCGAACAGACCTTCGCTGAATTTGACCGCATTGTCGGATTTAAATATTTGCGTGGTATGCATCTCAATGACGCGAAGAGTGCTTTTGGTAGTCGTGTTGATCGGCATAACAGCCTGGGTGAAGGCAATATCGGCCATACTCCGTTTAGCTGGATCATGCGCGATAGCCGTTTCGATGGCATTCCAATGATTCTGGAAACCACTAACCCGGATATTTGGGGCGAAGAGATTGCGTGGTTGAAAGCACAACAGCATCAGGAAGCTGCCGCTTAAGCAAAAAAAAAGCTCCCGGTGTATGCCGGGAACTTGAGAGATGATTTCGGGTGGATAAGCGACAGCGTCATCCACCAACAGTTTTTACGCTGCTTTCACCGCTAATTCAGTTTCTGAACGCTTCAGGAAGGCATACGACAGTCCCGCCAGCAACGTACCCGCCACAATCGCAATCAGGTAGCCCAGAACCGGTGTAATCGCACCCGGAATCAGCAGGACAAACAAGCCGCCATGTGGCGCCATCAACTTGGCACCAACTGCCATCGAGATAGCACCGGTCACCGCGCCACCCACGATACAACATGGCAGAACACGCATTGGGTCACGAGCAGCGAACGGGATTGCCCCTTCGGTGATAAAGCACAGACCCAGAACCATCGCCGCTTTACCGCCCTCTTGCTGCGCCTTGTCGAATTTACGACGAGCCACAAATGTCGCCAGCCCCATTGCCAACGGTGGCACCATACCTGCAGCCATGATCGCGGCCATCGGTGCATACGTTTGGGTACTCAGCAATCCGACGCCAAAGGCGTAAGCCGCTTTATTCACCGGGCCACCCATGTCGGTACACATCATGCCGCCAAGGATTGCACCCAGCAGTACCGCATTCGCGGTGCCCATGGTTTGCAGCCAGTGAGTCAAACCTTCAAGGATTTTCGCCACCGGCGTACCAATCAGGTAAATCATCGCCAGACCGACCACCAGGCTTGAGAACAGCGGGATGATGAGGATTGGCTTCAGCGCTTCCATACTGGCTGGCAGTTTCAGCTTAGTGCTGATCATCTTCGCAATGTAACCCGCGAGGAAGCCCGCAATAATACCGCCGATAAAACCTGAACCGGTGCTGACGGCTAACATACCGCCGATGAGACCTGGGGTTAAACCTGGACGGTCTGCAATGGAAAATGCGATATAACCCGCAAGCACTGGCACCATCAAGGCAAAGGCTGAACCACCACCGATTTGCATCAGTGCTGCGGCCAGCGTTCCAGGTTCTTTAAACGCTTCAATACCGAAAGCAAATGACAGTGCGATACACAAGCCACCCGCAACAACCATCGGCAACATATAAGAAACGCCGGTTAACAGGTGACGATACGCACCCGCAGCCTCTTTCTTGCCTTCTTTCGTATTCGAAGCACCCGGTGTGTTGGCAACAAAAGGCGTTGCCTCAGCCACGGCTTTATCCAGCTCTTGTGCGGTTTTCTTCAACGCCAAACCGGTTGAAGTGCGGTACATCGGCTTGCCTGCAAATTTAGCCAAATCCACTTCGATGTCCGCGGCAACAATCACCAAATCAGCTTCAGCCACTTCTTCTGGCGTAATCGCATTACCCGCGCCCACTGAACCACGCGTTTCAACTTTCACCCACCAGCCACGTTTTTTAGCTTCGGTTTCAATCGCTTCAGCGGCCATAAAGGTATGCGCGACACCTGTCGGACAAGCCGTTACCGCCACCACGCGTTTTGGACCTTTAGCCGCAGCGACTGGCGCTACGGTTACCGGCGCCGTGTAAGGTTTGGCTTTGCTTTTGGCTTCACTTAAAAACAGTTCTGGATGTTGCACCGCACGGTCGATATCACCGAGGAAGACATTTTTGCCATTCAGCGAGGTATCAGCAGGGATAGCGGTACCCACCACAATCGCCATATCGGCTTCGTTCGGATTGTCGATAATCTGCAAGTGCGCTTTCTGCGCCGCGGAACCGAGCAATGTTTTCGCAAGGTATGCGCGAGCTTGCCCAAGACCGGGTTCGATAATCAGCAGCGTTTTCATTGTTCCTCTCCTGCTGTCAGTTAAAAGGTTTCAGGTCAACACGAGCCATCATGGCTGCCAGTTGCGTACGATCGGTGATACCGACGTTGCTCTGACTCACCGCCAGCGCCGCAACTGCCGTCGCCAGACGTAAGGTATGTTCGCTGGATTCACGCATTAACAGGCCGTAGATAAGCCCACCCACCATGGAATCCCCGGCACCGACGGTGCTGACGACTTCACAAGCTGGCGGTTTGGCAATCCATTCACCGGATGCGTTCACCCAAAGTGCGCCTTCGGCACCCAGAGAGATAACCACATGAGCAATGCCCTGTTCACGCAACGCGTGGGCGGCATCAATCACATCTTTCATATCTGGAAGTTTACGACCCGCCCAGATTTCCAGCTCGCGGCGATTCGGTTTCACCAGCCATGGCGCCGCTTTCAGCCCCGCGACTAACGCTTCGCGGCTGCTGTCGAAAATAATGCATGGGCACTGACTGCGCAGACGGGTCATCCAGTCGGTAAACGCTTCCGGAGAAACACCTGCCGGTAAACTGCCGCTGACGCAGACCATGTCAAACTGGCCGAGCCAGCTCAGAGAGTCTGCAACAAAGCGATCCCAATCTGACTGAGTCACTTCGAAGCCGGAGAAATTCAGGTCGGTCACTTCACCGTCTTTTTCTGTCAGTTTGACGTTAATACGGGTCCGACCCTGTACAACCTGGAAACGGTTAGCAATCCCCAACTCGCTGAACAGTTGCTGGAAGCCATCCTGGTTGTCTTTCCCAAGGAAGCCGCCAACAGTGACATCGATACCAAGATCTTTCAGAACCTTAGCAACGTTAATGCCTTTACCCGCAGCGTGTAAGCCGGTGGTACGAACGAGGTTAACTTCACCACGTTCAATTTCAGGCGTGTAACCGACCAGATCGTAAGCCGGATTTAAGGTGATGGTTGCGACGCGACGACTCATGCTGCCCCCTCGCCCAAACCGGCTGCAACGGCTTCACCAATCGCTTTCAGCGCAACTTCAGCATCGTCACCCTGAGCGGTAAAGCGCAGGTGGTGGCCTTTCTTCACGCCAAGTGCCACAACTTTCATCAGGCTGCGTCCATTGGCAGGCTTGCCGGTGCCATCAAGGTTTGTCACGGTAATCTCACTATTAAATTGTTTGATGGTGTTCACCAGCACGGTACCTGGACGGGCATGCAAACCGTGTTCATTACGAATCTGGAAATCGGCACTCAGGACGTTTTGCTCAGGTGCAACATCACTGGTCAGCAGCGTCAGCAATGCGGGCGCATCAGCGTTCAGCAAGCGGTCAGCAGTATTGTTTATCAGCATGTCGCTCAGGCGGTTAAGCACCTGTAAGGGTTGGTCATCGGCCACAGCAACCGTCATCAGTAGCGATACCGGTTGGCCTTCAGTCTCAAACGCAGTCACAGGACGACTGATGGCAACAGCACTGGCAAGGTTGCCTTCAGTACTGTCGTTCAGCCAGATGCCCTGACCTAAATAAAGAGGTTTGCTGGAGATGACATTGCTTACAAATGCCGTGTCTGCTGCACCAGCTTGTTTGATGCGCCCGGCATTTAATGCTTGCAGCGTCATCAGGTCGGTTGCGGTGACATCGAGTGCCAGCAATGAGTTGTCAAAAAGCAAAGAGGCGGACTGTTTTTCGCCCATCAGCAATGCACGAAGCTCTTCTGCTGAAGTTGCATTTTTGAGTTGTTCAGCAACGTCGTCATCACTCAGCACATGGGTAAGCTGACGCAGTAAACCCAGGTGTTCGTCGGAGCTGGCGGCAATACCAATCGCAACATAGGCGGTCTGGCCTTCGCCCCACTCGATTCCCTGGGGGAACTGAAACACCTGAACGCCAGTTTTCAGCACCAGATCGCGGGTGTCGGTGGTGCCGTGTGGAATAGCAATACCGTTGCCCAGGTAAGTAGAAGTTTGTAGCTCGCGAGCCAGCATACCTTCTACATAGCCAATGCTGACATTGCCAGCTTGCGCGAGTGCTGCGGCAACCTGACGAATGGCATCTTCTTTATTTCCGGCACTCGCTCCCGGATGAATGTCTTGCACAGATAACTGGAACATGGTTCTCCTCTCCTGCCGAATTGAAACGATTCAGCTGCAATGAGAAAAAATGCGCCATCCCACTCCTGATAACAAATAAGACGACGCTGAAACGTTTCAAGTAGTGTGCATATTCACCAGGTTTCAGGCAAGTCATGTTGAGATTTCGTTACTGAAATTTAGAGGTTCCGCACATTTCCCTCAAACCTGGGCGTAAAAGCTGAACGAGTTAAAGCGGATAAGTCCATTCAACCACTTTCTCTATAACTCAGTATGGCGGCAGTTTCATAAAATGCTAAATAGCAGTACTGCGCGATGCGTTTAGCTTTAAGCGTCTTTTCGTGCCGCCTTTGATTTGATCAACTGTTTATTTTCTGACAAGGCGCGTAAACTCCGCGCGTTCATAAATTAGCGACGCCGAGAGCATGCAAAACGCCCCCATAGCAGCAACCCGTAAGCCCCTTGATTTAACGTCTTCCGCCTTTTTGATTGTCGCTTTTCTTACCGGGATCGCGGGTGCATTACAAACGCCCACTCTGAGCCTGTTTCTGACGGAAGAAGTGCATGCTCGCCCAGCGATGGTCGGCTTCTTTTTCACCGGTAGTGCCATCATTGGTATTTTGGTCAGCCAGTTTCTTGCGGGGCGTTCGGACCGCAAAGGCGATCGCAAAGCGCTTATTTTTGTCTGCTGCTTATTAGGCGCTCTCGCCTGCGTGCTTTTTGCCTGGAACCGCAACTATTTTGTGTTGCTGTTCGTCGGGGTTTTCCTCAGTAGTTTTGGCTCGACCGCTAACCCTCAAATGTTTGCCCTGGCGCGCGAACACGCCGACCGTACCGGTCGCGAAGCGGTGATGTTCAGCTCAATTCTGCGTGCGCAGGTATCGCTTGCGTGGGTGATTGGCCCGCCTATCGCCTACGCGCTGGCGTTGGGTTTTGGTTTTACCACGATGTATCTCAGCGCCGCGCTGGCGTTTGTGGTGTGCAGTGTGATGGTGCGGATGTTGTTACCCTCGATGCGAAAAGAGGTGGAGACAAAATCGACCACCCTTGAGGCGCCGCGCCGTAATCGCCGTGATGCGCTGTTATTGTTTGTCGCCTGCACCATGATGTGGGGCTGTAACAGCCTCTATATCATTAATATGCCGCTCTACATCATTCATGAATTACATCTGCCGGAGAAACTGGCGGGCGTGATGATGGGGACCGCTGCTGGCCTTGAAATCCCTACGATGCTTATCGCCGGTTATTACGCCAAACGCTTCGGTAAGCGTTTCCTGATGCGGATTGCGGCGGTCGCGGGTCTGTTGTTCTACATTGGGATGCTGACACTGCATAACGAATTCATGCTGCTGGGGCTACAACTGCTGAACGCGATTTTCATCGGCATTTTGGCGGGTATCGGCATGATCTATTTTCAGGATTTAATGCCGGGCCAGGCTGGAGCGGCAACCACGCTGTATACCAATACCACGCGTGTCGGCTGGATAATTGCCGGGTCGATGGCTGGTGTCGTGGCGGAAATCTGGAATTATCACACCGTGTTTTATATCGCGACAGGCATGATAGCCATCACCGCTTACTGCATGGTGAAAATCAAAGATATTTAAGGAGCGGTCGCCGCTTCGAGATAAATCAAATAATCCATGGCGTGCTGGCGCGTGGTGCCACACATTTCACGCGAGGCTTGCAGGCTGGCACAGACCTTGGGTCTTAGCGGTGAAAGAAAGATTTTACAACGCATATCAGCGCCAAGTTGCACGCAAATCGTATTGGCCGGTTTGCCATTTGGCATGCCAGGGATTGGGCTTGATACGGAAGGCGCGGTACAACATGCGCCGCAATCGGGACGACAGTCCATCTGCAATGCTCCGGTGGGCTGACAAGGATCTGGACTGTAGCAGTAGTGACGCGGCTTTACTATGCCATTTCTAGCCGGTCAGCGATTAAATCCGCTTGCCTGAAAGACGCCCCGCGAGTAATTTGACGCAATATTTTCGCTCCTCAATTTTTTACAGGAATTATCGATGGCAAGAGCTAACGAAGTCAAAAAAGGTATGGTACTGAATTACAACGGCAAGCTGCTGATTGTTAAAGATATTGATATTCAGGCACCCAGCGCACGTGGCGCAGCAACGCTGTATAAAATGCGTTTTTCTGATGTCCGTACTGGCCAGAAAGTTGAAGAGCGCTTCAAAGGTGACGATATCGTCGACACCATTACCCTGACTCGCCGTTTCGTTGATTTCTCTTACATCGACGGTAACGAGTACGTGTTCATGGATAAAGAAGATTACACCCCGTATATCTTCACCAAAGATCAGATTGAAGACGAGTTGCAGTTCATCCCTGAAGGCGGCATGCCAGACATGCAGGTTCTCACCTGGGATGGCCAGTTGCTGGCGCTGGAATTGCCACAAACTGTGGATCTGGAAATTGTTGAAACTGCACCTGGCATCAAAGGCGCATCAGCAAGCTCCCGTACCAAGCCTGCAACCATGTCGACTGGCCTTGTGATTCAGGTTCCAGAATATATGGTCACCGGTGAGAAGATCCGCATTCATATCGCTGAAAAACGTTCTATGGGTCGTGCAGATTAATGGTTAAAAATGTCGGATGGCGCAAGCTTATCCGACCTACGAAAAGCAGTTGTAGCGTGGATAAGCAAATGCGTCTTCCACCAAAAATCTGCATAAAAAAACGCGCCTGATGGCGCGTTTTTACTTTATTGTTCAGCTTACTTCAGCAGTTCTGGGAACATAGTCTGTTTCAGAGCAAGTTCCACACCACGTACTTCTGCCAGACCTTTCAGGCGACCAATCGCTGAATAACCTGGGTTGGTTTTCTTGTGCAGATCGTCAAGCATCTGGTGACCGTGGTCCGGACGCATCGGAATCGGACGCAAATCACCGCTGTTTTTACGACGCAGCTCTTCAGTCAGAATGGCCTTCACCACCGCAACCATGTTCACGTCACCTTGCAGATGCGCGCCTTCATGGAAGGTTTTCGGGTTGTCTTCGCGGCAAGTGGCACGCAAATGGGTGAAGTGAATACGATCGCCAAAGGTTTCAATCATATGCACCAGGTCGTTGTCAGCGCGCACGCCATAAGAACCGGTACACATGGTGAAGCCGTTATAAATGCTATCGACCGTTTCTTTCAGCCATTGCATATCTTCAATTGTGGATACGATACGTGGCAGGCCGAGGATTGGACGCGGTGGATCGTCCGGGTGAACCGCCAGGCGCACACCGACTTCTTCCGCTACCGCAACAATCGCACGCAGGAAGTACGCCATGTTTTCGCGCAGTTGTTCTTTATTGATGCCGTCGTATTCAGCAAGGCGCGCACGGAACTGGTCGAGGGTATAACCCTCTTCCGCACCCGGTAAACCGGCGATGATATTGCGCGTCAGTTTTTCTTTTTCTGCATCGGACATATTATTGAAGTAGGCCAGCGCCTGGCGCTGCTCTTCTTCGCTGTAATCAGCTTCTGCCCCTTCACGCTTGAGGATGTGCAGCTCGAATGCCGCGAATGCTATCTGGTCAAAACGCAGAGCGCGTGAACCATCTGGTAATTCATATTCCAGATCGGTACGCGTCCAGTCCAGAATGGGCATGAAGTTGTAGCATACGGTGTCGATGCCACATTCCGCCAGGTTACGAATGCTCTGCTGATAGTTTGCGATATGCTTATCGTAGTCACCGGTGTGGGTTTTAATTTCTTCATGCACCGGAATACTTTCTACTACTGACCAGGTCAGCCCTTTCGCTGCCAACACAGCCTGACGCTCTTTAATGTCAGCAACCGGCCACACTTCGCCATTGGGGATGTGATGCAGAGCAGTAACGACACCGGTCGCGCCCGCCTGACGCACATCATCCAGAGATACCGGGTCTTTCGGGCCGTACCAACGCCATGTTTGTTCCATCGACAGTTCCTCAGTTAAGTTGTCATACCAATTCTAAATGCTGTATTGACTACTACCATACTGGATTCTTCTTTTCGGTCAAATTTTGCGGTGACATTGGTTGATCCAGCTCACATTAAATGGATAAAGACGGCACACCAATTTAATTTGCTGTCATATAACTTTAGACTGCGCAATGTTACTAATTCGTTAATCGGGATTTACAATTATGAATACAATTGCTTCGGTCGCGCTCCCCACCGGTGTTCAGCAACCACGCTATGATCGCAAAGCGTTAAAAACCCGCATCGTCCATTTTGGCTTTGGGGCATTTCATCGCGCACATCAGGCGTTGTTGACCGATCGGGTACTCAATAAATTGGGGGGGGATTGGGGCATTTGTGAAATTAGCCTGTTTAGCGGTGATAAATTGATGACCGCGCTACGCGCCCAGGATCACCTCTATACCGTGCTGGAAAAAGGCCGAGAAGGTAATCAGGCGATAGTTGTCGGTGCGGTTAACGAATGCCTGAATGCAAAACTTGATGGCCTCGAGGCCATTATTGAGAAATTCTGCGAGCCGCAAGTGGCGATTGTTTCCCTGACCGTGACTGAAAAGGGATATTGCATCGATCCGGCGACCGGAAAACTCGACAACAATAACGAACGAATTATTCACGACCTGAAAAATCCAGCCGAACCCCATTCCGCGCCAGGTATTTTAGTGGAAGCACTCAATCGCCGTCGCGAGCGGGGCTTGCGTCCATTTACCGTGCTTTCGTGCGACAACATTCCCGACAACGGCCATGTGGTACGCAATGCGGTGATCGGCATGGCAGAAACTCGTAGCCAGGAATTAGCCGACTGGGTCCGTGAACATGTGACCTTCCCAAGCACCATGGTTGACAGAATTGTCCCTGCGGCAACGCCAGAATCCTTACTGGAAATCACCGAAACGCTGGGTGTTGAAGATCCTTGCGCGATTTCAGGTGAACCGTTTATCCAGTGGGTTATTGAAGATAATTTTGTCGCGGGCCGCCCTGCCTGGGAAGAAGTGGGCGTTGAAATGGTCGATGACGTGATGCCGTGGGAGCAAATGAAGCTGCGCATGCTTAACGGCAGCCACTCCTTCCTCGCGTATCTCGGGTACCTCGCAGGCTATCAGCATGTTAACGACTGCATGGCTGATGATAATTTCCGCCAGGCTGCCCATCGTTTGATGATGCAAGAACAAGCGCCAACTCTGCGGGTGACGGGCGTCGATTTACAGCAATATGCGAATAACCTGATTGAGCGTTTCGAAAACCCGGCGCTGAAACACCGCACCTGGCAAATCGCGATGGATGGGAGCCAGAAGCTGCCGCAGCGCATGCTGGAAAGTGTTCGCTGGCACCTGCAGCAAGGTGATGCATGGCCATGTCTGGCGTTGGGTATTGCCGGATGGATGCGTTATGTCAGCGGCACCGATGACGCTGGAAATGAAATTGATATTCGCGATCCATTGGCCGCGAAAATTAAAACCCTGGTTGACGGCAGCACGCCAGAAGAACGCGTCAACGCCCTGCTCAGCCTGCAAGAAATCTTCGGCAGCGACCTGCCTGCTGATGAACATTTTGTCGAAAACGTCCAGGCTGCATGGAATGAGTTGTGCCGCACTGGCGCACGCGCCGCGGTCGCAAAACTGGTCGGTTAATTTAACGATCAATGCCTTTAAACATACTTCACAAGGATGTGAAGCACGCTCAGGCTTCCTTTTCTCGCAAATGTTGTTCAGGATTGTGATACTAATCACGTTAGGTTCACTTAACCTGTCCGGAGCGCCTGTGACTAAAACCAACCTCATTACCGGTTTTCTCGGTAGCGGAAAAACCACCACCATTTTGCATTTATTGGCCAATAAACCTGAGCATGAAAAATGGGCTGTGCTGGTCAATGAATTTGGTGAAGTCGGCATCGACGGTGCGTTATTAGCTGATAGCGGCGCATTATTGAAAGAAATCCCCGGCGGCTGTATGTGTTGTGTGAATGGGTTGCCGATGCAAGTTGGCCTGAATACATTACTTCGCCAGGGTAAACCCGACCGATTACTTATCGAACCGACAGGTCTGGGTCATCCGAAACAAATTCTCGATATGCTGACTGCCGAGGTTTACCAACCGTGGATAGAACTCAACGCCACGATTTGTTTGCTCGACCCTCGCCAGTTACTTGATGAACGCGCCATAAATAATGACAACTTCCGCGACCAGCTGGCGGCGGCCGATATTATCATTGCCAATAAAGAAGACCGTGCCAGCGATGAAAGCCGCAAAGCACTGGCCGACTGGCAACAGCGCGAAGCTTTAGGCCGTGACATTATTGCCGCGAGTAACGGCAAGATTGATATCACGCTTCTTGAAAGACCGCGTCAAAATCTACGCGAACTCCCTTCCAGCCCCGACCATCAACACAGCCACGCCGTCACTAAAGGTCTTGCCGCATTAAGTCTGCCGGAGCATCAACGCTGGAGACGAAGCATTAATAGTGGTCAGGGCTACGTCGGTTGCGGCTGGATATTTGATGCCGACACCCTCTTTGACACGGTGGGGATTCTGGAATGGGCCAGACTGGCCCCGGTCGACCGCGTTAAAGGCGTACTGCGTATTGCGGAAGGCTTAGTCCGTGTAAATCGCCAGGGTCTTGATTTCCATATCGAAACACAAAACGTGGCCCCACCAGACAGCCGTATCGAGTTGATTCATAGTGCTGAAGTTGACTGGAATGCATTGCAAACGTCGCTGTTGAAGCTACGTTTAAGTTTGTAGGTCTACCCTTTTGCCCTTTGTTAAAAAAACTCGTGACAACGTATGAAAACTATTCGATTACCTTTAATCCTGGTGCTAAACGCACTGGGATTAGCACTCTTTTTTAGTTGGTATCTGCCTGCCGGACATGGCTATTGGTTCGTTATCGACTCCAATATCTTCCATTTCTTCAACCGCGCACTGGTAAAGAGTCACGCCTTCCTGATACTTGTCGCGGTGACCAATAATCGCGTGTTTGATGGCATCTCGTTATTAGCGATGGGTACGTTGTTTTTCTTCTATTGGCGCAAAGAATCATCAAGCGGTCGCCGCCGCATGGTCATCATGGGCATTGTGATGCTATTTTGTGCAGTGATTATTAATCAGCTCGGCCATTTGATTCCGGAATCTCACGTCAGCCCTACGCTCTATTTCACCGATATTTACCGTGTCAGTGAATTGCTGCATTTCCCGACAAAGGATGCTTCTAAAGACAGTTTCCCGGGCGACCACGGATTAATGCTGCTGATTTTCACCGGCTTCATGCTGCGATATTTCGGTAAAAAAGCGTTTGGCATTGCCGTTATTATTTTCCTGATCTTCATGATGCCGCGCATGATGATAGGGGCACACTGGTTTACTGATATCTTTGTTGGGTCGCTCTCCATTGCGCTTGTTTGCTTACCATGGGTGTTATTAACCCCAGTAAGTGATGGGTTAATTAACCTGCTCGACCGTTATTTACCCCAAATGCGTAAAGCGAATGATTAACATCTGATAAACACCAATGACGCTCAATCATCAGAGAACGGAATGAACTCTGATGATTTTTCATTCACCCGTTAAAATCGACTAATATTTAACCTTTTCGCTTCCCCAGTTAAAAGAAGCATTTGCACAATTAAACATCAATAACGCTTAACAAATACGCAATATTTCTTATCATTTTTTAACATCACAATTTCTTATAAAAAAACGGATAAAAGCTCTCGCCACGCCAGTGTTGATAGGGTAACCTCGGATACGTTTTGTGCTTAAAGCCAAATCATTCGCAGTGTGAATAAATTTGTGCGTCATACCACAGTTTTGCTCATAAGCATTTGTTTCATGACGCTCAGGTAATTAGTCTCGTCACGTTGGCATTTTGTATAACGATATTTATCGTTAAGGACTTCAAGGGATAACAAACATAATGGTCAAATCTCAGCCTATTTTGAGATATATCTTGCGGGTAATTCCCGCCGTTGCTGTGGCAGTAATGCTGTCAGCATGTAGTTCGACAAACACCGCAAATATGCATTCTGAGACGCATGCAGTCGGCAATAAAGATGGTTTTTTACTGCAAGCCTCTCAGGATGAATTCGAAGAGATGGTCCGTAATGTAGATGTGAAATCACGTCTCATGGATCAATATGCAAGCTGGAAAGGCGTTCGTTATCGTCTTGGTGGCAGCAATAAAAGCGGTATTGATTGTTCTGCATTCGTGCAGCGTACATTCCGTGAACAATTTGGTTTAGAGTTGCCTCGTTCAACTTCTGAACAGCAGGATTCAGGTAAATCGATTTCACGTAATAAATTACGTACTGGCGATTTAGTTCTGTTCCGCGCAGGTTCAACCGGTCGACATGTTGGTATTTATATCGGCAATAATCAGTTTGTACATGCTTCCACCAGCAGTGGTGTGACGATTTCAAGCATGGACGAACCGTACTGGAAGAAGCGTTATAACGAAGCACGACGCGTACTGAGCCGCAGTTAATGCGGTTCTTGCAGACAGTTAATCCCTTGGCTGATTGCAAGAAAACAATTCGACGAGACAAGAAACGCTGCTTATGCAGCGTTTTTTATTGCCTGAAATTCAGTGAGTGCAAAAAGTAAACGTTTATAAAATGATTATAATTTACGTTCGAAACTTTATGACGCTATGCCACTTTTTGCGTTATAGTCCGAAAAAACACATATAAACAATAAGTCTCTTGCGCTTGCAGGAACCCTTAAGCCATGTTTTCTAAAAATATTTTTTCACGTTATTTTACCTCCGTCCGGCAAATTGCCGCCTTCAGTATTTTGGCGGGTATTCTTGCCGCGCTACTGATTGGTGGAATAACCAGCCTGACGCTGCATAGTAAGCGCGAGGCAAGCTACGACACGCTGACTTCAGATATACGTGATTACCTCAGCCACTTTTTCAGTGAGCTTCAGACCAGCAGCAGCGGCATCCAGCCCTTAACGCTTTCCGATTGCCATCATGTCTCCGGTGAACTCACCTCACTTGCCGCATTTAACGTCAACGTTCGCGCCTTTGTATTAGTGCGTAATTACGAAGCTTATTGTTCTTCTGCCACCGGCAGTATGTTGATGGATATGCGTCAGCTGGTCCCGGATATCGACCTCAACAATGAGGTTGATCTTGATATCATGCAGGGCACACCGATGATGCCAGGCAAGCCGACCATTGCCGCGTGGTTTAAAAATCCGTTGATTTCTGGTCACGGTGTTTTCGCCACTCTGAATGTGAATCTCACCCCGTATTTATTATTCAGCACTCGCCAAAGCGATATGGTTTCAATGGCGATCATCGTGGGAGGTAAAGCCTTAACCACGACCTCCAATCATGTATTAGATGCCGCAATGCTGCCGGCACATCCCACGCGTATTATTAGCATTCAGGGATACCCCATCAAATTAGCGCTGTATGGCGAAACCTGGCCTGTGGAAGACATTCAAATCTCCATTCTGACGGGTTTAATTTTCGGCATACTTATCGGGGCATTGTGCGCCTGGTTGCTGACAGTGCGCTTACGCTCAGGCAAAGAGATCCTGACCGGCATTAAACGCGGGCAATTCAGTGTGGTGTATCAGCCAGTGGTGAATGCCAAAGCGCTAAAAATGTCGGGTGTTGAAGTGTTGATGCGCTGGAATCACCCGATTGCTGGCCCTATTCCGCCAGATGCGTTTATCGCCTTTGCCGAAGCCCAGCAATTGATTGTCCCCCTCACCCGCCATTTGTTTGAACTGATTGCGCATGATGCCAAAAAACTTCAGCATATTTTACCGGCTGGCGCGCGACTCGGTGTTAACCTGGCTCCCAGCCATTTGCACTCCTCAACCTTCAAAGAAGATATTCAGGCTTTTGCCGCTTCGTTGCCGCCTCGTCATTTCCAGCTAATTTTTGAGATTACCGAACGCGATATGGTTAAGGAAAACGAGGCCAGTTGCCTGTTTACCTGGATGCAAGAGCAGGGATATGAAATTGCTGTAGATGATTTTGGTACCGGGCACAGTGCGCTTATCTATCTCGAACGCTTTAAGCTCGACTATCTCAAGATTGACCGTGGCTTTGTTAATTCGATTGGCTTTGAAACCGTCACCTCTCCAGTGCTCGATGCGGTGCTGACCCTTGCCCGCAAACTCAGTATGACGACCGTCGCTGAAGGGGTTGAGACCCCTGAGCAAGCCAAATGGCTGATTGACCAGGGCGTGAATTACCTGCAGGGTTACTATCTCGCTCGTCCTATGACCCTTGAGCAATTACAGGTATGGGAAGATCAGAAAAAAGATTTCGAAGAGTTGCTTAGCCGCGATTAAATTCCCGTGCTGACAGACAATCTCCACGGTCGACAACGATGTCGCTTGAAGTATCACGAGCATAACTTATGATTTACCATCATGACGTTATAATGCGGTGGTACGTTACCTGGATAGTGATATTGTTTCGGGATGAAACAATTAGGTAATCTCCTCCCTGACAAGGAATGACCTATACGATGTTTGCCCGCATCCTCGCCCTGCTCAGCCTCTGCCTGATTGCTGCGTCAAGTCAGGCTGAAAACATCAAGGAAAGTTATTCCTTTGCCGTTTTAGGTGAGCCTAAATACGCCATAAACTTCACGCAATTTGATTACGTCAACCCCGCAGCCCCAAAGGGCGGGAACATCACGCTGTCAGCGATTGGCACCTTTGATAACTTCAACCGTTACGCGCTACGTGGCAATCCTGGCGTGCGTACCGAAGCATTGTATGACACACTTTTTACCACCTCCGACGATGAACCTGGCAGCTATTACCCGTTGATCGGAGAAATGGCGCGCTATCCCAGCAATTTTGCCTGGGCTGAAGTCGAAATTAATCCCCGTGCCCGTTTTCATGATGGGACGCCCATCAAAGCCAGCGATGTCGCTTTCACTTTTAATAAATTCATGACGGAAGGTGTGCCGCAATTTCGCCTGGTTTATAAGGGTGCAAAAATGCGTGCTATCGCGCCTTTAACGCTGCGTATCGAACTGGCGCAACCCAGTAAAGAACGGATGCTTGGGCTGTTTTCGCTGCCGGTGTTTCCTGAAAAATTCTGGAAAGATCACAAGCTCAGCGACCCGCTTTCTTCTCCTCCTCCCGCCAGTGGCCCTTATAAAATAACGGCATGGCGCATGGGGCAATACATTACCTATTCTCGTGTCAGAGACTATTGGGCCGCTAATTTACCGGTCAACCGTGGGCGCTGGAATTTTGACTCAATCCGATACGATTATTATCTCGATGACAACGTGGCTTTTGAAGCCTTTAAAGCAGGTGCCTATGATTTTCGAAACGAGGCGAGCGCAAAGAATTGGGCAACCCGCTATACCGGAAAGAACTTTGCCAATCGGTACATTGTAAAAGAAGAACTTCCCAACGAGGCCGCGCAGGATACTCGCTGGCTGGCGTTTAATATCCAGCGCCCCATTTTTGAAGACCGACATGTTCGCGAGGCGATTGGCCTGGCATTTGATTTTGAATGGATGAACAAAGCGCTGTTTTATGGCGCGTACAACCGGGCGAACAGTTATTTCCAGAATACGGAATATGCCGCGCGGGAGTATCCGAATGCAGATGAACTGACTCTGCTGGCGCCAATGAAGGATGAACTACCGCCAGAGGTGTTCACTACTATCTACAATCCGCCAAAATCGCGCGGCGATGGCTTTGACCGTGACAATCTGCTCAAGGCCCTGAACTTGTTGAAAGCGGCGGGATGGGAACTAAAGGACCAAAAACTCGTCAATGTTAAAACTGGCAAACCGTTTAGCTTCGAGTTGTTGATTGGCTCCACCGGCAACACACAATGGGTTTTACCGTTCCAGCATAATTTGCAACGGCTGGGTATCACTATGGAGGTGCGTCAGGTGGATAACTCGCAACTCACTAACCGCTTGCGTACCCGTGACTATGACATGATGCCGACACTGTACAGCGCGATGCCTTATCCCAGTGCCGATGTGCAAATTTCATGGGCGTCGGAATATGTCGACTCGACTTATAATGCACCGGGTGTGAAAAGCCCGGAGGTCGATAAACTGATTGCTCAGATTGTGGCTAATCAAGGCGATAAACAAAAACTGCTACCCTTGGGACGCGCGCTTGACCGGGTGCTGACATGGAATAATTACATGATCCCAATGTGGTACATGGCTGCAGACCGCTTAGCCTGGTGGGGCAAATTCTCCAAACCGGCCATCCGTCCGTTATATACGACAGGTTTCGATACCTGGTGGTATGACGTTAACAAAGCCGCTCAATTACCGGCTAACCGGCGTTAAGGGCATCCATGGGAAGTTATCTGTTACGTCGCTTGCTGCTGATAATCCCGACGCTGTGGGCCATTATCACCATCAATTTTTTCATCGTACAGATTGCACCCGGTGGCCCGGTGGACCAGGCAATCGCGGCGATTCAGTTTGGCCACGGCGCAGGCGTCCCAGGTTTATCGACGGACAACATGGGCAGCGGCCATGCGCGAGTCGGCGTCGGCAACCCTGGCGACAGCCAGTATCGTGGCGCACGTGGCCTCGACCCGGAAGTCATTGCTGAAATCACTCACCGCTATGGTTTCGATAAACCAATTCATGAACGCTACTTCAAAATGCTTGGCGATTATTTGCGTTTTGACTTTGGCGACAGCCTGTTTCGTAGCGCTTCGGTTCTGCATCTGATTAAAGACAGCTTGCCGGTGTCTATTTCGATCGGTTTGTGGAGCACCTTAATTATCTACATGGTATCGATTCCGCTGGGTATCCGAAAAGCAGTCAGTAACGGCAGCTCTTTTGATGTCTGGAGTAGCACGTTTATTATCATCGGCTACGCGATCCCCGCTTTCTTATTCGCAATCTTACTTATTGTCTTGTTTGCGGGCGGAAGTTATCTGGACTGGTTCCCGCTGCGTGGCCTGGTTTCGACTAATTTCGATTCCCTGCCGTGGTACGGCAAAATCTTTGACTATCTCTGGCACATCACATTACCGGTGCTGGCAACCGTGGTAGGTGGTTTTGCCACCCTGACGATGCTGACTAAAAACTCGTTTCTGGATGAAATTCGCAAGCAATACGTGGTCACTGCGCGAGCTAAAGGGTTGGATGACAGCAAAATTCTCTATCGCCACGTTTTCCGCAACGCCATGCTGTTAGTGATCGCCGGTTTTCCTGCCACGTTCATCAGTATGTTTTTTACCGGCTCTTTGCTTATCGAAGTGATGTTCTCGCTCAACGGGCTGGGCTTGCTGGGTTATGATTCCACCATTTCCCGCGACTATCCGGTGATGTTTGGCACCTTGTATATTTTCACACTGATTGGTTTGCTGCTGAATATTCTGAGCGACATCACCTACACGCTGGTTGATCCGCGTATTGATTTCGAGGGTCGTGGATGAAGCAGTTAAGTCCTGTGAATCAAGCCCGCTGGGCACGGTTTCGCCATAATAAGCGCGGCTATTGGTCGCTGTGGATTTTCGCGATTCTTTTTTTGCTGACGCTCGGTTCAGAGCTTATCGCCAATGACCGTCCATTGATCGTGCATTACCAGGAAAGTCTGTATTTCCCGTTTATCGCCGATTACAGCGAAAGTGATTTCGGTGGCCCGCTGGCAACACCTGCTGATTATCAGGATCCCTGGCTTGCAGAACGCCTGAGCCAGAAAGGATGGGTCCTGTGGGCACCGATCCGCTTTGGCTACAATGCGATTAACTTTGCCACCACCGTCCCCTTCCCTTCGCCACCAAGCCGTCAAAACTGGCTGGGGACGGATGCCAACGGCGGCGACGTGCTGGCGCGGATCCTTTATGGCACCCGTATTTCCATTCTTTTCGGCCTGATGTTGACGATCTTATCCAGCATGATTGGGATCCTGGCCGGTGCAGTGCAAGGTTATTACGGCGGACGCGTGGATTTGTGGGGGCAGCGATTTATCGAAGTCTGGTCGGGTATGCCGACCCTGTTTCTCATCATCCTGCTTTCAAGCGTTATCCAGCCAAATTTCTGGTGGCTGCTCGGCATTACCGTACTGTTTGGCTGGATGAGTCTGGTGGGTGTGGTGCGCGCTGAGTTTTTGCGTACCCGCAACTTCGATTACATTCGTGCAGCCCAGGCCATGGGCGTGAATGACTGGTCGATAATCACCCGCCACATCCTTCCCAACGCCATGGTCGCTACGCTGACATTCCTGCCATTTATCCTTTGCGGTTCGATTACCACCCTCACCTCACTGGATTTCCTCGGCTTTGGTTTACCGCTCGGCTCGCCGTCACTCGGTGAACT
The DNA here is from genome assembly GCF_049686335.1 of Buttiauxella sp. Classification (NCBI taxonomy): domain Bacteria; kingdom Pseudomonadati; phylum Pseudomonadota; class Gammaproteobacteria; order Enterobacterales; family Enterobacteriaceae; genus Buttiauxella; species Buttiauxella sp. The sequence continues at coordinate 40,671 of NZ_JBAVHX010000022.1, read as the reverse complement.
GCTGTTACAAGGTAAAAATAATCTTCAGGCGCCGTGGCTTGGCATCACCGCATTCCTTTCGCTGGCCATCTTACTGACTCTCCTCATTTTTATTGGCGAAGCCGTGCGCGACGCCTTCGACCCGAGCAAGGTGTACTGAGATGAAAACGCCACTGCTATCCATCAATCACCTGTCTGTTGCTTTCCAAAGCGGCAATACTATCCGACAAGTGGTGGATGATTTATCCCTTGAAGTGAATGCCGGTGAAACGCTGGCGTTAGTCGGGGAATCGGGTTCCGGGAAAAGCGTGACCGCGTTATCCGTGTTGCGTTTGCTGCCTGCACCGCCGGTGATTTACCCGTCAGGAGAGATTTTCTTTAAAGGCCAGGAGTTGCTGCATGGACCTGAGCGGACACTGCGCAGCGTTCGTGGCAATAAAATCGCCATGATTTTTCAGGAACCAATGGTTTCGCTTAATCCCCTTCACAATATCGAAAAGCAACTTTACGAAGTATTATCGCTTCATCGGGGCATGCGCCGGGAAGCGGCTCGCGCTGAAATGCTGACCTGTCTTGATCGAGTAGGCATTCGCAACGCGGCAAGCCGTTTAACCGACTTCCCGCATCAGCTTTCTGGTGGAGAACGCCAGCGCGTGATGATTGCCATGGCGTTGCTGACACGCCCGGAATTGCTGATTGCAGACGAACCCACCACGGCACTGGATGTCACGGTTCAGGCGCAAATCCTGCAATTACTGAAAGAACTCAAGCAAGAGCTGAACATGGGGCTGCTGTTCATCACCCATAACCTGAATATCGTCAAAAAGCTGGCGGATAACGTTGCCGTGATGCGCAACGGAAAATGTGTCGAACAAAACTCAACCGCCCAATTGTTATCGGCACCGCAGCACCCTTACACCCAACAATTGCTGGCCGCAGAACCAGGCGGCACGCCACTTCCGGTCGATGAAACCAGCACACCGTTATTAACGGTTAATGATTTACAAGTCGCTTTCCCGATTCGCCGTGGGTTACTTAGAAAAACGGTGGGCCACAACTACGGGATAAAAAATCTGAGTTTTGCGCTACGTGCCGGTGAAAGCATCGGGCTGGTTGGGGAGTCTGGTTCGGGGAAAAGTACGACCGGGCTTGCGTTGCTACGCCTGATTCACTCCAGTGGAGAGATTTGGTTTGACGGCAAACCGCTGCACGATCTTAATCGCAAAAAACTGCTGCCGTTGCGTAGCCGCATCCAGGTGGTGTTCCAGGATCCCAATTCTTCGCTTAATCCGCGGCTTGATGTTTTGCAGATCATTGAAGAGGGTTTACGCGTCCATCAGCCTGCGTTAAGTGCAGCAGAACGCGAACAGAAAGTGATCGTCGCGATGCAGGAAGTGGGGTTGGATCCGGAAACCATGCACCGTTATCCGGCGGAGTTTTCAGGCGGGCAAAGACAGCGCATCGCCATTGCCAGGGCGCTCATTTTACAGCCGGAATTGATTATTCTGGATGAGCCGACGTCATCTCTTGACCGTTCGGTACAAGCGCAAATTCTTGCATTGCTGAAATCGTTACAAGAAAAACATCAGCTGGCCTACATTTTTATCAGCCATGATTTGCGCGTGGTGAAATCGTTATGCCATCAGATTGTGGTATTGCGGCAGGGAGAAGTAGTCGAGCAAGGGGCATGTCAGCAGATATTTGCTGCGCCGCAGGCGGAATATACACGCCAATTACTTGCGCTTGCCTGACTCGCTGGATTTACAGTCAAAAAGGATTCGCGCTGGAGAAAGACTCAGCAATCGCTACGCCAAAGTTTTTCAGGCGGCATGTTGCTGCCAGTTCATCCTGGTCATTCACAAATAAACACGGTTCACCTTCGCATTCCACCACCGAAGAATCCACTTCGATATCGCGCAGGGCAAGGCTCAACTTGTGCATCGTCGGCCACGCAGCATCACTGCTATCGCTCAGCAATTTAAGGCCAATCAGGCAATTTTCAGCGTTAGGCCCATTTTGCGGAATCGGTTCAACTCTGGAACCTGCAAAACCCGCCAGCCAACGATACCTGTGCGGTAAACGATGAACGATGGAAAGCTGTAACGTATTCACTATGGTATTCCCCTGGAAAAACTCAAAATATTTTCACAAACGATTTACATAAAGGTTAACACAATGTTGATGATTTGTGTGTAAACACAGTTGAAACCGCCTACATCCGTTGTAATTATTTGTCTACCATTTCATATCTAACGTTTTAGTTTTGTGGTGCTGCACACGTTTCGGCGCTATATGTAACGCTTTCTTCGATCTAACTCAACCTTTTTAACTACAAGAATGTGACTTTTTGTTGTTGAGGCATTTACATTTGAGAAACAAATTGTAGGCGTTTGGAAGGAATTTTTGTTGATTTGGATTAAAGAACGGGCATCCGGCGATGCCCGTTTTTGCATTTTAGGATTTTGTTGCGGAGAGCCGAGGACGGCTGGCGTAGAGATAGAAAACGATGGAACAGGTTGCGCACACCGCAATCGACCAAATCATTGGCCACGCGGAGTTAAAGGTCGCGATAGACAACAACGCTCCGGTTAACGCACCGATACCAAAGCGGAACGTGCCCGCCAGTGAAGACGCCGTCCCTGCCATATGGGGAAACTCATCAAGAATGACCGCCATCGCATTTGACGACACCATCGACACGCAACCCACAAACACGGCAATGCCCAATACCATCGACCAGAAACCTAACCCCAGCCCCGTGCTCGCGACCAGCCAGATTGCCATGGCAAATTGTACAAACAACCCGAAGCGGAACATCGCCAGTGGCCCAAAGCGGCGTACAAAGCGGCTGTTAATCAGCGTCATTAAAATCAAGAACACAATGTTAAGCGCGAAGTAGTAACCAAAGTGCTGTGGCGCGACATGATTAAGTTCGATGTAAACAAATGGCCCGGCGCTCAAAAATGAGAACATCGCCGCAAAGCTAAAGCCACTTGCCAGCATATAACTCAACACCCGTTTGTGGCGGAACAGCGTGGCGAAGTTACCGATCGTGGTGCGCAAATGAAACTTCTGCCGCCGTTCGACCGGTAGCGTTTCATGTATCAGGAAGAAAATCATCGCTGATGCCAGTAGAGCTGCTAGTGCCAGAATCCAGAATATGGCATGCCAGCTAAACCACACTAGCACGGCTCCACCCACCATTGGCGCCACCAACGGCGCAATCGTGGTGATCAACATGACGAACGACATCATGCGTGAGAACTCTTCTTTCGGATAAATATCGCGCATCAGGGCATTGATAACGACGCTTGCGGCTGCCGCAGCAAGACCATGCAGAAAACGCATCGCAATCAAATGATCAATCGTTTGTGAGAGTGCACAAGCAATCGCCGCCGCCGCAAAGACTAACGTACCGCCAAGCACTACTGGCTTTCGGCCAATGCTGTCAGCCATTGGGCCATAAAATAGCTGGCCGATAGCGAAGCCGAGAATATAGGTACTTAGCGTCATTTGCGCGCTGCCAGCGGGCACGCCAAATTCCGACGCGATGACCGGTAATGCTGGCAGGTACATATCGATTGATAACGGCATCAACATGGCCAGCAGGCCAAGGATCACCACAATACCAATTGACGAGTTTTGCTTACTACTCAACACATCCTCCTGAAATCAACGCGGCGGCATGCCTACGCTAGCAATTTCTTCTTCGGTTAACTGACGGTACTCGCCAGGTGCGAGATCCGCATCCATGGCAATCGCGCCAATACGCTCACGATGTAAACCCACCACATGATTGCCCACGGCCGCGAACATGCGTTTTACCTGGTGATAACGCCCTTCGCTGATGGTCAGACGGACTTCCAGCGGGGTAATGACTTCCAGTACCGCAGGCAGCGTCAGATCTTTTTCATTATGCAGTTGAACGCCAGCAGCGAATTGTTCTGCCGTGTCATCGGAGACTGGATTCTCAAGCGTCACTAAATAGGTTTTTTCACAATGATGGCGTGGAGAAGTAATACGGTGTGACCATTGGCCATCATCGGTCATCAGCACAAGACCTGTGGTGTCGATATCCAGACGCCCAGCAGCATGCAGTTTGTGCGCCATCGGCTCATCCAGGAAATAGAGCACGGTTGGATGATCCGGGTCTTCGGTCGAGCAAACATAACCCTGCGGCTTATTAAGCATAAAGTAGCGAGGGCCGTTTTGTTGCGTCAACGAGCGGCCATCAAACTCAACCTGATGTTCAGGATTCAGTTTGAAAGAGGCGTCACGCACCACTTCGCCATCAATGGTGACACGGCTAGCACGGATTTCACGGCCAGAAATAGCACGGCTCACACCAAGCTGCTGAGAGATAAATTTATCGAGTCGCATTAAAATATTGCCTGTTTCATAGAGGTGCCAGCATTGAAGGCTGACAGGGCAAAAGCCCATTTTATAAGGGTATAAATCGTTTGCCTGTTAATTAGTTTGCCAGTATAGCGAGATAGAAAAGTCTCTCAAGGTAAAACGTTTCTCATGGCATAATTGAGCGTGTTATTTCCCCGAGTCTGAGAGTTTATGTCTTTTACCCTGCGCCCTTATCAACAAGAAGCCGTCGACGCCACCCTGCACTACTTCCGCCAACACATCACACCCGCGGTGATTGTGCTGCCGACGGGTGCCGGAAAAAGTCTGGTGATTGCCGAGCTCGCACGGGTGGCCCGTGGGCGCGTACTGGTACTGGCGCATGTCAAAGAGTTGGTCGCGCAAAACCACGCTAAATATTGTGCATTAGGACTGGAAGCTGACATTTTCGCGGCTGGCCTGCAGCGCAAAGAGAGCCACGGCAAAGTGGTTTTTGGCAGCGTACAGTCGGTGGCGCGAAATCTGGAACAGTTCCACGGTGAGTTTTCCTTGCTGATTGTTGATGAATGTCACCGCATCGGCGATTCCGACGACAGCCAGTATCAGCAAATCCTTGCCCATCTGCGCACCGCAAACACTAAATTGCGCCTGCTCGGGTTGACCGCCACACCTTATCGACTGGGCAAAGGATGGATTTACCATTTCCACTATCACGGTATGGTTCGGGGCAATGAAAAAGCCCTGTTCCGTGACTGTATTTATGAATTACCGCTGCGCTACATGATAAAGCATGGCTATTTAACGCCGCCCGAGCGGTTGGATATGCCAGTAGTACAGTACGATTTTAGCCGCTTGCAGGCGCAATCTAACGGCTTGTTTAGTGAAGCAGACCTTAATCGCGAGCTTAAACAGCAAAAGCGCATTACCCCGCATATCATCAGCCAGATTGTTGAGTTTGCCGCTGACAGACGTGGCGTGATGATTTTTGCCGCAACGGTTGAACATGCCAAAGAGGTCACCGCCCTGCTGCCTGCAACCGATGCCGCACTGATTACCGCCGATACCCCAGGCCCCGCGCGCGATACCTTAATAGAAGCATTCAAAAACCAGCAATTCCGGTTTTTGGTCAATGTTTCGGTGCTCACCACTGGCTTTGACGCTCCCCATGTTGACCTGATTGCTATTTTACGGCCGACCGAGTCTGTAAGCCTGTATCAGCAAATTGTGGGTCGTGGATTGCGCCTGGCGCCAGGAAAAAAGGATTGTTTGATTCTGGATTACGCCGGCAATCCTCATGATTTATTCACGCCTGAAGTCGGCGCGGCGAAAGGCAAAAGCGACAATGTGCCGGTGCAGGTATTTTGCCCATCCTGTGGGTTTGCCAATACGTTCTGGGGTAAAACCACCAGCGATGGCACCTTGATTGAACATTTTGGCCGCCGCTGCCAGGGCTGGTTTGAAGATGATGACGGGACGCGTGAACAATGCGATTTCCGCTTCCGCTTTAAAAACTGCCCGCAATGCAACGCCGAGAATGACATTGCGGCCCGTCGCTGCCACCAGTGCGATCAGGTTCTGGTCGATCCGGATGATATGTTAAAAGCGGCGTTGAAATTAAAAGACGCGCTGGTTTTGCGCTGTAGCGGAATGACGCTGCTGCACGGTGGCGATGATAAAGGCGACTGGCTGAAAATTACCTATTTCGATGAAGATGGCGCGGACGTCAGCGAGCGGTTCCGGCTGCAAACACCCGCCCAACGTATGGCGTTTGAACAGTTGTTTATTCGGCCGCACAGCCGTACACCAGGTGTGCCGCTACGCTGGATAAATGCCGCTGATGTAGTCGCGCAGCAATCAGCACTTCGTCACCCGGATTTTGTCGTAGCCCGCAAAAACGGCAACTTCTGGAACGTGCGGGAAAAGGTATTTGATTACGAAGGCCGCTTCCGCCGTGCGAATGAATTGCGCGGCTGAAGGTTCTTTTGATTGAAGAGCATGCCAGATATGGCTATAATCCCGCCCGCTTTTGCATCCGCAAAGCAGAAAACTTTCCTGTTGCTGGGTCGCCTGTAACAGGATTATTTAAGAGAGAAACAGTTAATGTTTACTATCAATGCAGTAGAACGCAAAGAGCAGGGCAAGGGTGCGAGCCGCCGCCTGCGTGCAGCTAACAAATTCCCGGCAATCATCTATGGTGGTTCCGAAGCTGCGATCTCTATCGAACTGGATCACGACAACGTAATGAACCTGCAAACTAAACCAGGTTTCTACGAAGAAGTTCTGACTCTGGTTGTAGACGGTAAAGAAGTTAAGGTTAAAGTTCAGGCTGTTCAGCGTCACCCGTTCAAGCCAAAACTGAGCCACATCGACTTCGTTCGCGCTTAATCGCGAATTTAGCTCGAAAAAAAACCCGCTTCGGCGGGTTTTTTTATGGTTACTTGCCTGAACTCCGGCGCTGCAACTGATCGCGCAGATTCGGCGGCGTGCCTTTAATGGTCAGCGTATCGGTCGCTGGATCCCAGAAAATACGCTCGCCTAATAACATCGAATCAAAGTTAATCGTTAACCCACCACCGCTACCGGCAAATTTGGTTAACTGACGCAGCGTGCTACGGTCAGCCGGGAAACTCTCTTCCAACTCATAGCCTTTATCAGCAGTGAATTGCTGGAAGTTTTTGTCATCGACTGCCCATGGCAACTCATCGGCAAGCGACGAAAGCTCAATCTCTTCTCCCGCCTGGAGTTGCTCATTACAGTAAGCATAAACCTGCTGACGCGCCGCCTGACGTTCGTTTTTATCCAGTTGCGCTTCGTTAGTGAAATCATCTAACGCCTGCAACAGGCCCTTGTTTTGCGCTTTGGCGTTCAACCCTTCGCTGGCACCGAGGAAATCCATAAAGAAATCGGCCACTTTGCGCCCTACTCGCCCTTTCAGGAAAGTCAGGTAACGGGTGGATTCAGGATTAGTTTCCCACTCGGTCAAATCAATACGCGCCACAATATCTGCGTGATTGATGTCAAGATAATGCGTGGAACTGATGTCCAGCTCTTCGTTGACGCGCATGCTGCTTAAATTATTCAGCACCGCCACCAACAAATATTCCACAGCTAAATAGCGATACTGGCAAAACAGCACGATGCCGCCATCCGCAAAAGGATACTTGGCCAGTTCATCACGCAAGCGACCCGTCGCTGCACGACTGAACGCCAGGAAATCCTCATCGCCTTTACGCTGCGAGCGCAAGGCTTCTGCTAATTCACTCTCTTCGCTGAACAGGCCATATGCTTTATTTTTTGCACTGTAGACGCGGTGCAATTCGGCCATCATTTCTTCTACGGCGCCGTTCGTTGCCAACAGAGAATCGCGCAGCACAACTTCAAGTGTCTGTTCGCCGCGTTTGATCAACTGGTGTAAGGCAATCTGGTTGATATCCAGACTCATGGTAAACTCTCCTTTTAGACTCGGCGGTATTCAACCATTGGCGGAAGCCTTGTGCAACCTCCCCTAAATAATTCGGGCTGCAAGAAGGCGGCAATTGAGTGAATCCGGATGAGCTTACTCCATTAAGTGATTCGGGTGAGTGAAAGCAGCCAACGCACGTGCAGCTTGAAGTATGAAGGGGAAAGATAAAAAAGCAGAAAAACAGGTCCTTCTACGGTAAGATAACGCCCTTTCCCGAATCTAATTGATTGTTAATTTATGCCACAAATATCCCGTTATAGTGACGAACGCGTCGAAGAACTGTTGAGTGAACTGGCGAGCGTGCTGGAAAAGCACCAAACGCCAACCGATCTTTCCCTGATGGTACTGGGAAATATGGTCACCAACCTGATTAACACCAGCGTAGCTTCTGCTCAGCGCCGCTCGCTGGCTCGCTCATTCGCTGAGGCGTTACAAGCCTCCGTGAGCGAAGACAAAGCTAATTAAGGGATTGTAGTTACACGTTATGGTGACTAACCGTCAGCGCTACCGCGAAAAAGTTTCCCAGATGGTCAGTTGGGGACATTGGTTCGCCCTGTTCAATATCCTGCTGGCAACGCTGCTGGGTAGCCGCTATCTGTTTGTCGCCGACTGGCCGACAACGCTCACGGGTCGTATTTATTCCTGGCTGACGGTTATCGGCCATTTCAGCTTTGTGGTTTTCGCCACTTATTTGCTGATCCTCTTCCCCTTGACGTTTGTTGTGATGTCACAACGTTTGATGCGATTTGTCTCGGCAGCGCTTGCCACCGCAGGCATGACGCTGCTGCTTATCGACAGTGAAGTCTTTACTCGCTTCCATCTCCATCTTAATCCGATTGTCTGGGAACTGGTGATTAACCCCGACCAGAGTGAGATGGCGCGAGACTGGCAGCTAATGTTTATCAGCGTGCCGGTGATTTTGCTGATTGAAATGCTGTTTGCGACCTGGAGTTGGCAGAAACTGCGCAGCCTCGGGCGGCGCAGGCATTATGCCAAACCGGTCGTGGTACTGTTTTTTGTCGCCTTCTTTAGTAGCCACATTATGTATATCTGGGCGGATGCGAACTTCTACCGCCCGATTACTATGCAGCGCGCCAACCTCCCGCTTTCGTATCCGATGACGGCTCGCCGCTTCCTCGAAAAACATGGCTTGCTGGATGCAAAAGAGTACCAGCGTCGCCTCGTGGAACAGGGTAATCCTGAAGCCGTTTCGGTGCAGTATCCGCTCAGTGACCTGCAATTCCGCGATATGGGAACGGGCAGTAATGTATTGCTAATAACCGTTGATGGTCTGAATGCCGAACATGTGCAGAAAGATTTGCCAAACCTCAGCCAGTTCGCGAGCAACAACATTAACTTCACGCAGCATATGAGCGCGGGTAATGGTACCGATAACGGCATCTTTGGCCTGTTCTATGGTATCTCACCGGCCTATATGGACGGTGTTTTATCCTCGCGCATCCCTGCGGCATTGATTACGGCATTGAACCAGCAAGGCTATCAATTGGGGCTTTTCGCCTCCGATGGCTTCGACTCTTCAATGTATCGCCAGGCTTTGTTATCTGACTTCTCTCTGCCTTCTGCGCAAAGTCAGTCTGACGCACAGACCGCCTCGCAATGGATTAACTGGTTGACGCAGTACGCCTCTGAGGATAACCGCTGGTTCTCCTGGGTCGCCTTTAATGGCACCAGCATCACGGCAGACAGTAATCAGCAAGCCTTTGCGCGTCGCTATGCCCGCGCAGCAGGCAGTGTTGATGAGCAAATTAAACGCGTACTGGATGCGCTGGAAGCTTCCGGTAAGCTCCAGAATACGGTGGTGATTATCACCGCAGGTCACGGTGTACCACTGGGTAAAGAGCAAGACTCTTTCGCCTGGTCGCGTTCGCGTATTCAGGTTCCACTGGTTATCCACTGGCCGGGTACTCCTGCGCAAAGCATCGCAAAACTCACCGATCATCAGGATGTGATGACCACGTTGATGCAACGTCTGCTGCACGTCAAAAACCCGGCAAATGAGTATTCACAGGGTGAAGACCTGTTTGCTGCCACCCGCCGCAATAACTGGGTAGTAGGCGCGGACAATAATAGCCTCGCGATTACGTTGCCGACCATGACGCTGGTACTTGATAACAACGGCAATTATCGGATGTACGATTTAAAAGGCGAAACCATCAAAGAAACCAAGCCGCAGCTGGGATTACTGCTGCAAGTGCTGACCGACGAGAAACGCTTCATCGCTAATTGATTGTTTATTTATGAAACAGTTAGCCATGCGTAATCTTGCAAACCATGACAGAAAAGGTAGTATTATTTTTCAGTCGGCACGTAGCGCAGCCTGGTAGCGCATCGTCATGGGGTGGCGAGGGTCGAGAGTTCGAATCTCTCCGTGCCGACCAGAAATCTTTTAGAAAAGCAGCCTGTTATGGCTGCTTTTTTATTGCCTGTAATTTGGATTACCTGGAATAAGTTCACGTCAGTAACGCTTTAATCGCACGTAAATTAGTGCTACCGATTCAGCCTTCACCGTTCTATGCTTAGTTGATGGAGAAAATAGCTGAACTGAAACGAACTAAGCGCCTTGCGCTGTCCTTACTGCTGATTGCTGCTGTAACGTTTGTGATCACCCTCTTTTTACCACCCAACTTCTGGGTTAGCGGCTTAAAAGCCATTGCAGAAGCTGCGATGGTGGGCGCGCTTGCTGACTGGTTTGCCGTTGTCGCGCTATTTCGTCGTGTACCCATTCCCTTTATATCTCGCCATACGGCGATTATTCCGCGTAATAAAGACCGGATTGGCGAAAACCTCGGCATCTTTGTGCAAGAGAAGTTTCTCGATACTCAATCCCTGATTGCGCTGATTCGTCGTCACGAACCCGCACATATGATTGGCCAGTGGTTCAGCAAACCCGAAAATGCTCAGCGGGTGGGTCAGCATTTACTTCAGGTGATGAGCGCCTTTTTGGAGATGACCGACGATGCTCGTATCCAGCGCTTGATCCGCCAGGCCGTACACAAGGCGATTGATAAAGTCGATTTGACCCATTCAAGCGCCCTGCTATTGGAAAGTCTGACTAAAAATAACCGCCATCAGGAACTGCTCGATTCAGTTATCGCTCAAATGCTCGCGCTGATTAAACGTGAAAGCACACGAGTATTTATTGCCCGCCAGATTGTCCACTGGCTGGAAACAGAGCATCCGCGCAAAGCCAGAATGTTGCCAACAGAGTGGCTTGGAGAACACAGCGCTGAGCTGGTTTCCAGTGCAGTAAATTCATTTTTAGATGACGTTAGCCACGATCAGGGGCACCAGATCCGCCAGGCATTCGATCGCGCAACCTTAAAGCTCATCGAAAATCTGAAGCACTCGCCACAAATGGCTGAAAAAGCGGACAGCATTAAAAGTTATCTGAAAGAAGATGAAGCATTCAATCGCTATCTGGGTGAGCTGTGGGGAGATTTACGCCAATGGCTGAAAGTTGACGTCAACTCAGATGACTCGCGTTTGAAACAGCGGATTGCTGAAGCTGGGCAGTGGTTGGGGGAAACACTGGTTGCTGACAGCGCGCTACGAGCCTCACTGAATGAGCATCTGGAACAAGCTGTACAAAAAATGGCACCGGAGTTCGCCACATTCCTGACTCGTCACATTAGCGATACGGTAAAAAGTTGGGATGCACAGGATATGTCTCAGCAAATCGAACTGAATATCGGCAAGGATTTACAGTTTATCCGCATTAACGGCACGCTGGTTGGGGGTTCTATCGGGCTGGTTTTGTACCTGTTATCACAGATACCTGCGGCACTGCCGTTACTGAATTTATAGGCGGGGATTAAGACAACGCCCGCTTAAGCGGGCGTTAGGAAATCAATGGTTTTGTTTCGGTTGGTCGTTATGACCGACTTTTGAGAAGACGTTAAAGACTTCACCCAATCCATAGATAAGTCCGAGGATCACCGCCATAACGATTGGCACCATGACCACGGCAAACACCAAGCTTTTTAATAACTCTAACATGGATGCCTCCAACAAAAGTGAGAACGAGTATTCTAACCACCTGACAGAAAAACGCACTCTCCTTTTGTGCCATTTGCCCATCCTGCCGCAATAGAGGAAAATGACTTTTTTATTATTGCGGAGAGGTTATGCAAGCTGAAATTTTACTGACGCTGAAACTCCAGCAGCGGCTGTTCGCCGATCCACGTCGTATCGCGCTACTTAAACAAATACAACATACCGGCTCAATTAGCCAGGGCGCAAAACTTGCAGGCATAAGCTACAAAAGTGCCTGGGATGCCATCAATGAGATGAATCAGTTAAGCGACGTGACGCTGGTTGAGCGGGCGACGGGCGGTAAAGGCGGCGGCGGTGCGGTGATTACGCGTTATGGCGAACGCCTGATTCAGCTGTATGAATTACTCGCGCAAATCCAGCAAAAAGCTTTCGATGTCCTGCGAGATGACGCCCTGCCCCTCGACAGCCTGCTTGCCGCCATTTCTCGTTTCTCACTGCAAACCAGCGCCCGTAACCAGCTTTTCGGCACGGTTCTGCACCGCGATAGCGAACAAGTGCAGCAGCATGTTGATATTCTGCTGGCTGATGGCACCACACGCTTGCGTGCAGCGGTGACCCGCCAAAGTGCCGAGCGTCTTGGGTTGATTTCCGGCAAAGAAGTACTGGTGCTGATTAAGGCACCGTGGGTGGAGATCACCACCGATGCGAAGCAGGCCAGCAGTGCCGATAATCAACTCACCGGCATTATCAGTAAAATTCAGCAAGATCCTGAGCAAAGCGAAGTGTTGGTTCAGTTGCCAGATGGACAAACGCTGTGCGCAACGGTGCCTAATCACGTGGCAGAAACCCAGAAACTGGTAGAAGGTGCTGAAGCCATAGCATTTTTTAATGCTGATCGCGTGATTATCGCCACTCTGTGCTAAAAGCGCCCAGCGAATTGACAATAACGCAGGCAATCCGTAAATCTGGAGTAAATCACTGCAACCGACTCTAAAGATTGGGATAATAAATGTCTGCGTTACATATTTCGCAAGGGATCTTCCACCTCAACGATACCCGAACTCTCGCCCTCAACGATTTAACCATTAACGCCGGTGAAAGCTGGGCGTTTGTCGGTGCGAACGGTAGCGGGAAATCGGCACTGGCCCGCGCGCTCGCCGGATCCCTGCCCCTGCAAAAAGGCAAACGTCAGTGCAGCTTTACCCGCATTGCGCACCTTTCATTTGAACAGCTGCAAAAGTTAGTCAGTGATGAATGGCAGCGCAACAACACCGATTTATTGAGTCCTGACGAGAACGATACAGGCCGCACCACGGCTGAAATTATTCAGGATGAAATCAAAGATGACGCCCGCTGCCACCAGCTGGCGGAGCTTTTTGGCATCACCTCTTTACTCACCCGCCGTTTTAAATACCTTTCGACCGGTGAAACCCGCAAAACTCTACTCTGCCAGGCGCTAATGGCACAGCCTGATCTGCTTATTTTTGATGAGCCATTTGACGGGCTGGATGTGAAATCTCGTGAGCAACTCGCTGGGTTATTAGGTGAGTTGAGCACGCAAGGCTACACCGTGGTGCTGGTGCTTAACCGCTTTGATGAAATTCCTGATTTTGTCCAATATGCTGGCGTGCTGGCCGATTGTGCGCTGATTGAAGTGGGTGAAAAGAAAAAGCTACTCGAACAAGCGCTGATCGCGCAACTGGCTCACAGTGAAAAACTGGCGGGCGTTGCGCTGCCGGAAGCCGACGATCCGAGCGCTCGCCACACCTTACCCAGGGATCAACCGCTCATTGTTCTACGTGACGGTGTTGTGGAATATAACGACAGGCCAATCTTGCATAAACTGTCCTGGACGGTAAATCCTGGCGAACACTGGCAAATCGTGGGTCCAAACGGTGCCGGTAAATCGACATTACTCAGTCTGGTGACGGGCGATCATCCCCAAGGCTATAGCAACGATCTGACATTATTTGGCCGTCGTCGTGGCAGTGGCGAAACCATTTGGGACATCAAAAAGCATATCGGTTACGTCAGCAGTAATTTGCATCTGGATTACCGAGTCAGTACCTCGGTGCGAAACGTGGTTCTTTCTGGCTATTTTGATTCGATTGGTATTTATCAGGCTGTTTCTGACCGCCAGCAAAAACTGGCTCGCCAGTGGCTGCATATGCTCGGTATGGACAATGCCATCGCCGACGCCCCATTCCACAGCCTTTCCTGGGGTCAGCAACGCCTTGCCCTGATTGCTCGTGCATTAGTGAAACATCCAACACTTTTAATTCTTGATGAACCACTGCAAGGCCTTGATCCACTCAATCGCCAGCTCGTGCGTCGTTTCATTGATATTTTGATTGGCGAAGGGGAAACCCAGTTGCTGTTCGTTTCTCACCACGCTGAAGATGCCCCAGAATGCATCACGAAGCGCCTGACCTTCGTTGCTGATGGCGAGATTTATCGCTATCAAACTGAAGATTTATCATCCCCTCAATAAGAATCATGGATGTCGCTTGCGCTGATTTTTTACATCAGACGGATTAGCGCAGCGACTTTCAGACAACCTGCAACATCATGTCAGTGCCCCTTTGTTTTATAATCATTTTTTTCGATAGTGACTGTGTTGCAAAGATGCGTGTAAACGATTCCACTAATTTAGCACATGTCACACTTTCGACATCTCTGTTATGCTATGTTTATTACATACCATACGCGTAATGGAGCGACAAATGAGAGTATTGGTAACAGGTGGTAGCGGTTACATTGGCAGTCATACCTGCGTGCAACTGCTACAAAATGGTCATGACGTCGTCATTCTGGATAATTTGTGCAACAGCAAGCGTAGCGTTCTGCCAGTCATTGAACGCCTGGGCGGCAAACACCCTCTGTTCATCGATGGCGATATTCGTGATGAAGCGTTGCTGGCTGAAATCTTCCACGATCATCAGGTCGATGCCGTTATTCATTTTGCTGGCTTAAAAGCCGTCGGCGAATCGGTTAACAAACCGCTGGAATACTACGACAACAACGTTACCGGCACATTGCGCCTGATTTCTGCCATGCGCGCTGCCAATGTCACCAACTTCATCTTCAGCTCTTCCGCCACCGTGTATGGCGACCAACCTCAAATCCCTTACGTTGAAAGCTTCCCAACTGGCACACCTGCAAGCCCTTATGGCCGCAGTAAGCTGATGGTTGAACAGATTCTGGCTGACCTGCAAAAAGCGCAGCCAAAGTGGAGCGTGGCGCTGCTGCGTTACTTCAACCCCGTTGGTGCACATCCATCAGGGGATATGGGTGAAGATCCACAAGGCATTCCAAACAACCTGATGCCGTATATCGCGCAAGTTGCCGTTGGACGTCGTGATTCGCTGGCCGTCTTTGGTAATGATTATCCAACCGAAGATGGAACCGGCGTGCGCGACTACATTCACGTGATGGATCTCGCCGATGGTCACGTGGCCGCGATGCAAACGCTACAAGGTAAACCTGGCGTGCATATTTACAACCTCGGTGCAGGTATTGGCAGTAGCGTGCTGGACGTCATCAACGCTTTCAGCACCGCTTGCGGAAAACCGGTCAATTATCACTTCGCCCCGCGTCGTGATGGCGATCTCCCTGCGTATTGGGCTGATGCCAACAAAGCCGACAATGAACTTAACTGGCGTGTCAGCCGGACTCTGCAAGAAATGGCAGATGATACCTGGCGCTGGCAGTCCCGCCATCCTCAAGGTTATCCAGACTAAGGAAATGTGATGGAGCAGTTTAACCCGGTGGATCATCCACATCGCCGTTTTAACCCACTGACCGGACAATGGATTCTGGTGTCCCCGCATCGCGCTAAGCGCCCATGGCAAGGGGCGCAGGAGACACCATCAAATGAAACATTACCGGCCCATGATCCGGATTGTTTCTTGTGTCCTGGAAATACGCGCGTCACTGGTGATAAAAATCCGCAATACACCGGCACATTTGTTTTTACTAACGATTTTGCTGCGTTAATGACCGACACCCCCGATGCGCCTGACAGCAGCGACCCGCTTTTGCGTTGTGAAAGCGCACGCGGCACCAGCCGGGTTATCTGTTTCTCACCGGATCACAGCAAAACTTTGCCGCAGCTTTCAGTCCCTGCACTGGAAGAAGTGGTGAAAACCTGGCAAGAACAGACTGCGGATTTAGGGAAAACCTGGCCGTGGGTGCAAGTTTTTGAGAACAAAGGTGCGGCCATGGGTTGCTCCAATCCGCATCCGCATGGCCAGGTTTGGGCCAACAGCTTCCTGCCAAATGAAGTCGCGCGTGAAGATGTGTTGCAGCGTGAGTACTTCGCGGAAATAGGTTCGCCAATGTTGGTCGACTATGTTCAACGCGAACTCAAAGACGGCAGCCGGACGGTGGTTGAAACGGAACACTGGATTGCCGTGGTGCCTTACTGGGCTGCATGGCCGTTCGAAACGCTACTGCTGCCGAAAGCCCATGTCCTGCGTATCACCGACCTGACTGCGGAGCAGAGCAGTGATTTAGCGCTCGCGCTTAAAAAACTGACCAGCCGTTACGATAACCTCTTCCAGTGCTCCTTCCCCTACTCTATGGGCTGGCACGGCGCTCCGTTTAACGGAGAGGAAAATGGTCACTGGCAGTTGCATGCTCACTTCTATCCGCCGCTGCTACGTAGCGCAACAGTGCGTAAATTTATGGTCGGCTACGAAATGCTGGCTGAAACCCAACGTGATTTAACCGCAGAGCAAGCCGCAGAACGCTTGCGTGCCGTTTCCGATATCCACTTTCGCCAATCCGGAGAATAAAAAATGAGTCTGAAAGATACTACCCAACACATCTTCGCCGAAAAATTTGGTTATCCGGCGACCCATGCGATTCAGGCTCCGGGCCGCGTTAACCTGATTGGCGAACACACTGATTACAACGATGGTTTTGTGCTGCCTTGCGCTATCGACTACCAGACAGTGATCAGTTGCGCTAAGCGTGATGACCGCATGGTGCGCGTGATTGCCGCAGATTATGACAATCAAATTGATGAGTTTTCTCTCGATAAACCGATTATGAGCCATGACACGCAGCAGTGGTCAAACTATGTGCGCGGCGTGGTTAAGCATCTACAAAATCGTGATAAAAACTTTGGCGGCGCCGATTTAGTTATCAGCGGTAACGTGCCACAAGGTGCAGGTCTTAGCTCATCGGCATCACTAGAAGTGGCTGTCGGGACGGTATTCCAGAAGTTGTATCACTTGTCACTTGATGGGTCACAAATCGCATTGAATGGCCAGGAAGCAGAAAACCAGTTCGTGGGCTGTAACTGCGGCATCATGGATCAGCTGATTTCTGCACTGGGCAAAAAAGATCATGCATTACTGATCGATTGCCGCACGCTGGGTACCAAAGCGGTTTCCATGCCAAAAGGCGTGGCCGTGGTCATCATCAACAGTAACTTCAAACGCACGCTGGTAGGCAGCGAATACAACACCCGCCGCCAGCAATGCGAAACCGGCGCGCGCTTCTTTACTCAGAAAGCGCTGCGTGACGTGGAGCTCTCCAAATTCAACGCTGTGGCACATGAATTGGATCCAATTGTCGCTAAGCGAGTGCGCCACGTTCTGACAGAAAATATCCGCACCGTTGAAGCCGCTGATGCGCTGGCAAAAGGTGATTTACAACGTATGGGCGAATTGATGGCCGAATCTCACGCCTCAATGCGTGACGATTTCGAAATCACCGTACCGCAGATTGACACCTTAGTGGACATCGTGAAAGCAACTATCGGGGATAAAGGCGGTGTGCGTATGACTGGCGGCGGTTTCGGCGGTTGTATCGTGGCGTTGATGCCTGAAGATTTGGTTCCTGCAGTGCAACAAGCGGTCGCCAAACAGTACGAAGCCAAAACTGGCATCAAAGAAACTTTCTATGTCTGTAAAGCTTCGGAGGGCGCTGGCCAATGTTAAAAGAAACGCCACAGCTCGCACCTGACGGACAGCCATTCCGCATCTCCACCCTGCGCAACAGCGCGGGGTTAGTTGTCTCGGTCATGGACTGGGGCGCTACCCTGCTGTCGTGTCGTGTACCGATGAAAGACGGAAGTGTCCGCGAAACATTGCTCGGCTGCGAAACTCCGGAAGATTACCTCATTCAGTCGGCTTATCTGGGTGCAACCGTTGGGCGCTATGCCAACAGGATTGCCAACAGCGAGTTTAGCCGCGATGGCGTCACCGTAAATGTGGCGGCGAATCAGGATGCCCATCAGTTACATGGCGGGCCTGACGGCTTCGACAAACGTCGCTGGCGTATTGTGCGTCAGAACGACCATGAAGTGCTCTACACCCTGGATTCCCAGGATGGCGATCAGGGTTATCCAGGGGAGTTACGCGCAACAGCACGCTATGCGCTCACCGAAGATAATTGCATTACCGTTGAGTTTCGCGCCAAAACCAGTAAAGCGTGCCCGGTGAATCTGACCAATCACGCCTACTTTAACCTCGACGGCAAGCAGAACGATATTCGTCAACATCGCCTGCAACTAATGGCCGATAGCTATTTGCCGGTCGACAGCGAGGGTATTCCGCAGGCCGGGCTGAAGGATGTGGAAGGCACCAGCTTTGATTTCCGCAGCGCGAAAACCATCGCTGATGATTTCCTGAGTGATAACGACCAGGCGTTGGTCAAAGGCTACGACCATGCGTTCTTGTTGCAGGCTCAGGGCGATGCCAGCCAACCGGCAGCACATCTGTGGGCAAGCGATAATAAACTGCAAATGACGGTCTTCACGACGGCTCCTGCCTTACAGTTTTACAGCGGTAATTATCTGGATGGGACGCCTGCGCGCGAGCAAGGCACCTACAGTGCTTATCAAGGTCTGGCGCTGGAAAGCGAGTTCCTGCCTGACAGCCCAAATCACCCGGAATGGCCACAACCTGATTGCTGGTTGCAGCCTGATGATGAGTATCTGAGCATTACGGAGTATGAGTTCATTCCGCTATAAGTCTCTCGCCCTCCCCCAGGGAGGGCAATTCTTATTCGAATCGCTGGATTTCCCGCCATTTAGCGACAAAAATATAACAACCATTCACATCCACCTTACACTTCGCACTCTTTTTCGCTATGTTAAACGATTACCATTGCCGCTCGCCCCTTCGCGGCAATATAATGATAATCGTTATCATTAATCGCAGGCTTATTAAGGAGTAAACTATGGCTGTTACTAAGCTGGTTCTGGTTCGTCACGGTGAAAGCCAGTGGAACAACGAAAACCGCTTCACGGGTTGGTATGACGTTGATCTGTCTGAGAAAGGTGAATCTGAGGCGAAAGCTGCAGGTAAATTGCTGAAAGACGAAGGCTACTCCTTCGACTTTGCTTACACTTCTGTGCTGAAACGTGCCATCCATACACTGTGGAACATCCTCGATGAACTGGATCAGGCCTGGCTGCCGGTTGAAAAATCATGGAAGCTCAATGAGCGCCACTACGGTGCATTGCAAGGTCTGAACAAAGCTGAAACCGCAGAAAAATACGGTGATGAGCAAGTTAAACAATGGCGTCGTGGCTTTGCGATCACGCCTCCAGAACTGGCGCGTGATGACGAACGTTTCCCGGGTCATGACCCACGTTATGCAAGCCTGACCGATAAAGAGCTGCCGGTAACTGAAAGCCTGGCACTGACTATCGATCGCGTTATCCCTTACTGGAACGAATCCATTCTGCCACGCATGAAAAGCGGCGAGCGCGTAATTGTTGCGGCTCACGGTAACTCCTTGCGTGCACTGGTTAAATTCCTTGATAACCTGAGCGAAGACGAAATTCTTGAGCTGAATATCCCAACTGGCGTGCCGTTGGTATATGAGTTCGACGAGAACTTCAAACCGCTGAAGCGCTACTATCTGGGCAATGCTGATGAAATCGCAGCAAAAGCCGCAGCGGTAGCAAACCAGGGTAAAGCGAAGTAATTTGTTAGATGTGAAAAAGGCGTGGTGAAAACCACGCCTTTTTTATTGGTGCAACGCAGGAATTTACCCGCGACGGGCTTTAACTGCTTGCGCCAGCTGGCGCAACACCACTTCAGTATCTTCCCAGCCGATACAGGCATCGGTAACACTCTTGCCGTAAACCAACGGTTCGCCGCTTTCCAGATTCTGGTTACCTTCAACAAGGTGACTTTCGATCATCACACCGGTAATGGCTTTATCGCCACTTGCGATTTGCTGGCAAACATCGGCGCTGACTTCCAGCTGCTTCTTAAACTGCTTGCTACTGTTGGCATGGCTAAAATCGATCATGACCTGTGCAGGCAGACCCGCTTTTTGCAGGTCAGTTTTAACCTGATCCACATGGGCTGCGCTGTAGTTAGGCTCTTTACCGCCACGCAGAATGATATGGCAATCGCCATTACCACTGGTGGTGACGATTGCAGAGTGACCCCATTTGGTCACAGACAAGAAGCTGTGCGGCGCGCCAGCAGCGTTGATTGCGTCAATCGCCACTTTCATGGTGCCATCAGTACCATTTTTGAACCCAACCGGACATGACAAACCGGATGCCAGTTCGCGGTGAACCTGAGATTCTGTAGTACGTGCACCAATGGCACCCCAGCTCATCAAGTCCGCCAGATACTGTGGCGTGATCATGTCTAAGAACTCACCCGCTGCAGGAAGGCCGGAGTCGTTGATATCCAACAACAATTTACGAGCAATACGCAGACCATCGTTGATTTGGAAACTGTTATCCATCTGAGGATCGTTAATCAGACCTTTCCAGCCTACCGTCGTGCGTGGTTTTTCGAAGTAAACCCGCATGACGATCTCCAGCTCGCCCTGGAGTTCTTCACGCAATGTCAGTAAACGTGCGCCATATTCTTTCGCCGCTTTGACATCGTGAATAGAGCATGGGCCGATGACCACCAGCAGACGATCATCATTTCCTTTCAGAATTTTATGAATCGCTTTGCGAGCGCCAGATACCGTTGCAGCTGCTTTTTCAGTGGCAGGGAATTTTTCGAGCAGCGCTACTGGAGGCAAAAGTTCGTTGATTTCTTTGATGCGTAAGTCGTCGTTCTGATAATTCATGATATTTCCGGGGCTGGCCTTTAGATTTAGCTTAGTTGCAATCCCTTCAATCTATCGCTTCAAGCCTGAAGTGTAAACGGGCTTTTACACTTCAGACGGAATATTCCTGGAAATGGCCTAAAAGCGGTCAATAAATGGTAAAAGCTCGGTTTGCCGCTACAATTTTTAATTGTAAACACTACAAAGTTGCAATTTAGCAAAATTGTATTCTGATTAGCATCTCTTTGTCGGTAACTATCGCCTGTTGAGATCACTTAACCAGAATAAAGCCATTGCACTGTTGGAAGAAGTTATCCAGCAATAACGACCATAACAGGAGCATCATAATGAATAAATTAACCACTCTTTTCCTGACAGCAACCCTCTCACTCGCCAGTGGTCTGGCAATTGCCGCAGATACTAGCGGTGACAATAATGGCCAGGCGAATGCCGCTGCATCGGCAGGTCAGGTAGCGCCTGATGCAAATCAGAACCTCGCGCCAAAAGGCGTTGATAATAGCAATATCAACAATAGCGGCACGATGCTTCATCCAAATGGCTCAACCAGCAGTAGCGGTATGACCAGCGACGGGATGAGCAAAGATGAGATCCATAAAAATTCGATGTGTAAAGACGGTAAATGTCCTGACACCAACAAAAAAGTTGAAACCGGTAGCGGCGATGACGTGAATACCAAAGTAGACGGTACTACACAGTAAAATCAGCGCGGTGAAAACTTAGGGGAGCTTAGGCTCTCCTTTTTTATGAGTTTTATTCAATAACTTAATCCATTTTCGTGCTTATAATTAGCGCATCGTTGTTTATCAAATAATGAGAAACTATGGCGCATTCACATCAGCATCCCTCGGGTAATTCCAACTCCAAACGGCTGTTCTGGGCATTTGCGGTCACAGCGTTATTTATGGTGGCGGAAGTCATCGGCGGCGTGATTTCAGGGTCACTTGCCTTGCTTGCAGATGCGGGGCATATGTTAACGGATGCAGCTGCGTTACTGGTCGCGTTAATGGCAGTGAGGTTTGCACGTCGTCCTCCAAATGCCCGGCATACTTTCGGCTGGCTACGTCTGACCACGCTTGCCGCATTTGTGAATGCCATTGCACTGGTGGTGATTACGATTTTGATCGTCTGGGAAGCGATAGTGCGTTTTTATCACCCGCAACCCATCGCTGGCTGGACAATGCTTGTCATTGCTTTTGCCGGGTTACTGGCGAACCTGTTTTCATTTTGGATTTTGCATCGCGGAAATGAAGAAAAAAATATCAACGTGCGGGCTGCGGCGCTGCATGTATTAGGGGATTTGTTAGGTTCAGTAGGTGCCATCGCCGCGGCGCTCATTATTCTGTGGACAGGCTGGACACCCATTGACCCGATTCTCTCCATTCTGGTTTCATGCCTGGTGCTACGCAGTGCGTGGAATTTACTTAAAGAGAGCGTTAATGAGCTGCTGGAAGGCGCGCCTAATGCCATCGATATCCCCGTTCTGCAGCGCAAGCTTATCAGAACGATTCCCGAAGTACGTAACGTGCACCACGTGCATATCTGGCTGGTCGGTGAGAAACCACTAATGACGCTGCATGTGCAGGTGATACCTCCACACGATCACGACGCCCTGCTCGCACGCATCCACCACTTTCTGAGGGATGAATATCAGATTGAACATGCGACGGTACAAATGGAGTATCAGATTTGCCACGGTCAGGACTGCGATTTAAATGAGCATGACCATCCTGGCCATGCTCATCATCACTGATTAAGAAAGTGCACGTGAGCCGCGTTCACGTGCACTGTTGATCCACATGCGGCTGCCGTTGAGCGCAATAAACGTCAGGATCAAATATTCAAGTGACATCGCGTAGACACCCTGCAATGCAAAGATAACTACGCTTATCACGTTCACGATAACCCACAACAGCCAGTTTTCGACGTATTTGCGAGTCATCAGGATCATCGCCACAATCGACAACACCATCATGCAGGAGTCCCAGAACGGGAATGCATCGGGTTGAAGCTCAGGCATCATCACATTTAACCCCAGGGCCTGCATCACGGAAACGGCCGTTCGGGTCAGGAAGGCAAACACCGGATCGATAAACACGGTCATCAAGCCAATCGCCCCTACACAAATGGCAAGCCATGCAATCGCTTTGGGCAACGGTAACCAGCGAATTTGTAGCGCTGCCTGATTCCCGCTTGTCTGCCTTGACCATGCGTACCAACCGTAAATGTTGGCGACAAAGAAAAATAGCTGGAGCAACAGGCTCGCGTAAAGCTGGATTTGGAAGAAAATAACCGCAAATAACGTGACGTTGATTAAACCGAACGCGTAATTGCTGATTTTTTCTAAACTTGCCAACCAGATACACAGTAAACCCGCCACGGTACCAATCGCTTCAATCCACGATAAATCATACCCGCCTGTCCCGATGGGTATGTGGACCAGAATGTTCTGCGTGCTAAAAAAATCCATATTCGCTCCTGAACGTAGTCCCTAAGTAGCGGGGAAAAATAGTTACGCATTACCCTTAATATTGCGTCGCAACTCGGCGGCAAAATCTAGCATTCGATTTAAAGGCACCAGCGCGCCTTCACGCAACGCAGCATCAACCTTAATCTCATGCTCAGCTCCACCCTGTTCAAGTCCCTCAGCGATGGCTTTAAGGCCGTTCATCGCCATCCACGGACAATGGGCACAAGTACGGCAGGTGGCACCTTCGCCTGCGGTAGGTGCTTCAAATAACTCTTTATCCGGACATGCCTGCTGCATTTTGTAGAAAATACCGCGGTCAGTAGCCACGATCAGCTGCTTATTTGGCAACGTTTGAGCGGCTGCAATAAGCTGGCTGGTCGAACCGACAGCATCAGCCAAATCCACGACCGCTTGCGGCGATTCAGGATGCACCAGAACTGCAGCATCAGGATAAAGCGCTTTCATGCGCGTTAACGCCTGAGTTTTAAACTCATCATGCACAATACACGCACCCTGCCAGCACAAGACATCTGCACCGGTTTGCTTTTGCACATAACTTCCAAGGTGTTTATCCGGTGCCCAAATGATTTTCTGACCAAGACTGTCGAGATGTTCAATTAATTCAACTGCAATGCTGGATGTCACCACCCAATCAGCACGCGCTTTTACCGCAGCGGAAGTATTAGCATAGACGACCACAGTGCGATCTGGGTGTTGATCGCAGAACGCATTAAATTCCTCAATCGGGCAACCGAGATCCAAAGAACATTCGGCGTTAAGCGTTGGCATCAGAATGGTTTTTTCCGGGCTGAGGATTTTCGCCGTTTCGCCCATAAAGCGAACTCCTGCTACCAGTAGTGTGGTTGCAGGATGATTTGCTCCAAAACGTGCCATCTCCAGAGAATCAGAGATACAGCCGCCCGTCTCTTCAGCCAGAGCCTGGATTTCAGGGTCGGTATAGTAGTGAGCCACCATGACAGCATTCCGCTCTTTTAGCAGACGCTTGATTTTCTCGCGGTAAAATTGCTTTTCGTCCGCGCTCAAAGACTGTGGCTTAGGTGGGAAAGGATAAATCGCTGTTTCTGGATCGAACATTACGCTCATAGTGCTTTCTCGTTTGACTGACTTAACCAAATTAGCACTTTTCTGATGAACAACGACCAGAAACGGCTAAGGTTGTTTTGTATGCTAAACAAGATAGCGAATTATGGCAGGATTGTCGTGGGGAATTTAATTTCAACGCGGAATTGCAGATAGCAAAAAGGCGCCTTTAGGGCGCCTTTCTACATTGGTGGGTCGTGCAGGATGATTACTCGTCTCTTCCTGAGACTCTCCCTCCGGGCCGCCGAGAGCGGCGTTCAAAATCGTTCCCGACGATTTTGTCGACCTGCTGCAGGTTCAAACCCTACACGTTCACTTACTTCGTACTGCTTCGAAATTGGTGGGTCGTGCAGGATTCGAACCTGCGACCAATTGATTAAAAGTCAACTGCTCTACCAACTGAGCTAACGACCCAATTTCGAGTCACTTCGGGTTTGTTTGATATCCCTTGGCAACGGCGGCATATATTACTGATTTAAGATTTTGACGCAACAAGAATTTCGATCAAGATCACCTAATGGCTTGCGTTTCGTTCGGCTTGACCAGAAAAGCAGCAATATCTGGTCAGACCGTACGCACTACATCGCATTCAGACGTTTTTGCGCCTGCTTTGCACCATCGGTATTTGGGAACTGTTTGATCACTTGTTGATAGACAGCTTTCGCTTTGGCGGTATCGCCTTTGTCTTGCATGATCACACCGACTTTAAACATGGCATCCGGTGCCTTAGGAGATTTTGGGTAATTTTTCACCACAGAGGCAAAATAAAACGCCGCATCATCCTTTTTCCCTTTGTTGTAATTCAACTGACCGAGCCAGTAATTGGCATTTGGCTGATAAGTTGAATCCGGGTACGTTTTAATGAAGCTCTGAAATGCTGCAATAGCCTCGTCCTGACGGGACTTATCCTGCACCATCGCAATAGCCGCATTGTAATCGCTGTTAGCATCGCCACCCTGCACAGGAGCAGCAGCTGCCGGTGCGTTAGCTGCCGCACCAGCATCAGGTGCAGCAGTGTTTGCTGCACCTTGATCAGCAGCACCCGCTGCTTGCCCTGCCGCAGCACCGCTGCCGAGACTGTCAATCTGCAATAAAATTTGCTTCTGACGCTCCACAACCTGATTCAATTGGTATTGGCTTTCCTGAATTTGACCACGCAGGGAATCAATATCATTTTGATTATCAGAGAGTTGTTGCTGGAGTTGGGTTAAAAGTTGACTGTGAGCGTTAGAAATACGCTCGAGTTGTGTGACACGGTCTTCGACCGAGCCTGAGCCGACACTACTGATTGGCGCCTGAGCAGTAGCGGCCCAGGGGGCCGCTATGCCAACCAGTAACGACAGACTCAACAAGTGATGTCTGAGGTTACTGTTCATGCTGTTCTCTTAGTAAACCAGTACGGCACGACGGTTTTTAGCGTAAGCCGCTTCGTCATGACCCAGTACTGCTGGTTTTTCTTTACCGTAAGAAACGATGGAGATCTGGTCTGCAGAAACGCCTTTACCTTGCAGGTACATCTTAACAGCGCTAGCACGACGCTCGCCCAGGGAGATGTTGTATTCTGGGGTACCACGTTCATCCGCATGACCTTCAACAGTCACTTTGTAAGATGGGTTGCTACGCAGGAAGTTAGCGTGCGCATCCAGCATTGCAGCAAATTCAGAAGAAACATCATATTTGTCCAGACCGAAGTAGACGATGTTGTTCTGTTGCAGCTGTTGCATCTGCAGGCGAGCCTGTTCTTCAGATGACATGTTGCCATTGCTACCGTTAGCGTCCATACCAGTGCCGGCGCCCAGCATACCTTCGCCGCTCTCGTTGTTGGCGCTCTTGTTAGAACTACACGCAGCGATTGCCATAACAGGCAGTGCCAGCATCAGCCCTTTCAGCACTTTGTTCAGTTGCATTTCTTTGATCCTTTAATATTTTATTATCACAGATACGGCGACCAGGCAGGGAATTTAACCTGACCATCGGTTGCCGGAAGACGCGCTTTGAAACGCCCATCTGTTGAGACCAGATTCAGCACAGATCCCATCCCCTGAGAAGAGCTGTAGATTACCATCGTGCCGTTAGGTGCCAGACTTGGCGTTTCATCCAGGAACGTTGACGATAAAGTTTGTACGCCACCCGCTACCAGATCTTGTTTGGCGATATGTTGTTGCCCACCATTGGAGCTCACCATCACCATAAACTTGCCGTCGGAACTCACATCGGAATCCTGGTTCTGCGAACCTTCCCAGGAAATACGTTGTGGAGCACCGCCATTTACATTCACTTTGTAAATCTGAGGACGACCCGCCTGATCGGAGGTGTAAGCCAGGTTCTGGCTATCCGGGAACCAGGTTGGTTCAGTGTTGTTGCTACGTCCATCAGTTACCTGACGAATCTGGCCTGAGCCAATATCCATCACATACAGATTCAGGCTACCGGTTTTCGACAAAGCGAACGCCAGTTTGCTGCCGTCTGGAGAGAAGGCTGGTGCACCGTTGTGACGTGGGAAAGAGGCTACCTGACGCACTGCGCCATTTGCCAGAGTCTGGATAACCAGCGCTGAGCGGCCACTTTCAAACGTAACATAAGCCACTTTGCTACCATCTGGAGACCAGGCTGGTGACATCAACGGCTGTGGAGAACGGTGAACCACGAACTGGTTGTAGCCATCGTAATCAGAGACACGTAGTTCATAAGGGAACTGGCCGCCGTTAGTTTGCACTACGTAAGCAATACGAGTACGGAACGCGCCTTTGATACCAGAAAGCTTCTCAAACACTTCATCGCTTGCAGTGTGACCTGCATAACGAAGCCATTGCTTGTTCACTTTGTAGGAGTTCTGTGCCAGCACAGTACCTGGTGCGCCAGAGGTATCCACCAACTGGTAAGCTACGGTATAGCTGCCATCACCATTTGGTGTAACCTGACCAACGACAACGGCATCAATACCCAGAGCAGTCCACGCGGCCGGTTGCACTTCCTGAGCGGAGCCAGGTTGCTGCGGTAAACGTGAACGATCCAATGGATTGAATTTGCCACTGTTACGTAAGTCAGCAGCAACGATGCCGCCAATATCTTCTGGTGCTGCACCTGGGCCTGCCCATTTGAACGGCGCCACACCAATCGGACGTGCTGAATCCACCCCTTGGGTAATTTCAATACGAACTTCTGCGTGCAGTACTGCTGCCCACAGCATTAAAAAGCCTAAAGCTACTCGAAATGCCTGCTTCATCATATCTCCCTTATCTGGACCCATAGCCCACGATAATTTAGCAGAATGTTAACAAACTCAAATACACAAAACTACCAAAACCCTGTGACACAGCCTGGTTAGTTTTCCTCACTTTCGCGAGGAAAATTTTACTAAGGCTTAAAGTCGATAGGGGCGTTTTTGAAAACTTCATAAACGTCCTGGCTTGGCGGCTTCGGAATCTTCGCAAGACGCGCTGCCGCGACGGCAGCCTGACAAAGAGCCGGGTCGCCACCTTCTGATTTGATATCAAGTAACAGGCCATCAGGAGCCAGTTTTATGCGCAATGAGCAGGTCTTGCCGGTAAAGGCAGGGTCCTGATAAAACTTGCTCTCAATTGCTGCTTTTATCTGTCCTGCGTAACCATTGATTTCAGCACCAGAAGCGCCATTATTTTTAGTATTCCCTTTTCCGGCGGCAGCTGCGCTATTACCTTTCGCTCCTGCCCCAGCTTTCGGTGCATTCTTACCAGAGCTCAGGTCGCCGAACAGATCGTCAACACCTGCAGCCGCTGCTTTATCGGCAGCAGCTTTATCAGCTGCAGCTTTTTTCTTAGCATCTGCAGCCGCTTTCTTATCAGCGGCAGCTTTTGCAGCAGCAGCTTTATCAGCCGCGGCCTTATCAGAAGCAGCTTTCTCTGCCGCAGCAGCCTCTGCGGCTTCTTTAGCAGCAGCTTTTTTAGCAGCTTCAGCAGCCGCTTTTTTCTCTGCATCTTGCTGAGCTTTCTTCGCGGCTTCATCAGCCGTTTTCTTCTCAGCTTCTTGCTGCGCCTTTTTAGCGGCAGCAGCCGCGACAGCAGCAGCTTTTTTAGCCGCTTCTTCAGTGGCTTTCTTCTGTGCATCCGCAGCAGCTTTCTTCGCGGCTTCTTCCGCAGCCTTCGCCTGGGCATCAGCCTGAGATTTTGCCTGAGCATCAGCTTGAGCTTTGGCTTTCGCCGCGGCTGCTTCAGCCTGCTTCTGTTGCTCCTGCGCTTCTTTCGCTGCGTCTTGCGCCTGTTTCTGTTGCTCTGCTTGTTGCTTCGCTTGTTCCTGCGCTTCGAGGCGTTCTTTCTCCAGTTGCTTCAGACGCTGTTGTTCAGCAGCCTGTTTTTCCTGGAGCTCTTCAGCCTGCTGTTGCGCTTGTTTCTCGCGCTGCTCTGCCGCACGTTTGCTACTCGCCTGTTGCTGTTGCTCGCGATTGTATTGCTGAACAACAGCACCTGGGTCGACCATGACCGCGTCAATAGCCGAACCCCCACCGCCGCCAGCACTGGCGTCGATGTGCTCGTCAAACGAACTCCAAATCAGGACTGCAATCAAGATGATATGCAGGATCACTGAGACGATTATCGCGCGCTTGAGCTTATCGTTTTCTATGGTTGCCTTTGACACTATCGGTTCCCAAATATAGCAAGATATACCCGTCATACTTCATGTTGCAGCCAACGCCCCTGCAACATGAATTATTTAGGAATAAATCAGATTGGCTGCGTCATCAAACCGACGGATTTCACACCTGCGCTATGCAGCATGTTAAGTGCTTTGATAATTTCCTCGTAAGGAACATCTTTAGCACCACCGATCAAAAAGACCGTTTTTGGATTTGCCTGCAAACGACGTTGTGCTTCCGCAACAACCTGTTCGGACGGCAACTGATCCATACGATCTTTCTCAACCACCACGCTGTACTGCCCTACTCCGGACACTTCAATAATGACCGGCGGTTCATCGTTACTGCTCACCGTTTGCGAATCTGTAGCATCCGGTAAATCAACCTCAACGCTTTGCGTAATAATCGGAGCCGTTGCCATGAAAATGAGCAACAGCACCAACAGTACGTCTAGCAGAGGAACGATGTTAATTTCGGACTTTAATTCCCGACGACCACGCCCACGTCCACGTCTGGCCATGACTTACCCCTTACTGCTTATCGCTGCTGGTAAAAGCCTGACGGTGCAGGATAGCCGTGAACTCTTCCATGAAGTTGTCGTAATTCAATTCCAGTTTGTTCACACGTTGGTTCAGGCGGTTATACGCCATAACCGCAGGGATTGCAGCGAACAGACCAATTGCGGTTGCAATCAGTGCTTCTGCGATACCTGGCGCAACCATTTGTAGAGTTGCTTGTTTTACCGCACCCAGTGCGATAAAGGCATGCATGATCCCCCAAACCGTACCAAACAGACCGATGTACGGGCTGATGGAACCGACCGTTCCGAGGAATGGAATATGCGTTTCCAGCGTTTCCAGCTCACGGCTCATGGAAATACGCATGGCGCGAGATGCCCCTTCAACGACCGCTTCAGGTGCATGAGTGTTAGCACGATGTAGTCGGGCAAACTCTTTAAAGCCTGAATAGAAAATTTGTTCAGAGCCAACAAGATTGTCACGGCGGCCCTGGCTTTCTTGGTAGAGACGGGACAATTCAATGCCCGACCAGAACTTATCTTCAAATGCTTCTGCTTCACGAGTAGCAGAATTGAGGATTCGCGTACGCTGAATAATGATTGCCCATGATGCAATGGAAAAACCAATCAAAATCAACATGATGAATTTGACCAGAAGGCTAGCCTTCAGGAACAAATCAAGGATATTCATGTCAGTCACTGCTTGAACTCCGCGACAATAGACTTGGGAAGCGCACGAGGCTTCATTAGGTGTGGATCAACGCAGACGATCAGTACCTCAGCTTCGTTGAGTACCTGATTATCGGCATTGACGATTCGCTGTGTAAATACCATTGAGGTACCACGCATCGATGTAATTTCACTTTGGATTTCGAGTAAATCGTCAAGTCGGGCAGGCGCAAGGTAATCTACTGTCATCCTGCGAACGACAAAAGCGACGCGATCCGCCAACAAATCTTGTTGATTAAAATTGTGATGGCGCAGCATCTCAGTGCGTGCTCTTTCATAAAAAGCAACATAACTGGCGTGGTAAACCACACCACCGGCGTCAGTATCTTCGTAGTAGACACGAACCGGCCATCGAAACAGCGTTGTACTCACTTTACATCCCGGTAATGCAATTAAACGTTGCTACTATACGCAAGAGGATGGGGGTTGGGAATGGGTAGCACTAAACGTTAGGTAAATATTTATGGGCTTGTTAAAGCCCATAAATTCTGTGTAAAAATCTTTAAGGTTAAAGAAGCATCAGAAGAAAAAAATAGCCAGTCCTGCCAAGAGAACCAGTTGCGCAGGTAGCGGACTAAAAACGCCCTGCCACAGCACTTTACGAGGGCGGAAACCCACGCCATGTATCACGCCGGTACAGACTGCCCACATCAGCAAAAAACCATGCCAGATAGCAAGCTCACTGGTTTTCGCTGCGAAGCGGGACGGATCCCAAAACATACACCCGGCGAGGATTAATGCCATGATCAAGGAAAGAGCCCTTAAAGGGCTCTTATCCATTACCGCATACAGCTTTGCGATAATTCCTTCCATCAAATTTCTTCTTTACCGGCTTTTGTCGCTTCTACGTGCTCAAGCGCCAGGGCGGTAATAATACCGAAAGCACAGGCAAGAAGCGTCCCCAGAATCCATGCAAAGTACCACATAATCAGCTCCTTACTTAGTACAGAGAGTGGGTGTTGCTTTCGATATGTTCTTTAGTGATTCGACCGAACATTTTCCAGTAACACCAGGTGGTGTAGATGAGAATGATTGGTACGAATACCGCAGCAACATAGGTCATCACGTTCAGCGTCAGCTGGCTGGATGTCGCATCCCACATGGTCAGACTAGCGTTCAACATGGTGCTTGAAGGCATCACGAACGGGAACATCGCCACACCAGCAGTCAAAATCACACAAGCCAGTGTCAGTGAGGAGAACACAAATGCCATCGCACCTTTTTCCATGCGAGACATCAACACAGTCAGCAGCGGTAGAACCACACCTAAGGCAGGGATGAGCCACAGAATCGGCATATTGTTGAAGTTCACAAACCAGGCACCTGCCTGACGTGCAACTTCTTTAGTCAACGGATTCGATGCAGCGTGGTGGTTCAGCTCTGACGTCACAACGTAACCATCAATGCCGTACATCACCCAAACACCAGCCAGTGCGAAGCACACCATCATTACCAGCGCTGAGATTTGCGCCGCAACTTTGGCACGCAGATGCAGTTCACCCACGGTACGCATTTGCAGGTAAGTGGCACCCTGAGCAATGATCATCGAAACGCTCACGACACCTGCCAACAGGCCAAACGGGTTCAGCAACTGGAAGAAGTTACCGGTGTAGTACAGACGAAGATATTCATCCACATTGAACGGAACACCCTGCAACAGGTTGCCGAATGCCACACCAATAACTAATGGTGGCACGAAGCTACCGATGAAGATGCCCCAGTCCCACATGTTGCGCCAGCGCATGTCTTCAATCTTCGAGCGGTAGTCAAAACCTACCGGACGGAAGAACAATGAAGCCAGTACCAGAATCATCGCTACATAGAAGCCGGAGAACGCAGCAGCGTAAACCATCGGCCAGGCGGCGAACAAAGCGCCACCAGCCGTGATAAGCCATACCTGGTTACCATCCCAGTGCGGGGCGATGGAGTTAACCATAATGCGGCGTTCAACGTCTGTACGGCCAATGATACGGGACAGCATACCGACACCCATATCAAAGCCATCAGTGACTGCAAAACCAATCAGCAGAATGCCAACCAGCAGCCACCATATAAAACGTAATACTTCATAATCGATCATTTGACGACTCCTGTCTTAGCGTGCCGGCTGAGAAGCCACATTGGACTGCTCAAAGTGATAGCGACCTGTTTTCAGACTGCTCGGCCCAAGGCGAGCAAATTTGAACATCAGGAACAGTTCCGCCACCATAAACAGCGTGTAAAGGCCGCAAATCAATACCATGGAGAAGATCAGATCGCCTACGGTCAGCGAGGAGTTAGCGACCGCAGTTGGCAATACTTCACCGACTGCCCATGGTTGACGACCGTATTCGGCAACAAACCAGCCGGATTCAATCGCAATCCACGGCAATGGGATGCCATAGAGTGCTGCACGCAGCAGCCATTTTTTCGAGCCGATTGCGTTACGCGTTACCGTCCAGAAGGAAGCAGCGATAATGAACAGCATTAGGAAGCCACAACCAACCATGATACGGAATGCAAAGTACAGCGGCGCAACGCGTGGAATAGAGTCTTTGGTTGCTTTCTGAATCTGCTCTTCCGTCGCGTCGGAGACGTTCGGGGTATAGCGTTTCAGCAGCAGGCCGTAACCCAGGTCTTTCTTAATGGCATTAAAGTCATCACGAACTGCCTGGTCGTTAGACCCTGCACGTAACTGTTCCAGCAGGCTGTAAGCCTTCATGCCGTTACGAATACGTTCTTCGTGTTGCACCATCAGGTCTTTCAGACCGATAACTGGGGTGTCCACTGAACGGGTCGCAATGATGCCCAACGCGTAAGGAATTTGAATCGCGAAGTGGTTTTCTTGCTTGTCCTGGTCAGGAATACCAAACAGCGTGAAGGATGCAGGAGCCGGTTGTGTTTCCCATTCGGCTTCAATAGCAGCCAGCTTGGTTTTCTGCACGTCACCCATTTCGTAGCCGGATTCATCACCCAGCACGATGACAGACAGGATTGCCGCCATACCGAAGCTTGCAGCGATGGCAAAAGAACGCTTCGCAAATGCGACGTCACGGCCTTTAAGCAAGTAATAGGAGCTAACGCCAAGGATGAACATCGCGCCGCACACATAGCCAGATGCTACGGTGTGAACGAATTTAACCTGAGCAACTGGGTTCAATACCAGTTCGGAGAAGCTCACCATCTCCATGCGCATGGTTTCGAAGTTGAAGTCGGAAGCAATTGGGTTTTGCATCCAGCCATTCGCAACCAGAATCCACAGTGCTGAGAGGTTAGAGCCAAGCGCGACTAGCCAGGTCACCGCCATGTGCTGAACTTTACCCAGGCGATCCCAACCAAAGAAGAACAGACCAACAAAGGTGGATTCAAGGAAGAACGCCATCAGGCCTTCGATGGCCAGCGGGGCACCAAAAATGTCACCCACGTAATGTGAGTAATAAGACCAGTTTGTGCCGAACTGGAACTCCATGGTTAAACCGGTGGCCACACCCAAAGCGAAGTTGATACCAAACAACTTGCCCCAGAACTTGGTCATATCTTTATAAATTTGTTTACCTGATAAGACGTAAACCGTTTCCATGATGGCCAGCAAGAACGCCATACCGAGCGTTAGTGGCACAAACAGGAAGTGGTACATCGCGGTCAAGGCAAACTGTAAGCGCGACAGTTCGACAATATCCAACATCTTGACTCCTTGCTCTTCGCATGAAGACTTCGACCATGGTTCACCCGCAGGTTCCCCACAACGCATGCCCTAATACAAAAACATTAGCTTCCAGACTTCATCCTTCGTGTACTTTATTTACATGTAACAAAGAAAGATGAAAGGTTACAAACACGTTAATAAAAATCAAAAATAATCCGCAAATATATTACCCTGCAATTTCCCTACAATAAACAGGTAATTGCTTAGAGTTATTTACGTTTCTCGACAGTGATCAATTTATAGCGAAAATGTCCACTAACCGCCATCTTGATCTGCAACAATTTACGCGCTTTCGCACCCTACTTGCTAGTTTTAGATATTGATCTAGCGCAATTAATTCTCGGATTGTTAATTTGGTTTCTGACCACAATGAATGGTGAACTTGTTGTTAATGATATGTTTTCAAAAAGACGTTTTCGTTAAATGCAAGAATGATAGCTATACACAAAAGCTATTTATTTGAAGCACTATCAGAAATTAATTCCTCAACAACTAATTTCACGTTGCGTTAATCACCTCGGGGTATTTTCCCGGGTTCATTTCCTTTTTTGCTTGTCAGCAACATTTATTTTACTTTTAATGTTATGCAGATTAACAAATCATTGCTTTTGATAAAGTTAGACGTCTGACAAGTTCGTCAAGAAAAACAGAAAGACCACGTAAAAACGTGGCCTCCGGGATAGGAATTAAGCAATAACACTATCTTGGGCGAACTATCGCCAGGCTAAATGTCCGCGACTGACAGGGTTTAATTTTGGAAAACTGCCCTGGGCTTTCTCCTTGTTGTGACAATGGTTTTTCATCCATTCCTGTCTCCTTCCAGCCAACAACGGGCAACGTACATGCCACCATCCCTTCGCTTACCTGTTGCTCGTCAGGGTTAAAGATACGAATAATCAACTCATCGCGGTCTTCGGCCTTTTTAAGCGCACTGAGCATACATCCCACTGAAGGCATCGTAAGCAAGCTAAATGTGCCCGGCGTGTCGAAATCTACCCGGTTAAGTTTCATCGCATCGAATGGAATTTTGTTGTAGCACTGCACGGGTGTCAGCCAGGCACGAGCGTGTTGGGCAATTCCTGCGGTCGTAGGCGAACCACTAAATGCCATCAGACTAAAACGACAGCATAGTTTTCCCCGTACTTGCGAATCAGGCGTCAGCAATTTGATGCCAGACGGGCGACCGGGGCGTAAAACCAACTCTTCTTTACCCAGTACCCCCACAGAACGGAATAAGGTCAGCGCAAAAGTGTCTTTGTTCTCGCCAATAATTTCAAACTCACGAAGCCCGTCGGTAAACAGCGCCACACCTTTTTTACCATCATGCAGCGCGGCATAGTTAAGCAAATTCCACACCGGAATCGGCGCTTCTTTCCAGCCCTCTTCTTCCCAGTTTTCCATCGCCGTGTCATCGACCGGGCGTGTAATAGTGCCGAACTGGTTATCTGCCAGCACTGTTGCAGATGGGAAAGGCGTCGGTATCAGCACCCTTACACGGTGATCGTCAGCCTGGTTATCGAGGTGAATTTCCATATCTATGCGACGGCTATTATGTGCAAGCGTGATGTGAAATTCCGCGTCCAGATAACCACTCCCCTGCCGCCCGGCACGCTGTTGAAGATTTTCAGGCAATGCCATACGCAGTTTCAGCGTCGCAGTACTTTGCCAGGCTTCGTGGTTCACTTCGCAAACGTGCGCGCTCGAAGTCGAGTAAATCAACCATTCGGCTTTGGCGGGAGAATAATCATATTCATCGCCATCGTCTGAGCCGTCCTCCAGTTGCAGAACCTGGTCATAGCTCAGGCCACTTTGTTTATCAGTGATATGCAGCGTGCCATTCTGGTTCAGGTCGATGCGGTAGAAATTGTTTTCCAGTAAGGCGTCGCTAACTTCAGGCACAGTATGTTTTAAACCCGGTTTTTGCCCTTCAACATACAACGTGCAATAGCCCATTGCTGGCAGCACCTGGTTGAGCTGAATGTCATATTCCATAAACGGATCGTAATTGCCGTAATGCACGATTTGCCTGTCGACCAGGCCGGGATCGATTTCACGCGCTGCGCGGATGAAATATTCAACTTCATTGCCCTGCTCATCTTTGAGGGAAAACTGGCTGGCGCGAATGCGTATAGTGGTGTTGATCACCTCTTCGCGCGGATATGGCATCATGTTGAAAAACGTCAGTTTATCGGCTGTTGTAGCAGGCATATTGTCGACAATTTTACGCATGTAAAAACGAATCAGGTTTTCAGCCATGTCGTCCGCCAGCACAAAGCGGTTCATGATTTCCTGATGCACTTTGTCGCTACAGCAGCAGCCGATGCTGTCATGCGCATGGTTTTTCAGGATCTCTTTCCACATTTTTTCCAGCAGGCCGTGGTGATATTCAAAACCCAGCGACCACGCGATGGACGCCAGCGGCTCGAGAATATTGACGATTTTGTTCTCAATCTGAGCGTGAGCAATTTTGATATCCATGCGCGTAGAACTGATGGTGCGGTGCACACGCATATACTTGCCGTCGATAAACTCGCCTTTTAGCGTGGCAAGTTTCTCGCGCAATGCTTCAATTTTCTCGAAGACTTCCTCAAAACGGCTCATCACGAACTCGCGCTGCGGGTAAATCTCTCGCAGTTTGTCCATCACCGCGAAGATATTCTGTTGCAGAGGCATTTGGTCATGCCCGTTTGGCAGTAAGATTTCCTGTGTCGCGGAAACCTTTTCCAGCACGTCAAAATAGCTGTCGAGACGTTTACGCAATAAAGCTTCGTCTTCTGGCAAATATTTACCGATAGCATAACCCAGCGGCAGAACCTGGGAGACGACTTCACTGCCATCATTGCTTTGCCATAAGAATTCAGTTCTGTCCGTACCGTGACGCTCTGAACAGCCGCGCCAGAACATCGCGTGTTTAATGCCAAAACCGTTAAAGATATGCGGCAATTGTGCGGACATCCCGAAAGAATCCGGAAGATAACCAATCTTCATCGGTTCGCCAAACGCCATGCAGTCACGCATGCCGTACATCAGGTTGCGAACGATGGACTCACCCGAAACAATCGTGGTGTCAGTCTGCGTATACCACGGGCCGATGATAAGCTTACCCGCCTCGACCAACGCTTTCACACGCGGTTTATTCTCTGGCTTAATCGCAAAATAATCTTCCAGCACGGCCGTTTGCCCATCAAGCACGTAATACTTATATTCAGGGTCACACTCAAGGCGATCCAGAATCTCTTCCATATTGTTAATCAACAGGATGCGTGATTCTTCGGTGGTGAAATACCATTCACGATCCCAATGCATATGGGGAGTGATATGAACACGAGATACAGCTTTCATTCTTGTTTGCCTTACTTCTGAGTGATTACGATAAAACGCTTTCAGTGGAATATTTGCCCTGCTTAACCGCCTGCCTGCGCCACAAAATGAGTACCAATGTAGAAATGGCGGTGCCGACCAACGCTGCGCCAAACCAGACAGCCGCCGCAGCCATGCCGGAATGGTCGCCAGGATGAAGCAAGAACAATGAAAAGATGCCCGCGCCGGGGGTCGATAAACCGATATTCATCGCCCCCACCATCGCACCAGTTACGACCGAGCCGACGAGGAATGAACCAATGACGCGGACAGGATCTTCAATCGCCATCGGGATCGCGCCTTCGGTGATCCCCGCAAGCCCGAGCAGCCAGGTCGATTTACCGGTTTCAATCTCAAAATCCTTAAACAGACGTGGGGCAATCAGAGTCGAAGCGGTGACCGTAAAGGCCGAAACCATTTTGACTGAGGCGAAAATGGCGTAAGGCCCATATACCCCGTTTGCCATTGCGCCGAGGCAAAACGCGTAAGAGGCTTTATTCACCGGGCCACCGAGATCAAATGAACACATGAAACCCAGAATCGCCCCCAGCAACAGGGCATTACTGCCGGATAAACCATTAAGCCAGTGAGTTAAGGAGGTGTTGATCCAGGCGACGGGTTCGCCAATCACAAACAGCATCAGGCTGCCCGCGACAAGCGTGCCAATCACGGGATAAAGGTAGAAAGTAAGGAACCCATTGAAGTTAGGGCTGAGGCGAATGTGCTTTTTCACCCAGCGCATCAGGTAACCTGCGATTAAACCGCCCACCACCCCACCGAGAAAACCAGAGCCAATCATGTTTGCCGCAAGCCCTGCCGCAAAACCCGGGCCGAGCGCGGGTTTATCGGCGAGTGAATAAGCGGTGTAGGCCGCCAGAACGGGCACCATCAGCGTGCCGAGCATGCCACCGCCAAGTTTGCGGTACATCCAAAGCCAGGAGTTTTCGAGATCGAACAAATGCTGCAAACCAAAAATTTGCGCTAATAAAACAGCGACGGCTAACACCGTACCGCCCGCCACAATCAGTGGAACTGCAAACGAAATCCCGCTCAGTAACGCCTGCTTTAATTCGGTTTTAAAACCTGGTGCGGTTTGCACTTCATCTGGTTGCTGCACACGTTCATCAGATGACGCTCTCAACGCCAGTGCTTGCTGCAAAATACGTTCGGCATGTTTGATAGGCTCTGCAACCGGTGTGGTGATGGATGGAATACCTTTGAAGCGTTCGGCTTCTTTTACTGCCACTTCAGCAGCAAATACACACGCGTGAGCCTGATTAATCTGCCGGGCGGTCAAACGCCCTTCCACACCATTTGCGCCCTGTTTCTCGACATAAACATTAATGCCCAGTTTTCGCCCGGCTTTTTCCAGATATTCTGCCGCCATATAAGTGTGCGCAATCCCAGCCGGGCATGCCGTAACACAAACGATCGTCGGACGGGAAGCATCTTCCTCAACCGCTACACTTTGTGGCTCGCTATTTAGCAACGCCAGAAACTCTTCGACTGTGGATGCGAGCATGACTTTTTCGCGTACTTCATCATCAACCAGCGCGGTAGTCAGCGAAGTCAAAAGCTGCATATGTGTTGAACCGGCTTCGCCTTCTGGAATCGCCAGCAGGAAGATCATCCGCACCGCTTCAGGCCCGTCTATACCTTCCCAATCGACAGGTGTTTTCAGCGTTGCAGCGGCAAATGCCGCTTCTCTTACCGCGTTCGTTTTACCATGCGGCACTGCCAACCCTTCGCCGAGTGCAGTTGGCCCCTGCGCTTCACGTGAAAATACTTCGGCCAGAAATTGTTCCAGGTTATGTAGTTTTCCAACCGCAGCCAGTTGTTTCGCCATCGTGTGTATCGCTTCATCACGACTGGCAAACGTCGTTTGCAGTGTGAGCAAATCAGGGTGAGTCAACGCCGTCAGGTTCATCATTCCCTCGTAAGGAGTCGGTTCCAGTTGCCGCAAGCTTACACAGCAAAACAATACCTTTATGTGATCAATTTCACTTCATTAAATATTTGTATGTAATTTGTATTAATACTTATCAGTTAACAGCAGTGATGAATGGCGCTATGATTCGCCATGATTTTTAACGTTCTCAGGGGACTACGTGGTGGCTAAGAAACCGATGTACCGTCAGATTGCCGATACGATCCGCCTACAGGTTGAAAATGGTGAGCTGAAACCAGGTGATGCGCTGCCGACGGAATCAGCACTACAGGCTCAATTTGCGGTGAGCCGCGTCACCGTACGCCAGGCGCTAAAACAGCTTACCGAGCAGCAAATCATTGAGAGCATTCAGGGCAGCGGATCGTACGTTAAGGAAGAAAAGGTCAATTACGATATTTATCAACTGACCAGCTTCTATGAAAAACTGGCTGACCGAAACGTCGAAACCCACAGCGAAGTACAAGTTTTTGAAGTCACCAAAGCCGATGATTTTTTAGCACAACGTCTGCAACTCACCACGGATGACAAAGTCTGGCATGTAAAACGCGTGCGTTTTATCAAACAAAAACCCGTCACTCTGGAAGAGACCTGGATGCCGCTTTCGCTGTTCCCTGACCTGACCTGGGAAGTGATGGAAAACTCGAAATATCACTTTATTGAGAACGTGAAGAAAATGGTCATCGACCGCAGCGAGCAAGAAATCATTCCGGTAATGCCTTCAGATGAGGTCGTTGAAGCGTTAGGAATTGATGCCAGCAAACCGATTCTTGAGAAGATTTCGTGCGGCTATCTGAAGGATGGACGGGTGTTTGAGTACAGCCGCAACATCTTTAAAAGTGACGATTACAAATTTACCCTGGTGGCGCGGCGCAAGCACTAAATCTGTTAACAACCCCTTCACTTATTCCCCCGATAGCATCATTAACGTAATCCCCCAAATGGTGCTATCAAGAGAAATTTCTACTCTGCTAACACATCGAAATGTCCATTTTCTAATTTACATAATCGTGATCTTTATCACGGTTACATCCTCTATCTACCCTTATTTTCAACACCCTCTATTTCATTGATTTTATTATATTTATCAGGCCAATGATTAAATTTTAATTACAGGCTCTGATCAATAATTCCACGGACAGGAAAGGACTTCCATCATGGCTTCAGACGGCACCCGCTTTACCTTCAGCGCCGGGCATACTCCGGCGGACACCTTTGCGGTGGTGGGCTTTAAACTCAAACAATCTCTCTCTTCCCTTTTCAGCCTGGATATCACCGTCGCCTGCAAGGACCCGGCAATTGACTTCAAAAACATCCTTGATGAAACAGCCACTCTGGTTATCTGGCAGGGCGAAGAAATTAAACGCCGGGTGCGCGGTATCGTCA